>NZ_JAXGGI010000002.1:0-675642 GCF_034105445.1 Xanthomonas sp. LF07-6
GCCGCGACACAGTGGAGCCGGGATTGGGGATTGGGGAGTCGCAACCGCAGCTCCCATTCCCACAAGCTCAGCCGCAAGTGCGACGCCACAACGCCGTGGCACGACAGCCGCAAGAGCGCACCGCGGTGCATGGATGCCCTTGTGGGAGCGGCTTCAGCCGCGACGCGATGAAGTCGGAACGCGACGTGATTCGGTCGCACCGGCCGCAGAAGACGCGCAGCCCGTTTCATGCCCTCATCTGGAAACATCGGCAGTCACCCGTTGCGGCGAAAGCAGATTCCGACATGAAAGGCGATGCGGCCTCCGAGCCTGTTTCGCCCCTCGATCCCCGCCCCCAATCCCGGCCTCACCGCGTCGCGGCTGAAGCCGCTCCCACACGGGAGACCGCGCTGCCCCAGGGAACCGCCGTTTGCGAATCCCAAATCCCGAATCCCCGACTTTTCAGCAGCCGAATGGCTGATCATCCCCGCCCCACTCACGTCCCGCCAAGCATTCGCATCAAGCTCGGCAGCCCACTGCCCTGCATGTAGCGATCGCGCTGCAGGTCCAGGCACTGCGCCAGCAGCAGTTGCTTGACCCGATCCGGGGCACCGATGAACTCGCGGCGCACCGACAGAAAGGCGGCGATCAACCCCGACACATGCGCCGCGGCCATGCTGGTGCCGCTCATCTCCACCATCCAGGTGCCGGGATCCTCGAGCGCATAGCCGTGGTGCGCCGACAGGATCTTTTCGCCCGGCGCGACCAGATCCGGCTTGTAGCGGCCATCGGCGGTCGGGCCACGCGAAGAGAAGTACGAAATGCCGTAGCTGTGCGGGCTGCTCTTGTGCACCGAACCCACCGCCAGCGACTCCTCCAGGTTGGCCGGGTCGCCGATGCTCAGGTCCAGGTTCAGCGGGTAGGCCTCACCGTCGCCCTGCATCAGCCAGGCCAGGCCGTCGTTGCCGGCCGCGATCACCACCACCACGCCTTGCCGCCACAGCCGGCGCAACTCGTTGCATAGCGGGGTGAAGCCGCAGCCATAGCTCTCGGCGTCGAAGTAGCCACCCAGGCTCAGGTTGACCCCGTGCACCACCAGTTCGCCGGCGCGCTCATTGAATTCGGCGACCTGCTGCACGCCCTTGATGATCCACGAGTCGCGGCCGTTGCCGTCGTCGTCCAGCACCTTCAGCCCGTACAGCCGCGCCAGCGGCGCCATGCCGGCGAACTGCAGTGGCGCAGTGGCCGGCAAACCGGGCAGCGGCGCTTCGCACTGCCCGGCGATGATGCCGGCCACGTGGGTACCGTGACCATTGCCGTCGAGCGTGTCGAAGCCGGCCTCGCCCGGGCGCAACGCGCGCGGGCGTCCGCGCTGGGTGCAGTCCCATTGGGCAAGCACGGTCGCCGGTTGCCCGGCGGTATGGAAGTGCGGATGCGCCGCGGCGATGCCGCTGTCCAGCACCGCCCAGCCGATGCCGCTGCCGAGCGCGCGATAGGCCACCTGTGCCGCGTCCACCTGGATCGTGCTGCGCGACTGGTAGATCAGCGCGCGCTTGCCCGCATCTCGCCACAGGCGTTTCAGATTGAGGTCGCGATAGCGCTCGCGCAGGCTCTCGATCTCGAAACGGGTCAGCCGCGCCGACACGTAGCGCTGCAGCGTGTCCTCCAGTTCGATCTGCGCATCCAGCGCCTCGCCGTGCAGGCCGGTGGAGGCCTCGGTCAGCGCACGCAACGCGGCGATCAACTCATGCTTGCGTTGCGCCGGATCGCCGGCGTCGGACAACCGCTCGAGTTCGATCAGCACCTCATGACGATAATCCGGCGCGCGCGCCTCCAGCTGATCGGACAAGTCCTTGATCAGCACCGGATGCGCGATCGGCTGATCGAAGCCCACGCCCACCGCGCGCCGCACCTCGGCGCGCACGTCGGGGATGGACAGGTAGCCGGCGGCCGAATGCGGGTTGTGCTGCCAATCCGGGTTGATCTTCGACCCGGCGATGTTGTGGAAGCGCCCGCCGGCATCGGCGATGTCGTCGCTGAGATCATCGTCCAGCGCCACCGGGTCGCGCCGTTCGGCGACATTGACCCAGCGCGCCACGCAGGGTGGGAACGGCAGCTTCGGCGTGCCGGTCCACTCCTTGAACATGCTGCGCACCACCGGCAGCCCCAGCGGCGAGCCGAGCGTGAGCAGCAGCGACACCTCGCAGTCCTGCGGCTGCAGCTCGCGCAGCACGTCGTAGGCGATCAGCGAGCCCTGGCTGTGCGCGATGACCACGAACGGGCCGCCACCGGCGCGGATGCGCTGCAGCAGGCTCTCGCGCATCTGCGTACGCCGCGCCGGCACGAAGAAGAAGTCGTGCACGTCCTGCAGCAGCGCCGCGGAGATCAGCTTCAGCAGTGCGCGGTTGAGCACGTCGACCACGCCCTGCGCGTGCACGTCGGCGACTGCAGCCGCCGGTGCCGGCACCGCCGCCTCCACCTCGTCCAGCACTTGGTGCAGCCGTGCGCGCTCGGCCTCGCTGGCGGCCAGCGTGTCGGCGATCTGGCGCAGATCGGCCAGTTGCGGGGCCACGCCGAGTGCGCTGAGCACGCGCTGCTCGGCCTGGTTCAACACCGGGCCGCGGTCCTGATCCTGGCAATCGCCGGGCTCCGGCGACGGATAGCGTTCGCGGTTGACCCAGTAGGCCATGCGCGTGCGCTCGCCCATCGCGCGACCGAACAGCGCGCGATCCCATTGGCAGCGCAACACCTCGGCCGGCGGCTTGTTGCCGATGCCATGGATGTAGACGACCGTGCGTGCCCGCCCCTGCGCCAGCGAACCTTCGCCGGTGGCCTTGGGCCGCAGCGCGTTGCCCGCCGGTAGAGCGGCGGCGGGCGTCGCCGAGGCAGGTCTGCTGGCGCCGGGAGCCGCGGCGTCGGATCTGGACGGTGCTGCCAGCCTTGCCGATGCAGGTCCCTTCGTGGATGGAGCTGCCGATGCCGGCGCCGTCTTCTTCGCCGCCTTGGCAGCCCGCGTACCAACCGCTGGCGTCTTGCGCGCTGTTGCTGTCGGCTTGGCGGCAGATCTCGCCGGCGCCTTGGCCGGCGCCTTGCCGGGGGTGGACGTCGAGGACGTGACGGGTGCCTTGGGCGTACGCCCGCTGCTGCGGCCACGCGGCTGTCTGCTTGCCATTGCGCTGCTCCATGCCTGGGGGAATGCCTGGGGGACGGCGGCGTGACAGAGCCGGCGTCGCAGTGAAGCCAGCTTAAGCGCGGCCTGTCTCAAGACTTGTGACTGCCCTCCCCGATCCCTACACTGTGCAGGTCAGCGTTTGACGTTGTCCCCGGGGGTGCACTGGTTTCGACGGGGGTTGCAAAATCGCTTGGCGCATGCCGAGGGGGCAGCTTTCCTCGTAAATCCAGCCGCAAACTTATAGTTGCCAACGACGACAACTACGCACTGGCCGCTTAAGGCCTAGCCCCGAAATCGCTTGTGTCCGTGCTCGCGACGTAGGGTCATTATCACGGAATCGCCGGTGGTGGCTGCCTGTCAGCCATTGGCTAAATCAAGCAGGCTGGTCCCGGGATGCGCTTCGCACATCGTGCTGTTCCGGGGCGAGATCCAACGATGAGCTAAGCATGTAGTGCCGGGGATGGAGTGCCTTCGGACGGCGGTTCGATTCCGCCCACCTCCACCATCTGATCGCGGAAAAGAGCAGTAAACGCTTGATTCTGCGAAGGTTTGGCCCGGGGTTTGATGATCGATTTGAGCCTGGTCCAGGTATCAAACGAGGTATCAAACCCCGTGCCGAAGCCTTATTTTCTGCGCCGCCCGGCTGTGCCATAGGCGCGCATCTTCGCTCCCACCGATCTTCGGACCCTCGCTGGCCCGAGCCACTTGGTGCACCCCGTTTTCTACCGATGGGCGATGTCGCCCGTCTGGCTGCCTCGCGTGCCGCTGCAGCACTCTCGGGGGCATTCGATCGGATGCGACAGGACGCGAGCATGAACGACGATTTCCCGAGCCAAGCGCTGTCCGCGTTGCGAGGGAAGCAGGCGCGCCCCCTACACCATCAAGGCCGGGGGCATGGAACTGCCCGACCATGGGGCTGAATATGAAAACCCAATCGCAAATGCCAATGAGTTTTCGCCCATTTTCATTGGCGAGTTTAATAATTGTACATATTAAATAAATACAATCATTTCCATATTCATCGCCTATGGAGCCATCGCCTTGAGAAATCTGCTGGAGTTCTGGAATTGAAAAATCTGCTCTGTCTATTCTGTCTCATCATCTGTCCTTCACTGGCCTGGGCAAACGACCCACCAGATTTTCTTTTCAGATGCGATACGCGGTCACCCGATGAAATTCAACAAGCCGGCGGGTTCTATCCGCACAACAACGGCAGAATCCGCGACTACGACCTCGCCCATCACTTCACCGGAGAAAGTGTCGAGCATTATACCTCCGCCTTCGTATCGACGAGCTCGGATTTGAAAGCAGTCGTCAACCATTGCCTGAGCATGGTCGGCAGCGATCAGAGCGCATGGATCTACATGATCATGCCGGGCAGCAATTTCTATAGTGTTTCGTCCTCCCTGCAAAGAGTCCGCGACAGCCATGTGGCGGGCTCCCCGGAATGGCAAAGAATCAATCAACTCATCATCGACTATGACGGCATGTCCGAATATGTGGCGGTCGATGGGTTTCCTTTCGGCAGAGTCATCAGTCACGCCGAGCTCAACCAAGAGATGGTCGACGACTATTACGATGACGAAGACTCGGTGCTGTACTCGAACGACTTCTGGGAGGATCGATGGAATCTTTCGGACGCTTTCAACGCTGATTTCGATGGAGAACAGCCCAGCGACTCACCATACCTGGTGGTAGACGAGCCAGCGAGCCAGGTAGTACTGGCGCTAAATGAGCATGCGATGGAACTACCGCTGCGCTTCGTCTGCGACGCGGCGAACGGCTTCCCGGCATCGAGCAGATCGAGAGCATCCTCGCATTCATGCCCCAGGTACGAAATCATCAAAAGGCTCTATGACAAACAAATAATATCCAGCATTATACTTTGACCATCGACATACCGACGTCCGTCTCCAGCACAGTATTTCCCTGAAAAATCGAACCACCGTTTACCCAGCGGGCATTGCGCTTGCCGGGAGAGTGGGTGGTGCACGTTCCATCTGATGCCCCCCCCAAAAATACTGTAGACGGCCACAAACCAAACAGATGTCCACACCCCACACGAGTCTGCGCATTGCAGTCGTTCGTTTTAGTGGACCCACACGAAAAAACAGGAGCACGACAATGAAAATCAAGCCCCCAGCCTTTGCAATCGCAATCTGCCTTTCGTCATTGAGCCTGAATGCAATGGCAGGCGAATATACCGAAACCGGATACCTGAGAAATGTCAAGGCGAACAATACCGGGAGCACCTGTTTCTTTCAGATCGCGGGGTCACCCACAGGACATAACTTCCAGGGCGGAGAGTGGTATTGCGGAGATATTGCAGGCCAGAACATTCTGAAACTGGCGCAAACCGCACAAATCCTCCAGATGAAGGTCAAAGTCATCCTGGAAGGAGACGGAGCCGCGTACAAGCCGGTAAAGGCCGTTGAATTAGCCAATTAGAACGACTGGATGCCAGGCGGGTGTGGACGACGCGCAGGAGCCGGAGCATACGTGGGGGACCTGAGGATTCCGAGGCCGGCCGTGCCCCCTGCTCTCGCACAGCACCGCCAGCCGGGCCTTGCGCTCCACCAGCCTGCCCACGCACGAACGGTTGAACGCGCCCTTGATCAGGTCGCCCTTCCCAATGCCTCGGCACTAGGCGTTGCTCCACCTGCTCCGGACGATGCACGATGCACGGCTGTTCGGCACCCAGGAGCGCCTGAGGCGACCATGCGCGGCAGGCCGCGCATGGCCTTGCGCAGCGCCAGCTGACATGCCAACGCACCAGCAGGCGATCTACCTGCCGGTGCGCGAAGAAAGTGGTCCAGCCGCGGATGCCTGCATCCTTGAAGCAGCCCCAGGCATCGCCCCGGCCGCACAGCTGGTAGGCGCATCATGCGTCCGTGTCCGTTACGCCGGCGTCCTTGAGGCGTTGCGAAATGATGTCGGCGGCGTCGTTGCCGTGCGATGACGGCGCATGCCAACCGCGCCGCCGCCAAGAGCGCCTAGGCGGGCACTGGCGATGGCGGCATCGGCGACGCGCCGACATACCCGTCACCGCCGGTCTGTACGGTGGCAGACGCCCTCCTCGATTCGGACACTCCCCATGCCATTGACCCAGGAACAACTGCGTATCCTGCAGGACATCCATGCCACCACCCCGGTCAGCGAAGCCGAGGCGACCTGGGCGGTGCGCGAGGACTACGCGGCGCAAGGCGAGGACGGCGATCTGGCGCTCAGCCAGAAGGGGTTGAAGGCCATCGACGGCAGCGAAGCGTAACCCGCCTCCTGGCCGGCACGTCTTGCTCATCCCATCGCGCCGGCGACGGTAGCGCTGCAGAGATAGCCCGTCCGGCCGGCGCTGCGTCCATCTGCACACAACACCGCCCCCACGCGACGAGAGTACGGTTTGCCCGGCTAGCGCCCCGCTTCGCCCGTGCCCTCATCCGGCGCTGCGCGCCACCCTCTCCGGCGGGTAGAGGCAGGCGCGAGCGTCCTCGCAACAGCGCTGTACCACCCGCCGCCAGACAACGTCTGCCGCGTGGCGCAGGTTGATCGGCGCGACGCCGATCCCTCCGCCAATGCGACGTCGTCGTGATGCCATACGTGTCGGCAATCCCGCTGCGCCGCGGTCAGCTTCGGGATATTCACCACAAAAGAACCTCAGGCATGGAACTTGCCTCTGCCACCGCAACACCTCTTCGCCATCCTGACGTCGCCATGTTCATTGCCCGCCCTCGCCAGCCCGCCTGCAATGAACTTGCGCCGCTCCGGAGTCCAGCCCCGTGAGCGCCGGATTGACCCTGCGTCGGCACTTCCGGCTCGGCATCATCAAGACACTCGGTCCGTCCACGGCCGGGGTGCTGCTGCTGTTCGCCGTCTATCAGATGGCGATCGGCGCGCCGTTGACTGCACTGGCCGGCGCCGCGCTGGCCGGCCTGGCCGCGCTGGCGACCTGGCTGGCGCTGCACCGTGGCGACGGCCGCATGGATCCGCTGCTGTCGCTGAGCTGGTTGCTGGGGAGCGCCCTGGCCTGCCATGCACTGCGCCACGCCGCGGTGCCGTGGCTGTACCTGGTGATGATGAGCAATTTCTTCGTGGTGACGCGCCATGTCGCGCTGGCCTGCAATGCCACTCTGATCGCGGTGCTGCTGGTGGTGACCCCGAGCACCCTGGGTGCCGAGCACTTCTTTTCGATGATCTCGGTGTCGTTGCTGATCACCGGGCTGGGCTACATGCTCGCGTTGCGGGTGGAAGGCGATCGCGTGCAGCTGGAACAACTGGCGTCGCACGATTCGCTGACCGGGCTGCCGAACCGCCGCATGCTCGAGCGCAGCCTGTCGCAACGGGTGGCCGATCCGCGTCGTGCGACTCGCCGGCATGGGCTGATCGTGCTCGACATCGATCACTTCAAGGAGGTCAACGACCTCTACGGCCATGCCGAGGGCGACCGGGTGCTGGCCGAGCTGGCCGCGCTGCTGCGCGCGCAGGTACGTGCGCCGGACGAGGTGTTCCGGTTCGGCGGCGAGGAGTTCGTGGTGGTGGCACGGCTGCAGTCCGCGACCGAACTGTCCGCCTTCGCCAGGCGCCTGCACGATGCCACCCGCTCTGCGCTGCGCGGCCCCAACGGCACCATCACCGTGTCGCTGGGTGCGGCGATGCTGTGCGACGAGGTGCAGTGGCACGACTGGTTCTCGCGCGCAGACACCGCGCTGTACCAGGCCAAGAACAACGGTCGCGACCGTTATGTGATCGCCGAGGACGTGGCGCAGGACTGAACGACCAGCACCCGCGGCGATCTGCCACATGCCCGGCTGGTCTTCGGTCCGGTCGCCGTCACCAGTACCGCTCCGATGGCGGGAAGCATCCTGTGAGCACCAACTGTGATGCCGGGCGAATTGGCGTGCGTTCCGATGGCGCAATGCGTCGGGGCTGAAGTCCCTCGCACAGTGCACCCGCAGGGCTCGCCGCAAGCCATTGTGGGAGTCGCCAGCCATGCAGCCGCGCCGGGCTTCAGCGGGAACGCCCGGCGCGGCTGACGCCGCTCCTATAGACAAACCTGGGAAGCGGCCGGATGGCGGCGAGAGCACATGACGAGCGGTGCCGACCAGGCGCCACGGTGCGAACGGTCGTCCCGCACCGCGGCAGGTGCAGCGCTCTGCTCAGCGCGCCTGCACCGCGGACGCCGCCACCGCGGTGGTCGCGACGTCCCGGCTGCCGGCCTCCGTGCCCGCGTCCTGCCCCCAACCACCAAGCGCCTTGTACACCCGCACCACGCCGATGTTCACCGCCGCTTCGGCGTCGGCCAGGGCCGCCTCGGCGGTCAGTTGCGTGCGCTGCGCATCGAGCAGGGTCAGGAAATCCTCCGAGCCTTCGCGATAGCGGATCTGCGCCAACGCCTCGGCCCGCTGCGCCGCCTGCGTCTGTTCGGCCACGATCGCCAGCCGCGCTTGTTCGTGGGCATAAGCGGTCAAGGCGTTCTCGGTGTCCTCCAGTGCGCCGAGCACGGCTTTCTCGTAGTCGGCTGCGGCGCCGTCGGCCTGCGCTTCGCTCGCGCGCAGGCGTGCCCGCACACTGCCCAGGTCGAACGCCGCCCACTGGATCGACGGGGTCAGCGACCAGGCCTTGCTGCGGCCGTGCAGCAAGGCGCCGGCATCGCCGGACAGGAAGCCGACGAAACCGGACAGGCTGATCCGCGGGAACAGGTCGGCGGTGGCCACGCCGACGCGCGCGGTCGCCGCCGCCAGACGGCGTTCGGCGATGCGCACGTCCGGACGCCGGCGCAGCAACTGCGTTGTGTCGCCCAGCGGCAAGGCCCGTGCATAGGCCGGGGTCGGCTGCGGCGCCAGCAGTGCATCGAGCGCGCCCGGCGGCTTGCCCAGCAGCACCGCCAGCCGGTGCCGCGCCTGTGCGGCATCGACTTCCAGCAGCGGGATGTCGGCCTCGATCGCCTTCAGCCGCGCGCGGCTGCTCTGCACGTCCAGTTCGCTGCCGGCGCCCAGTCGCCAACGGGTCTCGGTCAGCCGCTGGGTGTCGCGCAGGTTGTCCAGCGTGGTCCGCGCCAGCGCGATGCGCTTCTGCGTGCCGCGCAGGGCGAAGTAGTTGCGTGCCACCTCCGCGGCCACGGTGACCTGGGCGTCGGCCAGGCCGGCCTGTTCGGCTTCCAGGTTCGCACGCGCCGCTTCGCTGGCGCGGCGCTGGCGCCCGAACAGGTCCAGCTCCCAGGCGGCATCGAAGCCCAGCCGGTAGCTTTCGGTGAGCACGCGCGCGCCGCCAGCGTCCGCGTCCGGGGCCTTGCCGCGGGTGTAGTCGCCGCCGGCGGTGACATGCGGCGCCTGGTCCAGACGCTGCTCGGCGAAGACCGCGCGCGCCTCGTGCACGCGCGCCAGGGCGAGGCGGAGGTCCAGGTTGGCGACCAGGCCGTCGTGCACCAGCTGTTCCAGCACCGGGTCGTCGAACTGCGCCCACCAGGACGCGACCGGCGAGTCGGTCGCGAACACCGGCGACGCGGCGCCCTGCAGGGTGACCGGCGGCTGCGCCGGTACGCGGTAGTCGGGGCCGACGCTGGCGCAGGCGCTGAGCAGCGCCAGCGCCAGTGCGCCGAAGACGGGACGGATCACCATGGCAGCACCTGTCCGACATGGGTGTAGCTGCCGGTCGGGCCGTCGGCGTCAAGCAGCGCCATCATCACGCTGCTGCGCGCGCCGTCGGCCACTTCCAGCTCGCCCTCGCCCGCGTTCATGTCGGTCTTCACGTAGCCGGGGTGGATGGTGTTGACCTTGATCGGGGTCTCGCGCAGTTCGTAGGCCAACTGGATGGTCCAGGCATTCACCGCGCTCTTGGACACGTTGTAGGCCGGCACCTTGAAGTCGTAGATCGGCGACCCGGGCTGGCTGTGCAGGGCAAGCGAACCGAGCACGCTGGAGACGTTGACGATGCGCGCGGCCGGCGCCTCGCGCAGCAGCGGCAGGAACGCCTGGGTGACCGCGATCAGGCCGAACAGGTTGGTGTCGAAGGTCTCGCGCCAGGTCTCCAGGCTCTGCTGCGACACGCTCAGGCGCGGGTCGTCGCGCAGGATGCCGGCGTTGTTGACCAGGATGTCCAGCCGCCCATGGCGTGTGCGCACCGTCTCCACCGCGGCGGCGATGCTGGCGGCGTCGGTGACGTCCAGGGTCAGCGGCTCCACCGGCAGGCCCTCGCCCTGCAGTTCCAGGGCCGCGGCGCTGGCGCGGGTCGCGTCGCGCCCGGCCAGCAGGGTGTGCACGCCGGCTTCGGCCAGCTGCCGCACGGTGTGCAGGCCGATGCCGCGGGTGGCGCCGGTGACCAGGGCGATCTTGTGTGCTGCGTTCATTGCAAAACTCCTGAGAAGGATGGGAAAAGGATCAGCCGTGCGCCGGCGCGTCGGCGTGGGCCGGCGCATGCGAGACCAGCGGCCGCCCGGCCAGCTTGCGCAGGGCGACATAGAACACGGGGGTGAGGAACAGACCGAACAGGGTCACGCCCAGCATGCCGGCGAACACGGTGATGCCGGTGGCAGAGCGCACTTCCGCGCCCGCGCCATGCGAGAACACCAGCGGCACCGTGCCGGCGATGAAGGCGATGGAGGTCATCACGATCGGGCGCAGGCGCAGGCGGCAGGCCTGCAGCGCCGATTCGACGATGCCCTTGCCCTGCAGTTCCAGCTCGCGGGCGAACTCGACGATCAGGATCGCGTTCTTGCACGCCAGGCCCATCAGCACCACCAGACCCACCTGCACGAACACGTTGTTGTCGCCGCCGCTCAGCCACACCCCGAACAGCGCCGACAGCAGGGTCATCGGCACGATCAGGATCACCGCCAGCGGCAGCGTCCAGCTCTCGTACAGCGCGGCCAGCACCAGGAACGCCAGCAGCACCGCCAGCGGGAACACCACCAGCGCCGCATTGCCCTGGGTGACCTGCTGGTAGCTCAGGTCGGTCCACTCGATCTCCATGCCGTTGGGCAGCACCTGCTTGGCGATCTGGGTGATCTTGGCCATCGCCTCGGCCGAGGACAGCGAGCGCGCATCCGCTTCGCCGGCCAGGTCGGCGGCCGGATAGCCGTTGTAGCGCAGCACCGGGTCCGGACCGTAGGTCTGCTTGATCGTCACCATCGAGCCGATCGGCACCATTTCGCCGTTGGCGTTGCGGGTGCGCAGCCGGGCGATGTCCTCCACGCTCTCGCGGAACGGCGCATCGGCCTGGGCGATCACCTGCCAGGTGCGGCCGAACTGGTTGAAGTCGTTGACGTAGGTCGAGCCCAGGTAGGTCTGCAAGGTGTCGAACAGATCGGTCAGGGCCACGCCCTGGGCCTTGGCCTTGACCCGGTCGACCTCGGCATCGAGCTGCGGCACGTTGGCCTGGTAGGTGCCGATCGGGAAACTCATGCCCGGGGTCTGCGCCACCGCGCCCTGCATGGTGCTGACCGCGTTCTGCAGCGCGCCGTAGCCGAGGTTGGCACGGTCCTCGATGAACAACTGGTAGCCGTTGCCGTTGCCCAGGCCGAGGATCGGCGGCGGCATGAAGGCGAACGACATGCCCTCGCCCAGCTGCGAGATGCGCTGGTTGATCTCGGCATTGATTTCCAGCGCGCTGCGGTGGCGCTCGGCGAACGGCTTCAACGGCAGGAACACCACGCCAGTGTTGGGCGTATTGGTGAACTGCAGCGCGTTGAGGCCCGGGAACGAGATCGCATGGGCCACGCCGTCGGTCTGCATGGCGATGGTGGCGACCTTGCGCAGCATCGCGTCGGTGCGCTCGATCGAGGCGCCCTCCGGCAGCTTGACGCCGGCGATCAGGTACATCTTGTCCTGGGTCGGGATGAAGCCGCCCGGCACCGCCTTGAACATCAGCCCGGTGACCAGCAGCAGCGCCACGTACACCGCGAACACCGCGCCGCGGCGGCCGAGGATGCGCGACACCGCGCCCTGGTAGCGGTCGGAGCTGCGGTGGAAGAAGCGGTTGAACGGACGGAACAGCCAGCCGCCGAACAGCCGCTCCATACCGCGCGACAGGCGGTCCTTGGGCGCGTCGTGGCCTTGCAGCAGGCGCGCGGCCAGCGCCGGCGACAGGGTCAGCGAGTTGATCGCCGAGATCACGGTGGAGATGGCGATGGTCACCGCGAACTGCTTGTAGAACTGCCCGGTGACCCCGGACAGGAACGCCATCGGCACGAACACCGCGCACAGCACCAGCGCGATCGCGATGATCGGGCCGGACACCTCGCGCATCGCCTGGTGGGCGGCCGCCAGTGGGGTCAGCCCCTCCTCGATGTTGCGCTCCACGTTCTCCACCACCACGATCGCATCATCGACCACGATGCCGATCGCCAGCACCAGCCCGAACAGGGTCAGCGTGTTGATCGAGAAGCCCAGCAGGTACAGCGCGGCGAAGGTGCCGACCACCGACACCGGCACCGCGATCAGCGGAATGATCGAGGCGCGCCAGGTCTGCAGGAACAGGATCACCACCAGCACCACCAGCAGCACCGCCTCCAGCAGGGTGTGGACCACCGCGCTGATCGAGTCGCGCACGAAGATGGTGGTGTCGTACACCGCTTCGTACTTCACGTCGTCCGGGAACTGCTTGGTCAGCTCGTCCATCTTGGCGATGACCTGGTCGCGGATCTGCAGCGCATTGGCGCCCGGCGCCTGGAAGATGCCGATGCCGACCGCGTTCTTGCCGTCCAGCTGCGCGCGCAGGGTGTAGTCGCCGGCGCCCAGCTGCAGGCGGGCGACGTCGGACAGGCGCACGGTCTGGCCGTCGGCGCCGACCTTGAGCACGATGTCGCCGAACTCCTGTTCGGTACGCAGGCGGCCCTGCGCGTTGATCAGGGTCAGGAACTTGCTCTCCGGCATCGGCTCGGCGCCGAGCTGGCCGGCGGAGACCTGCACGTTCTGCTCGCGCATCGCCGCGACCACATCGCTGGCGGTGAGCCCGCGCGCGGCCACCCGCTCCGGATCCAGCCACGCGCGCATCGCGTAGTCGCCGCCGCCGAACACCTGCGCATCGCCCACGCCCTGGATCCGTGCCAGCGCGTCCTTGACGTGCAGGCGCGCGTAGTTGCGCAGATACAGGGTGTCGTACTTGCCCTTGGGCGAGGTCAGGTGCACCACCATCAGGAAGGTCGGCGACTGCTTCTGCGTGGTCACGCCCTGCCGGCGCACGTCCTCGGGCAGGCGCGCCTGCGCCTGCGCCACGCGGTTCTGCACCTTGACCGCGGCATCGTCCGGATCGGTGCCAGGGCGGAAGGTCACGGTCATCTGCAGCACGCCGTCGGAGCCGGCGACCGACTTGATGTACATCATGTTCTCCACGCCGTTGATCGCTTCCTCCAGCGGCGTGGCGACGGTCTCGGCGATGACCTTGGGATTGGCGCCCGGATACACCGTGCGCACCACCACCGAAGGCGGCACCACGTCCGGATATTCGCCGATGGGCAGCAGCGGGATGGCGATCAGGCCCGCGGCGAAGATGACGATCGACAGCACGGCGGCGAAGATCGGCCGGTCGATGAAGAATCTGGAAAAGTCCATGGGTGGTGGTCCTGGAAACGGATGAAACGGGGGGCCGGGCGCGGACGCAGGCATGCCGGTGGCGACGCCGGGCCATCGCGGGCCCGGCGGGCGCGGCCGGCAGGTCATGACCCGGCCGGTGCTGCGTCGGCGCCCGCGACTCAGTCGAGGGCGACGGCCTGGCGCGGTGCGGCAGGAGACGCGGTCTGCGCGATCGGCTTGGCCTGCACCTGCATGCCGGGCATGAACACCTTCTGCACGCCGTCGACGATGACCTTGTCGCCGGCGGACAAGCCGCTGCGCACGATGCGCAGGCCGTCCGCGCTGCGGCCGAGCTGCACGTCGCGCCGCTGCGCCTTGCCGTCCTTGTCGACCACGTAGACGTACTTGCGGTCCTGGTCGGTGAGCACCGCGCGGTCGTCGATCAGCACCGCGTCGAAGCGACCGCTGCCGAGCAGCCGCACCCGCGCGAACAGGCCGGGGGTGAAGCGGCGATCGGCGTTGTCCAGCAACGCGCGCACGTGGATGGTGCCGGTGCTGCGCACCAGCTGGTTGTCGAGGAAATCGACCTTGCCGGCATGCGGATAGCCGTCCTCGCCGACCAGGCCGACCTGCACCGGCAGGCTGCCGTCGCGCTCGCTCGGGCGCTGGCCGTCGCGCGCCATCTGCGCATAGCGCAGGAAGGTGCCTTCGTCGGCATCGAAGTACACGTGCACCTTGTCCAGCGACACCAGCGTGGTCAGCACGCTGGCGCTGTCGCCGGCGCTGACCAGGTTGCCGGCGGTGACCATCGCGCGGCCGGCGCGGCCAGCGATCGGCGCGCGCACCTGGGTCCATTCCAGGTTCAGGCGTGCGCTGTCCACCGCCGCCTGCGCGGCCAGCACGTCGGCCTGTGCCTGCTCGGCCGCGGCGCGCCGCTGTTCCCAGCTCTCGGTGGAGATGGCCTGCTGTTCGGACAGGGTCTTGGCGCGCGCGGCCTCGCTGGCGCTGAGCTTGGCCTGGGTGCGTGCGCGCGCCAGATCGGCCTCGGCGCGGGCCAGGTCGGCGCGGTAGCTGCGCGCGTCGATGGTGAACAGCACATCGCCCTTCTTCACCTCCTGCCCTTCGACGTAATTGACCTTGTCGATGTAGCCGGACACGCGCGGGCGCAGGTCGACGTGCTCGACCGCCTCGACGCGGCCGCTGAACTCGTCCCACTGACTGATCTGCTTCTGCAGCGCGGGCGCCACGCCCACGCTCGGCGGCGGCGGCGCGCCCTGTTCGTTGGCCTTGCCGCCGCAGGCGGCGAGCGTGGCGACCAGCAGCGCCACCGCCAGCGGGCGCAGGGCGCCCGGCAGCAGGCGCGACGGCATCGGAATCGGATTCATGGAGAGACCTCGTGGGTGGAGAAGGAAAACGGCAAGGGGGTGAGCAAGGCGCTGCGCGGCTGGGCAAAGTGGCGGCGATCGATCTCGACCAGGGCGCGGTCCGGCCGCTGCGCATCGGCAAGCAGGTGGACCACGGCGCGGCCGACGCCGAGGGTGGTGAACCACTCCGGGCAGTCGCCGATGGCGTCGTCGCTGCGGCACACCGGCGCGGACAGCGACAGCAGATGCACGTGCACGCCCAGCGGCTTGGCTTCCTCGTGCAGCACCTGCGCAAGCATGCGGATCGCGGAGGCCGCGACCGAACTGTCGCCATGCCCGGACCAGGCGCGCAGCGCGCAGGGACTGCCCAGCAGCACGTAGCGGGCGCCGCGCTCGTGCTGCGCCAGCAGCGGCAACAGATGCCGCGCGGCAGCCAGATGCGGCAGCAGATCCGCATCCAGGCGCCGGCGCAGCGCGCCCAGCGGTCGCTCCAGCAGGCGCCCGGGGCGCAGCGGGCTGCCCAGGGCGGCGACCACCGCGGCCAGCGGCCGCGGCCGCTGCGCGATCTCGGCGACCAGGGCCGCGGCGGCCGCGTCGGTGGCGACCGAGCCGGCCAGCACGTCCAGCGCGGGTTCGTCGCGGTGGCGATCGCGCAGCGCAGCCAGGCGGGCGCGATCGCGCCCCACTGCCAGCACCGGGCTGCCCGCCTCCAGCAACGCCTGGACCACGCCCTGCCCGACCGTGCCGCTGCCGCCGAGGACCAGGACCTCGGGGACCAACGTCCCGCTCACGGGACTTTTCCTCCCGCCGACGGGACAATCGCGATGCGTCCCAGCCGATCGGTGCCGGACGCGCCCAGGCGCAGGCTGCTGCCGCCCTGCCGCCGCGGCGGCGGCGTGAACTCGCGAAACGCCCTCGGGTAAAGGGATTGCGCCGGCGCCACCGGCGCGGAACGGCGCCGCGGCTGGCGATCGGGGCAGGCGAAAAACTGGAACAGAGTGCGCATCGACATGGGCAAAGACCGTCGGTGATGGCGAATGCGGACAAATTAGGCGCCAAAGCCGCACTTGATTAGTCCGAATTAAGGGGAATAATCGTCCCGCTATCGGTCCAATCGTCTCCACCTCAAGGAACCGCCATGAGCCACGATCTGAACGACACCCTGATCTTCGTCAAGGTGGTCGAGCAAGGCAGCTTCATCGCCGCGGCCAATGCCCTCGGCCTGCCCAAGACCACCGTCAGCCGCAAGGTGCAGGACCTGGAAGCGCGGCTGGGCGCGCGCCTGCTGCACCGGACCACGCGCCGGCTCGGGCTGACCGAGGCCGGCGCGGTCTACCACGAGCATTGCCAGCGCATCGCCCGCGAACTGGAGGAAGCCGAGAGCGCGGTGGGCCAGTTGCAGGCCGGCCCGCGCGGCTGGCTGCGCTTCAGCGTGCCCTATTCGGCCGGCATCTCGTGGGTGGCGCCGATCCTGGGCGAATTCCACCGCCAGCATCCGGAAGTGCGCCTGGAGATGATCATGACCAGCGACAAGGTCGACCCGATCGCCGAAGGCGTGGACGTGGCCCTGCACATGGGCACGCTGCCGGATTCGACCATGGTCGCGCGCAAGCTCGCCACCTTCCGCACCCAGGTCTTCGCCAGTCCGTATTACATCGAGCGCCATGGCGAACCGCTGCATCCGGACGACCTGCAGCACCACCGCACGCTGGCACTGAGCAACGGCCGCGGCGGCGGCACCCGGCTGTGCTGGCCGCTGCGCAACGGCAAGCAGAGCGGCGAATTCCTGGTCCAGCCGATCCTGCTGGCCAACGATTCGGCGGCGCTGATCGGCGGCCTGGTCTGCGGCGAAGGCCTGGTGCTGGCCAGCGATGCGACGATCAAGCCGCTGATCGAGGCCGGCAAGGCGCGGCGCGTGCTCGGCGGCTGGGTCGGGCCGGACCTGGACTTCAACGCGGTGTTCCCGGGCGGGCGCATGCTCTCGCCGAAGGTGCGCGCCTTCGTCGACTTCCTGGTCGACAAGCTCAACTTCGACGTCAGCTACATGATGGCGCAGTGCCCGGCCAAGCTGGCCACGCAGCAGGCCGAGGACGGCGCCGAGTTCACCCTCTGCAGCGGTGTGGCGATGAACACCCAGTCGCTGGCCAGCCTGCCGCGCATCGCAGCCACACCGGCGCCGGTGCCGGCGGCACTGGAAACGGAAGCCGAGGACGAAGAGGACGTGGCACTGGTCTGAGCCGCGCCGCGCGCAACGCGTCGCAGCAGCAGCGCAGAAACGCGAACGGGCCGCAGTGCGGCCCGTTCGTCGTTGCGGTCGGCGGATCGGTCAGCCGGCCGAGGCGCGCAGCGGCACCACGCGGATCTCCACGCGGCGGTTCTGCGCGCGACCGGCCTCGGTGCTGTTGTCGGCGATCGGGTACTTCTTGCCCGCGCCCAGGGTCTGGATGCGCTCGGGCTGCACGCCCTGCGCGGTCAGGTAGGCGGCCACCGAGGACGCGCGCTGTTCGGACAGACGCTGGTTGACCGCATCGCTGCCGATGCTGTCGGTGTGGCCGACCACCTCGATCATGGTCTGGTTGTATTCGCCCAGGGTCTGGGCCACGCCGTTGAGCGCCGAATAGAACTGCGGCTTGAGCGTGGACTGGTTGAAGTCGAAGGTGATGCCGTCGGGCAGGTTGAGGGTGATGTTGTCGCCGTCGCGGCGCACGTCGATACCGGTGTTGGCGGTGCGCTCGCGCAGCGCGCGTTCCTGCCGATCCTGGTAGTTGCCGATCGCCGCGCCGCTGAGCGCGCCGATGCCTGCGCCGATCATCGCGTGCTGGCGGCGCTCGGTGGCGCTGCTGCCGCTGAGCAGGCCTGCGGCGACGCCGACCGCGGTGCCGATCAGCGCGCCGCGGCCGGTGCGGTTCTGCTGCTCGGTGGGATTGCCGTACTGGTCGCGCTGCACGTAGGAGCCGCCGGTGGCGCAGGCGGACAGCACCAGCGCACTGGCCAGGGCCACGTACACGCCGCGAAGGGTGGTCGTTTTCATCATGTTCTCTCCGAACCTGGTTTGACGTGGCGGCAGCATAAACAGGGCCACGCGAGGCGCGGATGAACGCAGCCCGGCGCGCGATGCGCCCGGTTCAGGAAGACGGCAGCAGGTCTTCGGCGTCGGCCGCGCGCAGCGGCTGCTCCCAATCGCCCATCAGCGCCAGGTACAGCAGCTTTTCGAATTCGGCGCCGACCCGCCGCATCACCGCGTCCGGATCGGGAATCAGCCGCGCATCGCCGATCAGGCCGAAGTGCACGCGGTGGTTGTAGCTCATGATCGACACGCCGACGCCGATCGAGCCGGTCTGCGGCACCCAGAACATCATCTCGCGCACGCGGCTGCCGGCCAGGTACAGCGGCTGCTGCGGCCCCGGCACGTTGGTCGCCACGGTGGTGGCCTTGCGGCTGAACAGGTCCAGCGCCGCCGACTGCAGCGCCGCCGGCGCCATGCCCACCGCCGCCAGCAGGCCGAACACCACCATCGCCTGCCGCGACTGCTTGAGCTGCTGCATCGACTCGGCCACGCACTGCAGGCGCCGCACCGGATTGGCCTCGCCCACCGGCAGGTCCAGGAACACCAGGCCGAAGTGGTTGCCGAGCTTGCGCGCGTGCTCCAGCGGGCGCAGGTTGACCGGCACGGTGGCGCGCAGGGTCACCCCGTCCAGGCGTTCGCCGCGTTCGAGCATGTAGTCGCGCAAGGCGCCGGCCATGGTCGCCATCAGCACGTCGTTGACCGTGCAGTCGCAGGCGCGGCCCACCGCCTTGACCTCGTCCAGGTCCAGCGGCTCGGCCCAGGCCACGCGCTTGCTGACGCCGAGGCGGCCGCGCAGCAGCGTCGGCGGATCGTCGGCCAGCAGCAGCGCATTGACCAGTTCGCGGCCGATCAGCCCGCCTTCGCGCGCCAGCATCTGCGGCAGGTTCGGGTCCTGCGCCATCGCCCGGCCCTTGTCGAGCATGCGCCCGCCGAGCTTGAGGTAGCGGTCCACCGCGCCGACCCGGCGCACCACCTCCTTGCCGTCGTCCTTGAGCCACGCGCGCCCGAGCTGCGCCGACGGCTCCGGGGTGCGCTGGGTATCGGTCAGCGACAGCAGCACCTGCACCAGCGCGATGCCGTCGGCATAGCTGTGGTGGATCCGCGCCACCAGCGCCGAGCCGCCTTCGTAGCGCTCGATCAGGTGGAACTGCCACAGCGGCTTGGTCTTGTCCAAGGGCGTGGAGGCCATCTGCCCGGCGAAGCGCTCCAGCGCCTTCTTCTGCCCGCGCCCGGGCAAGGCCGACAGGCGCACGTGCCAGTCCAGATCGAAATCGTCGTCGCGCTGCCAGTAGGCGCCGGTGGCGGTCTCCACCGGCTTCTGCAGGAACCGCGGGAAGGCCAGGAAGCGCTTGCGCACCAGTTGCTTGAGCGCAGGCAGGGTCAGCGGCTCGTCGAACATCAGCACGCCGGTGATCATCATCGGATTGGTCGGCCGGTCCATTCGCAACCAGGCGGTGTCCACGCGCGACATCGGTTCGCGCTGCGGCTTGCGGCGAGCTGAGCTGGTGGCCATGCGGGCTCCTGTCCGAGCCCGGAGTGAATCATGGCCCCGCGAAGGGCGTCAATCGCGCCTGCGGCCGTGCTGCGCCGCGCAACACCGCGCAGTGCTCAGCCGGCGGCGGTCTCACGATAGGCGGCCAGCGCCGCATCGCGGCCGGCGGCCAGGTCCACGATCGGCTGCCGCGGATACTGCGGGGCGGCGTGCGCCAGTCGCTGCGGTGCCTGCCAGGGCGCAAAGCGGTCGGCCACCGGCAGCGCTGCCAGTTCCGGCACCCAACGCGCGATGTACTCGCCCTTCGGATCGAACTTCTGCGCCTGGGTCACCGGATTGAACACGCGGAAATACGGCGCGGCATCGGCGCCGGTGCCGGCCACCCACTGCCAGCCCAGGGTGTTGTTGGCCAGGTCGGCATCGACCAGGGTGTCCCAGAACCAGCGCGCGCCTTCGGACCAATGCACGCGCAGGTGCTTGCACAGGTAGCTGGCGACGATCATGCGCAGGCGGTTGTGCATCCAGCCGGTGTGCCACAGCTCGCGCAGGCCGGCATCGACGATCGGCACGCCGGTGCGTCCGCGCTGCCAGGCGTGCAATGTCGCCGCATCGGGCTTGGCCCAGCGAAAGCGCTCGAAGCGCGGATTGAGGTTGCGCTCGGGCGTGTCCGGGAAATGGTGCAGCAGGTGGTGGGCGAAATCGCGCCAGCCGAGCTGGCGGATGTAGCCGTCGATCGCCGCGGCGGTGGCGGCGCGGCGCTGCCGTTCCAGCGTCGCGACGATGCGCCATGGCGCGATCTCGCCGAAATGCAGGTGCGGCGACAGCCGCGAGGTGCCGACCTGGTCGGGGCGGTCGCGGCCATCGAGATAGTCGCGCAGCGCGCCGTCGACGAACACGTCCAGCGCCTCGTGTGCGCCCGCCTCGCCCGGCTGCCAGACCTCCCAGAAGCCGCGATCCCAGTCCAGCGCCGGCGCCAGGCCGAGTCGTTCCAGCGGCAGGCTGTCCAGATCCTTGGGCGGCGCTGGCAGCGTCTTCGGCGCGGCCTGCAACGCGGGCACCTGCCAATGGCTCAAGGCGCTGCGCCAGAACGGGGTGAACACCTTGTACGGGCCGCCCTGCTGCGTCGCCAGTTGCCAGGGTTCGAACAGCAGCGCGCTGTTGTGGCTGTGCACCTCCAGGCCCTGTTCGCGCAGTTCGCGCTTGAGCCGCGCGTCGCGCGGTTGCGTGGCCGGCTCGTAGCGGCGGTTCCAGTACACCGCCTCCGCGCCGCAGTCGGCGATCACCTGGCGCAAGGCGACCTCGGCCGGGCCCTGGCGCAGGATCAGGCGCGAACCGCGCGCGCGCAGTTGCGCGTCCAGCGCTGCCAGCGAGCGCTGCAGCCAACTGCGCGAAGCCGCGCCGGCGGCCCATGCGCCCTCGTCTTCCGTACTGTGCAGGTACACCGGCACCGGCGTATGCCCGGCATCCAGCGCGGCCTGCAGGGCGGGTTGATCGTGCAGGCGCAGGTCGCGCCGGAACCAGACGATGGCGTAGCTCATGCGAGGGGACGCAGCGAAGGACGCGCCATGATACGGATCGGGTGCAGCGGCCAGGTGAGCATGCGGAACGCCCGTACCCGCTTCGACGCTGCCGATGCTGCTGCGCGAGTGCCGTGCTGACCGGATTTCGTAGACATCGCCACACGCCGCGCGCGTGCACCTCATCCTCCCTGCTATAACGCCGTGGCGGGCGCCGTCATGTCGAAGCGGCGCCGCGACCGCCGCTGTTGGATGACGTTCCGGGGAAGGACGTCATCCGTGCTTTCGCTGCACCGCGCACGACACGGCCACGGCCGTCTCGCGCGCACGGGGAACATCCGCCATCGCTTCTGCGACCTCACGGCCACCACGGCCGGCGAGCGCGGCTGCGTGCGCCCCGAACCGCCCGCGCCCGGACCTGCATCGACAGGGCCGCGACGCGCTGCGGGCAGCCAACGGCGCAGCACGGTCATGCCCATCGCAGACATCCGCAAGACTCTCAGGAGAGCAAGATCCATGGACAAGCGCATCGCAAAAGTCGCCCTCACCCTCGCACTGAGCCTCGCCGCCCCGCTGGCGATGGCCTGCACCGCCGAACCCATCCAGCTACAGAACGAGGTCAGCCTCGACAACGGCATCGAGTGCGGCGGCGGCGGTGGCGGCGGCGGCAGCACGCCGGTCTACACGCTGCAGGGGGTGATCCAGAACCAGGGCTACGAGTCCGACGGACGTCCGGCCGGCGGCAAGCGCCTGAAGATCCGCGCGTACTCGCGCTTCGCCAACGCCAACAACGACCGCGTCGATGCCAACTACATCAACGTGCGCTGCAACGCCTACGATCAGATCGGCAACGGCTACACCACCGACTACGACGAGGAAGGCAACGGCGCGCTGGTCGACGTGCACTTCAAGTCGAACTTCGTCTACGGCATCTATCGCAAGATCACCGTGGTCTGCACCCACCACGCCGAGTACGGCGCCAACACCTACGACGCCACCAGCAACGCCGAGATCGAGATTCCCTACTGATCGCTGCGTCGCGCCCTCAAGCCGGCGCCCGGAACGTACCGGGCGCCGCACTCGCAAGATCGCAAGATGATGTGCGCGTAGCGCGCAGGCTTACTCGAACGCGCCCACCGAGTCGTGGGCGAGATTGTCGAAGCGGGTGTATTCGCCGAAGAACTTGAGCTTGCACGATCCGGTCGGGCCGCCGCGGTGCTTGCCGATGATGATTTCGGCCAGGCCCTTGTCCGGCGAATTTTCCTTGTTGTAGTAGTCGTCGCGGTAGATGAACACGATCATGTCCGCGTCCTGCTCGATCGCGCCCGATTCGCGCAGGTCGGCCATCACCGGGCGCTTGTCGGTGCGGGTTTCCAACGAGCGGTTGAGCTGCGACAGCGCGATCACCGGCACCCCCAACTCCTTGGCCAGGCCCTTGAGCGAGCGCGAGATCTCCGAGATCTCGGTGGCGCGGTTCTCGCTGTTGCCGGGCACCGACATCAGCTGCAGGTAGTCGATCACGATCAGGCCCAGGTCGTGCTCGCGCTTGAGCCGGCGCGCCTTGGAGCGCAGCACTTCCGGCGACACGCCCGGCGTGTCGTCGATGAAGATCTTGGTCTCCTTGAGCATCTTGATCGCGCCGGTGACCCGCGCCCAGTCCTCGTCCTCGAGCTGGCCGGTGCGCAGGCGCTGCGCGTTGATGCGGCCGTTGGAGGAGATCAGGCGCATCGCCAGCTGCGAGGCGGACATTTCCATCGAGAATACCGCCACCGCCTTCTTCGACTTGATCGCCGCGTACTCGGCGATGTTCAGCGCGAAGGTGGTCTTGCCCATCGCCGGACGCGCGGCGAGGATGATCAGGTCGGTCGGCTGCAGGCCGGCGGTCATCGCGTCGAAGTCGTTGTAGCCGGTCGGCAGGCCGGTGATGTTGCCGCCGTTCTCGAAGCGGTTGCGCAGTTCCTCGAACGCGTCCTTCAACGCGCCGGGCATCGCCACGAAGTCGCTGCGCCCGCGCGCACCGGCCTCGGCGATCTGGAACACCGCCTTTTCCGCCGACGCCAGCAGTTCCGAACTCTCGCGCCCTTCCGGCTGGAAGCCGTCGTTGACGATGGTGGTACCGACCTCGATCAACTGCCGCAGCACCGCCTTGTCGCGGACGATCTCGGCGTAGGCGACGATGTTGGCGGCCGAGGGCGTGGTGCTGGCCAGTTCGATCAGGTAGGCGCCGTCGCCGACCATCTCCAGCTTGCCTTGCGATTCGAACCACTCGCCCAGGGTCACCGCGTCGAACGGGCGCCCCTTTTCGGCCAGCTCGCGGATCGCGCGGTAGATCAACTGGTGATCGCGCCGGTAGAAGTCGTTCTCGGTGAGCTGGTCGTTGACCCGGTCGTAGGCGTCCGGCGCCAGCATCAGGCCGCCGAGCACGGCCTGTTCGGCCTCGATCGAGTGCGGCGGCACGCGCAACTGGTCGAGACGCGGCTCGCTGCGTTCGCTGCGCTCGCTTTTGCGATCGCCGCGGTAGCCGGGACGGGCGGACATAGGCTGGGTCTTCTCTGTGGGGCGCGGGCGCCGGGCGCGGCCTCACCGCGGCCCGGGCGCCGATTTTAGTCGCCGCGCCCGGCCGGGGCTAGGGCGACGCTCAACACAGGGCGCCTGCCTGAGCGGGGGCACCTGCGTCGCCACGCCTCGCCAGAGGCTGGGGACAAGTCTGGGGACAAGCGGTTGAGAACCTCGCCGAGACCGCGTCGCACAAGGCCCGCCCTGCCCCATCCGCGCACCACGGCACGCGCCGCGGTGGCGCTTCAGGCCTGCAGTTCGTCGATCCAGGCGATGAACTTGTCGACGAAGCCGGCGAGGAACTTGCGCGTGCGCTCGTCGTCGATCGCGCCATCCTCGGCGATCAGGCCCTCCCTGAACTGCAGAAAGATCTCCGGCTGCCCCAGCACCGGCATGTCCAGGTAAGCCAGCACGTTGCGCAGGTGCTGCTGCGCCAGGGCGGTGCCGATCGCCCCCGGCGAGGTCCCGCACACCGCCGCCGGCTTGCCGGCGAAGGCGCTCTCGCCGTACGGCCGCGAGCCCAGGTCGATGGCGTTCTTGAGCACACCGGGGATGGAACGGTTGTATTCGGGGGTGACGAACAGCACCGCGTCGGCGCCGCTGACCTGCGTCTTCAGGCGCCGGCCCTGCGCCGGATAGTCGTGGTCGTGGTCCTGGTTGTACAGCGGCAGGTCGCCGATCTCGACGTACTCGAAACGGGCGCGGTCGCCCGCAAGTCGCTCCAGCGCGTGCGCCAGGCGCCGGTTGAACGATTCCTTGCGCAGGCTGCCGACGAACACGGCGATGCGGTACTGGCTCATGGCGTTACTCCTGACCGAATGGACCTGCAGGCTAGCCGCCGGCGCGCGGCAGTCAGGTGAACGCCGTTGACGTCCCGGTCTGCGCCAGGCGTGCCTGCACGTCCTCCGGCAGCGGCGGCAGCGCCACGAAACCCGGCGTCGCGCGCACCCGCTGCAGCCAGTCGCACAGTGCCGGATACTGGGTCAGCGCGATGCCGGCATCTCCGGCGCAATGCGTATAGGCGAACAACGCGATATCGGCGATGCCGTAGGCCGGCCCGGTGAACCAGGCCTGCGCCTGCAGATGCTGCTCCATCACCGCCAGCGCCCGCAGCGCGCCCTCGCGCAGGCGCGGCAGTTCGGCACGGCGCGGCGAGTCGGGCGGCGTCCAGCCGCAGACGAAGCGCGCCACCGCCACATAGGGTTCGTGGCTGTACTGCTCGAAGAACAGCCAGCTCAGCGCCTGCGCGCGCTGCCAGGGATCGGCGGGCAGATAGCCGGTGCCCTCGGCCAGCCAGCACAGGATGGCGTTGGATTCGGCCAGCACGCGCCCGTCCTCGCGTTCCAGCAGCGGCACCTTGCCGTTGGGATTCTTGGCCAGGAACGCCGGGGTGCGGGTCTGGCCGTTGGCGCTGTCGACCTCGACCCAGCGGTAGCCGCAGCCAAGCTGGTCCAGCAACAGCCGCACCTTGTAGCAATTGCCGGACAGCGCCATGCCGTACACGGTCAGGGGAAAACGTTCGGATGCCATGCGCCGCTCCTGTGTCGAATGCTGCCGTCGTCGTGGCTCAGCCCCGCGCCTGCCACTGCGCGCGCGACTGCCCCCACACTTCCACCTCGAATGCCTGCAGCGGCTCGGGCAGGCGATCCTGGCGCTGGTAGCGCGACCCGAGCTTGGCCGCCACCGCCTTGGAGTTGGCGTTGTCGGGCACGATGGTGTGGATCACCTCGGCCCAGCCCAATTGCGCGAACGCCCAATCGATCGACGCCGTGGCCGCCTCCGGCGCATAGCCCTGGCCCCAGAACGCGCGGGCGATGCCCCAGCCGACCTCCGGACCCGGCCAGCCGTGCGGCTGCCAGGGACCGACCCGGCCGATCCACTGCCCGCTGCGCTTCTCGATCACCGAGAACATCGCAAAGCCCTGCAGCTGCCAGCTGCCGACCAGCGAGGTCAGGCTGCGCCAGACCACCGATGGCGCCTGCACGCCGCCAAGGTGATGCATGGTCTCGGCGTCGGCGGAAAAGGCGCAGAACGCCGCGAAATCCTCTGCAGTGGGCGGGCGCAGCACCAGGCGCTCGGTTTCCACGCGCACATCGAAGACGCTCATCGTCGGTTCTCCTGTGAACAGGCACGCAGCCGGCCGCGGGCCTTGGATTCAAAACGCATTGATGCCGGTCAGTTCGCGGCCGACCACCAGTTGGTGCACGGTCTCGGTGCCCTCGTAGGTGATCACCGATTCCAGGTTCAGCGCATGCCGGATCGCACCGTAGTCGGTGGTGATGCCGGCGCCGCCGAGCAGGTCGCGGCATTCGCGGGCGATGTCCAGGGCCATGCGCACGTTGTTCCACTTGGCCAGCGACACCTGCGCCGGCTGCAGCGTGCCGGCGTCCTTGAGCCGGCCCAGTTGCAGCGCCAGCAACTGCGCGCTGGCGATGCGCCGTGCCATGTCGGCCAGCTTGATCTGCGCGCTCTGCGTCGCCGCCAGCGGCCGCCCGAACAGCATGCGCTCGCCGGCATAGGCCAGCGCCTCGCGCAGGCAGGCGATGGCCGCGCCGATCGCGCCCCAGCTGATGCCGTAGCGGGCCTGGGTCAGGCAGCCCAGCGGCCCCTTCAGACCGCGCACGCCGGGCAGGCGCTGGCTGTCGGGCAGGCGCACGTCGTCGAAGAACAGCGCCGAGGTCACCGAGGCGCGCAGGCTCATCTTGTGCGCGATGTCCTGGGTGCCGAAGCCCGGGGTGCCGGCCTCGACCAGGAAACCCTGGATGCCGTCGTCGGTCTGCGCCCACACGATCGCCACGTCGGCGATGCTGCCGTTGGTGATCCACATCTTGCTGCCGCTCAGGCGCCAACCGTCGCCGTCGCGCACCGCATGGGTCTGCATCGCCGCCGGGTCGGAGCCGCCCTGGGACTCGGTCAGGCCGAAGCAGCCGATCGCCGTGCCGGCGGCCATCGCCGGCAGCCAGCGCTGGCGTTGCGCGTCGCTGCCATAGGCATGGATCGGGTACATGCACAGCGAGGACTGCACACTGACAAAACTGCGCAGGCCGCTGTCGCCGCGCTCCAGTTCCTGACAGATCAGGCCGTAGCAGACCGCGTTGAGGCCGCCACCGCCCTGCCCGGCCGGCAGGCTGGCGCCGAGCAGCCCCAGTTGCGCAAGTTCCGGCACCAGTTCGCGCGGGAACCGCGCCTGGTCGAAGGCGTCGCCGATCACCGGCAACACCTTGGCATCGACGAAGCGCGCCACCGCCTGCTGGATCGCGCGCTCCTCCTCGCTGAGCAGCGCGGCTACGTTGAACAGGTCGTCGCAAGGCAGGGGCATGGCGGCATCCACGGCGAAAACCGCATTGTATCGGTCCCGCCCGCGCCGCCGCCCGCAGATAGACGAAGGCCGGCGCACGCGCCGGCCTTCGGAGGTGCAACCGCGCTGCGACTCAGCGCTGGCTGACGGCGACGTCGCCGGCCGAGGCGGTCTGGGTGACCAGGCGGCCGTCCAGCACCGGCAGGCGGTCGCTGTTCGGGCGGTCGTCCATGCGCACGGTCTTTTCCTGGCCGTCGTAACGGTAGGTCACGTCGTAGCCCTTGACCACGTCCTGCGTGCCCATGGCGATGCGGCTGCCCGGCTTGCTGTCCATGCGCATGGTGCCGGTGGTGCCGTCGTCGTTACGGTAGGTCACGTTGTAGCCGGTGATGGTCGAGGACTGCGCGGTGCTGTTCTCGGTGTGGCACTGGCGCTCGGTGCGGTCGACCACGCGACCGCCGACATGGTTCTGGTCGATGCGGTTGCCGATGAAGCCACCGGCCACCGCGCCGGCCGCGGTCGCGGCCTTGCGGCCGTTGCCATGGCCGATCTGGTTGCCGAGCAGGCCGCCGACCACCGCGCCAACCACGGTGCCGCCGACATTGCCGTCGCGCTCGGGCAGGCGCTCCTGCACCACCACGTCGTTGCACACCTGACGCGGCGTGGTGGTGGTGGAGGTCTGGCGCAGCGGCTCGGTGCCGATCACCTCGGCGTAGCGCTGCTGCTTCTGGGTGATCGGGTCGACCCGGACCACGTCGGCGTACTCGAGCTTGCCGCCGACGCTGTTGTCCATCGCGCTGTCGCCGCGGGTATTGTCCAGGGCCGGGCGCACGTCGCTGCTGGCGACGTCCACCGGTTTGTCACGATTGTTCATGAAGGCCGCGGTGGCGACGCCGCCGACCAGCAAGGCGCCAGCCGCGACCAGAACGGTTGTCGTAGTGCTTTTCATGTGTGCTCTCCTGCGGGCTGACCGCGTTGTCTACGGTGCTGTGATTACCATGCCGAAGCTGAACCGATCCGCTCCCTATTCAGTAACGCGGCGTACACGCGACTGGTAACGCCCCCGGAACGTCGCCATATCAAAGCTGTTAGCGTTTCCACCGCTGCCCCGGAGCACCTGACATGCCCAACCCGATCGTCTATCCGCTGCTGCGCTGGGCGGGCAAATTGCGCTACCCGACGCTGTTCAAGATCACCGCCGGGCTGTTCGTGCTGAGCGTGCTGCTGCCCGATCCGGTGCCCTTCATCGACGAGATCGTGTTCGGCCTGGGCACCCTGCTGCTGGCCAACTGGAAGACCCGCACCCCGGCGCCGGCCACCGAGCCGCTGAACTCGACCGCGCAACGCGTGCGCCGCTGAGCGCCGATGCCGTTGATCGACAGCCACTGCCACCTGGACGCGGAAGAGTTCGATCCGGACCGCGACGCGGTGATCGCGCGCGCGCAGGCGGCGGGCGTGCAGGCGCAGGTGGTGCCGGCGGTGACCGCGGCGTCCTGGGCGAAGCTGCGTGCGGTCTGCGCGGCCGCGCCCGGCCTGTATCCGGCGTATGGCCTGCATCCGCTGTTTCTGGCCGAGCACCGGCCCGAGCACCTGGCCTTGCTCGGCGAGTGGATCGAACGCGAGCGTCCCTGCGCGATCGGCGAATGCGGCCTGGACTTCTTCGTCGAAGGCTTGGACGAAGCCGACCAGCAGCGCTACTTCGCCGGCCAGCTGCAACTGGCACGAGAGTTCGACCTGCCGGTGATCGTGCATGCGCGGCGCGCGGTGGACGCGGTGATCCTGGCGATCCGCAAGGTCGGGCGCCTGCGTGGCGTGGTGCACAGTTTCGCCGGCAGCGCCGAGCAGGCGGCACAGTTGCAGTCGCTGGATTTCCTGATCGGCCTGGGCGGGCCGGTCACCTACGCACGGGCGCAGCGCCTGCGCCGGCTCGCCGCCACGGTGCCGTTGCAACAACTGCTGCTGGAAACCGATGCGCCGGACCAGCCCGATGCCGCGATCCGCGGCCAGCGCAACGAACCGGCACGGCTGCGCACGGTGCTGGACACCATCGCCGCGCTGCGCGACGCACCTGCCGCCTCCATCGCCGCGCAGACCACGGCCAACGCGCGGCGGCTGTTCGGCCTGCCCGACGTGCTTCCCGACACAGCCGCGCCGGGCTGACGCAGGACTGTCCCGCAGACACAGCGCGCACCGCTCGCCAGCGTGGTGGCGCCCCGCGCAAGCGCCGCTCGGCACGCAGGCACGCTGGCCAACGCGCAGCTCCGCGCTGCAGCGATCCGCGCGAACGTCGCTTGCCGCGCATCTTTCGTACGAAACTGTGAACTGGGCTACCGGATCACGGTCTTTCGACAGGGTTTCCGCCTGCTGGCTTCTGCTACTGTGCACCGCGCTGAACGGCGAGCGGATCTTTTGTCCGCCAGGCACCGGAGTGTGAACCCGTTCGCTCTCAGCACAAGGCTCGGCGGCCGGCTCGATGGCACGCGTTCTGGCAGATCGGATCATCCTGGCGTGAAACAACCGGCAAGCCGTATCCCCTACCCGCTTCTCCACAGCGCGCGGCGCACGCGTGCGATCGCCTCCTCCGCGGCCGCCCCGGCGCGAGCGGAGCCATCGCGCATGCGAGCGCCACGACGATGAAAAGCGCCGCGAGTTCGGAGAAACACGTCTCCAACGGCGAAAGCTGGGTCTCCCTGAAATTCCGCGACAGCAATCGCAGCCGCAAGATGCGCAGCACCCTGACCCTGGCCGGGGTCTCGTGCACCACGCTCGGCGCCTTGTGGACCGTGTGCTACCTGTACTACGGCCGGCCGGAACTGGCGCTCGCCTTCGTCGGGCTCACGGCGGTCGGCCTGCTCGCGCTGTGCCGCCGCCGCCATTGCGACGAGGCCTCGTTGTCGCTGGTGGCGCATGGCGTGTTCGTGGTGGTGCTGGTGATCTCGTTCATCGATGCGCCGATCGGCACGGTGCCGCGCTCGGTGCACACCTTCTTCCTGCCGCTGGCGGCCGGCGCGCTGTTCGTGTTCGACCGCAGCCGCCGCTACCGCGCGCTGGTGTTCCCGCTGGCGTGCCTGGGCGCCTTCGTCGCGTTCGGTTCGGGCGAACTGGACTGGCTGGCGCCAGCGTCCTCGCCGCCGCCGGGGATGCGCCGGCTCGGCGCGATCTCCAACATGGCCTGCGCGGCCGGCCTGCTCGCGGCGATCCTGCACATCTACCGCAACGACGTGAACGCGCGCATTTCGCTGGAGCGGGAACTGGCGCGTGCAGTCGGCAACGGCGAGATCGAGGTGCTGTACCAGCCGCAGGTGAGCGCGAACGGCAGCATGCTCGGCGCCGAGGCGCTGGTGCGCTGGCGCCATCCCAGCGGCAAGCTGCTGACCCCGGACAAGTTCATCCCGCTGGCCGAAGAAAGCCAGCTGATCCGGGACGTGGGACTGGAAGTGCTGCGTCAGGCCTGCAGCACGCTGCGGCGCTGGTCGCACGAGCAGGATCTGCGTGCGCTGGTGGTCGCGGTGAACGTCAGCCCGGTGCAGTTGCTCGATCCCAACTTCGTGGCGTCGGTGAAGCAGGTGATCACCAGCGAGGGCGTGGCGCCGGCATCGCTGGAATTCGAGCTGACCGAATCGGCGCTGTACGTGGACACCGCCGGGGTGCGCGCCAAGATGCACGAACTCAAGGCGTTCGGCATCGGCTGGGCGCTGGACGATTTCGGCACCGGCTTCTCGTCGCTGGCCATGCTCAGGACGCTACCGGTCACCAAGCTGAAGATCGACCGGCAGTTCGTCAACGACGCCAAGGCCGACGAGTCCTCGCGGCGCCTGCTGGCCAAGATCGTGGAGATCTCGGAGGTGATGGGCATGGTCGCGCTGGCCGAAGGCATCGAGGATGCGCAGCAGTGCGAGATGCTCTCGGCCATGGGTTGCCGGCACTTCCAGGGCTTCCTGTTCGGCCGGCCGCAGCCGGCGCACGACCTGGAACGGCTGGCCTTCCTGCAGGCCGGCACCGAGCGCAACCTGATGAGCGGCGCGGCCACGCGCGCCCCGGACGCGCCGCCGCCGTCCAGCGCGCGCTAGGCGGCCGCCGCCTCGCGCGCCACCACGCGCTTCAACAGCATCTCCAGCGCCTTGCCGACCGCGGCGAAGGCGAACGCACCGGTGATGTGGGTGGCCGCGCCCAGCCCGGCGCCGCAGTCCAGGTTCAAGGCTGCATCCGGCCCCAGCACCGGCCGCAGTCCGCAGACGCTGCCATCGGCCTGCGGATAGCGCACGTTCTCCAGCGAGTACACCGCCGGCACGCCGAAATAGCGCTGCGGGTTCTTGGGGAAATTGAATTCGCTGCGCAGCTTCTTGCGGATCAGCGCCAGCATGGCGTCGTGCTCGGTGCGCGACACGTCGCGGATCCGCACCAGGGTCGGATCGGTGCGCCCGCCGGCCGAGCCCACGGTCAGCAGCGGCAGCTTGCGCCGCCGGCACCAGGCGATGGTCTCGACCTTGACCCGAAAGCTGTCGCAGGCATCGATCACCAGGTCGAAGCCGGCATCGAGCAAGTCGGCGATGTTGGTCGGGGTGAGGAAGGCCTCGACCGCCACCGCCTCGATCTGCGGATTGATCGCCACGCAGCGCTCGGCCATCGCCACCGCCTTGTTGCGCCCGTACTGCCCGGCCAGTGCCGGCAGTTGCCGGTTGGTGTTGGACACGCAGATGTCGTCGGCGTCGATCAGGGTCAGATGCCCGACGGCCGAGCGCGCCAGCGCCTCGACCACCCACGAGCCGACCCCGCCCATGCCCACCACCGCCACCCGGCACTGCGCCAGCCGCGCGATCGTGCCTTGCCCGTAGAGCCGGTCGATGCCGGCGAAGCGTTCGCGCCATTGTTCGTTCATCCGCGCATTTTAGGGGATTGCCTGGGGAGCCGGGATTGGGGGATTGGGGATTGGGGATTCGCGCCTGGCGTCCGCGCGCCGCCTTGCAGCAGGCGTACCATCGGCACTCCATCCCGCTGCGCATGCCTGCCATGGCCAAGCCGCCCTCATCCCCGCCCGCCTCCACCTCACGCTATCTGTTCGTGCTGCTGGCCGGCCTGTTGCTCGGCCTGGTGCTGACGGTGATGGCGCTGCGCGCGGTGCAGGCGCGGCAGGATCCGTTCCCGCGCAGCCTGATGCAGGTGATGGGCAAGCAACTGACGCTGCTCGAACGCGACACCGCGCACCGGCAATGCAGCGGCGCGGGTCCGCAGGCGCGGCTGCGCACGCTGCGCCTGCTCGGCGACGAACTGGGCACGGCGTTTCCCGACCTGGCCGACGACAGCCGCTTCCGCGAGCACGCCGATGCGCTGCGCGCCGGTGTGGACGCGGCGCTGGCACAGCCGCCGGCCGACTGCGCCGCGCTGGCGCAGGCGCGCCAGCAGATCGACGAACGCTGCGACGCCTGCCACCGCGATTTCCGCTGAGCGTTCGCTGAGAGCGGCGCCGAGCTTGCTGCAGGGGTTTCGCTGACGGACCGACGCAGGCCTCGCTGCGCTGTCGGCGTGGCTTCAGCGCACATGTGCCAGTGCGCGTATCGATGAATTGCCGCTGACGCAAGCCGGCGCGAGGCTGAACGGCACCTGCCAGGGTTGGCGTTTCATTCACGCAGGGGTGGACAGGATGCGTGCGAACGCGGCGCTGCCGCCGCGCTCCATCACTGTCGAGGAGAGCACCCATGAAGATTCAACTGATGGCCACCGCTGCCGTGGCGACCCTGGCGCTGGCAGGCTGCGCCACGTCCCCGGGCTATGGCGGCGGTTACGGCGGCGGCTACAGCCAGCCGGCGCGCGGCGGTTACACGCAGACCCGCTGCGCCGACTGCGGCATCGTCACCCGCATCGACACCGTACCGTCCGGCCGCACCGCGCCGTCGGCCACGGGCGCGATCCTGGGCGGCATCGTCGGCGCGGTCGCCGGCCACGAGATTTCCGACCACACCGGCGGCAGCAAGGGCAACCAGAACGTGTCGGCGGTGGCCGGCGCGGCGGCTGGCGCGCTGGCCGGCAACCAGATCCAGAAGAACGTCACCAGCGACACCTACGACGTGCATGTGCAGATGGACGACGGCCGGGTGATCGTGGTCAACCAGCGCGACCTGGCCGGGGTGCGCGAGAACACCTACGTGCGCGTGGTCAACGGGCGCGTGGTGCCGCGCTGATCGGCCTCGGCGAGCTGCCCCGAAACGCAAAAAGGCCCGCAGCGCGGGCCTTTTTGCTGCGCGCGGCGCCGCGCGCGACAGCGCCTCAGAGCGGCTGCACCGCGTCGGCCTGCAGGCCCTTCTGGCCCTGCACCACGGTGAAGCTGACCTTCTGGCCTTCCTTCAGGCTCTTGAAGCCCTGGGTCTGGATCGCCCGGAAGTGCACGAACACGTCCTCGCCGTTTTCGCGGCTGATGAAACCGAAACCCTTGGCATCGTTGAACCACTTCACGGTGCCGTTTTCGCGATTGCCAGTGCCGTTCATGATCGACTTACTCCTTGGAACACGTCTCAGGGGTGGGTACGCCGTGGGGTGCGGCGGCTGGTTGCAAGGAGGAAGCGAGGTATAACGATGTAGCGGATCGGTGGATCTACCGCATCAGGCCACGATTCACGGTGACCTTTGCAAACGCAGCGGCTGCAACTTACCCCGGTCAAAATGAAAATGCAATCAGCAAAAAGACCCCATCTGTCAACCCCCAAATCTCCCCCGCGGTGAGCCACGTGGACCCTGCGTTCATCTATTACGTCTGTGCCGGTCTCCTGGTTCTGGTCGGGCTGGCAGGGGTGCTGCTGCCGGCCCTGCCCGGCACCCCGCTGATGTTCGCCGGGATGCTGCTGGCGGCCTGGGCCGACGGCTTCCAGCGGCTCGGCTGGCCGACGCTGACCGTGCTGGGCGTGCTCACCGCGCTGTCGCTGCTGGTCGACCTGCTGGCCACCGCGTTCGGTGCGCAGCGCGTCGGCGCCAGCCGCAAGGCGCTGTGGGGATCGGTGCTGGGCGGGATCGCCGGCATGTTCTTCATGCCGATCGGGCTGTTCGTCGGCCCCTTCGTCGGTGCCCTGGTCGGGGAGTACTGGCACGGCCGCGAGCTGCGCCAGGCGACCCGCGTCGGCGTCGGCACCTGGCTGGGCATCGTCCTGGGCACCGCCGCCAAGCTCGGCCTGGCCCTGGCGATGCTCGCGGCGTTCGCGGTGGCCTGGCTGCTCTGACGCAGCACGCCTGAAGCCGGCGTCGCGGCGGCAGCATGAACGTGTGATGACCCTGTTGTCGTCACTTCCTGTATTTTCCCTGCCGGCCATTCACCCCGGCAGCGCACCACCCGCCCGCGCCGCCCGTTGCAGCGAGAACCGCATGTCCCATCGTCAGGTCCGTCCCCTGTTGCTGCTGTCGATCGCGGCCGTGCCGCTTGCGCACGCGCAGGAAGTCCTGCCCACCCCCGCCTCGCCGGAAGCCTGCGTGGCGATTTCCAGCGACGCCGCCCGCCTGGCCTGCTACGACCAGGCGTTGTCGCGCCGCACCGCCGATCCGCAGGCCGCCGATGCCGCGGCAAAGGCTGCCAGCGAACGCCAGAAGCAACAGCTGGACGCCAGCGTGCCGGAAGACGCCGGCGTCGCCGAGCGCACCCGCCAGCGCGCCGCCGCGATCTTCAAGCAGGACCGCTACGACAGCACCATCGCCAATGCCGGCAAGGGCTCGCTGCTGGACAGCCGCTGGGAACTGGCCAAGGACTCCAAGCTGGGCACCTTCCAGCTGCGCGCCTACAAGCCGGTGTACCTGCTGCCGGCGTTCTGGACCAGCAAGAAGAACGAGCTGCCGTCCTCGCCGAACCCGGTCAACACGGTGACCACCGCCGAGCCGCTGGACAGCGTGGAGGCGAAGTTCCAGCTGAGCTTCAAGACCAAGATCGTGGAGAACATCTTCGGCGACAACGGCGACCTGTGGGGCGCGTATACCCAGAGCTCGCGCTGGCAGGTCTACAACGCGGAGCAGTCGCGGCCGTTCCGCGAGACCAACTACGAGCCGGAACTGATGCTGGTGTTCCGCAACAACTACAGTCTGTTCGGCTGGAAGGGACGGATGACCGGCATCCAGCTGACCCACCAGTCCAACGGCCGCAGCGATCCGCTGTCGCGCAGTTGGAACCGGGCGATGCTCAACATCGGCCTGGACCGCGACAACTGGGCGTTGGTGCTGCGGCCCTGGTACCGCATCCCGGAGAGCCGCAAGCAGGACAACAATCCGGACATCGAGGACTACATGGGCCGCGGCGACGCGACCCTGATCTACAACCGCAACGGCCACGAGGTGGCGCTGATGGCACGGCATTCGCTGCGCGGCGGCGACCGCTCGCACGGCGCGGTGCAGCTGGACTGGGGCTTCCCGATCAGCAACCTGCTGCGCGGCCATGTGCAGGTGTTCGACGGCTATGGCGAGAGCATGATCGACTACAACCACCGCGCCACCTACGTCGGCGTCGGCATCTCGCTGCTGGAATGGTTCTGATCGGCCACGGCTGAGCGGCGCACGCGACGCCCGCCTGGGCGTCGCGTGCGCCGATCGCTCAGAACCGGTAGTTGCCCTTCAACCAGAGATTGCGGCCCGGTTCGGCGATGCGCACCGGGTCGGCCGGGAAGCCGAAATCGGCGCTGCCGGCCAGGTTGAGATGTTCGCTGTAGCGGCGGTCGAACACGTTGTCGATGCCGGCGCTCAGCCGCAGCCCCTCACTGACCCGGTAGCCGCCGCCCACCCCCAGCGTGGCGAAACCGGCGCTGCGGCCGAGGTCGCGGCCGACCACGTTGCCCTGGTCCAACGCCACCCGCCCCTGCCGCGCCACCGCGCGCAGCAGCGCCCCGGCCGACCAGCGCTGCCCTTCCCACTCCAGTCGCAGCCGCGATTCCAGCGGCGGCATCTGCGGCAAGGGCGTGCCGTCGCTGCGGTTCTCGCCCCAGGCATAGGCCAGCGTGCCGCCGAGGGCCAGGCCGTGCAACGGCTGCCAATCCAGTCCCGCCTCGGCGCCGGCGATGCGCGCATCGACATTGTCGACGCGGGTGCTGGTGCCCATCATGCCGCCGTCGGCATAGGTGAAGAGGATGAAGTCCTGCACCCGCCCGGCGTAGGCGGAGACCCAACCCTGCACGGTCGCGCCGCGGTACTGCAGGCCGAGATCGAGCTGGGTGGTGCGTTCCGGGCGCAGCCCGGCGAAGGCGTTGGCCGCGCCCATCGGGCCCATGTCGGCAGAGAACAGTTCCCAGTAGTCCGGCATGCGTGCGCTGCGGCCCAGGCCGGCATACCAGACGGTGTCGGCCGAGAGGTTGCGCTCCACGCGCAGAAAACCGCTGCCCAGGTCTTCGCTGCGCGTCTGTCCGGCAGTGGGATTGGGCATGCCCATCATGCCGATGCTGCGCCGGGTGTCCTCGACCTGCGCGCGATCCAGGCGCAGGCCGGCGATCCAGCGCTGCGCCGTGCCGGCGCCGAAGGTCGCCTCGGCGAAGGCGCCAAGATTGTCGAACCGCGCGTCGGTGCGCCACGGCACGGTCCGGTATGCGCCCTCGCCGCTGGCGCTGCGGTCGCGGTGGCGGCTTTGCTGGGTGTCGACGCCGGCCTGGACCACGACCTGCTCCCAGCGCCACTCCGATTCCACGCGCCCGCCGCTGGTGCGTCGATCCACGTTGGCGGCCATCGGCATCGGCATCGCCGACTGCGGGTTGGGGCGGCGCAACGTGTAGTTGTCCATGACGTGGTCGGCGTCGTTGACGTAGGCGTTGGCGCGCAGCGCTTCCCAGGCGCCGGGCAGGTCGGTGCGCTCGAAGCGCGCGGCGTAGCTGGTGCGACGGAACTGGGTGCCGTCCATGCTGCGCCCGGCGTAGCGGGCCAGGCCGTCGCCGCTGCCGGCGGAGAGTTCCAGCACGGTGTCCGGGTCCGGAGTCCAGCCGACCGCGGCGTCGGCATTCCACTTGCGCCAGCGCGACGGCACCACTGCGCCGTCGCCATCGCGGTAGTCGCCGGACTCGGAACGGTTGGCGTCCACGCGGGCGTAACCGCTGCGGTTGCCGCCGCGCAGGTCCAGGTTCTGGTCGTTGCGGTTCCAGGACCCGACCAGCGCGCTGGCCTCGCCTTCCAGCGTCGGCGCCGCGTAATGCGGGGTGTCGCGCTCGAAGCGCACGGTGCCGGCGGAGGCGCCGGGCCCCCAGCGCACGGTCTGCGGGCCCTTGACGATGGTGAGCCGGTCGAAGGTCTCCGGCGCGATGTAGGACAAGGCGTTGTCCATCCGCGCCGGGCACGCGCCGACCAGGGTGCCGTCGTTGCTGAGCACGTTGAGCCGCGAGCCGAACATGCCGCGCAGCACCGGATCGCCGTTGGTGCCGCCATTGCGGATCGCGGCGAAGCCCGGCACGGTCTTCAGATAGTCGGCGCCGTCGCTGGCCGGCACCGGCTGCCGCGGCAGCTTCGGATCGACCGTCCAGGTCAGCGGCGCGACCGGCGCGGTGGCGGTCACCTGCATCCGGTCGAGGGTGGTGGCATCGGGCGCCTCGGCATGGCCGGAAGCGGGAAACAGACTGACAAGAATGCAGCACGACAACGCCGCCCGCGCGGGCGACGGCAGGAACTGAGGCATGAGGTGAACTCCAGAAAAGAACGGCGCCGGCGCGCCTAGCGCACCGGAAACAGGAGAGCGCTCTGGAGATTCGGTGGCGGCCCGCGTGCGCCGTGCGCACGCCAGCGCACAGCAGCGTGGATACGGTGGCGCAATGGCGCCGCGGTTGCAGGCGCGGGCAGCGCAGCGGCCAGCAGCAGGACGATCGCCAGCCATGGCAGCAGCCGTGCGGCGAGCAGGCAGTAGTCGCAGGCGGCATGTGCCGGGCCATGGTCGCGCTGTGCGCCCGACACCTCGTGGTGATCGGCGTGGATCGCGTGCGCGGCGCCGTGTTCCGGTGGCAGTTCCGGCATCGCCTGCAACCCGGCCGTCGTGCACATCGGCACCGACAGGCTTGCGGTCTCCAGCAGGCGGCTGGCCACCGGCGCGACCACCAGCAACAGCGCGGCCAGCAAGGCGGGCCAGCGCATCAGGCGGCGCAGTCGGGCGGGAGCACGGAGGGCGGACACCGCATCATTCTAGGCGGCCGCGTCGGCAGCGGGTCGGCCGCAGTGGCGGGTGCGACAAGATGACGCAGGAGGGGGCGCCGCTGGCTACTCAGCGACGCGCGATGCTTCCGTACGGGTGAGCGCAAACCACGTGAACGGTCAGCGCACGTGCTTGTGAATCAGCGCTTTGCTGGTTCGGCGCTCATGTCGAAGACCAGAAAAAACGGACCAGCAGAGTTTCAACGAACTCATCTTCGTTGTCCGGGGAAGCTGCCGGAACCCCGACAGCCCACGCCACACGACGTAGCCGCCGTTGCTTCCGGATCCGCGCTTCCGCTCCGCTGCTCACGCCCAATCGGTAATGCCTTCCCGCCGATAGGTTTCGTGGAACGCCGGGCGCGCCTTCATGCGCTCGGCCAGCGCCTTGAGCGCCGGCCAGCTGTCGGTGGGCCGCGGCATGTTGCGCGACCAGCGCATCAGCATGACCAGCACGAAGTCGGCGGCGCTGCAGTGCTCGCCGAGCAGATACGGGCCGCCCTGCTCCAGGTGGGTCGCCACCTCGTCCCAGGCCTTTTCCAGGAACGCGCGGGCACTGGCGCGCACGCGCTCGGCATTGTCGGCACCGGCCGGTTCGTCGGGATAGAACCAGTCGCGGTAGGCCGGCATCAGGGTGTAGGCGCCGAACAGCATCCAGCGGTAATAGGCCGCGCGTTCATGGGTGCCGGGCGGCGGCGCCAGGCCGGCGTGCGGATAGAGGTCGGCCAGGTGCATGGCGATGGCGACCGATTCGGTCAGCACCTGCCCGTCCAGCACCAGCGTCGGTACCCGCCCCTGCGGGTTGAGCGCCAGGTACTCGGGGCTCTTCTGCTCCTGGCGCTCGAAATCGAGCATGCGCAGTTCGAAATCGACCTGCAGTTCGATCAGCAACCAGTGCACGACGAACGAGGCGGTACTGGGCGAGCCGTAAAGCACGATGGACACGACGCTTTCCCCGGAGGCGGAACCAGCGCCGATTATTGCCGCGGCGCCGGCGCACCGCCAGCGCCGCGCGGAACGCCGGCGACTTCGTCGGCGTCCGCGCTGCGGCCGATCAGGCCTCGACCACCACCGGGATCTTGCCGATGCGCGCCTGCCACTCGCGCGGGCCGGTCTTGTGCACCGACTCGCCGCTGGCATCGACCGCCACGGTCACCGGCATGTCCTTGACCTCGAACTCGTAGATCGCCTCCATGCCCAGGTCTTCGAACGCCAGCACCTTGCTGGCCTTGATCGCCTTGGACACCAGGTAGGCTGAGCCGCCGACCGCCATCAGGTACACCGCCTTGTTGTCGCGGATCGCGGCGATCGCCGCATCGCCGCGCTCGGACTTGCCGACCATGCCCAGCAGGCCGGTCTGCTCCAGCATCTGCCGCGTGAACTTGTCCATGCGCGTGGCGGTGGTGGGACCGGCCGGGCCGACCACTTCGTCGCGCACCGGATCGACCGGGCCGACGTAGTAGATGAAGCGGTTGGTGAAGTCCACCGGCAGCGTCTCGCCGCGGTTGAGCATGTCGATCATGCGCTTGTGCGCGGCGTCGCGGCCGGTGAGCAGCTTGCCGTTGAGCAGGATCGTCTCGCCCGGCTTGAAGCTGGCCACTTCCTCGCGGGTGATGGTGTCCAGGTTCACCCGGCGCGCATTGGTCGGGTTGTAGGTCAGCTTGGGCCAGTCTTCCAGCGATGGCGGCTCCAGCATCACCGCGCCGCTGCCGTCCAGGGTGAAGTGCGCATGGCGGGTCGCCGCGCAATTGGGGATCAGCGCCACCGGCAGGTTGGCGGCGTGGGTCGGATAGTCCTTGACCTTGATGTCCAGCACCGTGGTCAGGCCGCCCAGGCCCTGCGCGCCGATGCCCAGCGCGTTGACCTTCTCGTACAGTTCCAGGCGCAGCTCCTCGGCACGGTTGGACGCGCCGCGGGCCTGCAGGTCGACGATGTCGATCGGCTCCATCAGCGCTTCCTTGGCCAGCAGCATCGCCTTCTCGGCGGTGCCGCCGATGCCGATGCCGAGCATGCCCGGCGGGCACCAGCCGGCACCCATGGTCGGCACGGTCTTGAGCACCCAGTCGACAATGGAGTCGGAGGGATTGAGCATGGCGAACTTGCTCTTGGCCTCCGAGCCGCCGCCCTTGGCCGCGACGATGACGTCGACGGTGTCGCCAGGGACGACCTTCACGTTGACCACCGCCGGGGTGTTGTCCTTGGTGTTCTGGCGCTTGCCGGCCGGGTCGGCCAGCACCGAGGCGCGCAGCTTGTTGTCCGGATGGTTGTAGGCGCGGCGCACGCCCTCGTTGACCATGTCTTCCACGCCCATGGTGGCGTCGTCCCAGCGCACGTTCATGCCGATCTCGAGGAACACGGTGACGATGCCGGTGTCCTGGCAGATCGGCCGGTGGCCCTCGGCGCACATGCGCGAATTGATCAGGATCTGCGCGATGGCGTCCTTGGCCGCCGGCGACTGCTCGCGCTCGTAGGCCGCGGACAGATTCTTGATGTAGTCGACCGGATGGTAGTAGCTGATGTACTGCAGCGCGTCGGCGACGGACTGGATGAGGTCTTCCTGCTTGATCGAGGTCACGGCTGGCTCTGCGGCTGGCGGGGGGAAACCCGCCCATTTTAGGGCAAAGTGGCGGCCCCGCCCGCTGTCACGCCGGCACGCCCTGTTCCGTCCTGGTCATCATGACCCACGATCCGACCTTCGAATCCCACCGCCCCCGGCTGTTCGGCCTGGCCTACCGCCTGCTCGGCAGCCGCGCCGACGCCGAGGACATCGTGCAGGACGCCTGGCTGCGCTGGCAGGCCAGCGACCGCGGCACGATCCGCGACCCCGAAGCCTGGCTGGTGACCGCCACCACCCGGCTCGGCCTGGACCGCCTGCGCGCGGCGCGCAGCGCCCGCGTCCACTACGTCGGGCCGTGGCTGCCCGAGCCGCTGGAGATCGCCGACGACGCCGACCCGGCCGAGCGCCACGACCGCGCCGAGCAGGTGTCGCTGGCGTTCCTGGCATTGCTGGAGCGGCTGAACCCGCACGAGCGCGCGGCGTTCCTGTTGAAGGAAGCGTTCGACTACGACTACGCGCAGATCGGCCGCACCCTGGAGCGCAGCGAGGCCGGCTGCCGGCAACTGGTGCACCGGGCGCGCGAACGGCTCGGCCAGGGTCAGGCCCGCTTCGCGGTCACGCCCGAACGTCACCGCCAGTTGCTGGAGCGCTTCCTGCACGCCTCGCAACGCGGCGACCGCGCCGCCATCGTCGCCTTGCTGCATGCCGACGCGCAGTTGCGCTCCGACGGCGGCGGCAACGTCACCGCCAGCCTGCGCCCGCTGCACGGCGCCGAGCGCATCGGCCGGCTGTACTGGGCCGTGGCGCGGCGCGGCCTGGGCCTGCAGGCGCGGATCGGCACGGTCAACGGCGAACCGGCGATCCTGCGCTTCCTGGGGCCGCGGCTGCAGTCGGCGACGCTGGTGGTGATCGACGGCGAGCGCATCGCCGAAGTGCTAACGCTGATGAACCCGGACAAGTTGCCGGCGCCGACGGCGCGACCTGCAGCCAGCCGTGACTGACCTGCGCCGGCGCTGTCACGCCGCGACGCACCGCCGCGTCCTGGAGGGGAAGGCGGCCATGCTGGCCGCCATGCGCGACCCACCATGCACTTCCATCGCATCGACTACACCCGCCACGAACCCGACGCATTCCGCGCCCTGCTCAGCGCCAGCCAGCAGGTCCACGACGGCACGCTCGGCAGTGCCCTCACCGAACTGGTGTTCCTGCGCGTCTCCCAGCTCAACGGCTGCGCCTACTGCATCGACATGCATGCCACCGCCCTGCGCAGGGCGAGCACCGAACCGCGCAAGCTCGACACCCTCGCCGCCTGGCGCGACAGCCGCTTCTTCGACGCCCGCGAGCGCGCCGCGCTGGACTGGGCCGAAGCGCTGACCACGCTGCCTGCCGGCGCGCCGCCGCAGGCGGTGTACGACGCACTGACGGCGCAGTTCGACCCGGCCGGAATCAGCGCGCTGACCATGGCCGTGGCCCTGATCAATGCCTGGAACCGGCTGAGCGTGGGGCTGCAGCCGGCGCTGCCGTAAGGGTGCTGCGCGTCGGGATTGGGGATTCGGAGGCAGGATCGCGCAACCGGCGGGATGCATAGCGCTTCCGAATCCCGAGTGCTGGCAGCTGGACGTACGGCCTACACGCCAACGCCAGGCAGCCCCCCAGCGCGCGCGGCTCTGCTTGCACGAATCCCCAATCCCGCTGGCGTACGCCACCAGTCCACCGACATGTCCCCGCAACACGCCGCCGCTAGCGTGGCGCGCATCCCAGACGTGGAGCGCGCGCATGATCGAGAACGCCCTTGCTGTCGGCCTGGCCGACGAGACCGACCTGGCCCTCGCCTCCCCCGAACCGCAGTCCCGCGCCAGCGCCAGCTACCGCCATCGCCTGCTGATGTGCGCGCCGCAGCACTTCGCGGTGGACTACGTGATCAATCCGTGGATGGAAGGCAACGTCCACGCCGCCAGCCGCGAGCGCGCGCAGGCGCAGTGGAACGCGCTGGTGGCAGCTGCCGAGGCGGCAGGCGCCCGCGTCGACTGCATCGCTGCCGCGCCGGGCCTGCCGGACATGGTGTTCAGCGCCAACGCCGGCCTGGTGCTCGGCGACCGTTTCGTGCCCAGCCGCTTCCGCCACGCCGAACGCCGTGGCGAGGAAGCCTTGTTCGCCGCCTGGTGCCGCCAGGCCGGCCTGCGCATCTGCGAACTGCCCGAGCAGGTGTATTTCGAAGGCGCCGGCGATGCGCTGCTGGACCGCGGCGCACGCCGGCTGTGGATGGGCCACGGCCACCGCAGCGACCTGGCCGCCGCGCACGAGCTGACCGACCTGCTGGACATCGAGGTGGTGCCGCTGCGCCTGGTCGACGCGCGCTTCTACCACCTGGACACCTGCTTCTGCCCGCTGCGCGACGGCTACCTGCTGTACTACCCGGCCGCCTTCGACGCCGACGCGCAACAGGCGATCGCGCAGCACATCCCGGCCTCGCGGCGCATCGTCGTGGGCGAGGCCGATGCCCTCGCCTTCGCCTGCAATGCGGTGGACCTGGACGACACCCTGCTGCTCAACCGCGCCTCGTCCGAACTGTGCGCCGCACTGGCCGCGATCGGCTACCGCGTGGTGCAGACCCCGCTGGACGAATTCCTCAAGGCCGGCGGCGCCGCCAAGTGCCTGACGCTGCGGCTGGACGAGTAAGCCGAAAGAGGCTCCCGCCAGACGCCTCCATCAGCCCCTCTCCCCCCGGGAGAGGGGTTGGGGTGAGGGTACGGCCGCCATGGAACGCCTGGCGGTAGCAAGCATTTTCGAGGCTTCGCCCGTACCCTCATCCGCCCCTTCGGGGCACCTTCTCCCGCAGGGAGAAGGGACGCGCTCGCCCGTCTCCCCGGGAGAGAGGTTGGGGTGAGGGTGCGACACGCCGCATGACACAGCCGTCGCGCCGGGCTGCCCACGCCGCTACGAACCCCATCAGCACAGACCAAGGACCGCATTGAGCACCTCGCGCCAGAGCTGATCGAGGTCGATGCCACCACGACCGCCGAACAAGCGGAACAGGCTGTAGCCGATCGCGAAGACCGCATACGACAGCGTCAACACCACCATGGTCGCCTCGCCCCACCGCAGCAGCGCGGCGGCGACCAGGACGAAAACCGCGCAACCGACCAGTTCGCGCCACGACGGCAGGTGCGCACGCAGGCGGGCGACGGCAAGCGCAACGGGATCGGACATCGCAGGAGCCTCGGCTGGACGTCGACGAGGCTACCCCACGCCCCCGCCCTCAGAATGCGCGCGCCAGTCACCCGGGTCAGCCCCGGTGCAGCCTGCGTCCCGGCGCAGCCCACACTCCCCGCGCACACCCTGCCCCGGCACAATGCGCCGATGGCCTCCACCTCCCCCTCCCATGGCGGCGCCCGCGCCGCGCCCCGCACCGGTCCGAGCCTGCGCGAGCGCTTCGACGCGATGCGCAACCTGCCGCCGTTCCTGCGCCAGATCTGGCAGACCAGCCGCTGGCTGACCCTCAGCAGCATCGGCCTGCGCGTGATCCGCGCGCTGCTGCCGGTGGCCGCGCTGTACGTCGGCAAGCTGATCATCGACGAGGCCATCCACCTGGTTGGGCAATCGCCCGGGTTCGACACGCTGGGCCAGGCCCTGGCCAGCGGCCGCCTGAACCGGCTGCTGGAACTGCTGGGCCTGGAGCTGGCGCTGGCGATCGCCTCGGACCTGCTCGGGCGGCTGGTCAGCTATGCCGACACGCTGCTGTCGGAGCTGTTCAACAACACCACCAGCGTGCAGTTGATGGAGCACGCCGCGCAGCTGGACCTGGAGGATTTCGAGGATCCGGAGCAGCAGGACCGGCTGGACCGCGCGCGGCGCCAGACCATGGGCCGCATGAACCTGATGAGCCAGTTGTTCGGCCAGGTGCAGGACGCGATCACCGTGGTCAGCTTCGCGGTCGGCCTGCTGGTCTACGCGCCGTGGCTCATCGCCCTGCTGGCGGTGGCGCTGGTGCCGGCCTTCATCGGCGAGGCGCACTTCAACGCGCTGGGCTACTCGCTCAACTTCCAGTGGACGGCCGAACGCCGCCAGCTCGACTACCTGCGCCAGCTCGGCGCCAGCGTCGAGACCGCCAAGGAAGTGAAGATCTTCAACCTGCACAACTTCCTGATCGCGCGCTACCGCGCCCTGGCCGACCGCTACTTCCAGGCCAACCGCGCGCTGGCGCGCAAGCGCATGCTGTGGGGCACGCTGCTGGCGGCGCTGGGTACGCTGGGCTACTACGGCGCCTACGGCTACATCGCCTGGCGCACCGTGCGCGGCGACTTCAGCATCGGCGACCTGACCTTCCTGGCCGGCAGCTTCCTGCGCCTGCGGCAGTTGCTGGAAGGCCTGCTGATCGGCTTCTCGCAGGTGGCCGGGCAGGCGCTGTACCTGGACGATCTGTACTCGTTCTTCCGCATCGTCCCGGAGATCCGCACCCGCCCGGGCGCGGTACCGGTGCCGCGGCCGATCGTGCAGGGCTTCGTGTTCGAGAACGTCGGCTTTCGCTACCCGGACGCCGAACAGTGGGCGGTGCGGCACCTGGACTTCGCCCTGCGCGCCGGCGAAGTGCTGGCCCTGGTCGGCGAGAACGGCGCCGGCAAGACCACCCTGGTCAAGCTGCTGGCGCGGCTGTACGACCCGGACGAGGGCCGCATCCTGCTCGACGGGCGCGACCTGCGCGACTACGACCTGGACGACCTGCGCGCCAACCTCGGGGTGATCTTCCAGGACTTCGTGCGCTACCACTTCAGCGCGGGCGAGAACATCGGCGTCGGCCAGGTCGACGCGCTGGACGACGCGCCACGGATCCGTGCCGCCGCGCAGCGGGCGATGGCCGCCGAGCTGATCGACGGCCTGCCGCAGGGCTACGCGCAGGTGATCGGGCGCCGCTTCAAGACCGGCGTGGACCTGTCCGGCGGCCAGTGGCAGAAGATCGCCATCGCCCGCGCCTACATGCGCGACGCGCAGGTGATGATCCTCGACGAACCGACCGCCGCGCTGGACGCGCGCAGCGAGTTCGAGGTGTTCCAGCGCTTCAAGGAGCTGTCCGACAACCGCACCGCGGTGCTGATCTCGCACCGCTTCTCCAGCGTGCGCATGGCCGACCGCATCCTGGTCCTGGCCGACGGCCGGATCGAAGCCAGCGGCACCCACGACGAACTCATGGCGCAGGGCGGCCGCTACGCGGAACTGTTCGAACTGCAGGCCGCTGGGTATCGTTGAGCCTGGTCCGCCCCTTCCGACACCGCCATGCTCCGCACCCTGCCCTGCCTGTTCGCCGCCGCCCTCGCCGTCCCGGCGCTCGCCGCTCCCGCCGCCGACACGCCGGCACCGTCCGACTACGCCGCGGCCAAGGCCCTGGCCGACCGCGACGAGGCCGGCCTGCCGGCGTCCATGCAGGAACGCCTGCAGACCCTGCAACGCGCGGCGCTGGACGAGGGCGTGGCCAGCTGCGCCACGCCGCGCCCGGACACCTCGCCGTTCACCGTGGTCGTGCAGGTGCAGGCCGACGGCAGCGTCGGCGCCAGCTGGCGCAATGGCACCACCCCACTGGCCCTGTGTCTGGAGCGTTTCCTGCGCCAGCGCCCGCTGCTGGCGCCGCCGCGGGCGCCGCTGTACCTGTCCTACGAGGTTTCGTTCGAGAAGTGAGCCGGATCGCCGTGATCGGCCCACCCCCAAATGAGATTTGATCTCATTTGAACCGGCATGGGGTAGAATGATCGCCGTTCCTTCCCCATCACGATCAACGGCATGTCTTCCGCTTTTGGCCCCGAAACGGTGCTCGATGTCCGCCACTGGACCGAGGACTACTTCAGCTTCACCACCACCCGCAACGACGGCTTCCGTTTCGACAACGGCCAGTTCGTGATGATCGGCCTGGAGACGGAGACGCGGCCGCTGCTGCGTGCCTATTCCATCGCCAGCGCCAACTGGGAAGAGCAGCTGGAGTTCTTCAGCATCAAGGTGCCGGACGGCCCGCTGACCTCGCGTCTGCAGCACATCAAGCCCGGCGATTCGGTGCTGGTCGGCAAGAAGCCCACCGGCACCCTGCTGATCAGCGACCTGCATCCGGGCCGTCACCTGTACCTGCTGGGCACCGGCACCGGCCTGGCGCCGTGGCTGTCGGTGATCAAGGACCCGGAGACCTACGAGCGCTTCGACAAAGTGATCCTCACCCACGGCGTGCGCTTCGAGAAGGACCTGGCCTACCGCGACTATTTCGAGAAGGAACTGCCGCAGCACGAGTTCCTCGGCGAGACCATCCGCGAGAAGCTGCTGTACTACCCGGCGGTGACCCGCGAGGACTTCCGCAATCGCGGCCGCCTCACCGAGTTGCTCGAGAGCGGCGAAATGCAGCGCACCCTCGGCCTGCCGCCGCTGAACCCGGAACACGACCGCGCGATGATCTGCGGCAGCCCGCAGATGCTGGCCGACCTGCGCCATACCCTGGACGCCCGCGGCTTCGTCGCCTCGCCGCGCATCGGCTCGCCGGGGCATTACGTGTTCGAGCGCGCCTTCGTCGAGAAGTGACGGCGCTGCGCGTCTCCGACCATAGGAGCGGCTTCAGCCGCGACGGGCGTTCCCGGTAAAGCATCGCGGCTGAAGCCGCTCCTGCCGGATAAGCGACACGGCGGCAGGTCAAAGCGAAATAGTGGGGAGTATTTTGTGGGAGGGACTTCAGTCCCGACGCTTTTCAGCTAAACGCGTCGGGACTGAAGTCCCTCCCACAAGAGCACTACCCCAGCAGCTTGGATTCCCCAGGTTGCCTACTCACCCCAGCGCCCGCTCGATATCGGCAGCCAGCGCTTCCGGCTTGTCGGTCGGCGCATAACGCGCCAGCACCTGGCCATCGCGGCCGACCAGGAACTTGCTGAAATTCCACTTGATCGCAGCGATGCCGAGCAGCCCGGATTTTTGCTGCTTGAGCCAGCGCCACAGCGGATGCGCGCCATCGCCGTTGACCTGCACCTTGGCGAACATCGGGAAATCGACGTCGTAACTGAGCGAACAGAACTGACGGATCTCCGCGGCATCGCCCGGCTCCTGATGGCCGAACTGGTCGCAGGGAAAGCCCAGCACCACTAGCCCGCGTTCGCGGTAGCGCTGCCACAGCGCCTGCAGCCCGGCGTACTGCGGGGTGAAGCCGCACTTGGAGGCGACGTTGACGATCAACAGCACCTTGCCGGCGTACTCGGCGAGCGGCTGCTCCTGCCCGTCCAGGGTGGTCGCGGTAAAGGCATAGGCGGTGGTCGGCGTGTCCATGGATCCTCGTGGTGCGGCGCGCCGCAGCGGCGCTGTGTCGAGGCGATGCTACGCGGTGGCCGCAGGCGTCGCCAGCGGGCCGCAGCCGATGCGCGAGGCCGCGTCGCAGACGTCCGCGCGAACCAGCAATACACCGCCAGCGCACCACCGAGGCGTGACTGCACCGGCACAGCCACGCCGAAGAGCGCACTGCATCAAGGTTCACGCCAAATGCCGCAAAGCCTTGCGAAACAAGCGTCGATGCTGCAGCGCTCCCATGGCTTTCGTCACGGGTCACGCCTGCCGGCCTGGGGTAGCCTGCCCGATCACCATGATTGCGGATACCGCTTGATGACCTCTCGCCTCGCCCTTGCCCTCGCCGCCACGCTCGGACTCGCCATGCCCGCCTACGCCGCTCCGGCCACCACGCCCACCGCCGCCACGGCGGCCACGCAGGCCAACCCGTTCTTCGCCGAAAGCCCGCTGCCGCTGCATTACCCGCAGTTCGACAAGATCAAGGACAGCGATTTCGCGCCCGCGTTCGACGCCGGCATGGCGCAGCAGTTGAAGGAAATGCAGGCCATCGCCGATCAGACCGCCAAACCGACCTTCGACAACACCATCGTGGCGATGGAGAAGAGCGGGCAGGTCTTGGACCGCGCCACCACCGTGTTCTTCAACCTGGTCGGCGCCGACACCAACGACACCCGCAAGAAGCTGCAGGCAGAGTACGCCGGCAAGCTGGCCGCGCACCGCGACGCGATCGCGCTCAATCCCAAGCTGTTCGCGCGCATCCAGACGCTGTACGACACCCGCAACCAGCTCGGCCTGGACGCGGAGGGCGTGCGCCTGATCGAGAAGTACCACAGCGACTTCGTCCGCGACGGCGCCAAGCTCAACGACGCCGACAAGGCCAAGCTCAAGGCGATGAACGCCGAACTGGCCGAACTGGGCACCAAGTTCAGCCAGAACGTGCTGGCCGAAGTGAACGCCGCCGCGGTGGTGGTGGACGACGTCAAGCAGCTCGACGGCCTGTCCGACGCGCAGATCGCCGCGGCCGCCGAAGCGGCCAAGGCGCGCAAGCTCGACGGCAAGTACGTGATCGCCCTGCTCAACACCACCGGCCAGCCGCCGTTGGCCCAGCTCAAGGATCGCGCCCTGCGGCAGAAGATCTACGAAGCCTCGGTGTCGCGCGGCAGCCACGGCGGCCCGTACGACAACACCGCGCTGGTGTCGCGGATCATGACCCTGCGCGCCGACCGCGCCAAGCTGCTCGGCTATCCGAACCACGCCGCCTATTCGCTGGAAACCCAGACCGCCAAGACCCCCGAAGCGGTCAACGCGATGCTCGGCAAACTGGCCCCGGCCGCGGTGGCCAACGCCAAGCGCGAGGCCGCCGACCTGCAGGCGATGATCGACCAGGAGCAGAAGGCCGCCGGCAAGCCCAGCTTCAAGCTCGAGGCCTGGGACTGGGCCTACTACACCGAGAAGGTGCGCCAGGCCAAGTACGACTTCGACGAGTCCCAGCTCAAGCCCTACTTCGAACTGAAGAACGTGCTGGAAAACGGCGTGTTCTACGCCGCCAACCAGGAGTACGGGCTGACCTTCAAGCAGCGCACCGACCTGCCGACCTACCGCGACGACGTGCTGGTCTACGACGTGTTCGACGCCGACGGCAGCCAGTTGGCGATCTTCATCGCCGACATGTACGCGCGCGAATCCAAGCGTGGTGGCGCCTGGATGAGCTCCTACGTGTCGCAGTCGGCGCTGACCGGCGACAAGCCGGTGGTCGCCAACCACCTCAACATCCCCAAGCCGCCGGCCGGCCAGCCGACCCTGCTGACCTGGGACGAGGTCACCACCGCGTTCCACGAATTCGGCCACGCGCTGCACGGCATGTTCTCGAACGTGAAGTACCCCTACTTCGCCGGCACCAGCGTGCCGCGCGACTTCGTCGAGTTCCCCTCGCAGGTCAACGAGATGTGGGCCGACGATCCGGCCATCCTCAAGCACTACGCCAAGCACTACCAGAGCGGCGCGCCGATGCCGCAGGCGTTGTTGGACAAGGTGGTGGCCACCGCCAAGTTCAACCAGGGCTTCGCCACCACCGAGTACCTGGGCGCGGCCATGCTCGACCAGCGTTGGCATCAGCTCAGCCCCGGCCAGGTGCCGCCGGCCTCGGGCGTGATGGACTTCGAGGCCAAGGCGCTGGCGGCCGACGGCATCGCCTACCCGCCGGTGCCGCCGCGCTACCGTACGCCGTACTTCAGCCACATCATGGGCGGCTACGCGGCCGGCTACTACGCCTACATCTGGTCCGAGGTGCTGGATGCCAACACCCAGCAATGGTTCAAGCAGCACGGCGGGCTGAGCCGCGCCAACGGCGACCGCTTCCGCAAGACCCTGCTCTCGCGCGGCGGCAGCGTCGATGCGATGCAGTTGTTCCAGGACTTCGCCGGGCACGCGCCACAGATCGAGCCCTTGCTGGAGAAGCGCGGCCTCAACGCCGCGCCGGCGGCGACGCCGAGCTCACGCTGAGGCGCACCTCGGCACGGCCCCGGCCGTGCCGCGACGTCGCGACGACGTCGTTGGGACGCTCCCACGACCAACCCGCATGACGCGAAACGCACGACGCCCGGCTCAGCCGGGCGTCGTTTTTTTCAGCCTGACATCGCGATGGCGACGCGCGGTACGTCGCGCGTGGCCGTCCGCGGCTTACTGGCCGTCGCCGGAGGCGTTGATGCTGGCACCCAGCGAGGCATTGCCGCCGGCCTGGCCCTGCGCCTGACCGCTACCGGCCTGCGCACCGCCCTGGCCGCCCGCACCCGCCTGGCCCGACACCGACCCGCCATGCGTGCCCGCGCTGTGCGAGGCGCTGCCGCTGGCCGCACCGTTGGCACTGCCGCTGCCGGACAGCGCCGGCACCGTCGGCAAGCTGCCGCCGCTGGCGGCGCCGTTGCCGTTGCCGTTACCGGCCGCACGCGACGCAGCACCGTTACCGGTCACGCCATTGACTGCACCGGCGGCATTGCCGGCGGTCGACAGCGCCGCAGTGGGATTGGCCGCGCTGGTCGTCGCGCCGAGCGCGCCGTCGGCCTGGCCCGTCGCACTGGCGGCCGCGCTGCGTGCCGCCGCACTGCCACTGGCGGCGGCATTGCCGGCCAGCGTGCGGCCCTGGTTCACCGCAGCGCCGGCGGTTTGCGCCGCACCGTCCGCGGTGGCCGCGCCACGCGCCGTCGCCCGCTGCGCCGCCATCCGCGCACGCTGCGACGACTGCTCGATGCCACTACGCGCGGCATCCAGCGGCACTCCGGCGTCCAGGCGGCCGGCGCCCATGCCGTTGCCGCCGAGGCTGCCGCCGCCCAGGCCGCCCATGGTGCCGTTGACCGCACCGCCCACGCTGCCCGCACCGCCCAGCAACTGCGCGCCGGCCACGCCCGGGGTCAGCGCCACCGACGCCACCAGCACCGCGCTCGCCAACAGAGTCTTGCCGTTCATCGCATTCTCCTCGTGTCGCCGCAGGCCATCTGCGGCTCTCATGTCTCCCTACGAGTCGAGCGACGCGGAACATCCCGTGCAGGCGGGACGCAGACAGAATGCGTTCAGCCGCCCGGCGCGCGCTGCAGCGCCAGGTCCGCACCGAGCAGGCCGGCGCCGTACACCGGATCGGCGCCGGGCGCACCGAGATCGCGCGCCTGCGCCTGCAACTGCATGCGCAGCTGCGCGGCCGCCTGCGGGTTCGGCTGCGACAGTGCCTGCGCCGCCAGCCGCGCCACCAGCGGCGCCGCGAAGGAGGTGCCGCGCTGCGTCTGCCAGCGGCCCTGCGGCGCGGCGGCGATCAATTCGCCGACTGCGGCGAAGGCCACCTGCGGCCCACGCCCCGCCTCCGGCAAGACCCGCCCACGCGCATCCACCGCGGTGACGCCAATCACGCCGGGATAGGCCGCCGGATACAGCGGCGGTGCCGCCGGGCCGTCGTTGCCCACCGCCGCGACCAGCACGTGGCCGCGCGCGAGCATGCGCTGCACGGCGAGTTGCAGCGCGCGGTTGGGACCGCCGATCAGGCTGATGTTGATCACCGGCACCTGCTGCTGCGCCATCCATGCCAGTGCCCCGACCAGCTCGACGACGGTGCCGCCATCGGCCTGGCCGCAATAGATGTCGGCCGCATACAGGGTGCGCGCGAACGGTCCGTGCGCCACCGCGCGTCCGGCCAGCAGCGAGGCGACGGCGGTGCCATGCGGCTGCGCACGCACCTGCCCGTCGCAGCCCCAGGTCTGCACCTGCACGCCGGCCAGCGCCGGATGCGTGGCGTCCACGCCACTGTCGATCAGGCCGACCACGAATCCGCCCGTCGCGGCGCCAGCGGCTGCCGGAGCGGCGGACGCGCCGGCTGGCGCTGCCGCCGCCGATCCGCTGTAGACGTGGTTGTAGTCGTACTCGCCCTGCGGATCGCGCTCGCGCAGTTGCTGCAGGGCGCGGCGCGTGGACAGGCCCGACGGCACCTGCAGCACCACCAGGCGCAGGCCGAATTCGCCGAAGCTGCGCTGCTCCAATACGGTGAAGCCGGCCGCCTGCGCCGCCTGCAGCGCGGCCGGCTCCGGTTCCAGCGCCACCACCTGCCCGCGCATGACCACCGCGCCGCCCTCGTCGCGCTCCAGCCCGCGCGGATCGCTGCGCAGCAGCGCCTGCAGGCGTTTCAGCCGCAGCCGTTCGAGATCGCCGCGCGCATCCTGCAGCGATTCTCCCAACCGATTCATGCCGCCCTGCATGCCCTGGGTGACGTCCTGTACCAGCCCGCCCGCCGACGGCAACGCCAGCTGCGCCAACGCCGGTGTCGCCACAGCCAGCCATGCCACGGCCATCCAGCGCATTCGCCTGCCCGTCGCCATGTCCCGCTCCGTTGTCCGCCCCTGTTGGCGTGCCACACTAATCCTGCCATCCCGACACGCGGTGAACGCCGCGCCGCGCCCATGGAAGAAAACCCCTCCGCCGAACGTATCACCGACATGCACGCCGATCCCACGGCCGCCGTCGGCGACGGCATCTGTACCCTGCTGCCGCAGTTGCGGCGCTTCGCGCGTGCCGTCGCCGGCCATCGCGAGGACGCCGACGACCTGCTGCAGATCGCGATCGAGCGCGCGCTGCGCCGCGCCGGGCAATGGCGGCCGGAGACGCCGCTGCAGTACTGGCTGTACGGCATCATCCGCCACGCCTGGATCGACGAGGTGCGGGCGCAGCGGCGACGGCGGCAGGTGTTCGTCGATGCCGCCGAGGGCGAACACGTCGGCGACACGCCGCTGGAGCGGCAGCAGGACTGGATGGCGGTGCAGGCCGCGATGGCCGGCCTGCCCGAGGAACAACGCCTGGCGATCGCACTGGTGCTGATCGAAGGCCTGTCCTACAAGGATGCCGCGGCGGTGCTGGAGATTCCGCTCGGCACACTCACCAGCCGGCTCGCGCGTGGGCGCGAAGCCCTGCAGGCGTCACTGGAGGCGACCGCATGAACACTACGATCGACGCACTCACGCTGCAGGCCTACGCCGACGGCGAACTGGATGCGGCGCAGGCCGCCCAGGTGGAAGCGGCGTTGCGCAGCGACCCGCAGCTGGCGCAGGCGCTGGAGCGGCTGCGCAGCCTGCAGGCGCGGTTGCGCGCCGGCTTCGCCCCGGTGCTGGACGAAGCGGTGCCCGCACGCCTGCTCGCCGCCGCGCGGGCACGGCCGACCGGCGCGCCCGGCAAGGACGCCGCTGTCGCCGCGCTGCCGCCCTCGCCCATCCATGCGACGGCGCAGGCAAGCCGACCGACGCCGCTGCGGCCGCGTGCGCGGCGCCGCTGGGCGCTGCCGGCGGCCTTGGCGGCGGCGCTGTTGCTGGGGCTGTGGATCGCGCAGCGGCAATTGCCGCAGGACGATGCGCACGGCCCGACGGTCGCGGCGGCCCAAGGGAGCGTCGCCGAGGGCGCGCTGGCGCAGGCGCTGACGCAGCAGTTGTCCGGCCAGTCCCAGGGAAGCGTGCGCATCGGCCTGAGCTTCCGCGATCGCGACGGCCATTACTGCCGCACCTTCGCCATGCCGCGCGCCAGCGCCGGCCTGGCCTGCCAGCGCGACGGCGCATGGCGGGTGGAATTGCTGGTGCCCGCCGGCGAAAACAACGACGGCGGCGGCATGCGCATGGCCGCCAGCACGATGCCGGCCGCGGTGCTGCAGGCGGTGGATGCGCGCATCGCCGGCGAGGCGCTGGATGCCGACGGCGAACAGCGCGCGCGCGCACGCGGCTGGCGCTAGGAACAGGCCGATGTCCTGCCTGCTTTGGGATGGGCAACGCGCCTAGAACACCTCCGAAGCACACCGGAACGCGTCCGGCAGGAGCGGCTTCAGCCGCGACGCGCGTTTCCGACAAGCCGGTCGCGGCTGAAGCCACTCCTGCAGCACATCGATTCACGCTCGATGCCGCGGACGCACCTTCTTCGAGGTGCCCTCAGGGCAGCGCTGCCTGCGTCTTCGACTCGGTGGCAGCGTCGAGGCCGTCGATGCCGGCCAGCATCTTCTTCAGCAGTCTCTCCAGTTGCTGCTGCTCGCCGGCATCCAGCGCCGCGGTTTCCGTCTCCAGGAACGCACACACGTCCGGCAGCAAACGTTCGATCAGGGCGATGCCGGCCGGCTGCAGGGTCAGCGCAACCTTGCGCCGGTCTTCCGGACTGGCCGTGCGCGACAGCAGCCCCTTGCTGCACAGGCTGTCGGTGAGACGGGTGATGTTGGCCGGCTTCTCGCTGGCGGCCTCGGCCACCTCAGTAGGGGTGATGCACTGCTCGGGCGTGCCGTACAGCATCATCAGGATCTCGTACTCCGGCGGGCTGATGCCGTACGCCTTGAGCACGCCGCTGGCGTTGGCATGCACGCGCTTGTACAGGTGCTTGACCAGCCGGACCAGGACGGCGGGCTCGCGCGGGAAGGCCGGATAGCGCGCGCAGGTGTGCGCCACGCGCCGCTCGGTCTGATCGAAACTGCCCATAAGAAATCGATTGCAAGTGGGGTAGCCGCCAATGCTACCCATTGCGCATCGTTCCGACGAGGGCACGCGTTGCGTTCCCGCATGCTGTCGACGCGGTGCACCGCACGCCGACGCGCGCTGGCGCGCCGGCCACCGCTCAGGCGGCGAACAGCGGCGCGTATTCCGGTGCCACCAGCTCGCGCAGCACGCTGGCCGGCACGTCCACCGTCTGCGTGCCATCGGCGTACGGCCCCACCTGGTACGGCGGAAACACGAAACGCAAGGCGGTGATCTTGCCCGCCGCGTCGACCAACGGCTGGAACTGGCTGAAGTTGCCGGGCTGCGGCTCGGTGCCTTCGGCGATCATCTTGCTGGCGCTGCGCACCTGCTCGTCCTGGTCCTCCGGCGGCACCTGTTCGGCATCCACCCGCGTCTGCACCGCCTGGCGCAGCTGCGCGGCAACGTAGCCGGCCACCTGCTTCCAGTGCGACGCATCCGGGATCAGTGTCTCGGCGGTGAGCATGCGCTGCTGCTGCGGCAGCCACACCCAACGCGCCACCAGCGGTTCGCCGTGCGCACCGCCGGTGTAGCGGCTGCCGTCGGCGCTCAGCGCGACCAGGTCCGGACGCTCCAGCAGCATCTCGAACTGCAGCGAGAGTTCGTAGGGCGCGCGCGGGCGATCGTTGCCCAGCCCGTCGACCGCTTCCATCAGCTCGCTGCGCGCGCTCTGCGCGTAGCGGTTGGCCGCCTCGGCCAGTCCGGGGTAGCGGTTGATCGACGGCGGAAAAGTGATGCCGACCACATAGCTGGGGCTGTGTTCGACGATGTCCTTCAGTTCCGGCGGTGTGGTCTGCGCCGGCTCCGGCGCCGCGGAAGCCTCGCTTTGTGCCGGTGCCGCGGCGGGCGCCGGTACGGCGGCCGGTTCCTCGCGTTTGCAGCCGGCCAGTGCCAGCGCCGCGGCGACCGCCAGTGCCGTCCATGCCATCCGCCCGTTGCCCATCGTCTCTGCCCTGCTCACGTCGACTGCCCCTGTTCCTGCAATGCCTGTAAAAGTGGCGCGCATTATCGCGCCGTTGCGGTGCCCGATGCTCAATCGAGCAGCGCGGCGTATTGCGGATGCCGCTGGATGAACACGGCCGCGTACGAACACGCCGGCACCACCTTCCAGCCTTGTGCCTGCGCATGGTCCAGCGCGGCGGCGACCAGTTGCGCCGCCAGCCCGCGCCCGCCGATCGGGCCAGGCACCCCGGTGTGGGTGATGACCATGCGCCCCTGCTCCAGCACGTAGTCGAGTTCGGCGCGGTGGCCGTCGACCTGCAGGCTGAAGCGGTGCTGCTGCGGATCGTGCGCGATCGGGACGTTCGGTACGGACATGGGAAGTGGAATGTGTCGCGGAGCAGGCAGTGTCCGCTGCGGCTTGCCGCGGCGATGTGAAACACCTGCCCCAGGGCGTCACGCCGCCGACGCGGCGCGTCAGCCGTACGCCGCTCAAGTCGTGCCGCGCGCGGCCGATACCGCCAGGACAGGCCGAAAACCTGGCATGGGAGTTGCACCTCCCATCACGCAGCGATCCAACAGGGAACCACGCGCATGAGCGAGACCGAGAGCAAATACGACCAGGGCGACCACAACGCCTCCTTGCTGGAAGGGCTATTCCAACTGTCGGTCAGCGGCGACCACCAGGGCGGCGAGTTCCAGCAGCTCGACGACGAGGTCTACCAGCGCCTCAAGCGCACCTACGAGAACGCCGCCATCGGCAGCGCCAAGGTGCAGTTGCGCGGGCAGCAGACCCGCTGAACACAGAGGGCGGCCTGACGGACCGCCACCTGCCCCATGCGCGATGCGTGCCCACGACCGCATCGGCGCCACGGCGCATACCCAGCGCAGCGAATGAGAGATGTGCCGATCGCGCGGCGCCGCACGCCCGTGCGGACGCCACCGCGTCGCGGATCAGCCGCGCCCGAAGCGCGGGTTCGCCAGCTCGCCCAAAAAGTGCTGCAGCACCGACGGCTCCATGATCAGCAGGAACATGACGCCGAACGCCGCACCGGCCAGGTGCGCGCTGTGGTTGACGTTGTCGCCGCCGCGGCGGTCCATCCAGATGCTGTAGCCAACATAGAACACGGCATACAGGATCGCCGGGATCGGAATCGGGATGAAGAAGAAGAAGATCCCGGTCCACGGCGCCATCAGGATGAAGGCGAACAGCACCGCCGACACCGCGCCGGAGGCGCCCAGGCTCATGTAGTTGGGGTTCTTCTGGTTCTTCAGGTAGCTGGGCAGGATCGAGACCACCAACGCCGACAGGTAGAACAGCGGATACACCAGCATGTTGCCGGTCAGCCGCTCCATCAGCACCTCGATCGGGCCGCCGAAGAAGTACAGCGTGACCATGTTGAACAGCAGGTGCGGGAAATCGGCATGAATGAAGCCGTAGGTCACCAGCCGGTCGTACTGCTTGTGGCGGTCGATCGCCGGCGGCCACAGGATCAGCCGGTCGAGCAGCCGGCGGTTGTTGAACGCCGCCCACGACACCAGCACGGTGAGGACGATCAGGATCAGATTGACGGGGGTGACGGAGGGCATGCGGGGTCTCAGGCGGGGCGGTAGTGGTCGACCATGCGGTAGCGGCGCGCGTACAGCCCGAACAGCAGTGCGGCGACGAACGCGAAGGCAGCGAAGAAGAACATCAGGAACGCGGTCTCGCTGAGCCCGGTGCTGCCGATGTGCGCGGTGACGCGGTCGTTGCGCACCGCCGCGTTGGACAGCAGCACCCACAGGTTGCCGACCGTGGTGGTGAGGTTCCAGAAACTCATCACCACGCCCTTCATCGACTGCGGCGCCTGGCTGTAGGCGAATTCCAGGCCGGTCGCCGAGACCAGCACTTCGCCGAAGGTCAGCAGCGCGTACGGCAGGATCTGCCAGGCGATGGACAGGGCGTCGCCGCCGTCCATCATCACCTGCAGCGTGCCGACCACGATCCAGGCCAGGCCGCTGAAGGCGATGCCGGCGGTCATCCGCCGCAGCGCGGTCGGCTCGTAGCCGCGGAGGCGCAGCAGCGGATACAGCACCAGGTTGTTGAACGGGATCAGCAGCATCACCAGCGCCGGATTCAGCGCCTGCATCTGCGAGGCGCTGAACCACGCCGGCATCTGCATCTGCTGGCCCTGCAGCACCCAGGTCGAGGCCTTCTGGTCGAACAGCGAGAAGAACGGGGTGACCAGCGCGAACACCACCAGCACCCGTAGCACCGCGCGCACGCCGTCCACCGCCGCATCCGGATGCAGCGCGCGGGCGCGCTCCAGTTGCCACCAGGTGCCGCCGCCGATGCCGGCCAGCAGCAACACCAGCGCCAGGCACAGGCAGATCACCAGGCCCAGGGTCGGCACGAGGGCGAACGTCGCCAGCGCCAGCAGCACCGCCACGCCGGCCAGGGCCAGGCCGGGACGCCCCTGCCCCGGCGCCTGCCGCAGCAGCGCGGTGCGCACCACCTGAGCGAAACCGTGCGGATCCTTGGGCGGCAGCGGCACGCGCACGTAGCGGTGACGCCCGGCCCAGAACACCAGGGTCGCCACCAGCATCAGGATGCCGGGGATGCCGAACGCCCACGCCGGCCCCAGGTTCTTCAGCGCCAGCGGGATCAACAGCGAGGCGAACAGCGAGCCGAAGTTGATGATCCAGTAGAAGGCGTCGAACACAACCTTCGCCAGGTGCTTGTTGCCCTGGTCGAACTGATCGCCCATGAACGAGGCCACTAGCGGCTTGATCCCGCCCGCGCCCAGCGCGATCAGGCCCAGGCCGAGGAAGAAGCCGTTGCGATGGCCCTCGAACAGCGCCAGGCACAGGTGGCCCACACAGTAGATCAGGCTGAACCAGAGGATGGTGCTGTACTTGCCGAAGAAGCGGTCGGCCAGCCAGCCGCCGAGCAGCGGGAAGAAGTACACGCCGATCATGAAGCTGTGCATGATGTGCTTGGCTTCGGCCTCGCGGCCGGGCGCCGTCACTTCCTGCAGCAGTAGCGAGGTGATCAGGAACTGCACCAGGATGTTGCGCATCCCGTAGAAGCTGAAGCGCTCGCAGGCCTCGTTGCCGATGATGTACGGAATCTGCCGCGGCATGCGCGCGGCGGTGCGCTCCTGCGCCGCGCTCATGCGGCGTGTCTCGTGGTGGCTTGGCTGCTCACGGGCCCTCGTCCAGGCAAAATTTTCAGAAGGTTACCCGATCGTTCCGGCGAATCGAACCGCTAGGACACGCCCTAGGTGCTTTCGCAATCGGCGCGCTGCCCGCATCATGGGGGCCTGTCCCGAGACGGTGCCGAGATGATCCGACCCTGGCTGGCCACCCTGTTGCTGCCGATGCTGCTGTGCAGCATGCCGTCGCTGGCCAGTGAGGCGGGCCTGTCCACCGAAGCCGAGCGCAGCGGATTCGCGCGCACCGGCCGCTACGCCGAAACCATCGCGCTGTGCGATGCCTTCGCGCAGCGCTATCCGCAGGCGGTGCGCTGTTTCGACTTCGGCACCACCCCGGAAGGCCGGCCGATGAAGGCGCTGGCGGTGTCCACCTCAGGCGCGCTGGATCCAGCGGCCGCACAGGCGCGCAAGCTGCCGGTGGTGCTGATCCAGGGCGGCATCCACGCCGGCGAGATCGACGGCAAGGACGCCGGCTTCCTGGCGCTGCGCCAACTGCTCGACGGCCAGGCCGCGCGCGGCGCGCTGGACAGGCAGGTGTGGCTGTTCGTGCCGGTGTTCAACGTCGACGGGCACGAGCGCTTCGGCGCCTGGAACCGGCCAAACCAGCGTGGTCCGGAACAGATGGGCTGGCGCACCACCGCGCAGAACCTCAACCTCAACCGCGATTACGTCAAGGCCGACGCGCCGGAGATGCAGGCGATGCTGCGCCTGGTCGAGCAATGGGATCCGCTGCTGTACGTGGACCTGCATGTCACCGACGGCGCGCAGTTCGAGCACGACGTGTCGATCCAGGTGGAACCGCTGCACGCCGGCGATACCGCGCTGCGCGGCGACGGCCTGCGCCTGCGCGACAGCGTGCTGGCCGATCTGAAGCGGCAGGGCTCGCTGCCGCTGCCCTACTACCCCTCCTTCGTGGTCAACGACGACCCCGCCTCCGGCTTCGAGGACGGGGTGCCGACGCCGCGCTTCTCGCATGGCTATTTCCAGCTGCGCAACCGCTTCGGCATGCTGGTGGAAACGCATTCCTGGAAGCACTACCCCGAGCGCGTGCGCATCACCCGCAACACCATCGTCTCGGTGCTGCAGCAGGTGGCGCGGCACGGTGCGCAGTGGCGCGCCGACGCGCTGGCGGCCGACACTCGTGCGCAGGCCCTGGGCGGGAAGACCGTGGCGCTGGACTACCGCACCACCGACGCCTCGCACCTGGTGGATTTCCGCGGCTACGCCTACACGCGCACGCCCTCGCCGGTGTCCGGCGCGCTGATGACCCGCTACGACGAGCGCACCCCACAGATCTGGCGCGTGCCGCTGCGCGACCAGGTCGTGCCCAGCGTGGAAGTCGCCGCGCCGCGCGCCGGCTACCTGGTGCCGGCGGCGCAGGCCGCCCTGGTCGGCGCCAAGCTGCGCCAGCACGGCATCGCCTTCCGCACGCTGGAGCACGACGCCACCCTGCCGGTGCAGACCTTCCGCGCCGACACCGCCAGCTTCGCCGCCCGCTCGTCCGAAGGCCACCAGCGGCTCAGCGTCGCCGGCGCCTGGAAGCCGGAGACCCGCGCCGTCGGCGCCGGCGCGCTGTTCGTGCCGATCGCCCAGCCCAAGGCGCGGCTGTTGATGGCGCTGCTGGAACCGCAGGCGCCGGACTCGCTGCTGCAATGGGGCGAATTCAACAGCGCGTTCGAGCGCGCCGAGTACATGGAAGACTACGTCGCCGAGGACGTGGCGCGGCAGATGCTGGCCAGCGATCCGGCGCTCAAGGCCGAGTTCGAGGACAAGCTCGAACACGACGCGGCCTTCGCCAAGGATCCGCAGGCGCGGCTGGAGTTCTTCTACCGCCGCCACAGTTCCTGGGACGAGCGCTACCGCCTGTACCCGGTCATGCGCAGCGACGAAGCACCGTCCTGACGCGCGGTTCCACCCTCCCCCCGACTCCCCCGATGCGCCTTCCCGTCATCTGCTGAAGAGGCTGTTCGCCCCGATATGAAAACGTTTACAGGATCCCTTTGCCTGACCCTCGCGCTGGCCTCGCCTTCCGTCGCCGCGCCGCCGGCGGCGGCCGTGGGCACGGCGTCCACGCCGAACGCCGCCGCTGCGCAGCGCCCGTGGAACGACCGCAACCTGTCGCCGGACCGGCGCGCCGCGCTGCTGGTGCAGGCGATGACCCCGGACGAGAAGTTCCAGATGCTGCACAGCTACTTCGGCCTGGGCAAGGACGGCGGCCCGAAGCCGGCCGGTGCGCTCGGCTCGGCCGGCTACGTGCCGGCGATCGAACGCCTGGGCATCCCGTCGCAGCAACTGGCCGATGCCGGCCTCGGCGTGACCAATCCCGGCAACATCCGCCCCGGCGACCACGCCACCGCGCTGCCCTCCGGCCCGGCCACCGCCGCCACATGGAACCGCGCACTGGCTTTCGCCGGCGGCGCCACCATGGGCCGCGAGGCCTGGCAGCAGGGTTTCAACGTGCTGCTGGCCGGCAGCGTCAACCTGCAGCGCGACCCGCGCAACGGCCGCAACTTCGAGTACGCCGGCGAGGATCCGCTGCTGGCCGGCACGATGGTCGGCGAATCGATCCGCGGCGTGCAGAGCCAGCACGTGGTCTCGACCATGAAGCACTTCGCGATGAACGACCTGGAGACCGGGCGCAACACCCACAGCGCCGACATCGGCGAGCAGGCCATGCACGAGTCGGACCTGCTGGCCTTCGAGCTGGCGCTGAAGATCGGCCAGCCCGGCTCGGTGATGTGCTCCTACAACCGCATCAACGGCGTGTACGGCTGCGAGCACGACTACCTGCTCAACCAGGTGCTGAAGCAGGAATGGAAGTTCCCCGGCTACGTGATGTCCGACTGGGGCGGCGTGCACAGCGGCTCCAAGGCGGCGCTGGCCGGCCTGGACCAGCAGTCGGCCGGCGAAGTGTTCGACAAGGCGGTGTATTTCGACCAGCCGCTGCGCATGGCGGTGGCCGCCGGCACCGTGCCGCAGGCGCGCCTGGACGACATGGTCAAGCGCATCCTGCGCGCCTTCATCGCCACCGGCAGCTTCGACAACCCGCCGCAGCACCAGCCGATCGACGACGCCGCCGGCGGCCTGGCCGTGCAGCGCGTGGTCGAGGAAGGCACGGTGCTGTTGCGCAACGAGGGCAAGCTGCTGCCGCTGTCGCGCACCGTGCGCCGCATCGCGGTGATCGGCGGCCATGCCGACAAGGGCGTGATCGGCGGCGGCGGCTCTTCGATGGTCGGCATCACCGTCAACGGCGGCAACGCGGTGCCGGGGATCGCCCCGACCACCTGGCCGGGCCCGGTGATGTTCCATCCGTCCTCGCCGCTGCAGGCGCTGCGCAAGGCCCTGCCCGACGCGCAGATCGACTACGCCAGCGGCGACGACCCGGCGGCGGCGGCCAAGCTCGCGCGCGAAGCCGAGGTGGCCATCGTGTTCGCCACGCAGTGGTCGGCCGAGTCGGTGGACCTGCCGGACATCGCCCTGCCCGACAAGCAGGACGCGCTGATCGCCGGCGTGGCCAAGGCCAACCCGAAGACCGTGGTGGTCCTGGAGACCAACGGCCCGGTCGCCCTGCCGTGGCTGCAGCAGGTGCCGGCGGTGCTGGAAGCCTGGTACCCGGGCATCCGCGGTGGCGAAGGCCTGGCGCGGCTGCTGCTGGGCGAGGTCAACCCGTCCGGCCGCCTGCCGGTGACCTGGCTGCGCGACGTGTCGCAACTGCCGCGGCCGTCGATTCCCGGCCTGGGCTTCAAGCCGGCGCAACCGGCCGGCAGCAACGTCGACTACAACATCGAAGGCGCCAACGTCGGCTATCGCTGGTTCGCCGCACGCGGTCTGGAGCCGGTGTATCCGTTCGGCTACGGCCTGTCCTACACCACGTTCGCCTACAGCAACTTCAAGGTGCAGGCGGACGGTCACCGTGTCGTCGCCAGCTTCGACGTGCGCAACACCGGCGATCGTGACGGGGCCGACGTGCCGCAGCTGTACCTGCGCCTGCCGCAGGGCCATCACACCCCGATCCGCCTGGTCGGCTGGGACAAGGTGCTGCTCAAGCCGGGCGAGAGCCGCCACGTCAGCATCGTCGCCGAGCCCAAGACCCTGGCCGACTACGACCCGAAGCAGCGCCACTGGCACATCGTCGCCGGCGACTACGAGGTGCTGCTGGGCCGTTCGGCGACGCAGGTGGAGGCGCGCGCGCCGCTGCACCTGAAGGACGGCGTGCTGCAGCATTGACCGAGGCGCGCGGCGCACGCGCGCCGTGTGTACCGGTCCCCGCCCCGCCTCCGCGCCTGTGCGCGCCGGAGGTGGGGCGATGTTCGTCATTGCCACCTGCGCGGCACCGATTGTGTGGCGGACGCCGCAGCACCATCGGCTGTATACGCAACCCTGAGACGCTGCGCCGTAGCATCGCCCGCATGACTCCCCGCGTCTTCCGATGGCATCGCACCGGCTGGCTGTTGCTGGCCGTGGCGGCATTGGCGCAGGCGCACGTGGCGGCGGACGCGGTGCCGACGGCCTCGGCCACGGCAGACGCCGCCCTCACCGTGGTCACGCTCACGCTCGCCCCGGATCCGCGCGCCACGCAGGACGGCGACGACTGGATCGCACGTCGCGAGCGCATTGCCGTGGCCCTGCAGCGCCTGCGTCCCGACGCCATCGCCCTGCAGGAGGTGCTGCAGACGCCGGAGATGCCGAACCAGGCGCAATGGCTGGCCGCGCGCCTGGGCTACCACTGCCACTTCATCACCCCCGATCCGCCCAGCCGGCCGCAACGCCGCGGCAATGCGCTGCTGACCCGCCTGCCGGTGCTGGAAGAGGCCGAGACCTTGCTGCATCCGCTGGAGGACTACAGTGTCGCCGGCCTGGTACGGGTGGACCTGCACGGGCAGCCGGTGAACCTGTACTTCACCCGCCTGCACGCGACGCGCGACGGCGGCGCCAGCCGCCGCGAACAGGCCGAGGACCTGATGGCCTGGATCGATGCCACCGCCGAGGGCGTGCCGTCGCTGCTGGCGGGTGGCTTCTTCGCCGCGGCGCGTGCGCCCGAGTTGGCGCCGTTGGCAACGCGCTTCGAGGACGCCAGCGTACGCGGCGAATCGGCGCGCAACCGGATCGACGTGCGTGCGCCCGGGACCGCGGCCGCGGCCGACCACGTGTTCTTCGAACGCGGCCACTTCCGCCCGCTGCACGGCGCACGCTTGCTCGCGCCGGCGCCCGACCTGCCCGTGGCCGGCACGCGCGGCCTGCTGATGGCACTTCAGCCGCTGGACCCGATACCGACATCGCTGCAACCGGCGCCATAGCGGACGGCAGGCTGGGCACGTTCGCGCGCCGTGCGATCACCGCCTTGCGATGCGGCGCATGGGGGTGGATCGGCATAGGCATGCCATCGGACCGAAACGATCGGGCATCGCCGATTCCCTGCTTTTGTCACGCACAGCGTCATCTGCAGGAGCGTCTTCGGCCGCGACAAAGCATTCCCGGTAACGCCCATCGCGGCTGAAGCCGCTCCTGCGCCTGCACGCCAAAGGTTTAGCGCGCCCTGGCGACGCAGCGGCGCAAGCGGCGGCCAATGCGGCATAGGCCGCCATCGCTGCCGAAGCACGCTGGTCACGCGCGCGAGGGCCGCATACCAACCTGGCAGCCACGCCCCACCCGCACTTCCAGCGCTTATGCCGGGCATCCACACAAAAAAAGGCCGGGCGAACCCGGCCTTCTTCATGGTGCAGCGCTGGCGCGCGATCAGCCGATCGCGGCGTGGTAGCGGCGCTCCACTTCCTTCCAGTCGACCACGTTGAAGAACGCGCCGATGTAGTCCGGACGGCGGTTCTGGTACTTCAGGTAGTAGGCGTGCTCCCACACGTCCAGGCCCAGGATCGGGGTGTTGCCCTCGAACAGCGGGCTGTCCTGGTTGGCGGTGCTCTCGACCACCAGCTTCTTGTCGGGGGTGACGCTCAGCCAGGCCCAGCCGCTGCCGAAGCGGGTCAGCGCGGCCTTGGTGAAGGCGTCCTTGAACTTGTCGAAGCCGCCCAGTTCGGCGTCGATCGCCTTGCCGACGTCGCCGCTCGGCGTGCCGCCGGCATTCGGCGCCATCACCGTCCAGAACAGCGAGTGGTTGGCATGGCCGCCGCCGTTGTTGCGCACCGGACCCTGCAGGTTCTCCGGCAGCGACTTCAGCTTGGACACCAGCGCCTCGATCGGAAGGTCGGCGTACTCGGTGCCTTCCAACGCGGCGTTGACGTTGTTGATGTAGGTCTGGTGATGCTTGGTGTGATGGATCTCCATCGTCTGCGCATCGATGTGCGGTTCCAGCGCGTCGTAGGCGTAGGGCAACTTGGGGAGGGTGTAGGCCATGCGGTTCTCCTGGACTTTCGCCGTCGAAAGGACGAGCGTTGCGTGAGCAATGGTAGGGACGGTCGGCGACCTTACCAAGGGCGCGGCTGGGGAAACATCGTCCCATCCCGCGGCGGCGGTGCCGGCCGGCCTTGCGAATCGGCGCCTACCATGCCCCACGCCCCGGTTAGTCGGATGTGAATCGCACGAGTCACCACCGTGACCGGCGGCGTTTAGAGCGCGAACAGGCAGGCCGGCCCATACTGTGTGCGATGGCGCCACCCTACGCGCCGCCGCCGTTCCTGCAGGAGAGTCCATGCGCAAGCCCGTGCTGTTGATCGCCGCCATCGTGTTGCTGGTGGGCGGGCTGTGGGGCATCCGCGGGCTGCAGCATCCGCCGCACCAGCAGTTCGCCCCCTCGCTCGACGCAGCCGCGCAGGCGCCGTACACCGCGCCCGGCAAGGCAGCCGCGGCATCGGATGCCGCGACGCCGGAGCTGCCCGCATTCCTGCCGCCCGAAGCCCGCGCCACGGTGGCATTGATCCAGCGCGGCGGCCCGTTCCCGCATCGCCAGGACGGCAGCGTGTTCGGCAACCGCGAGAACCGCCTGCCGGAGCAACCGCGCGGCTACTACCGCGAGTACACCGTCGAGACGCCCGGACTGTCGCATCGCGGCACGCGCCGCATCGTCACCGGCGGCACGCCGCCGCAAGTCTGGTATTACAGCGACGACCACTACGACAGTTTCCGCAGCTTCCAGGTCGGTGGCGCGGGGCCGGCGCGATGAGCGGCTTCCCGTTCGCGCTGAACCTGGCCGAGCCGGCCGCCTCCGGCGTCTACCGCGTCGCCAACCGCGACCTGGACAGTGTCGCCGCCCTGGCCCGCGACGCCGGCCTGCGGCTGTGCCGGATCGACCTGCATGGCTGCACCGGCAAGGCCATGCTGCTGATGCGGCTGACCGCGCAACTGGACTTCCCGCCCGGCTTCGGCCGCAACTGGGACGCGCTGACCGACGGCCTGCGCGACCTGTCCTGGCTGCCCTCGCCGCGCGGCTACGCGCTGCTGCTGGAGGATGCCGGGCAGTTGCAGGCGGTGGCGCAGCCGGCCTTCGACGTGCTGCTGGACATCCTCGACGACGTCGCCCGCGAGTGGGCGCAGGACGGCGTCAGCTTCGTCGCGTTCGTGGGCGGCAGCGAGGAAGCGGAAGCACCCGCCGAGTCGGATTGACCTGACCGCGCTGCGTCGAACCGCTCGCACAAACAGGGCCGCCGCACGTACCCCCTTGTGGGAGGGGCTTCAGCCCCGACGCGACACACCCCAACGCCCACGCATCCGGTCTTTGATCTCGGCAAAGCGGCCGCAGCGTTCGTTGCCGCCGCAGGGCCAGGGTGTTTGTCCCGAGCCGCAGCTCTTCAACCGTCCAGCTCGCTCCAGCGCGCATACGCCATATCCAGGTCCGCCTGTGCCTGGCTCAAGGCCTGCGTGTGCGTGGTCACCGCCGCCGCGTCGCGCTGGTAGAACGCCGGGTCGGCCATCGCCTCGGTCAGCGCCGCGACCTGCTGTTCAAGCGCTTCGATCCGCGCCGGCAACTGCTCCAGTTCCCGCGCGTCCTTGTAGCTGAGCTTGCGCTTGGCCGGCGCCGGCGCCGGCGCCGGCGCGGCTGCAGCGGCCGCGACCGGCGTGGTCGCCGCCGCGGTGGCCGAGGCCTTGGCCACCGCCATCGCGCTGGCCGGCGCCGCCGGGCGCTGGCGCACCCAGTCGCTGTAGCCGCCGACGTACTCGCCGATGCGGCCGTCGCCTTCCATGACCATGGTCGAGGTCACCACGTTGTCGATGAAGTCGCGATCGTGGCTGACCAGCAACAAGGTGCCGCTGTAGTCGCCCAGCAGCTCTTCCAGCAGCTCCAGGGTTTCCACGTCCAGGTCGTTGGTCGGTTCGTCCATCACCAGCAGGTTGGACGGCTGCGCGAACAGCCGCGCCAGCAGCAGGCGGTTGCGCTCGCCGCCGGACAGGCGGGTGATCGGCGCGCGCGCACGCTCCGGGGTGAACAGGAAGTCCTGCAGGTAGGCGTGCACGTGCTTGCGCTTGCCGTTGACCTCGATGAAGTCGCGGCCCTCGGCCACGTTCTCGATCGCGCTCCAGTCCTCGCGCAGGGTGGCGCGGTACTGGTCGAAATACGCCACCTGCAGATTGGTGCCGGCGCGCACTTCGCCCTGGTCCGGGGTCAGTTCGCCCAGCAGCAGCTTCAGCAGCGTGGTCTTGCCGCTGCCGTTGGGGCCGATCAGGCCGATACGGTCGCCGCGCAGGATGGTGGTGGAGAAGTCGCGCACCATGCTGCGCGCGCCGAAGGCGAAGCTCAGGTCCTTGGCCTCGATCACCTTCTTGCCGGAGGACTCGCCCTGCGCGGCCTCCATGCGCACGTTGCCGCCGAGTTCGCGGCGCTGGGTGCGCTCGCGGCGCATCGCTTCCAGCCGCCGCACACGCCCCTCGTCGCGGGTGCGCCGGGCCTTGATGCCCTGGCGGATCCACACTTCTTCCTGTGCCAACAGCTTGTCGAAGCGCGCGTTCTCCTGCGCCTGCGCATTGAGCCGCTCCTCGCGGCGGCGCTCGTAGTTGGCCCAGTCGCCCGGCCAGCTGCTGACCTGGCCGCGGTCGATCTCGACGATGCGCGTGGCCAGGGCACGCAGGAAACGCCGGTCGTGGGTCACGAACACCACGCTGCCGTTCCAGCCCTTGAGGAAGCCTTCCAGCCAGTCGATGGCCTCGATGTCGAGGTGGTTGGTGGGCTCGTCCAGCAACAACAGGTCCGGCGCCGAGACCAGCGCGCGCGCCAGCAATACGCGGCGCTTCATGCCGCCGGACAGCCGCGCGAATTCGGCGTCGCCGTCCAGTTCCAGCCGCGTCAGGGTCTCGTTGACCCGCTGGTCCAGGGCCCAGCCATTGGCGGCATCGATCTTGGACTGCACCGCGCCCAGCGCATCGCCGTCGAATTCGGCGGCATGGCTGAGCCGATGGAACTCGGCCAGCCAATGGCCGAGTTCGCCCAGGCCGTCGGCGACCACGTCGAACACGCTGCCGGCGGCGCCATGCGGCACCTCCTGTTCCAGCCGGGCGATGCGCACGCCCTGCTGCACGCGGACCTCGCCGTCGTCGGGCTTGAGCTCGCCGGCGATCAGTTTCATCAGGGTGGATTTGCCGGCGCCGTTGCGGCCGATCAGGGCGATGCGTTCGCCCGGCTCGATCGACAGGTCGGTCTTTTCCAGCAGCAAGGGGCCGCCGACGCTGTAGTCGAGGTTCTGCAGAGTGATAAGAGGCATGCCGTATTGTACGGGACCCGGGACCCGGGACCCGGAAAGCAAAAAGCGGCGCGTCGTGCGAGTCGAAATGCCCTTTTGCTGTTGACGTTCCGGGTCCCGGGTCCCGAGTCCCGGCCCCACCAGCTAAAATGCCGCATGAACGATTTCGCCACCCTCTCCCTTTCCCCGGCGCTCGGGCCCGGCATCGACGCGCTCGGCTACACCCGCATGACCCCGGTGCAGGCGCAGAGCCTGCCGCCGATCCTGGCCGGCCAGGACGTCATCGTGCAGGCGCCTACCGGCAGCGGCAAGACCGCGGCGTTCGGCCTGGGCCTGCTGCACAAGCTGGATCCGGCGCTGAGCCGCGCGCAGGCGCTGGTGCTGTGCCCGACCCGCGAACTGGCCGACCAGGTCGGCAAACAGTTGCGCAAGCTGGCCACCGGCATTCCCAACATGAAACTGGTGGTGCTGACCGGCGGCATGCCGCTGGCGCCGCAACTGGCCTCGCTGGAGGCGCACGACCCGCAGGTGGTGGTCGGCACGCCCGGCCGCATCCAGGAGCTGGCGCGCAAGCGCGCGCTGCACCTGGGCGGGGTGCGCACGCTGGTGCTGGACGAGGCCGACCGCATGCTCGACATGGGCTTCGAGGAGCCGATCCGCGAGATCGCCAGCCGCTGCGACAAGCACCGGCAGAGCCTGCTGTTCTCGGCCACCTTTCCCGAGGAAATCCGCGCCTTGGCGCGGGACCTGCTGAAGGAACCGGCGGAAATCACCGTCGAAGGCGCCGACAGCGCGCCGGAGATCGACCAGCAGTTCTTCGAGGTCGACCCGACTTACCGGCAGAAGGCGGTGGCCGGCCTGCTGCTGCGCTTCACCCCCGAGTCCAGCGTGGTGTTCTGCAACACCCGCAAGGAGGTCGACGAGGTCGCCGGCTCGCTGCAGCAGTTCGGCTTCTCCGCGCTGGCGCTGCATGGCGACATGGAACAGCGCGACCGCGACGAGGTGCTGGTGCGCTTCGTCAACCGCAGCTGCAACGTGCTGGTCGCCAGCGACGTGGCCGCGCGCGGGCTGGACGTGGAAGACCTGGCGGCGGTGATCAACTACGAACTGCCGACCGACACCGAGACCTACCGCCACCGCATCGGCCGCACCGCGCGCGCCGGCAAGCACGGCCTGGCCCTGAGCCTGGTGGCGCCGCGCGAGACCGCGCGCGCGCAGGCGCTGGAAACCGAGCAGGGCCAGCCGCTGCGCTGGTCGCGCGCGCCGCTGGCTACCGCACGGCCGGCGCAGCTACCGCAGGCGGCGATGGTCACCCTGCGCATCGACGGCGGCAAGACCGACAAGCTGCGTCCCGGCGACATCCTCGGCGCGCTGACCGGCGATGCCGGGCTGTCCGGCGCGGCGATCGGCAAGATCGCCATCTACCCCACCCGCTCCTACGTCGCCATCGCCCGCGCCCATGCCGGCAAGGCGCTGGCGCAGCTGCAGGCCGGCAAGATCAAGGGCCGTCGGTTCCGGGTCGCCAAGCTGTGAGCGCGACGCAGCAGGTCCTGGCGTCGCTGCAACCGGACGAGGACGGCAACCTGTGGAGCGAGGCGGTGCCGGTCCCGTGGATGCGCGACAGTTGCTGCTTCGTGCTGGTGGGCTGCGAGCCTGGCGACGTTCCGGTCGACGCGGCGCCCGCCATCGAGACCTTCCTGCAACTCGATGCCGCGGTCTTCGACGCGGCGGCGCCGCACGTGTTCGCCTACTACCGGCACACGCAGGCGCTGTGCGCCAAATACGGATGGCCTTCGCCGGACATCGCCGACCCCGCCGAGGTGTGGGCGCACGTGCAGTTCGGCAGCGAGGCGTATCTACGCCGCTACCGCGATGGTCGCCTGCGCATCAGCCTGGAGTGCAACTGCGACTGGGAAGCCGAACACGGACTGCAGCTGGTGTTCGCCGACGACGGCCGGATCTGCAAGGTCGGTCCGTTCGATGGCCACCTAAGCCATGCCGCCGCGCATGCGGACCCCAGCCTGGAAACGGTGATCTACCCGACCTGACACGGTGCCTGCGGTTGCAGCGTCAGGCATCGCCCGCGCCATGCGCGATCGCCACGACGCATGTGCGCCGCGGCCGCGCCCAATGCGTCGATCCCCGGCCGCGCCACCTGCGCAGCCAGGAGCAGTGGCCGTGCTCAGTACGTCAGCGTCGCCAGCAGCGGCAAGGTCTCGCTCCAGCGATCGCGTCCACGCAGCGCCTGCAGTTCCACCAGTACCGCGGCGCCGACCACTTCCATTTCCAGTTGCTGCGCCAACGCCAGGGCCGCGCGCAAGGTACCGCCGGTGGCGAGCACGTCATCGACCAGCAGCACGCGCGAACCGGCCGGCAGCGCATCGGCGTGCATTTCGATGCGGTCGCTGCCGTACTCCAGCGCGTACTCCTGGGTCACCGTCCTGCCCGGCAGCTTGCCTGGCTTGCGCACCGGCACGAAGCCCGTACGCAGTTCGTGCGCCAGCGCCGCGCCCAGGATGAAGCCGCGCGACTCGATGCCCAGCACCGCCTGCAGCGGCGTGGTGCGCCACGGACGCGCCATCTCGTCCAGCGCCGAGGCGAAATCCGGGCCGTCGGCCAGCAGCGGGGTGATGTCCTTGAACACGATGCCCGGCTTCGGGAAATCGGCGATATCGCGAATGCGGCCGGACCAGTGGGCCGGTGCGTCGCTGGGCGCGCCGCAGCAGGAGGAATCGTTCATCGCACAGTCGTATGGCGTGGGGGAACGCAAAGTCTAGTCGCAAGGCAGCACCGCGTCGCGGAGCCGCCTCGTCGGTCTACGATTTACGTCGCCGCTGCGCTCGCGTCCTGCCGCGCGGACCCGCGAAACAAGCCGCGCACCAGCACGAAGAACAACGGCACCAGCAACACTGCCAGCACGGTGCCGGTGACCATACCGCCGATCACGCACACGCCGATCTCGCGGCGGCTGGAGGCGCCGGCGCCGGTGGACAGCGCCAGCGGCAGCACACCGGCGACGAACGCCAGCGAGGTCATCACGATCGGTCGCAGGCGCAGCCGCGCGCCTTCCAGTGTCGCCTCCAGCAACGGTCGCCCGGCACGCTGCCGCGCCTCGGCGAATTCGACGATCAGGATCGCGTTCTTCGCCGACAGGCCGATCGTGGTCAGCAGGCCGACCTGGAAGTAGATGTCGTTGACGAAGCCGGCCAGGGTGGTCGCCAGCACGGTGCCGACCACACCCAGCGGAATCACCAGCAGCACCGCCACCGGGATCGACCAGCTTTCGTACAGCGCCGCCAGGCACAGGAAAATGAACAAGATCGAGGCGGTGTACAGCCACAGCGTCTGGTTGCTGGACAACTGCTCCTGGTAGGACAGCCCGCTCCATTGCAGATCGAAGCCCTCCTGCTTGGCCACCAGGGCCTGCATCCGCTGCATCGCCTCGCCGGAACTGCTGCCGGCCGCCGCGCCGCCCTGGATCTGCGATGCCGGCAGGCCGTTGAAGCGCTGCTGCAACTGGGGGCCGCGGGTCCAGTGGGTGCTGGCGAAACTGGCGAACGGCGCCATCTGCCCGCCGCTGCCGCGCACGTACCACTGCGCGATGTCCTCCGGCAGCGCGCGGTACGGCGCATCGCCCTGCACGTACACGCGCTTGACCCGGCCGCGGTCGATGAAGTCGTTGACGTAGCTGCCGCCCCAGGCGGTGGCCAGGGTCGCGTTGATGTCGCTCTGCGCCAGGCCCAGCGCGCTGGCCTGGGCGTGGTCGATGTCCACCTGCAGTTGCGCCTTGTCGCCCAGGCCGTTGAGCCGCACCGCGGTCAGCTGCGGATCGTCGCCGGCCTCCTTGAGCACCTGCTGCTGCGCCTTCAGCAGCGCCGCGCGGCCGGCGCCGTCGCTGTCGCGGATCCACAGTTCGAAGCCGCTGGACTGGCCAAGGCCGCGCACCGCCGGCGGCGACAGCACGCTGATCTTGGCGTCGCTGACCCCGCGGAAATGCGCGTTGGCGCGGTCGATGATGGCCTGCGCGGTGTTGTCGCGGTTGCGCTCGCCCCACGGCGTGAGCGCCACGAAGGCCTGGCCGGCGTTCTGCCCGGTGCCGGCGTTGTTGCGGCCGACCACCATGAAGATCGCGGTGAGATTGGCCTTCTCGTGGGTCATGAAGTAATCGCTGATGCGCTTGCCAAGCGCCTGGGTCTTGGCCAGCGGCGTGCCTTCCGGGGTGGTGAACTGGATCTGCACCTGGCCCTGGTCCTCCACCGGCAGGAAGCCGGTCGGCATGCGCATGTACAGCACCACCATCGCCAGCGCTACCAGCGCATACAGCGCCAGCCAGCGCCGCGGCCGCTGCAGCACGCCGCCGAGGCGACGCTGGTAGCCCTGCTGGCCGCGCTCGACGCTGCGGTTGAACCACTGAAAGAAACGGCCGAGCTTGCGCTCCTGCTCCACCGGCTTGAGCAGGGTCGCGCACAGCGCCGGGGTCAGGGTCAGCGCGACCAGCGCCGACAGCGCCATCGCCGAGGCGATGGTGATGGAGAACTGCCGATAGATGATGCCGGTGGAGCCGCCGAAGAACGCCATCGGCAGGAACACCGCGCCCAGCACCACGGTGATGCCGATCAGCGCGCCGGTGATCTCGCCCATCGAGCGCTCGGTGGCCTCGCGCGGCGGCAGGTGTTCCTCATGCATGATCCGCTCGACGTTCTCCACCACCACGATGGCGTCGTCGACCAGCAGGCCGATCGCCAGCACCATCGCGAACAGGGTCAGCGTGTTGATGGTGAAGCCGGCCGCGGCGAGGATGCCGAAGGTGCCCAGCAGCACCACCGGCACGGTGATCGCGGGGATCAGCGTGGCGCGCGCGTTCTGCAGGAACAGGAACATCACCACCACCACCAGCACGATGGCCTCGGCCAGGGTGTGCACCACGTTCTCGATCGAAATGCGCACGAACGGCGTGCTGTCGCGCGGATAGGCCACGTCCAGGCCCGGCGGGAAGGTCGGCTTGAGCCGTTCGACGGTGGCGTGGATCGCATCGGAGGTGGCGATCGCATTGGCGCCGGCGGACAGCGTCACCGAGAAGCCGGACGCCGGGTGGCCGTTGAGCGTGGCGTTGTTCTGGTAGTTCTCCGCGCCGATCTCCACCCGCGCCACATCGCCCAGGCGCACGCTGGAACCGTCCGCGCGCGTGGCCAGGATGATCTGCCGGAACTGCTCGGGCGTCTGCAGCCGCGATTGCGCGGTGACCGTGGCGTTGAGTTCCTGCTCGGCGCCGGTGGGCAGCGCGCCGAGTTCGCCGGCGGTGACCTGGGTGTTCTGTGCCAGGATCGCGCTGCGCACGTCGCCGGGCATCAGTTGGTAGGCGTTGAGCTTGTGCGGATCCAGCCACACCCGCATCGCGTACTGCGCGCCGAACACGTTGATCTCGCCGACGCCGTTGATGCGGCTGATCGGGTCCTGCAGGGTGCTGACCAAGTAGTCGGAGATGTCGACGTTGTCCATGCGGTCGGTGCGGTCGTAGATCGCCACCGCCATCAGACTGTCGCCCTGCGACTTGGCCACGGTCACGCCCTGCTGCTGCACTTCCTGCGGCAGGCGGTTGAGCGCCTGGTTGACCGCGTTCTGCACCTGCACCTGGGCGATGTCGGGATTGGCCGCCTGGTCGAAGGTGATGCTGATCCGCGCCTGCCCCGACGAGGAACTGGTCGAGGAGAAGTACAGCAGGTGGTCGATGCCCTTGATCTGCTGTTCGATCACCTGGGTGACGCTGTCCTCCACGGTCTGCGCCGAGGCGCCGTTGTAGGTGGCGGTGACGTTGACCGACGGCGGCGCGATGTCCGGATACTGCTCGATCGGCAGGGTGAACACGGCGATGGCGCCGGCGGCCATGATGCAGATGGCCAGGACCCAGGCGAAGATCGGGCGGTGGATGAAGAAACGCGGCAGCATGCCGGCTCAGCCCTGGCCGGCGGCAGGTGCGGCGGCGGTGGCGGCGGTCTTCACCGTCACCTTGGCGCCGTCGCTGAGGCCTTGCCGGCCCGCCACCACCACCCGCTCGCCAGGCTTGAGGCCATCGCCGACCAGCCAGCGGTCGCCGACCGCGCGCAGCGTGGTGAACTCGCGCTGGCGCACCACGTTGTCGGCGCCCACCACCCAGGCCACCGCCTCGCCGCGCGGGGTGCGGTCCACCGCCGATTGCGGCACCAGCAGGGCCTGCTGGCGCACGCCCTGCCCGACCAACGCGCGCACGTACATGCCGGGCAGCAGTTGCGCATCGGGATTGGGGAAGCGCGCGCGCAGGGTCACCGCACCGGTGGTCTCCTCCACGTCGATGTCGGCGAACTCCAGCGTGCCCGGCAGCGGATAGGCGGTGCCGTCGGACAGGGTCAGCCGCACCTGCGTGCTGGCCGGCTGTACGCCACCGGTGGCGATCGCCCGGCGCAGCGCCAGGAACTGATTGCCCGACTGGGTGATGTCCACGTTCATCGGATCCAGTTGCTGGATCTTGGCGATGGCGTCGGTCTGGTTGGCGGTGACCAGCGCACCCGGGGTCACCCGCGCGCGGCCGATGCGGCCGCCGATCGGCGCCAGCACCGTGGCGAAGCGCAGTTGCGTGCGCGCGGTATCCAGCGCCGCGCGCTGCGCGTCGCGGCTGGCCAGTGCCTGCTTGTAGGCGGCCTGCGCATCGTCCACGTCCTGCTGCGCGGCCAGCTGGGTCTTGCCCAGGGTGCGGTAGCGCTCGGCGCGCAGCGTGGCGGCGGCGAGCGTGGCCTCGGCGGTGGCCAGGTTGGCCTGCGCCTGGTTGGCCGCGGCCTGGTACAGGGTCGGCTCGATCTGGAACAACGGCTGCCCGGCCCGCACCACGGCACCCTCCTCGAACAGCCGCTGGCGCAGGATGCCGCTGACCTGCGGCCGCACCTCCGATTCCTCCGACGCGACGGTGCGCCCGGCCAGCTCCACGCTCAACGGCACGCTCTGCGGCTGCAGGGTCACCACCTCCACCGTCTTTGCTGCCGGCGCCGGCGCCTTGCCTCCGCCCTTGCAGCCGGCGAACGCGAGCACGACGACGGACAGCAGCAACGGCAGCGCGCGGCGGCGCTGGACGAGAGGCGCGGGCATGCGCTTGATCCTGGGGACGACGAGGAGGATCATTTAATTTACTCAAAGACAAAAAAACATTCATGAAGGGAAGCACAACCCTTCGCCAGCCGGGTGCGCAAGCAACGACTGCGACACCCGAGGTGGCGGCTGCGGCCGCGCCCGCTCGGCCGCGCGGCCGGCCGGCGCTGGCGCGCCCGCGCCTGCTGGCGGCAGCGCGCACGCTGCTGCTGGAGCATGGGCTGGACGTGTCGCTGGAACAGATCGCCAGCCAGGCCGGGCTGACCCGGCAGAGCCTGTACAACCACTTTTCCAGCAAGGCCGAACTGCTGATGCAGGTATTCGAGGCCCTGGGCGAGGAATTGCAGACCCGCCTGGAGAACATCGGCAGCGCTGCAGCGCAGGACCTGCCGGCGACCCTGCGGCAGATCGCGGTGACCGTGCCGGCGCACCTGTACGCGCCCGACGCCCTGCGCCTGCATCGCCTGCTGGTGCAGGCCAGCGCGCAGATGCCGGACCTGCTGCAATCGCTGCACCAGCGCCGCGCCGGCCGCCTGCGCGAGCGCCTGAGCGCGCTGCTGCAGACCCTGCACGCGCGTGGCGACGTCCAGGTCGATGCGCCCTTCCTCGCCGCCACCGCCTTCATCGGCGCCACCTTCGGCTACGCCTATCCCAGCGCCATGCTCAACGGACAGGCGCCGGACGCGGCCGCTCAGCAGGCGCTGGCGGAGGAAGTGGTGGCGACCTTCCTGGCCGCCTGGCGCTACCGCGGCGCGACCGCGTCCTGAGCGCACGCGCCGGCCCCGCTCAGGAACTGCACGACAGCATCGAACAGCCGGCCCGGGCCCGCGCCCAGTCCGGACGCTTCGCCGCGAAGGCCTCGCGTCCCGGCTGCTCGTCGTAGGGACGCCGCATCACCTCCAGCAGTTCGTCGATGCCGCCGGTATCGCCCTGCTCGGCACGGTCGATCGCCTGCTGCGCCAGGTAGTTGCGCAGCACGTAGCGCGGGTTGGCCGCGCGCATCTGCTCCGCGCGTGCGGCGGCGGGCAGCGGATCCTGCTGCAGGCGCTGCGCATAGCGGGCCAGCCAGGCCTCGAACGCCGGCGCCTGCGCCGCCAGCTTGGCAGGGTCGTAGAACGCGTCGGCCAGTGCCGCCAGGGCCTGCGCCGGCGTCCACGGCTGCAGCGGCAATGCGCTCAAGCCGCGGAACCACAGGGTCATGTCGACCTCGCCCTGCTGCAGCAGATCCAGCACGTCGCGCATCAGCGCCACATCGGCGTCGCCGCAGGCCGCCAGGCCGAGCTTGGCCGCGATGTTGTCGCGCTCGGCCTGCGCATACTCCGCACGGAACCGCTCCAGGCCGTCGTGCAGTGGCGCGACGTCGTCGAACAGCGGCGCCAGCGCCTGCGCGAGCCGGCCGAGGTTCCAGTACGCAACCTGCGGCTGTGTACCGAAGCGGTAGCGGCGGCCCTGCGCATCAGTGGTGTTGGGCGTCCAGTCCGGGTCGTAGTCGTCGACCCAGCCGTAGGGGCCGTAGTCGATGGTCAGGCCCAGGATCGACATGTTGTCGGTGTTCATCACCCCGTGCACGAAGCCGACCCGCATCCAGTGCGCCACCATGCGTGCGGTGCGCGCACAGATCTCGGCGAACCAGGCCGCATCGCGTGCGCCACCGGTGCCGGACAGCTCCGGGAAATCGCGCGCGATCACCAGATCGGCCAGGCGCCGCAGCAACGCGATGTCGCCGCGCGCGGCCGGCAGCTCGAAACTGCCGAAGCGCACGAACGAGGGCGCCACCCGGCACACCACCGCGCCCGGTTCGGCGCGCGGGTGACCGTCGTAGAACATGTCGCGCACCACCGTTTCGCCGGTGCCGACCAGACTCAGCGCACGTGTGGTCGGCACGCCCAGGTGATGCATGGCCTCGCTGCACAGGAACTCACGGATCGACGAGCGCAGCACGGCGCGGCCATCGGCACCGCGCGAATACGGCGTGGGCCCGGCGCCCTTGAGCTGAAGCTCCCAGCGCCGCCCGTCCACGCCCAGCGCCTCGCCCAGCGAAATCGCGCGGCCGTCGCCGAGTTGTCCGGCCCAATGCCCGAACTGATGCCCCCCATAGTTCGCGGCATAGGGCTGCATGCCCGGATAGCGCGCATTGCCGGCGAACACCGCGGCGAACTCCGGCGCCCGCACCTCCTGCTCGGACAGCCCGAGCAAGGCGGCCACCTCCGGCGAATACGCCAGCAGCCGCGGCGCCGCGACCGGCGTCGGCTCGACCGGCGACCACAGCGCGCCCAGCACCTCGCGGCGCCGCGGACCGGTTTCCGGGTCGCCAGGCAGCTCGGCGACGAAGCGATTGTCGAAACGCAAGGAAGGCATGGGCAAGAGCGTAGAAGTCGCAGGCTTCATTGGAAAGTCCGCGAGGTGAGCATAGGGTGCACACCCAGTGCCACGCGTGCCCGCAGACTTCCTCTCCCCCGGGAGAGGGGTTGAGTGAGGGGCGGGGCGCGAAGCGCATGCAGTGCTTCAACTGCACCAGGCGCTGCTCCTACCCTCATCCGCCCCTTCGGGGCACCTTCTCCCGGAGTGAGAAGGGGGGCAAGCCCCTCTCCCCACGGGAGAGGGGTTGGGGTGAGGGTCGGTCGGCCGCCAAGGCACAGCGCACGCGCAGGAAGCCACGCTTCCACCAATCCCCACTGCCTAATCCTCACTCCCCGCCCCACCTCCACTCGCCGCCGACATGGGCATCCGGCATGCTCCGCGCTCCTCTCAGGGATCGCCCATGTCCGACCGACCGTCTTCGCCCCGCTGGCCCCGCAACGCCCTGATCGCCCTGTCCTCGCTGCTGGTCTCGGCCTGCAGCAGCCTGTTCTTCGGCGGCCTCAACGCCAGTTCCTCGCGGCATGGCCTCCACGAGCAACGCGGGATCGTCTACGACGCGGCGCATGGCCTGGCACTGGACGTGTACCGCCCCGCCGGGGTGGAGCACGCGCCGGTGGTGGTGTTCTTCCACGGCGGTACCTGGAAGACCGGCGACCGCCAGAACTACCGCTGGGCCGGCGAAGCGCTGGCGCGGCACGGCGTGGTCGCGATCGTGCCGGACTACCGCAAGTATCCGCAGGTGACCCTGGACGGCTTCATGCGCGATGCCGCCACGGCGGTGGCCTGGAGCCAGCGCCATGCCGCCGACTACGGCGGCGATCCGCAACGGCTGCTGCTGATGGGCCACTCCGCCGGCGCGCACATCGCCGCGCTGCTGGCGACCGACGCTCATTGGCTGCAGGCGCAGGGCCTGTCGCCGCGGCAACTGTGCGGCCTGGTCGGGCTGGCCGGCCCCTACGACTTCCTGCCACTGACCGATCCGGACCTGATCGGCATGTTCGGCCAGGACCCGGCGCAACAGCGGCGCTCGCAGCCGGTGAACTTCGTCGACGGCGACGAGCCGCCGGCGCTGCTGCTGCACGGCGACGCCGACACCGTGGTGGAGCCGCACAACAGCCAGTCGCTGCAGGCCGCGCTGGAGCGCGCCGGGGTACCGGCCGAACTGAAGACCTATCCCGGCGTCGGCCACATGCGCCTGGTGCTGGCGCTGCGCAAGGACGACCCGGCGCTGCCGGTCATGGCCGACAGCATCGCCTTCGTGCGTGCCTGCCCGGCACGTCCCGCCGCCCGCTGACCCGGACGACGCGGACGGAACTCAACCGTCCGCGCTGCCGAGCAGTTCGAATGGACCACCCTGCTGCAGCGCGCGCTGATAGGCGGGGCGCTGCTCGATCCGCTGCACGAACCCGGCCAGGTTCGGATGCGTCTGCAGGCCGATGCGCGCCGCGGCGGCCTGCACCGGGAAGCTCATCTGCACGTCCGCGGCGGTGAAGCGGTCGCCGGCGAACCAGCCGGTCTCGGCCAGTTCGCGCTCCATCCAGTCCAGGTGCAGGCGCACCTGCGGACCGACGAAACCATGCATCGCCTTGTCGACGATGGCCTTGGCGATCGGCCGCGCGAAGAACGGCATCTTCGCCGAGCGGATCCGCCCGAACACCAGGCTCATCAGCAGCGGCGGCATCGCCGACCCCTCGGCGTAGTGCATCCAGTAGCGGTAGCGCAGGCGCTCGGGCGAATCCAGCGGCTGCGGCGCCGGCGACAGGGTGCTGCCGGTGTCGTAGCGGTCCACCAGATAGTCGAGGATGGCCCCGGACTCGGCGAGGACGTGGCCGTCGTCCACCAGCACCGGCGACTTGCCCAGCGGATGGATCGCGCGCAGCTCCGGCGGCGCCAGCATGGTCTTGGGATCGCGCTGGTACTTGATCACCTGGTACGGCAGCGCCAGTTCCTCCAGCAACCACAGCACGCGCTGCGACCGGGACTGGTTGAGGTGATGCACGGTGATCATGGCGACGGCTCCGGAGCTCGGGGGCCGCCATGGTAGCCGGATGCAGGTGTGAACCCGCGCATGCAGGGCATGGTCGCTGCGTCTGCCGCTATGGCAATGGCGCGGCGATCAGCGGAAGTTCGCTGCCCGAAAAAAGAAACACCCAAACAAAAACGCCGGAAGCTTGCGCTCCCGGCGTTCGGCACCTTGCGGTGGCAGACGTCCTTAGACGGCCTGCACCTGGTCAGCCTGCATACCCTTCTGGCCCTGCACAGCGACGAAGGTCACCTTCTGGCCTTCCTGCAGCGACTTGAAGCCGGTGCCCTGGATCGCGCGGAAATGCACGAACAGGTCCGGGCCGCTTTCCGGGGTGATGAAGCCGAAGCCCTTGGCATCGTTGAACCACTTCACGGTACCGTTCTGACGCTCAGACATTTGCTAACTCCTGAAACATTGAATTGAAGAAATCGCAGCCATCGGAAATCGAGGCCGAGACTGAGTTGCAGGCGTTAGTAAAGCGAGCGGAACGATGAAGTGGATCGTGAGATCTACTGCACCAAGCCACGATTCACGGTGACTCTAGCAAACACAGTGGGGCCACCATACGCGGGTCGTGATCAAAAAGCGACATGTTTGTGTAGACAAACCGGGATCCACCACAAGGAAGCTGAACCCCACCCTAAAGTTAACGCCGGCGCTGCCGATCCGCCTGCCGATCCGCGGAAACTGCGCAAATCCGCCCTGGATCCGGACAACGGCGACTGAGCCTGCGACCACGCCGGAGGTGGCCGTAGTTCCCCCTCCCCCCGCCCTGGCCCCCGGGTCGGACACACGCCCCCGGTCTCGATTCTCCCGCTTCCCCACAAGTCCCCGGCCAGCGGCGGCCCCACACCGTATCCTAGTGCGCCCTCGATCCCGGTAGCCGCATGGCCCTCACCGCCACCCTCCGCAAGGCGGAGCTGCAGATTTCCGACATGGACCGCGGCTACTACGCCGCCCATTCCCTGACCCTGGCGCAACACCCGTCCGAAACCGATCAGCGGCTGATGGCGCGCCTGCTGACCTTCGCCCTGTACGCCGAGGAGCGCCTGCTATTCGGCAAGGGCCTGAGCAGCGACGACGAACCCGACCTGTGGCGGATGGACTACACCGGCGCGATCGAGCAATGGATCGAGGTCGGCCAGCCCGACGAGTCGCGGGTACGCAAGGCCTGCGGCCGGGCGCGCTCGGTGGTGGTGGCCAACTATGGCGGCCGCGCCGCGGACATCTGGTGGGACAAGAACGCGTCCGCGCTGATCAAGCTCAAGCCGGTACAGGTGATCGACCTGCCGGCCGACGCCGTCGCTGCGGCGGCCGAGCTGATCCAGCGCAGCATGCGCTTCGACGTGGTGATCCAGGACGGCGAGGTGCAGTGGCTGGGCGACAGCGGCAGCTTCGCCTTCACCCCCACGGTGCGCAAAGCCGCGGCATGAGCGTCGGGACCGCCCCCCTCCGCACCGATGTCGTGGTACTCGGCGCCGGCGCCGCCGGGCTGATGTGCGCGATCGCCGCCGGCCAGCGCGGGCGCCGGGTGCGGGTGATCGACCATGCCAACAAGGTCGGCAAGAAGATCCTGATGTCCGGCGGCGGCCGCTGCAACTTCACCAATACCGGTACCGGGCCGGGCAACTTCCTGTCCGCCAATCCGCACTTCTGCAAATCGGCGCTGGCCCGATACCGCCCGGCCGATTTCATCGATCTGGTCGAACGCCACCACATCGCCTACCACGAGAAGGAACTGGGGCAGTTGTTCTGCGACGTGTCCTCCAAGCAGATCGTGCGCATGCTGGTGGACGAGTGCGCCGCGGCGGGGGTGACGGTGCGCACCGACTGCAGCGTGCGCGCGGTGGAACGCGGCAGCGAAGGGTTCCGCCTGGACACCGACGATGGCCCGGTGCATGCGGCCTCGCTGGTGGTGGCGACCGGCGGCCTGTCCATCCCCAGCCTCGGCGCCAGCGGCTTCGGCTACGAGTTGGCGCGGCAGTTCGGCCACGCGGTGCTGCCGACCCGCGCCGGGCTGGTGCCGCTGACCCTGAGCGGCAAGCACCAGGAACGCCTGCACGACCTGTCCGGCCTGGCGCTGCCGGTGGAGGCCAGTTGCAACGGCGCGCGCTTCCGCAACTTCATGCTGATCACCCACCGCGGCGTCAGCGGCCCGGCGATCCTGCAGATCTCCTCGTACTGGCAACCGGGCGACGACCTGCGCCTGGACCTGCTGCCGGGGCAGGACGCGGCGACCTGGCTGCGCGAACAGAAACGCCTGCGCGGCGCCGCCGAGTTGCGCACGGTACTCGGCGAGGCACTGCCGCGCCGCTTCGCACAACGCCTGTGCGAGGTGTGGCTGCCGGACAAGCCGGTGCGCCAGCTGGACGAGCCACAGCTGCGCGCCGCCGCCGAGCTGCTCGGCGCCTGGCCGCTGGTGGCCAGCGGCACCGAGGGCTACCGCACCGCCGAAGTCACCCTGGGCGGCGTGGACACCGACCAGGTGTCGTCCTCGACCATGGAATCGCGGCGCGTGCCCGGCCTGTACTTCGTCGGCGAAGTGCTCGACGTCACCGGCTGGCTGGGGGGCTACAACTTCCAGTGGGCCTGGGCCTCGGGCCATGCCGCTGGTTTGGCGGCCTAGCGGGCGGGAATGGGGAATCGGGAATGGGGACTCGAAACACCGCTCGTTGCGCGCGCGTCTCGGTCCACCCGCGAACGTGCAGACACGGCAGTCCGCTCTTGCGACTCCCCGTTCCCGATTCCCCATTCCCGAACAACATGGACGCGACCGCGGGCATCGTGTATTAAACCCCGTCCCCGGGAGGCTTCATGCACACAGGCAAAGACATCACCCTCCGCCTGATGATCGTCGACGACAGCGGCGAAGACGCCGAGGCGATCGTCAGCAGCCTGCGCAACAGCGGCATCGCGGTGCGCCCGTCGCGGCCGCAGCACGCCGAGGAGTTGTCGGCGATGCTGACCGCACAGCCGATCGACCTGGTGCTCAGCGCGCAGGCGCAGTCGATCCCGCTGCCGCAGGTGCTGCAACGGGTCGCCGCCAGCGGCAAGGACATCCCGGTCATCGTGCTGGCCGAGCGCATCGACGAACAGGAATGGCTGGAGGCCGTGGCCGGCGGCGCGCGCGCGATCGCGTTGCGGCAGCGGCCCGAGCACTTGCTGGCCGTGGTCCGCACCACCTGGGCCGACCTGCAGGCGCGGCGCGGCCTGCGCCGGATCGAGGCGCAGATGCGCGAGACCGAGCGCCGCTGCGACGCGCTGATCGCCTCCTCGCGCGATCCGATCGCCTACATCCACGAGGGCATGCACATCCGCGCCAACGACGCCTACCTGGAGATGTTCGGGTTCGAGTCGTTCGACGACGTCGAAGGCGTGTCGCTGCTGGACATGGTCGCCCCGCAACACGTGGAAGGTTTCAAGCAGTTGCTGAAGTCGCTGAGCAAGGGCGAGCCGCCGCCGGCGCAGTACCAGGTGGACGCGCGCACCCTGGAAGGCGACAGCTTTCCGGCGACGATGGAATTCGCCACCGCCAGCTACGAGGGCGAGGCCTGCGTGCAGGTGGTGTTCCGCCGCCGCGAGGAGTTCGACCCGGAACTGGCGCGCGAGGTCGAGGACCTGCGCCAGCGCGACCAGGTCACCGGCCTGCTCAACCGCCCGACCTTCATGCTGGCGCTGGAAACCGCGGTGGCCCAGGTCGGCCGCGGCGAGGGCCAGTACGGCTTCCTGCTGGTCGAGCCGGATCATTACGCACGCCTGTTGGCCGACATCGGCCTGGATTCGGCCGATGCGCTGGTCGCCGCATTGGCCCAGCACCTGGCCGCGGCCATCGACGGCGACGTGCAGGCGGCGCGCTTCGGCGAGCACAACTTCGCGCTGCTGCTGGAAGGCGACTACGCGCGCACCGCGGCGCTGGCCGAGCGCCTGCTGCAGGCCTACGCCAGCCAGGTATTCAGCGTCGGCGAGCGCTCGGCCACGGTCACCGTCAGCATCGGCGGCGTGCAGATCGGCGAGAAGATCGCCAGCGTCGGCCAGGTCCTGGCCCGCGCCAGCGAGAACGTGCAGGCGACCGTCGAGCTGGGCGGCAACGCCTGCAAGATCTTCGACCCGGGCGCGGCCGATCGCCTCGAAGAGGAGCGCGTGCAGCGCTGGGTCCAGCACCTGCGCGAGGCCCTGGCCGGCGACGGCTTCCTGCTGCACTACCAGCCGGTGCTGAACCTGCAGGGCGACCAGCACGAGCTGTACGAGGCCTACCTGCGCCTGGAGCGCAACGACGAGCTGATCGGCCCGTCGACCTTCCTCGGCATCGCCGCCGAGCATGGCCTGACCGCCGAGATCGACCGTTGGGTGGTCGCGCGTGCGATCGCCGTCATCGGCGAACGCCAGCGCGCCGGCCACGCCACCAGCCTGCTGGTCAAGGTCAGCCCGGAGGCCTTCGCCGACACCCAGATGGTCGACCTGATCCGGCGCGAACTGGCGACGCACGGCGTGCCCGGCGACCGCCTGTGGCTGCAGACGCCGGAGGCCAAGGTGTTCACCCACCTGCGCAACGCGCAGCAGTTCCTGGCCGACGCCACCGCCCTGGGCTGCAAGGTCGGGCTGGAACAGTTCGGCTCCGGCCTGGACTCGTTCCAGTTGCTGGCGCACTTCCAGCCCTCGTTCCTGAAGCTGGACCGCGGCTTCACCCAGGACCTGACCCAGACCCGCGAACACCAGGACAAGATCCGCGAGATCACTGGGCGCGCGCAGTCGGCGAGCATCCGCACCATCGCCGAGTTCGTGTCCGACGCGACCTCGATGAGCCTGCTGTTCAGCGCCGGCGTCGACTACGTGCAGGGCGAATTCGTCGGCCTGGCGGCGCCGGGGATGACGTTCGATTTTGCCTGAGGGGCCGGGATTGGGGATTGGGGATTGGCAAAAGCCGCTACAGGCGCAGGCATTTGCCTGCGCCTGTAGCGGTCGACCTCAGCTCACGGTCGCGTTGACGTGCGAGGCGCGCAGAGTGGCGATGCGCTCGGACAGCGGCGGGTGGCTCATGAACAGCTTGCGCAGGCCCTGGCCCAGACCACCGGCGATGCCGAACGCCTGCACCTGCGACGGCAAGGTGCTCTGGCCATGGTTGAGTTCCAGCCGCTGCAGCGCCGCGATCATCTTGGCGCGGCCGGCCAGGCTGGCGCCACCGGCGTCGGCGCGGAACTCGCGGTAGCGCGAGAACCACATCGCGATCATCGTCGCGAACAGGCCGAACACCAGCTCCAGCACCATCACGATCGCGTAGTAGGCCAGGCCGCGGCGGCCGTCGCGGTTGCCCGACAGGTAGCTGTCCACCACGCCACCGACCACGCGCGCCAGTACGATCACAAAGGTGTTGAGCACGCCCTGCAGCAATGCCATGGTCACCATGTCGCCGTTGGCGATGTGGCTGATTTCATGGCCCAGCACCGCCTCGGCCTCGTCCTCGGTCATGTTCTGCAGCAGGCCGGTGGAAACGGCGACCAGCGCATTGTTGCGGTTGGCGCCGGTGGCGAAGGCGTTGATCTCCGGGCCGTCGTACACGGCGACCTCGGGCATGCCGATGCCGGCGGCCTGCGCCTGGCGCTGCACGGTCTGCAGCAACCAGCGCTCGGTGTGGTTGCGCGGCTCGGTGATCACCTGCGCACCGGTGGCGCGCTTGGCCATGAACTTGGACAGCAGCAGCGACACCAGCGAGCCGCCGAAGCCGAAGATCGCGGCCATCACCAGCAGGCCGCCCATCTGGTTGGGATTGACCCCGAACACGGACATGACAATGCCGGCCAGCACCAGCACCGCCAGGTTGGTGATGAGGAACAGGACGATACGATTGAACATGTGAGCGTGGGCTCCGCACAGATTAAGTGGAAGGATTGGCTCGAATCTGCGGTGTCGGCCGCTTGAATTCAAGCGCGCACCTGACCGAGGATTCAGCTTGTCCATGTCCCCGCCTCCCTACCGCGGCCGCTTCGCGCCCTCGCCCACCGGCCCGCTGCACCTGGGTTCGCTGCTCGCCGCCTTCGGCAGTTGGTTGCTCGCCCGCCACGCCGGCGGCCAGTGGCTGCTGCGCATCGAGGACGTGGACCGCCCGCGCAGCGTGCACGGCGCCGCCGAGCGGCAACTGGCGAGCCTGCGCGCCTGCGGCCTGGAGGCCGACGGACCGGTGCTGCGGCAGAGCGAGCGCGACCCGGTCTACCGCGACGCCCTGCAGCGGCTGCTGCAGGCCGGCCTCGCCTTCCCGTGCAGTTGCAGCCGCAGCGCCCTGGCGGCGCAGGGCGGCGTGCACCACGCTTGCGTCACCGACGTGCCACGCGCACAGCCGGCGATCCGTCTGCGTGTGCCGCCCGGTGCGGCCAGCGTGGTGGCCTTCGACGACGCGGTGCGCGGCCGGCTGGCCCAGGACGTCCATGCCGAGGTCGGCGATGTGGTGCTGCTGCGCGCCGACGGCTGCTGGGCGTACCAACTGGCCGTGGTGGTCGACGATGCCGCGCAAGGCATCACCGACGTGGTGCGCGGCGCCGACCTGCTGGACTCCACGCCGCGGCAGATCCTGCTGCAGCGTGCGCTGGGCCTACCCACACCGCGCTACCTGCACCTGCCGCTGCTGCTCGACGCCGATGGCCGCAAGCTGTCCAAGTCGCACGCGGCGCTGCCGCTGGACGATGCCGACCCGCTGCCGGCGCTGCGCCTGGCCTGGGCCACGCTGGGCCAGCCGCCGGCGGCGTTGGCCGGCGCCGGGTCGGTGCCGGCGCTGCTCACCGCCGCGCTGCGCGCCTTCGACCCGACGCGGTTGCCGGCGCAGGACCGACGCGTGGACGATGCGGCGTCAGTCGCGCCGGCTATCCCCAGCGACATCAAGGCTGACTAGAATCGGACCCTGGGCCGCGCCGCGGCCGTCCTTTCCCACCATTTCTATCCGGAGCGACATCCATGACATCACGCGTTGCGCTGGTCACCGGCGGCACCGGCGGCATCGGCACCGCAATCTGCGAGCGGCTGGCCGCGCAGGGCCACCGTGTGGCCAGCAACTACCGCGACCAGGCCAAGGCCCTGGCCTGGCAGCAGCGCATGCGCGAACGTGGCCACGACGTCGCCATCGTCCCCGGCGACGTCGCCTCGCCCGAACACGCGCAGACCCTGGTGCGTGAGGTCGAACGCCAACTCGGCCCGGTCGAGATCCTGGTCAACAACGCCGGCATCACCCGCGACACCACCTTCCACAAGATGACCGCCGAGCAATGGCATGAAGTCATCAACACCAACCTCAACTCGGTGTTCAACGTCACCCGCCCGGTGATCGAGGGCATGCGCCAGAAGCGTTGGGGGCGGGTCATCCAGATCAGTTCGATCAACGGCCTCAAGGGCCAGTACGGCCAGGCCAACTACGCTGCGGCCAAGGCCGGCATGCACGGCTTCACCATTTCCCTGGCACGCGAGAACGCCAGCTACGGCATCACCGTCAACACGGTCTCGCCGGGCTATGTCGCCACCGACATGGTGATGGCGGTGCCGGAGGAAGTGCGCGCCAAGATCGCCGCCGACATCCCCACCGGGCGCCTCGGCAAGCCGGAGGAGATCGCCTACGCCGTGGCGTTCCTGGTCGCCGAAGAGGCCGCGTGGATCACCGGCTCGAACCTGGACATCAACGGCGGCCACCACATGGGGTGGTGAGCGGCTGAATCGCTCAGCCGGCGGCATTCGCGCGAGGTAACGCTATCCCGCATTGGCCGCCACGGCGGCCTGTGGACTTTTGCTGCGCTGCGAATGCTGCGCAGCATGATTTTTTTGCTGCACCCGCGTGTTCAGGTACTTTCGGCGGTTGCAAGCCCTGCTGCGCTGCGCCATGCTGCGCGCCTACCGTCACAGAGCGATCGCTTCATGGCTGAGATTCGCATCATCAAGAAGTATCCCAATCGCCGCCTCTACGACACCGAGATCTCCAGTTACATCACCATCGAAGACGTCCGCCAGCTGATCATCGACGGCGAGGAATTCGAAGTCCGCGACGCCAAGACCGGCGAAGACCTCAGCCGCGCAGTGCTGCTGCAGATCATCGCCGACCAGGAACAGGACGGCGAACCGATGCTGTCCACGCAGTTGCTCAGCCAGATCATCCGCTTCTACGGCGACTCGCTGCAGGGCTTCATGGGCAACTACCTGGAGCGCAGCATGCAGGTGTTCCTCGACCAGCAGCAGCAGTTCCGCCAGCAGATGGGCAATCTGCTGGGGCAGACCCCGTGGACCATGATGAACCAGCTCACCGAGCGCAACCTGGAGCTGTGGCAGGAATTCCAGCGCAACCTCGGCGCCGGCTTCGGCCGCCCGGCCGCTGGCGCGGGCACCGGCAAGCCTGGCGAACCGCCGGCGGGCGCCGCACCGAAGTCGCGTCCGCGCTGAGGATTGCGGCCGGGTGAGGTTCGGCGGAGCGCTTCGCGCCCCTACCCTCACCCCAACCCCTCTCCCGGCGGGAGAGGGGCTCCAGCTTCTCCCTTCTCCCATCGGGACCACGGCCCCCTTTTGGGGGGAAGGTGCCCCGAAGGGGCGGATGAGGGTACGGGCGAAGCCTCGCAGGCGTGTGTCAGCGCGACTTCGCCGGCTTGCAGTTCCCGCAGATCCGCTCGACCTTGTAGCCGCGCGCGCGCAGGCCGTCGACCACGCCGTCCGGCCCGAGCAGGTGCAGCGCACCCACCACCACCAGAGTGTCGCCGCCGCCGTCCTTCAGGCGCTGCTCCAGGCGCGGCAGCCAGGCCTGGTTGCGCTCCACGTCGATGCGCTGGTACAGCCGCGGGTAGTCGCGCTTCATCTGCGCGCCGATCTCCTGCCACAGCTGGCGCTCGTCGCCGCGGCGCCAGGCGTCGTGCAGGCGCAGGGTCTGCGCGGCGCCCTGCTCGGCGTCGTCCAGCGCCTCGGTCAGCATCTGCTTCTGCTCCACCGGGTCCATGCCGTCGAGCAGGTCGATCTGCGCCTGCGCGGTCTCCAGGCCCTCGGCACTCTTGCCGTCCTGCAAGGCCAGTGTCATGAAATGACGATCCAGCCCGGCATCGGCCTCCAGGCCCTGCGCCTTCATGTCGGCGATGCTGATGCTGAGGCCGACGAACCACGGCTCGAAGCCGCTCATCTGCGCCAGCGGCAGGCCGTGGCCGGCGGCATAGCGGCGCAGCCGCTCCCAGGTCGCCGGGTCCAGATCGTCCTGCAGCCGCTTGCCGTCGTGGCGTTGCGCCGCCTGCAGCATCTGCGCACCCAGCTGCGGCGCGTCCACGTCCTTCGGCGCCAGTTCGAACAGCAGCCGCGGCGACGCCGCGTAGGCCGCATCGACTTCGCGCGCCAGCGGATAGTCGTCGGCCTTGAGCATGTGGAACGAGCCCAGCAGGTACAGCGTGCCGCGCGGGCCGCTGACCTTCCACAACAGCGGCGTGGGCGGCACCACCGTGGGCGCTGCGGCGACGGGCGCGACAGGCGCCGCGGCCACCGGCGGCGGCGTGCGGGCCAGTGCCGGCAGCACCAGGCACAGCGACAGGCCCAGCAGCAGGCGGCGCAACAGGCGCGGGAACGGGGTCATCGGCATCCTCGGTTCAATGGGCGGCAGCATAGGCCTTCTCGCCGGCATCCACCGCCAGGTCGAGGCGGTTCTCCGGCGGCGGCAACGGACAGGTGGCGAACGGGGTGAACGCGCACGGCGGGTCGTAGGCGCGGTTGAAATCCAGCACCACGCTGCCGTCGGCCGCGGGCGGGTCCACGTCCAGGAAGCGCCCGGCGGGGTAGCTGCCGTGACCGCTGGTGCGGTCGGCGAACACCACGAACAGCGGCTGGCCAGGTTCGCCGATCGCCTGCAGGCGGTAGCGCTTGCCGCCGCGCTCGAACTCCAGCTCGCCGGGATTGGGCGATGGCGTGGTGACGCCGATGATGTCGACGATGGGCAGGGTCGTGCCCGGCGGGTTGGGCGCGAAACGCCCGCGTACGCGCCAGGATTCGGCCAGCGGCCAGTACGGCACGCTGGTGAAGCTGCGCCGAGTCGGCGCATCGGCGTGCTTGACCCGCAGCACATAACGGCCGCCACGTTCGATCAGGCTGAGCTTGCCCTTGCCGTCGTCGAAGTCGATCACCGTCGGCTGCGGATCGTGGTCGCTGTACACGCGGATCCGCCCCTGCACCGGCGCGCCGGCGACGCTGAGGGCGGCGCCGCGCTCGGGGGTCAGGTACACCTCGCGCTGCGCCTGCGACACCAGCGCCATCCGCGCCGGCCCCACCGCCAGGCGGATGCCGCTGTCCGGGCCGCTGCCGATGTAGTGCTCCTTCAATTCCAGCCAGTGCAGGCCGACCAGGCTGGTCCAGCCGTCCGGCGCCTGCAGTTCGCGCTGGCGCTGCGCGCGCCAGGCTTGTTCGTCCGCCACGAACCGTGCGTCCATCGCCTTCGGCGCGGCCGGTGCCGGCGCCTGCTTGCCGCAGCCACTCAAGGCGACGAGCGCCGCCAGCAGCGCTGCCGTCCACATCCGCTTGTCCATCACCGCCCCCGTAGGAACCAACGATCGATCTCGCCCAGGGTGAACCGCGCCCAGGTCGGACGCCCATGATTGCATTGTCCGGAGCGCTCGGTGGCTTCCATGTCGCGCAGCAGTGCGTTCATTTCCGGAATGGTGAGGCGGCGGTTGGCGCGCACCGCGCCGTGGCAGGCCATGGTCGACAGCAGCGCATCGCGCGCGCCGGCGACACGACCGCTGTGGCCGTGTTCGCGCAGGTCGGTGAGCACGTCGCGCAGCAAGGCCTCCGGCTCAGCCTGCGCCAGCAGTGCGGGAATGCTGCGCACGTGCAGCGATTGCGGTCCGCTGCGGGTGATCTCGAACCCGAGCGCGGCCAGCGTCTCCGCCTCGCGCTCGGCGGTGTCGGCATCGCGTTCGCCGACTGCCAGGGTGATCGGCACCAGCAGCGGCTGCGCGTGCAGGCCGATACCGTCGTGCGCGGTCTTCAGGCGCTCGTAGCCGATGCGCTCGTGCGCGGCGTGCATGTCGACCACGATCAGGCCGTCGGCGTTCTCGGCCAGGATGTAGATGCCGTGCAATTGCGCGATGGCGTAGCCGAGCGGCGGCACACCGCTGTCGGCGGCAGTCGGCGGCAGGCCGCCCGCCGGGTCCTGGGTCTGCCGCGGCAGGCTGGCGGCGCTTCCCGCGTCGGCGGTGGGCGCGTACAGCGCCGCGTACGCTGCAGGCGCCTCTTCCACGCGCAAACCCAACGGCGATTGCGCCGGGCGCCAGTGCGCGCCGTAACCATAGCCCTGTCCGCCACCACCACCGGCGCCGCCACTGTTCGGCGCGCCTGTGCCCGCCCAGGCCGCAGTACCCGCGGCTGGCGGCGGCAGCGCGGCGTCGGCGCCGATCGCGCTAGGCAGGCTGCCGGCACGGGTCTGCGCCAGCGCATCCTGCAGCGTGCGGTAGACGAAATCATGGATCAGCCGCGCATCGCGGAAACGCACCTCGTGCTTGGCCGGATGCACGTTGACGTCGACCCGCGCCGGTTCCAGTTCCAGGAACAGCACATAAGCCGGCTGGCGGCCATGGAACAGCACATCGCCGTAGGCCATCTTCACCGCATGAGCGACACTGCGATCGCGCACAGAACGGCCGTTGACGTAGAGGTATTGCTGGTCGGCGCTGGCGCGCGAGTAATGCGGCTGCGCGATCCAGCCATGCAGGCGCAGGCCGGCACCGCTGTGGTCCACGCGCAGCGCCTGCTTTGCGAAGTCTTCGCCCAGGGTCTCGCCCAGGCGCGCGTCCGAGTACAGATCGCCCGGCTTGTAGCGCCGCGACGGCTTGCCGTTGTGCGAGACGCGCAGCTCCACGTCGGGGCGCGCCAGCGCCAGCGAACGCAGCCACTCCTCGATGTGGCCCAGTTCGGTGCGTTCGGCGCGCAGGAACTTGCGCCGCGCCGGCACGTTGTAGAACAGCTCGCGGACCTCGACCAGGGTGCCCGGCGGCAATGCGCGCGGCTGCACCTCGCCGACCTTGCCGCCTTCGACCTGCAGCGCTGCGCCGTGTTCGTCTCCGGATCGGCGCGAGGCCAGGGTGAAGCGGCTGACCGAGGCGATCGACGGCAACGCTTCGCCGCGAAACCCGAGCGTGCCCACCGATTCCAGGTCGTCCAGCGAGGCGATCTTGCTGGTCGCGTGCCGCGAGATTGCCAGCGGCAGTTCCTCGGGCGCGATGCCGCCACCGTCGTCGCGGATGCGGATCAGGCGCACGCCGCCTTCTTCCAGATCGATGTCGACGCGGTGCGCACCGGCGTCCAGCGCGTTCTCCACCAGTTCCTTGACGACAGAGGCCGGACGCTCGACCACTTCGCCGGCGGCGATCTGGTTGATCAGGATCTCGGGCAGCTGACGGATGCTCATGCCGTGCTCGCTCCATGCGCGCACAGACGCGCGCCGGTCGTGGCGACAGGACGAAAACGACAGCAGAAGAAGAACATCGGCACGGCTCGCGGCGCGGACGCCGTCATCGAGGATCAGCCGTTAATGATAGCGCCTCAACGGCTGCCGCCGGCCACCGTGCTGGCCGCTTCCGCCTCGGCCTGCGCGCGCGCGGCGAACAGCGTGCCCGGCGGCGGCTGCCGGGTGAAGAAGGTGCTGACGCCGTCGAGCACGGCACCGGCGATGCGGCGCTGGTAGGCCGGATCGGTCAGCCGGCGTTCTTCGTCCGGGTTGGAGATGAAGGCGGTCTCGACCAGCATCGCCGGCATGTCCGAGGTGCGCAGCACCGCGAAGTTCGCGCGCTCGATCTCGGGCTTGTGGTTGTTGCCGATCCGCTTGAGTCCGCCCAGCACTTGCTCGGCCGCATCTTCGGAGGACTTCATGTGGCCGCTCTGGGCCAGGTCCAGCAAGACGTTGGCAAGCGTACTGTCGGTTTTCTGCAGGCGCACGCCGCCGATCAGGTCGGCGGCGTTTTCCTTGTCCGCCAGCCAGCGCGCGCGCTGCGAGGACGCGCCCTTGGTCGACAGCACGTACACCGAGGAGCCGGTCGCGCTGCGGTTCTCGGCTGCGTCGGCGTGGATCGAAATGAAGATGTCGGCCTTGGCCGCACGCGCCTTCTGCGCGCGCATCGGCAGAGGAATGAACACGTCGGTGGTGCGGGTCATGTAGGCCTTCATGCCCGGCGTGGCGTTGATCTGGCGCGCCAGTTCGCGGCCGATCGCCAGGGTCACGTCCTTCTCATGCTTGCCGGTCGGACCACTGGCGCCGGGATCCTGGCCGCCATGGCCGGGATCGATGGCCACGATCAGCGGACGCATGCCGGGCGCCATCTTCACCCGCGAGGCCGCGCTCGGCATCACCGGCCGTGCTTCGGCGGCAGCAGCCACCGCCGCATCGTCGTCGGCGTCGTCACGCTCGGACGGCGCGTTCGCCGGCGGCGCGACTGTCGCAGGCGCCGGCATCGGCACAACGCCGGGCATAGGACGGCCGGCCACCGCGGCAGCAACGCTCGGCGCAGAGGCAACGACGGTCGGGGCTGGCGTGGGCGCGGCAGGCGGCGGCACCGGGGTCGGCGCTGGCTGGCTGGCACGCTGCACCACCGACGAGGTCAGCGCCGCGGTCGCGCGTGCGGCTTCGGCGCGCGCATCCACTACCGGCTTGGGCGCTGCGACAGGCGTGGCCTGCGGCATCGGGGCCACGGCTGCCGGCGCGTCGGCGGCGGCCGCCTTGCCCGCCGGGGCCTCGCCCGGCCACTCGATCACCAGCACCGAACTGCCGCCGATGGTCTGCATCTGCGGCTTGAACGCCACCACCGAACTGCTCAGGTCGAACACGATGCGCAAGGTGCCCGGCACCGGATGGCCGGTGCGCACTGCGCTGACCACGCCGCCGCCGGCCGGCAACTTCAGGCCCTTGGCGGCGGAGGAATCGGGAAGATCGACGACCAGGCGATTGGGATTGGCCAGCGACAGCGTGCTGAAGCCACCGCTGCCCTGCAGGTGGATCTCGGCACGGGTGCCGGTGGCGCCGTTGTCGAGCGAGACCGACTGCACCTGTCCGGCAAACGCCGTCTGCGCCGCCAGGCACCAGCCTGCGGCAGCGGCGAAACTGGCGAAAAAACGGGTCCCCGGGCGCATAACGCGATTCAAACATCGCCGGGAGTCAAAGGCAAGCGGTTTTCCCTTAATAATCCATAACCTGCCTTCACTTTCTAGCGTCAGCCGGCAAAAAGTCCCTGCAAGTCGGCCTGCTGGGCCAGCTGCGCCAGCCAGGCGATCCCCACATCGGTACGTGCCTGCAGGGCGACACGACGCCCGTCGCCGTGCACCGCCAGGCGCACGTCCAGATCGGCGGGCGCCAGCACGTCGCCGCCGCGCTCGGGCCATTCCACCAGCCACAGCGTGGCCCCGCCCTCGTCCAGCCCGAGGAAATCCAGCTCGCCCGCCGCGCCGATGCGGTACAGATCCAGGTGCCAGGCCTCGCCATCGGCCAGCGGGTAGCGCTCCACCAGGGTGTAGGTGGGGCTGCGGATCGCGCCCTGCACCCCGAGCGCGCGCAGCAGCGCCCGTGCCAGGGTCGATTTGCCGGCACCCAGATCCCCGTGCAGATGCACCGAGGCCTGCGTCGGGCGGGTCGCGGCCAGCGCGCGACCGAGCCGTTCGGTGGCCTCGCTGTCGGGCAGGAACAAGCTGAGGCTCATGATTCGGATTCCGGATTGGACAGGCGCCGCAGCGCCGGCAACAGATCGGTCGGCAGCAACCCGCGCTGGCCCGCGGCAGCCGCGCGATCGCCGGCGCCGGCATGCAGCAGTGCGCCGACGCTGGCCGCCTCGAACGCCGACAGGCCCTGCGCGCGCAGCGCCGCGACCACCCCGGTCAACAGATCGCCCATGCCGCCGACCGCCATGCCCGGATTGCCGGCGGCGATCACCCGCGGCGTCTGCCCGGGCGCGGCGACCAGGCTGCCGGCCCCCTTCAGCACAATCGTCGCCTGGTAGCGTTCAGCCAAGGCCGCGGCGGCCGCGAAGCGATCGCGTTGCACCTCGGCCGTTGAAATGCCGAGCAGGCGCCCGGCCTCGCCCGGATGCGGCGTCAGTACCGCCTGCGGGACGGGCCGCGGCGCCTGCGCAAGCAGATTCAATGCATCGGCGTCCAGGATCAGCGCGCGGTCCGAATCGGCCAGGACCGTCTGCCACAGCGCCTGCGCCCAATCGTCCTGGCCAAGCCCGGGCCCGAGCGCGACCACACTGGCCTTGCGCAGCAACGGCGCCAGTGCCGACGCCTCGTCGACCGCATGCGCCATCGCTTCCGGGCAGCGCGCCAGCAGCGGCGCCACGTGCGCGCTGCGGGTCGCCACGCTGACCAGGCCGGCCCCGCTGCGCAGGGCCGATTCGGCACTGAGCATCACCGCTCCGCCGCTGCCGAGATTGCCGCCGACGCACAGCACATGCCCGGAGTCGCCCTTGTGGCTGTCCTGCCGGCGCGGCGCCAGATGGCGGCGCAAGGCGCCGACGGTCCAGGCCTGTGCGCGCGGCGCGCAGTCGGCGAATGCGGCGGGCGGCACCTCCAGCGTCGCCAGCGCGCGCTCGCCGACATGGTTCAAGGCCGCACCGGTATGCAAGCCGGCGTGCGCGACGATGAACTGCAAGGTCAGCGTCGCCGGCAGGACTGCGCCGGGCACGCTGCCGGTTTCGGCGTCCACGCCGCTGGGCACATCCAGCGCCAGTACCGGCGCGCCAAGTCCGCCCAGCGCGCCGAGCAGCGCCGCCAGTTCGGCGTCCGGCGCGCGATTGAGGCCGATGCCGAGCAACGCATCGACCACCACGTCGGCCGGCGCCAGCGCCGCGTCGAACTCCTCGATGCGACCGCCGACGCCGATGTAGTCGGTGCAGGCGCGCTGCGCCAGCGGCGATTGCGGACCGCGCCCGGGCAACTGCAGCACGCGCACCTGGCGTCCGGCGCGATGCGCCAGCCGCGCCAGCACGTAGCCATCGCCACCGTTGTTGCCGCTGCCACAGGCCACCAGGATGCGCTGCGCCTGCGGCCAGCGCTGCAGCAGCGTCTGCCACGCGGCCTGACCGGCGCGCTGCATCAGCGTGTAGCCGTCGCCGCCCAGCAGCGCGGTGGCCTGCGCATCGATGCGGCGCGCGTCCGCGGTGGCATAGAGATCGAAGCAGTCGTACATGCCCGGGATTCTATACTTGCGCGATGTCCGCCCGTCTCGACATCGCCGATCCCCACGCCGCCGCCGCGCGCATCCGCGCGCTGGCGCGCACGTTCGGCTTCCAGCGCTGCGGTATCGCCGGGATCGAACTGCAGCAGGACGAGGCGCATCTGCGCGATTGGCTGGAACAGGGCCTGTACGGGACGATGCACTGGATGGCCCAGCATGGCGACAAGCGTTCCCGCCCGGCCGAACTCATTCCCGGCACATTGCGGGTGATCTCGGTGGGCCTGGACTACGGCCGCAACGACGACGATTCGGCCTGGGACACGCTGCGCGACGGCGAGCGCGCCTACGTCGCGCGCTATGCGCTGGGCCGCGACTACCACAAGCTGATGCGCAACCGCCTGCAGAAGCTGGCCGAGCGCATCCAGGACGAGATCGGCCCGTTCGGCCACCGCGTGTTCGTCGATTCGGCGCCGGTGCTCGAACGCGCGCTGGCGCGCGACGCCGGCCTGGGCTGGATCGGCAAGCACACCTGCCTGATCGACCGCAACGGCGGCTCCTGGTTCTTCCTCGGCGAGATCTACGTCGATCTGCCGCTGCCGATCGACCCGCCGGCCAGCGCCCACTGCGGCACCTGCACGCGCTGCATCGACGTCTGCCCCACCCAGGCGATCGTCGCGCCGTACCGACTCGATGCGCGCCGCTGCATCGCCTACCTGACCATCGAGCACGACGGCGCGATTCCCGAGGAACTGCGCCCGGCGATCGGCAACCGCATCTTCGGCTGCGACGACTGCCAGTTGATCTGCCCCTGGAACAAGTTCGCCAAGCGCAGCGACGAGCCGGACTTCCGCGCGCGCAACGACCTGGACAAGGCCACGCTGGCGCAGTTGTTCGCCTGGGAGGAAGACGAGTTCCTGCGCCGTACCGAAGGCAGCGCGATCCGCCGCAGCGGCCACGAACGCTGGCTGCGCAATATCGCCGTAGCGCTGGGCAACGCCCCGACCACGCCGCAGGTGCTGGCCGCGCTAGGCGCGCGCGCGCAGCATCCCTCGCCGCTGGTGCGCGAGCACGTGCAATGGGCGCTGGCCCGGCATGCAGCCAAGTCGACGCAGCCGGCCACAGCTGCCGACGTGCGAGGATAGGCGCCCGTACGCCCTGCACTGCCCGCATGTCCGATCGCGCCGACCAGATCCTCAGCCCCAGCCAGCTCAACACGCTGGCCCGCGACCTGCTGGAGAGCACCTTTCCGCTGGCCTGGGTGGAAGGCGAACTGGGCAACGTCACCCGCCCCTCGTCCGGCCACCTCTATTTCACCCTGAAGGATGCGCGCGCGCAGGTGCGCTGCGCGATGTTCAAGCCCAAGAGCCAATGGCTGCGGTTCGTGCCGCGCGAAGGCCTGCGGGTGCTGGCGCGCGGGCGCCTGACCCTGTACGAAGCGCGCGGCGACTACCAGTTGGTGCTGGACCATCTGGAGGAAGCCGGCGAAGGCGCTTTGCGCCGGGCGTTCGAGGAGCTCAAGGCCCGGCTCGCCGCCGAAGGCCTGTTCGCCAGCGAGCGCAAGCGCGCCCTGCCCGGCTTCTTGCGGCGCCTGGCGGTCATCACCTCGCCCAGCGGCGCCGCGGTGCGCGACGTGTTGAGCGTGCTCGGCCGGCGCATGCCGCTGCTGCAGGTGGACATCCTGCCGAGCCTGGTCCAGGGCGACAGCGCCGCGGCGCAGATCGCCACGTTGCTGCGCCAGGCAGACGCCAGCGGCCGCTACGACGCGATCCTGCTGACCCGCGGCGGCGGTTCGCTCGAGGACCTGTGGGCGTTCAACGACGAACACCTGGCACGCACCATCGCCGCGGCAGTCACCCCGGTGGTGTCGGCCGTCGGCCACGAGACCGACGTGACCCTGGCGGATTTCGCCGCCGACCTGCGCGCGCCCACCCCGTCGGTCGCCGCCGAATTGCTGGTCCCCGACCAGCGCGATCTCGGCGCGCGCCTGCGCTCCCAGCATGCCGCGTTGCTGCGCTGGCAGCAGCACCGGCTGCGGCAAGCGCAGCAACGCGCCGACCGCGCCCTGCTGCGCCTGCAGGCACAGAGCCCGCAGGTGCGCCTGCAGTTGCTGCAGCGCCGCCAGCACGAGATCGGACGGCGGCTGGCGGCGGTGTGGCGGCAACAGCAGGAACGCCGGCATGCCCAATTGCGCCATGCCGCCGCGGTGCTGCGCGCCGCGCAGCCGCAACGGCGGCTGGCGATGCTGCGGGTGCGCCTGCTGGCGCTGGGCCGACGTCCGCAGGCGGCGATGGCGCGGCAACTGCAGACCGATGCGCAGCGCCTGCGCGCACTGGCGCGCGCCCTGGAGACGGTCAGCCCGCTGGCGACCGTGGCGCGCGGCTACAGCATCCTGACCCGCGTCGACGACGGCAGCGTGGTGCGCTCGGCCGCCCAGGTGGCGCCCGGCGATCGGCTGCGCGCACGCCTGGCCGACGGCGAACTGCAACTGCGTGCCGAGCGCGCAGAGTGACCCGTCCACCCGCATCGCCTCGCCGCTCATGACCGACAGCATTCACGAAGAAAGGATCAAGGCGATCCTGCAGGGCATGCGTCGCGCCGAACGGCGCCGGGCCGGGCGGCGCGCCGACAGCAGCGACCTGCTGTCGCTGATCGACGGCGCCGCCTATGGCGCACCGGAGGATGCGCAACGCGCACTCGCCTGGCTGGCGTATGACGGCACCCTGGAGCATCTGAACCACGCCGACCTGCACAATGTCGGCGACACCATCTGCGTGGACTGGAACGGCTGCGGCAGCGATCTGGCGACGCTGTCGCAATGGCTGCGGGAGGTGCGCCTGGCCGATGGCCGCAACGCCCTGCAGGCGCTGCGCGACGGCGACAGCGCAGACCTGCTGGCCGCGGCACTGACGGCATTTCCCGGCTGACGCCGAGCGGTTGCAGCATCCGTCCCACAGGGTGGCCTGCGACGCGTCACCCGGCATGCACGATGCACTGCCAGACAGCAGGCGCCAAGGCACATCTTCCAGGGCGCCAGCCACCGCCGGCGGAAGCAGCCGGCCACAGCGAACTGCAAGTCGCTGCCCCAAGCGTCGTACAGCGCGCGGCAAAGTCCCAGCGATGGCCCAATCCTCAGCGCCTGTCGCCCATGTGACACCGATCCGCCCGCAACGACGCGCCGGCAGCGCCCACTCAGTCCAGCGGCGCGACCACCAGCAGCGGGTCGAGGTCGTACCCCATCGCCACCGCCTTGGCCTTGATGCCCTCGAACACGCTGCGCTGCATGCGCGGCGAGCGCGACAGCACCCACAGGTACTTGCGTCCGGGTTCGCCGATCAGCGCCCATTGATAATCCGGGTCGAGCGCGATCACCCAGTAGTCGGCCCACACCATCGGCAGCCAGGCCAGCCAATCCGCCGCGAAGCGCACCTGCAGCCGCCCGGGATGGCCCTCGACCCGCCGGGCCACACCGTCGGCCGCCAGCGTGTCGCCGCTGGCGGTGCGGCAGGCGTTGCGCACGCCGACCTGACCGTCGTCGCGCAGCACATAGGCGGCGGTGACGTCGCCGACGCATTTCTTCTGGAAAGAAACCGGCAGATGCGCGATCTCGTGCCATTGCCCGGCATAACGGCCGAGATCGAACGCGGCGACCGAGCTCACCGGCTGCGCGGCGCGCAGCGGCGGTGCGAGGCACAACAGGCACGCCAGCAACAGCAGCGCGATCGGCGAAAGGCGCATGCGCAGGTTCCGATGGACGGGAAGCAGCAGCTTATGCAGGAGCGGCGCAGCGATGTAAAGCGCTGCGCGGGACGCCGGCCGTCATGGCGCGGCGGTCAGTTGCTCAGATCGGCCATGGAGCGCTGGTCCGGCCGGCTGGCGCACTGCACCGGCTCGCGCAGCACCACGCGCTCGACCACCCCGTCGCGCCGCTGCAGGTAGGTATTGACCATCACGCACTCGGAACCGACCTGCTCGATGTAGGGCGCATCCGCACCGGGACCGCCCTGCTCGCCTGCATGCTCGGTCCGGTCGGAAGGGGCTGCCACGGCGTTGCCGGCCATGGCCAACAGCAGGGCCACGCCGCCACATCTCCGTCCGAATCCGCTGGTCATTGGCAGGTTCCCCCGATTGCCCGTGCCTATGATTACGACAGCCAGCGCCGTTGATTGAGCGGAAGATCCCGAAAAACCGTGAACTGGGTGCAGTTGTCTACGAACGTTGACACGCCTTCTTCACACCCGATCAGGTCAGAGGACAGTCGCAACAGGCCTCGCGCATGCGGAAATCTGCACAGCGCGGGAGATCGGCCCGGACGCCGAATGACGACGCCGTACGCCACCTTCGACGACGGCGAGCAAGGCAGCACAACACACCGCCAAGGCATGCAGATGCCGCAAACCCTCGCGGCAAAAGAAAAGGGCCTGCATTGCTGCAAGCCCTGAAAGAATGGTGGCCGAGGACGGAATCGAACCGCCGACACGGGGATTTTCAATCCCCTGCTCTACCAACTGAGCTACTCGGCCACTGCGCAACGCGGCAGGACCGGTGCGAGGACGCGCATCATAGCGAGGTGATCGGGATTGGGCAAGCGCAATGTTGCAGAATTTTCCTACCGATCGCCGCGGCCTGCGCCGACTGCGTCCGATCCGAGGGCACGCGATGCTGGACACGTCCTCGGCATCCGGCCGGCGCACGGCAGGGACGCCTTGGTGATGGCCGCCGGCCGGATCGTCGAGGACACCGACCGGACGCCCGACCAGCCGCGGTCATTCCGCCATACCTGAACGTCCGCAGGCACGTGCGGGTCAGCCTGGATGATCTGGTGGGTTGCTGCGCCAAGGGCGATCAGAGGAGCAGCAACGGAGGTGGATGGCATGACGGAACGGGGTGATGGCCGGCCCACAGGCCGGCCGCATGCCGGATTGCGGGCTGACGGCAGATGGCACGACGCGGACGACGCCATCGCGCAGCTAGGTTGGGCGAGCCTGCCATTCCAGTGGCGGAAGCGCACGACACCAAGCGAAGGCGCCAGTAGAGCGTGTCCGCTGTCCGCCTTGCGTCACGTCACGTCACGTCACGTCGCGCGCGCGACCGCCAGCATGCCGCCAGCTTTCCGCAGCCCGCGCAGTCCGGGGGAGGCTCCGCCATCGCTGCGCCACCACGGCAGACAGGGGTGTGGTGTAGTCTTCGCCGGTCTTCCTTTCCGTGGATTCCGCCCATGCGTCACCCGCTCCGCCTCGGCTTGCTCATGTTGTGCACCGCGTTGCTCGGCGCCTGCAGCGACGGCATCGTGCGGCGCGTGTCGGACCCGGCCGCCAGCGTGCAGCAACTGACGGTCAACATGGACGGCAGTTGGAAGGTGGAACTGCGCCTGCAGAACTACAGCAGCATTCCGATGCGCTACGACACCCTGCGTCTGGACCTCGGTGTGGGCGGCGAAGCGGCCGGCAGCCTGCAGGCCGCGCCCGGGATCTCGATCGGCCCGGAGACGGCGGACGTGGTGAGTGTCGCGCTGAAGCCCAGCTCAAGCGCGCGCATGGCCGTCGCCGACGCCCTGGCCGGCCGCCGCAGCCTGGAGTACACCCTGAAGGGCAGCATCGCCGCGACGCCGGAAGACAAGAAGCCGCGCAGCTTCGAGATCGACACCCGCAACATGCTCTCGCCCGCGCCCGGCCTGGACGGCGTGCTGCGTTGACCCGGCGGTGGCGCTGAGGCGCCACCTGCCCCGCTCTCTCTCTCTCTCTCTCTCGAACGCGACATCCCGGTTTCCGGGGCGCGGAACGCGCCTGCGCGTCGACCTGCGCTTCACCGGACACAGGCGCTGCCTCGACCTGCCACGCGCCACGCTAATGCGTTGCGTCCTCGGCGCAGGCCTGTCCGCGCGTTTTTCCTGGACTCCCCCTTCAGCGGGCCGCGTTCAGCCGGCGTTACCGCAAAATTAATACATAAATGTATTATTTACACATGTACAAATCATCGAGCCGCATATGAGTCGCTTCGCCGCCACCGAGCAGCGCCTGGACGTGACCGCCCGCAAGCATCCGCACTTCCCGCGGCAAGCCGCGCTGGTCCTGCGGCTGATCAAGCTGCTGCACAAGCTCAGCCTCGACCAGAGCAACGAGGTGTTGCGGCCCTATGGCCTGAGCTACGCCGAATACAACGTGCTGATGATGATCGACGCCAGCCCCGACGGAATCTTGAACCCGTCCCAGCTGAGCGACGCGGCGGGCGAGAAGTCGGCCAACATCACCCGTCTGACCAGTCAGCTGGTCGACAAGGGCCTGATCCAGCGCATGCCCAGTGCCGAGGACCGGCGCATGCTGCTGCTGCGCCTGACCGAGGCCGGCGAGCGCCTGATCGAGGCGCTGATCCCCGACCTCTCCGTCCAGCTCGACACGTATGTGCGGCACCTGGATCCGGCGGCGCTGGCGCAGTTGCAGGCGCTGCTGAAGACCCTGCTGCGCGGGGTCGAGGACGCCGCATGAGCGCGCAGCACCCCAACGCCGCCGCCGCTGCCGAGGCAGCGCCAGGCCTGCGCACCCTGCTGGCCGACGCCCTGCGCGGCGAAGGCGAGGCCTGGCTGTTCGTGCTGCGCACGCTGCTGTCGATCTATCTGGCCGGCTGGATCGCGCTGCGTCTGGACCTGGCCTCGCCGATGACCGCGATGATCACCGTGGTGGTGGTGATGCACCGGCAGACCGGCATGGTCTTCGCCAAGGGCTTCTACCGGGTGCTGGGCACGCTGATCGGCAGCGTCGCCGCGCTGACGATGGTGGCGCTGTTCCCGCAGGAGCCGGTGCTGTTCGTGCTGGCGCTGTCGCTGTGGATCGGCGCCTGCACCGGCGGCGCGCTGCTGTACCGCAACTTCAAGGCGTATGCCTTCGTGCTGTCCGGCTACACGGTGGCGCTGATCGCGCTGCCGGCGGTGAACCAGCCGCAGAACGTGTTCAACCTGGTGGTGGCGCGGGTGACCGAGGTGGTGCTGGGCCTGCTGGTGACCGGCATCGTCAGCGACGTGGTGTTTCCCAGCCGGCTGCGCCAGACCCTGCGCGATACCGTGCGCCGTGCGTCCGACGGCTTCCTGGACTTCGTCCGCGACGCCACCGGCGGGGAGCTGCCGCGCGAGGCGATGGAGCAGGCGCACCTGCGCTTCGTGCGCGACGCGGTGACCATCGAGGACCTGCGCAGTTCGGTGGTGTTCGAGGATCCGGAGGCACGGGTGCGCAGCGGCCGCCTGCGCCTGCTCAACCAGCGCTTCATGGCGGTGTCGACCAGCTTCCAGGCGCTGCACCACTACATCAACCGGCTGCTGCGCAGCGGCGATGCGGAGGTGGCCGAGGCGCTGATCGGCCTGTATCGGCCGCTGAAGGCCGCGCTCAGCGACCGCGGCGGACGCGAGGGCGCAGCCGCGACCGCGCGCAAGCTGGCGGCGTGCCGCGATGCGCTGGCGACGCGTGCGGCCGAAGCGCGTGCGACCCTGCCGGCGGCACGGCACGAGGGATTCGACACCGGCGTGTCGCTGCTGCAGCGGTTCTTCGCCGACCTGCACGACTATGTGGCCACCGAGGCGACCCTGGTCGCGCCGCAGCAGTGGCGCACGCCGCAGGACCGCGGCGACACCGCGGTGTTCGTGCGCGGCAACGACTACGCCGCGGCCGCACTGACCGCGCTGCGCAGCGCGTTGCTGGTGGCGACGATGTGCTGGCTGTGGATCCAGGCCGGCTGGATCAGCGGTGCCACGGCGGTGTTCCAAGCGGTGGCGCTGAGCGCGATCCTGTCGTCCAGCGCCAACGCGCCCGCTGCCGCGCGCTCGCTGTTCAAGGGGTTCGTGTTCGGCATCGTGCTCGGCGTGGTGTGCCAGTTGCTGGTGCTGCCGCAGATGGACGGCTATGTGCTGTTCGTCGCCGGCACCCTGCCGTTCCTGCTGGTGACCCTGTACCTGGCCTCGAAACCGGCGCTGTACGGCTTCGCCACCGGCGCCAACCTGGCCTTCGTTTCGATCCTGGCGGTCCAGCCGACGCCAAGCTTCAACGCCGCGGCCACCTTCAACAGCGTGGTGCCGCTGCTGCTGGGGACGCTGGCGGTGAGCGCGACGTTCGTATTCGTGCCGCCGGTGATCGGCACCCGCTGGCAGCGCCGGCGCCTGCTGGAGCGGCTGCGGCGGCAGACCACGCTGGCCGCGCGTGCGCCGCTGCCGGGGCTGGCGCTGCAACTGGAGAGCGTCAACCGCGACCTGTTCCAGCAGATCGTCGCGCACACCCCGCCGGGCAGCGACGAACTGCGCGACCTGCTCGGCTGGGCGCTGTCGGTGCACGAAACCGGGCGCACCCTGGTCGAACTGCGCCGCGATGCGGCCGCAGGCACGCTGCCGCCGGCCCTGGCCACCGCGGTGGAGGCCGCCGTGCAGGCGCTGGCCGACCTGTATCTCGATCCCAGCCCGCAACGGCACCGACACGCGTTGCAGTGGGTGGAGGCGGCGCTGGCCGCCAGCCAGGTGGAAGGCGCGGTACCGCTGCGCTGGAAGCCCACCCGCGAGCACTTGTTGCTGCTGCGCGGCGCGCTGCTCGACGCCGATTCCGTTCTCGCCGCGCTGGCCGATACGCCTGCGCCGACCACCGCCACCCCAGGAGCCGACGATGCTGCTGCCCGCTGAACTCTCGATCGCCGGCGTGTACGTGCCCGGCCTGCTGGTGCTGGGCCTGGCCCTGCTGCTGGTGGCCTGGGCGCTGGACGCGGTCGCCGGCCGCGCCGGCCTGTATCGCTACGCCTGGCATCCCTCCCTGTTCCGTCTGGCCGTCTACGTCGGCGCCTTCGCCGCGCTCGGCCTGCTCCTTCTTCCGTGAGTCCCGCCATGAAGACCCCTGCCCTGATCCGTTTCGCCCTGACCGCCATCGTGGTGCTGGTCGCCGCCCTGCTGGCGCATGCGCTGTGGCGCCATTACATGCTCTCGCCCTGGACCCGCGACGGCCGCGTGCGCGCGGAAGTGGTGCGTATCGCGCCGGACGTGTCCGGCCTGGTCGATGCGGTCGCCGTGCGCGACAACCAGCACGTCAAGCGCGGCGACCTGCTGTTCAGCGTGGACCGCAAGCGCTACGAGCTGGCCCTGGAAAAGGCCCGCGCCAACCTTGCGGTCGCGCAGGCGCAGGCGCGTGCGGCCGGCGCCAGCCTGTCCGCGGCGGCCGCCACCCAGGCAGCCAGCGAAGCGGAATTCCAGATGCGCCGCGCCCAGGCCGAACGGCGCGCGCGTGCCGCCGCGGTGATCTCCGCCGAAGCGCGCTCGGACGCCGAAGCCACTGCGCGTTCGGCGCAGGCCGACGTGCACCGCAGCGCGGCGCTGCGCGGCCAGGCCACCGCGGCGCAGGCGCAGGCGGTGGCATCGGTGGAACAGGCGCAGGCCGCGCTCGACCTGGCCGAGCTGGATCTGCAGCGCACCCAGGTCCGCGCCACCGCCGACGGCTACATCACCAATCTGGAAGTGCGCGTCGGCGACTACGCCCAGGCCGGCAGTGCGCGCCTGGCGCTGGTCCGCGACGATGCGATGTGGGTCTACGGCTATTTCGAGGAAACCAAGCTCCCGCGGGTCCACGTCGGCGACCGCGCCGACATCCGCCTGATGAGCGGCGGCCTGATGCTGCACGGCCAGGTCGAGGGCATCGCCCGCGGCATTTCCGACAGCGACAATCCGACCGGCACCTCGCTGCTGGCCAACGTCAGCCCCACCTTCAACTGGATCCGCCTGGCGCAGCGCGTGCCGGTGCGCATCCGCATCGATCCGGCCAGCGTGCCGCAGGGCACCCTGCTCGCTGCGGGCATGACCGCCACGGTCAGCGTGCATCCGCGGGAAAACTGATGCCGCGCCTATGGGGCTCCTAGCGATCAGGGAGGCTCACGTGTAGGAGCGGTTTTCGGGGCAGCTCCAACAACGACGAAACGTCATTTGCAGGAGCGGCTTCAGCCGCGACGCGCATTCCTGCTACACCGCGTCGCGGCTGAAGCCGCTCCCACACGTTGCAAGGACAGATCCCGCCGAGCCGCGGCAACAACGGGTTGCCAGTGGCGCGCTCGCAGCGGCAGCAGACGCCTACCGCAGCAAACCAGCACGGCGCAGGCCTTGCATCTGCGCGCATGCTGTCGCCGCGGTCACCGCAGTCCTCAGTCCTTGGCCTGCCGATTGACGCCGAGGAAGCGCCCGGCGATCACCGCATAGCCGCTGCGCGACACCGTGCTGCCTGGGTCGAAGTAGGCATGCAGGGTCGGCTGCAGGTCCTGCGGCCCCTGGGTCACCGCGAAGCGCGCGTTGAGGATGCCGGCATCCAGCGCCAGCTGCACATAGCCGCGCAGGTTGCTCGGGATCGCCGCCACGTCCTCGATCGGCAGCCGCTGGTTGTTGTAGCTCACCGACAGCGTGCCGTCGAAGGCCAGCGCCTGCGTCTGCAGGCCCAGCGCCTGCACCAGCGAATACGCCAACTGCAGTTTGCTGACGGCGTCGTTGGGACGGAAATCGCCGGCGACCAGCCCCATCACCGCGGCCTGGTTCTGCTGCAGGTCGCGCAGCACTCCGCCCTTGCCCACCGCGGCCTCGGCGAACGGATAGGCCGGGTCGTTGCGGCCGAGCCCGCTGAAGCTGGGCGCGGCCGGCAGCGCCTGGCGCACGCCGGCGCCCATCACCAGGTAACGCGCCAACTCCGCGCGCTTGAGCGGATTCTGCGGGCGGAACAAGCCATCGGCGTAACCGTCGATCAGGCGGTTGGCGACCGCGTACTCCACCGCGCCGCGATCGCGATCGCCGCTGGCGACGTCGTTGAGGCCGGTGTAGCCGCCGCTGCGCAGGAAATCCAGGGTGCCGCGCACCGTGCCCGGCGCCGCGATGCCGTTGCTGCCCTTGGGCGCCACCGGCACGCCACTGATCGAACCGATGCCGCGCACGCTGATGGTCCAGGTGCCCGGCTTGCCCGGCGCACCGACACTGACCGTGCTGCCCAGCAACGGCAGCGCCACCGGCGAGCCGTGGCTGACGCCGTCCGGATCGGTCAGCACTAGCGCCTGGGTGTTGGCGTCGATGGTGGCCTTGGCGCTGACCCAGGCGACGTCCTTGCCGACGGTGAACGCCTGCGTTTGCGGCGTACCCACTGGCGAGAACGCCACCTCGAACGGCTGGCTGCCGCCGGGTAGCACCAGCGCATTGCTGTAGAACGGATGCAGGGAATTGACCGTCTTGCCGAAGCCGCTGCGCTGCTTGCTCGCGTCCAACAGCGCGGCATAGGCATTCACGTAGCCCGCGCCAGCCTCCCAGTACGTGCGCCCGGGGATGTTGGTGGCGGTGCGTTCGAGCAGGTCCTTGACCTGGTCCGGAGTCAGGTCCGGGTTGGCCTCCAGCAGCAGCGCGACGATGCCGGCCACGTGCGGGGTGGCCATCGAGGTACCGCTCATGGTGGTGTAGAACGGCAGTTGCGCCGGCGCGATCAGCTTGCTGTCCTTGTCCGCGGCCAGCGGCGGCAACGCGCCGGTGGAATCGCGGGTGGAGACGATGTCCACGCCGGGCGCGGTGATCGTCGGCTCGTTGAGATAGGTCCAGGTCTTGCCGTCGGCCATGGTGAAGCTGCCGCTCTCGCCGCGCTTGCCGCGCGAGGAAAAGTCGGCCAGCGTGCCGTCCTTCTCGCCCGCCGCCACCGAGATCACCCACGGTGCCTGCGCGTACGGATTGTGGGTGTCCTCGTTGGGGCCATCGTTGCCGGCGGCGAACACGCTGACGATGCCGCGCTTGTACAGCTCGTAGGTGGCGACGTTGACCGGATTCTGCGGATCGAACTTGCCGGAGGAGCCCCAGGAATTGCTGGTGACGCGGATCGGATCCTTGAAGCTGAACTGATGCGTGGCCGCATAATCCAGACCGCCGACCGCGTCCAGGATCAGCAGCACCGCACCGGATCCGTAGCCGACCAGACTGGCGCCGGTCGCCACGCCGCGATAGGCGCCGTTGGACTGCGCGCCGGTGCCGCCGACCGTGCCGGCGCAGTGCGTGCCATGGCCGGAGCCGAGGTCGGTATTGGGCACGCCCTCCGCATAGGTGATCGGCAGCATCGCATCGACGTTGGCCAGGTTGGTGGTGCCCAGCACGTTCTGCACGACGCGGGTGCCGTAGGCGAGATCGCGATGGGTGGCATCGATGCCGGAGTCGTTGATCATCACCCCGACGCCGCGGCCACTGTAGGGCAGCGCGCGGCCGAAATCGCCGGGATTGCCCTGCGCGCGGTCCACGCCGGTCAGCTCGCGGGCTTCCTTGTTGAAATAGCGCAGCGGTGCGTTGTAGTAGATCGAGGCGACGTCGTCGCGCTGCGCCAGCGCGCGGATCTCGGCCGGGGTGGCCAGCGCGCCAGCGATCGGCAGCGTGCGCATGGTGATCCCACGGGTGATGCCCAGCGCATGCAGCGCGGTGAGTTGCGAGGCCGAGACCGGCCCGGACTGATCGTAGGTGATCACGATCTGCAGTGCGTCGCCGGCCGGCGCAGCAGCGAGCTTGGCTTCCAGTACTTGGTCGAGATGGGCGGCGGCCAGGGCGTCGCCGCCGGCGAACACACCGCCGGCGAGGACGGCGCAGATACCCACGGCAAGAACGGGACGGCGAATGGACATTGCGGAATCTCCGGATCGTCGAAGCCCGTAGCGGGCGGCCACCGCAGCGTGCCGGGCGCGCCGATGCGCGGCCAATCCGGTATCGCACCCAGGCCGGCCGGGTGGAAACACTCAGCCGCGGCGCATGCAACTACCACGGGATTGGAGGGTGCGCTCCCCTGTCGCCGCTCGCGGCAGTCGGCACTGCACGGCGAGCCACACGCCGGGGCATGCCACCCGACCCAGCGAACACCGCGGCTGGAACGGCAACAGAGTGCATTGCAGGCAGAGGGCGCCGACATGCGGCAAAAACAGGGGGCGGGAGCGGCGTGCCCGATCCGGCGCATCGGCGCGCGGTGCGGCCGAAAGGAATGCGGGACGTGCGGGGCCCATTCCGATTCCCGGACGCCATTCCGGGGAGCGGTGGAACCCCGCACGTCCAGCACGGGGGATCGCGGTGGCTGCCGACCACGCCGCCGAACGGCGACAGCGTGATCGAAGGCAACCGCGAAAACGTCAACGACATCAGTCGATCGGACGGCGCTTCATTTGGTCGAAGAACGGCGGCCTCCGGACTGCATCGCAAGCACCGACACGGCGGTCGACTGCGCTTGCAGCGGATCGGGCGGACGCTGGCGTCCGCCCGATCCGGTCACTTCTTGCTGGCTTCGCGCAGCGCCGAGTAGGCGTTGAGATAGCCGGCGCCCACTTCCCAGGACGCACGTCCCGCCATCGGTGTGGCGGTGCGCTCGATCAGGTCCTTGACCTGGTCCGGGGTCAGGTTCGGATTGGCCTCCAGCACCAGCGCCACCACACCCGCCACATGCGGCGTGGCCATCGAGGTGCCGCTCATGGTGGTGTAGAACGGCAGCTGCGCCGGCGCGATCAGCTTTTCGTCCTTCTGCGCGGCCAGCGGCGGCAACAGGCCGGTGGAGGCGCGGGTGGAGATGATGTCCACGCCCGGCGCGGTGATGCTGGGCTGGTTGATGTGGGTCCAGCTCTTGCCGTCGGCGGTGGTGAAGGTATCGCGCTCGCCGGCCTTGCCGCGCGAGGAGAAGTCGGCCAGCGTGCCGTCGACATGGCCGGCGGCGACCGAGATCACCCACGGCGCCTGCGCATACGGGTTGTGGGTGTCTTCCTTGGGACCGTCGTTGCCGGCGGCGAACACGCTGACGATGCCGCGCTTGTACAGCTCGTAGGTGGCGACGTTGACCGGGTCGGCCGGGTCGAACTTGCCGGAGGTACCCCAGGAGTTGCTGACGACGCGGATCGGATCCTTGAAGCTGTTCTGGTGCGAGGCCGCGTAGTCCAGGCCGCCCACCGCATCCAGCACAAGCAGCACACCGCTGGAGCCGTAGCCGACCAGGCTGGCGCCGGTCGCCACGCCGCGGTACTTGCCGCCGGACTGCGCGCCGCTGCCGCCGACCGTGCCGGCGCAGTGGGTGCCATGGCCGGAACCGGCATCGGTGTTCGGCACGCCCTCCAGGTAGGTGACCGGCAGCATCGAGTTCAGATTGTGCAGGTTGGTGTTGGCCAGCACGTTCTGCACCACGCGGTCGCCATAGGCCAGGTCGCGGTGGGTGGCGTCGATGCCCGAGTCGTTGATCAGCACGCCGACGCCGCGGCCGGTGTACGGCACGGTGCGGCCGAAGTCGCCCGGATTGCTCTGCGCGCGGTCGACCCCGGTGGCCTGGCGCGCGTCCTGGTTGAAGTAGCGCAGCGGGGCGTTGTAGTAGATCGAAGCGACGTCGTCGCGCTCGGCCAGCGCCAGGATCTCCTCCGGCGTGGCCAGCGCACCGGCGATCGGCAGGGTCTGCATGCTGACGCCGCGGGTGATGCCCAGGTCGTGCAACACGGTCAGCTGCGCCGCCGAGACAGGCTTGGACTGCTTGTAGGTGATGACGATCTGCAACTCGTCGGTCAGCGGGGTGCTGGCCAGCTTGGACTCCAGCAGGCTGTCCAGATGCGCGGCGGCTTCGGCCTTGCCGCCAGCGAAGACGCCGCTGGCGAGCACGGCGCAAATGCCGATGGCGAGTGCGGGACGACGGATGGGCATCTGGAATCTCCGGTTGGTGGGCCCGGGACGGGCGGGTGACTGCAGCCTGACGCGGCCGCGCGGTGGCGCCTATCCGGGATCGCCCCTACCCCGCATGGGTGGAAACACCCAGGGCCGCGTGCATCGCCCGTACGGATCGGTATGATCGGGACGAAGGCCGCTGCCGCGCGCCGCGGTGCCGGGCGGAACGCAGGCGCGGTGCGCAGTGCCGGCACATGCAACAGGGGGTTTCAGATGCACACGATGTTCGCAAGGGTTTGCCTGCTGTTCTGCGCCGTCGCGGCGTCCGGCGGGCTCGCCGCGCAACCGCTGCCGGTGCAGGTGGACGTGAGCGGCAATGTGGCGACGGCGGCCATCGGCGCCGGCCCGCACCCGCTCGCGGAACTGACGCTGGAGTTCGACAACGCCAGCGGTCTCAGCCCGGCCAACCTCGGTCTGAGCGCAGAACTGCTGACCCCGGCCCAGGTCACGGCCTTGCTGCCGCGGCTGCCCAGCACGCAAACCGGCCAGGTGCCGTCGCAGTTGCCGCTGCTGATCACGGTGACACCGCCACCGAGCGGCGGCCTGACGTTCCGGCGCGTCGTGCATGTGGAGCTGCACACCCATGCGCTGGCCTATACCGCCGACAGCACCCTGCGCCTGTTCAAGGCCCCGGAGGGCGGCGATTTCCGCGACATCACCGATGAGATCGCCCCGGGCAGCGTCCGCGCCCGCGGCACCACCGGCGGCTTCTCGCAGTTCATCGTGCTCCACGACCTGCGCCCGACCGCCAACGTGCAGGCCGCCAAGCTGAACCGGCTGCAGGCGCTGGTGGCGCAGTTGCCCGCCAACGAGGCGGCGCCGCTCGCCGCCATGCTGAACAGCGTACAGAGCGCCCTGGCCAATGCCGACTACACCGCCGCCACAGTCGCGCTGGACGGGTTCCGCGAGCAGGTGTCGTCGCGCGCCGGCCATGGCATCGCGCAAACCTGGAACGCCGGCATGAGCGCAGGCAACCCCGCCGGCGAACTGCTGGCCGGCGCCGCGACGCTGCGCTTCTCCATCGACTACCAACGTCTCTACGCGCCTTGAGCGCTGCGGGACCGGTCGCACCCACCGCGACGGAGGACACGCCGCGATGCCCGCGCGCCTGACTGCCTACCTGCCCGACGCGCCGGCACCGACGCTGCTGCTCGCCGCCGGGCAGACCCTGGCGATCGGCCGCGCGGCCGACAACGCGCTGGCGCTGGAACACCCTTCGGTGTCGCGCTGGCACGCGCAACTGCAGCCGCAGGCCGACGGCCACTGGCAGTTGCACGACCTGGGCAGCAAGAACGGCAGCTTCCGCGATGGCGTGCGCGTGGCCGCGCCGATCGTGCTGGAGACCGCGACCTGGCTGCGCTTCGGCGACATCTACGCCGAGTTCGCCCCGCTCAGCCCGGCCGATGCGGAACTGGCCGAGCGCCGCCAGCGCGCCCGCTGCGATCGCGCCACCGCCCTTACCCAAGGGCTCGCCCAGATCGGCGGACTCGACGATCTGCTCGGCGCCAGCCTGGACGCGGTGGTCGAACTGGCCCAGGCCGAACGCGGCCTGCTGGTCCTGGCCGAGGCGCACGGCCAGCGCGTCGCGGCCAGCCGCGGGATCGGGCCGCTGCCGCTGCAGCACAGCCTCCCCGGCAGCGAGGGCGCCCTGCACCGCGCCCTGCGCGACGGCCAGGCCACCGTGGCCCACGACGTCGGTGGCGTGCCGTGGCTGGCCGAGCGCGCCTCGGTCTGCGCCGCCGGCCTGCGCACCCTGCTGTGCCTGCCGCTGCGCGACGGCACCCGCGTGCTCGGCGCGATCTATGCCGACAGCCGCCGCGCCGGCAGCGCCATCGGCGCGCTGGACATGCAGTTGCTCGAGGCCTTCTGCGAGCGCGCCGCGCTGTGGATCGCCGCACGCCAGGCGCTGCGCGACACCGGTGCGGAACAGGGGCCTGGGCCGGCATGAGCGATGCGGCCACCGCCACCGGCCTTTACGCGCAGGAGAGCCTGACCCCGGGCGACGTGCTGGCCGGTCGCTTCCGCATCGAGCGTTTGCTCGGCATCGGCGGCATGGGCCTGGTGTACCTGGCCCACGACCAGGCGTTGGGCATCGACGTCGCGGTGAAGCTGCTGCGCCCGGAACTGGCGCAACGGCCGCAGGCCTTCGCCCGCTTCCGCCAGGAACTGCTGCTGGCGCGGCAGGTGTCCAGCCCGCACGTGGTGCGCATCCACGACCTTGCCGAACACGCCGGGCGCTGGCTGATCAGCATGGACTACGTGGACGGCGAGTCGCTGGAGGCGCGGCTGCAGCGCGAGGAACGGCTGGACGTCGACACCGCCCTGCGCATCGCCGGCGACATCGCCCGCGGCCTGCAGGCGGCGCATGCGCGCGGCGTCGTGCACCGCGACCTCAAGCCGGCCAACATCCTGCTGCAGCGTGGCGGCGATGCGCTGATCAGCGACTTCGGCGTGGCCTGCTCGATGGCCAGCAGCGGTCTCGGCGCGACCCTGGGCAACGTCATCGGCACGCCCGCCTACCTGTCGCCGGAACAGGCGCGCGGCGACGCGCTCGACCCGCGCAGCGACCTCTACGCGCTGGGCCTGATCCTCTACGAAATGCTCGCCGGGCAGGTGCCGTTCGCCGGCGGCACCCTGTCCGAGACCCTGGCCCAGCGCATGCTGCGCGAGCCGCCGCCGGTGGACCGGCTGCGCGCGGACGTGCCGGGCTGGCTGGTGCGGTTGCTGCAGCGGCTGCTGCGCCCGCAGCCGCGCGACCGCCTGCAGCACGCCGGCGAGGTGATCGTGGCGATCGAGCGCCGGCAACTGCCGCGCGATCGTCGGCGCTGGCGCCGGATCGGCCTGGGCCTGGCCGCGACGCTCGCCGGTGCTGCCCTGCTTGGCGTCGGTGCCTGGCGGTGGCAGGCGCAACGCGCCAGCGCCCTGCCGCCGGAGGTCGCCGCGCAACCGCTGCCGCGCCTGCTGGTCCTGCCGCTGGCCGGCGACCCGGGCAGCGCCGAGCAACGCCTGGCGCTCGGCAGCTGGCTGCGCGGCAGCCTCGGCGAAACGCTGACCGTGGTCGATGACGCGCGCACCCGGCAGGCGTTGCGCCAGTACGACCCCACCGGCCAGGCGCCGCTGGACGTGGCGGCGCTGCGCCGGCTCGCTTCGGCGCAGCGCGTGTTGCAGCCGAGCCTGCAACACCAAGGCGCCGACTGGCGCCTGCAGGCGCTGCTGCACCCGGCCAGCGGCGCGCCGCAACGCATCGACGGACCGACCGCCGCCGATCCGGCCGCGGCCTACGCCGCCTGGTTGCCGATCGCGTCCAGGGCGCTACTCGGCGAAGGCACCACCCTGCCCGACGACCTGCCCGCGCCCGCCGCACTGCAGGCCTATGCGCGCGGCCTGGCGGCGCGGCAGCGCGATGACAGCGCGCAGGCGCTGCAGCAGTTCGCCGCGGCCAGCGCACAGGCGCCGCAATCGGCACCATTGCGCCTGGCCGAGGTGGTCGCGGCGCAGGCCATCGGCGAGGAACAGAAGGCGCGCGAGGCACTGGATGCGCGCGCGCCCGTGGCGCCGGCACGGCCGCGCACCCTGGCGCTGCTGGCGGCGCTGCGCCTGGAGGCCGAGGACGATCTCGCCGCTGCCGACAGCGCCTGGCAGGCGTTGGCCACGGCCCGGCCCGACGACAGCGAGGTGCAGCTGCAGGTCGCACGCGTCCAGGCACAGGCCGGCCATCTGGACGCGGCGCGCGACCGCCTGCGCACGCTGGCGCAGCGCGATCCCGACGACCCGCGGTTGTGGCTGGCGCTGGGCAAGCTGGCGATCCTCAGCGGCAACGCCGCCACCGCGGTGGACGAGGACCTGCTGCGTGCGCAATTGCTGTTCCGCCGCGGCCGCGACCTGTATGGCGAAGCGGAAACGGTGAACGCGCTGGGCGTGGGCTACGGCCGGCTCGGCCTGGCACAGCAGGCGCAGGCGCAGTACCTGCGCGCCGTGGAGCTGCGCCGGCAGGTCGGCAATCGCCGCGGCGTCGCCACCAGCCTGCGCAATCTGGCCGGCACCCTCAGCATCGGCGGTGCCTTCGCCGAGGCCGAACAGAAACTGCAGCAGGCGCAGGTGCTGTACGTCGAACTCGGCGACCGCGACGGTCAGGCCGCCGCCGCCAACGAACTCGGCCTGCTGGCAGAGGAGCGCGGCGACTATCCGCAGGCGCTGCAGGCGTTCCGCGGCGCGCTGACCGCCTGGCGCGCGATCGGCGATGCGCACGGCGTCGCCGAGACGCTCAACAACATCGGCTTCGCGCATTTCCAGTTGGGCGACCTGGACAGCGCGCAGGCGTTCTGGGAACAGGCCGCGCGCGCCTATGCCGACCTCAACGACGCTACCGGCCGCGTGCGCACCGCGCAGAATCTCGGCCTGCTGGCCACCGCGCGCGGCCACTGGACCCAGGCGCAGACCTTGCTGAGCCAAGCGCTGCGCGAGGCCGAGCGCCACCAGATGCTCGAGGAGGTGGCGGTGAGCCGGCGCAACCTGGCCGAACTGGCGTTCTGGCAAGGCCAGCGCGCGGTGGCGCTGACCGAACTGGACCAGGCGCAGCGGCTGTTCCAGCAGAGCCGCGACCAGCGCGGGCAGACCGACATCGCCTTGCTGCGCGCGCAGGTGTGGCTGGCGTTGGACGACCCGGCGCAGGCGCGGCTGGCGCTGCAGCAGGTGCAGCGGCAAGCGCCCGCCTCGGTGTCCAGCGAACAGCGCGCGAGCGCGGCGCTGCTGCAGGCGCAACTGGCCGAACGCGACGGCGATGACGCCGCGGCCGCCGCCGCGCTGCGCCAGGCCGAGGCGCTGGCACGCGCCAGCGGCACCCGCCTGCTGCAACTGCAGGTCCAGGTACACGCGGCGCACGACGAACCCGCGCTCGCCGCGCTGGAGGGCGACGTCGCCCGCCTGGGCAATGCCGGGCTGCGCCTGCGCTATCTGCAGCAGGCGCTGCGCTACGGCGCGGCCGACCAGGTCGCGGCGCGCTATGCGCAGGCGCAGGCCCTGCTGCTGCGCGGCAGCCCGTTGTTCGCCGCCACCCTGCACACGCAGGCCGCGCAGCGCCTGGACGCGCTCGGCGACCACGCCGCCGCACAACGCGCCCGCCGCGCCGCGGCGCAGGCCACCGACGGTTCCGCTGTCGCGCGCGCACAGACCACGCCATGAACGACGCCGCCACGACCGCCGCCGAACGCTACCGCCTGCTGCTGCAGCGGCTGGAAGCCAACGAACGCGAATTCCGCCGCCTCGGCCGCGCCGTGGTCAAGGTGCAGGAGGACGAACGCCGGCGCCTGGCGCGCGAGCTGCACGACGGCGTCGGCCAAAACCTCACCGTGCTCAAGCACCGGCTGGCGCAACTGGGCGCGGCGCTCGGCGCGGCCGACGCCGCGTTGCGCGCGCCGCTGGAGGACGCCATCCAGCTGTGTACGCAGGCACTGGAAGACACCCGGCAGATGTCGCGCTTGCTGCGCCCGCCGATCCTCGACGACCTGGGACTGGAAGCCGCGCTGGGCTGGCTCGGCCGCAGCCAGTCCGCCGCCGGCGCCACCCCGGTCAGCGTCGAGATCGGCCCGCTGCCGACGCTGGACGAAGCGCTGCAGACTCTGCTGTTCCGCAGCGCGCAGGAAGCGCTGACCAATGCGCTGAAGCACTCGGCTGCGCAGTCGGTGCTGTTGCGGCTGGTGGCCCGCGACGGCTGGGCGCATCTGCAGGTGCTCGACGACGGCCGCGGCTGCGACCCGCAGCAGGCGCTGGTGGCCGGCGGCAGCGGCCTGAGCGGCCTGCGCGAACGCCTGCGCCTGAGCGGCGGCAGCCTGCGCCTGCAATCGTCCCCTGGCGAAGGCTGCTGCGTGCAGATCCGGGTCCCGCTGGAGGCCGATTGAACGTGATCGCCCTGCCCCGCCCCGACACCCGCGCGACGCTGCACACGCCGCGACATCCCGCCTGTCGGCGCGCTTGGAGCGCACCGGCATGAGCGCGCCGATCCGGGTCCTCATCGCCGACGACCACACCTTGGTGCGCGAAAGCCTGGTCGCCGTGCTCGACGCGATCGACGGCATCCAGGTGGTGGCGCAGGCCGCCGACGGCATCGAGGCGCTGGCCAAGGCCGAGGCGACCAGCCCGGATGTGGCGATCGTGGACATCTCGATGCCGCGGCTCAACGGCATCGACGTGGTCCGGCGGCTGTGCGAAACCGTGCCGCTGGCGCGGATCCTGGTGCTGACCATGCACGAGGAACACGAATACGTGCTGCACGCGGTGCGCGCCGGCGCCTCCGGCTATCTGCTCAAGGACAGCGCCAGCGCCGACCTGATCGCCGCGGTGCGCAACCTGCACGCCGGCCGCGGCCACTTCTCGCCGCAGGCCGCGCAGGCACTGGTGGCGCAGATGCAGCAGCCGCAGGCGCTGCCGCCCGATCCCTACCGCAGCCTGACCGCGCGCGAACGCGAGGTGTTCCACCTGATCGTGGAGGGCCGCACCACCAAGGAGATCGCGCGAGTGCTGCAGATCAGCGTCAAGACCGCCGAGAACCACCGCTTCCGCGTGCTCAACAAGCTGGGCATGCGCAATACCGCCGAACTGGTGCGCTACGCGGTCCGCCACGGCCTGCTCGACTGACCGGCGACGCGCACCGGCCGGTTCGGCGCGGCTGCGCATACTCCATACGCCATAGTATCCTGGACGCCTCGGCCGCACCGCGGCCCTCGTCACGAGCGATCGCATGAGCACCTATCAAGCCCCGTTGACCGATCTCCGCTTCGCGCTGCACGACGTGCTGCAGGTGGAGGCCTTGTTCGCCCGCCTCGGCCATGCCGACGCCAATGCCGAACTGATCGACGCGGTGCTGGAAGAAGCGGCGCGCTTCACCGGCACCGTGCTGGCGCCGCTGAACCGGGTTGGCGACGAGCACGGCTGCACCCTCGACAAGGCGACCGGCGCGGTGACCACCGCGCCCGGCTTCCGCGAGGCCTACCGGCAGTTCGCCGAGGGCGGCTGGACCGGGCTGACCGCCGCCGCCGAGTTCGGCGGCCAGGGCCTGCCGCACACCCTCGGCGTGCCGCTCAACGAAATGGTCAACGCCGCCAACCTGGCCTGGGGCAACTTCCCGCTGCTGTCGCACGGCGCGGTCGAGGCGCTCAAGCAGCACGGCGAGGCCTGGCAGCAGGAGGTGTTCCTGAAACCGCTGGTGGATGGCCGCTGGACCGGCACCATGTGCCTGACCGAGCCGCACTGCGGCACCGACCTGGGCCTGCTCAAGACCCGCGCCGAGCCCAACGCCGACGGCAGCTGGTCGGTCAGCGGCACCAAGATCTTCATCACCGCCGGCGAGCACGACTTCACCGACAACATCGTGCACCTGGTGCTGGCGCGGCTGCCGGACGCGCCGGCCGGCGCCAAGGGCATCTCCCTGCTGGTGGTGCCGAAGTTCAAGGTCGCCCGCGACGGCAGCGTCGGCGAGCGCAACGCGCTGCGCTGCGGCTCGCTGGAGCACAAGATGGGCATCCACGGCTCGGCCACCTGCGTGATGAACTTCGACGGCGCCGAGGGCTACCTGGTCGGGCAGCCGCACAAGGGCCTCCAGGCCATGTTCACCATGATGAACACCGCGCGCCTCGGCGTCGGCCTGCAGGGCATCGGCCTGTCCGAGCGCGCCTACCAGAACGCGCTGCATTACGCCCGCGAGCGCCTGCAGTCGCGTTCGCTGAGCGGCGCCAAGCTGCCGGAGAAGCCGGCCGACCCGATCCTGGTGCATCCGGACGTGCGCCGCATGCTGCTGACGGTGAAGGCGCTGACCGAAGGCAGCCGCCTGCTGGCGCTGCATGCCGCCACCCTGATCGACATCGCGCACAGCGCCCAGGACCCGGCCGAGCGCGAGCAGGCCGACGTGCTGGTCAGCTTCCTCACCCCGATCTCCAAGGCCTGCCAGACCGAGTGGGCGGTGGAGAACACCTACCACGCGCTGCAGTGCTTCGGCGGCCACGGCTACATCCACGAACACGGCATGGAGCAGTTGGCGCGCGACGCCCGCATCACCACCCTGTACGAAGGCACCACCGGTATCCAGGCGCTGGACCTGATCGGGCGCAAGACCGCGTCCAGCCAGGGCGCGGGGCTGAAGCTGTTCCTGGCGCAGATCGAGGCCTTCCTGACCGAGCACGCCGACAACCCGGCGGTGGCCGAATTCGTGGCCCCGCTGCGCGAGAAGGCCGCCGAGTGGGCGGCGCTGACCAAGCGCATCCTGCAGCGCGCCGCCAGCAATCCCGAGGAACTGGGCGCGGCCAGCTACGACTACGTGTTCTATTCCGGCTACGTGGTGCTGGCCTACTGGTGGGCGCGCAGCGTCGCCGCGGCCGAGGCCTCGGCGCATGGCGAGGCGTTCAAGCAGTCCAAGCGCGAGACCGCGCGCTTCTACTACGCCCGCCTGCTGCCGCGCACGCTGACCCACGCCGCGGCCATCGACAGCGGCGCCGCGCCGCTGATGACGCTGGCCGACGCGCAGTTCTGAGTCGCACATCCAGGTCCGGACGCGGCCCCGGCATGCACGCCGTGCCGGGGCCGCACGGCCCGCCGCGGCCGATACACAAACCGTCACCAATCGGGTATAAGCTGTCTTCCCGATGGAGACAGACACAACAACGCTTGGTCTGATCGATACCGGGGCCTGCGGCGCCTCGGCCGCGGTCCCGTCGCCTGCGGCGTCCCCTTCCCACCTGCCTTCGGTCCGGCTGCTGTCGCTGGACGCGCATGGCCGCGTGCTGGACTGGATCAACTGGCAGGACGCCGCCTGCCTGTACGCACGCGGCGCGGTCGCCTGGACCCTCGGCGAGCCGTGCCTGCACATCCACGGTGGCATCTGTCGCGCCAGCGGCGAGCGCAGCGTGCTGGAGCTGCACCCGATCATCGCCGCGCGCGGCCACGCGCATGCGCGTGCGCTCGACCCCACCCCGACCCTGACCAATACCGCGCTGTTCGCCCGCGACGCGCAACTGTGCCTGTACTGCGGCCAGCAGTTCAGCCGCCCGCAGCTGACCCGCGATCATGTGCTGCCGGTGTCCAAGGGCGGCCGCGACATCTGGGAGAACGTGGTCACCGCGTGCTTCCACTGCAATTCGCGCAAGGGCAATCGCACCCCGCAGCAGGCATCGATGCCGCTGCTGGCGGTGCCGTACCGGCCGAGCTGGATCGAGCATCTGATCCTGTCCAATCGCAACATCCTGGCCGACCAGATGTCGTTCCTGAAGGCGCAGTTGCCGAAGCGCTCGAAGCTCTCGTTGTAGCCGCGCGGCCTCACGCCGCCCTCACGCCCGCTGCGACGGATTGCCGCACCCCGGCCAAAACCGGCCATCCACGCGCCCGCGACTGAACGGGTTGATTGCGCGTGCCCGGAATGGAGAGGAAAATGACAGGTCCGCTGAACCTCCATTCCGATGATCGACCCCACCCGCTATCCGCGCCTCTCGCGCATCCAGGTCCCCGCCGAACTGCGTCGCTTCGATGAATCGGAGCTGCCGGCCATCGCCGAGGAACTGCGCGCCTTTCTGATCGAGTGCGTCGGCAAGAGCGGCGGCCATTTCGGCGCCGGGCTGGGCGTGATCGAACTCACCGTCGCCCTGCACTACCTCTACGACACGCCGGTCGACCAACTGGTGTGGGACGTCGGCCACCAGACCTATCCGCACAAGATCCTCACCGGGCGCCGCGACCGCATCCACACGGTCAAGCAGGCCGACGGCGTGGCGCCGTTCCCCAAGCGCGAGGAAAGCGAGTACGACACCTTCGGCGTCGGCCACTCCTCCACCTCGATCTCGGCCGCGCTGGGCATGGCGGTGGCGCTGCAGCGCATGGGCGACGAGCGCAAGGTGGTGGCGGTGATCGGCGACGGCGCGATGACCGCGGGCATGGCCTACGAAGCGCTGAACCACGCCGGCGGCATGGACCCGGAACCGAACCTGCTGGTGATCCTCAACGACAACCGCATGTCGATCTCCGAGGCGGTCGGCGGGGTCACCAAGATGCTGGGCCGGATGAGCGGCAGCAAGACCCTCAACGCCATCCGCGAGGGCGGCAAGAAGATCCTCGGCGACAAGAAGAGCAACCCCACCGCACGCTTCGTGCGCCGCTGGGAAGAGCACTGGAAGGGCATGTTCGTGCCGTCCACGCTGTTCGAGGAAATGGGCTTCCACTACACCGGCCCGATCGACGGCCACGACCTGCCGGCGCTGCTCGGCGCGCTGAAGACGCTCAAGACCCTCAAGGGTCCGCAGCTGCTGCACGTCATCACCACCAAGGGCAAGGGCTACGAACTGGCCGAGGGCGACCAGATCGGCTACCACGCCGTGGGCCCATTCGATCCGAGCAAGGGCCTGGTGGCCAAGCCGGGCGCCAAGGCGCCGACCTACACCGACGTGTTCGGCGACTGGATCTGCGACATGGCCGCGGCCGAGCCGGCGCTACTGGCGATCACCCCGGCGATGCGCGAGGGCTCCGGCCTGGTGCGCTTCAGCAAGGAATACCCGCAGCGCTACTTCGACGTGGCCATCGCCGAGCAGCACGCGGTGACCCTGGCCGCGGGCATGGCCGTGCACGGCGCCAAGCCCGTGGTGGCGATCTATTCCACCTTCCTGCAGCGCGGCTACGACCAGTTGGTGCACGACGTGGCGGTGCAGCAGCTCGACGTGCTGTTCGCGATCGACCGCGGCGGCGTGGTCGGCCCGGATGGCGCCACCCACGCCGGCAACCTGGACCTGAGTTTCCTGCGCTGCGTGCCGCACCTGGTGGTGATGGCGCCGGCCGACGAAGCCGAGTGCCGGCAACTGCTCAGCACTGGCCTGCGCCATGCCGGCCCGGCCGCGGTGCGCTACCCGCGCGGCACCGGCCCCGGGGTCGCCCCCGGGACCACGCTGGAGCCCTTGCCGATCGGCAAGGCGCAAGTGCGCGCGCAGGGACACACGGTGGCGCTGCTGGCGTTCGGCGCGACCCTGGCGGCGGCCGAACAGGTCGGCCGCGAGCTGGGCCTGAGCGTGGTCAACATGCGCTTCGTCAAGCCGCTGGACCGCGCCCTGCTGCTGGAGCTGGCGCAGAGCCACGAAGGCTTCGTGACCATCGAGGACAACGTGGTGGCCGGCGGTGCCGGTTCCGGCGTGGCCGAGCTGCTCAACGCCGAAGGCGTACTGCGCCCGGTGCTGCACCTGGGCCTGCCCGACGCGTTCCAGCACCACGCCAGCCGCGAGCAACTGCTGGCCGAAGCCGGCATCGACGCCGCCGGCATCCGCGCCGCGGTGCTGAAGCGCTGGCCGCAGCTGGCCACCAGCGCCAGCGCACCGCGCACCGCGGCGGGCTGACCCGTCGCGATTGCGAGCAGAGCAACGGCACGGCGGTTGGCGCATGCCGTGCCTGCTTGCGGCATTGCGCACGGTTCTCGATGCGCCTCATGCCGCTTCCGGTTGCGCCGGCGTCTCCAGCGCGTGACCTAGGGCGCGATCACCTCGGCGCCGCTGGCGCGTAGCCGATCCAGCGGCCCGCCCGGCTCCTGCAGGGTCTGCATCGGCAACGCCGCGAAACTGGAGCGGTTCTGCGCCAGCGCCCGCTCGGCCACCTGCAACCAGGCCGCCTGCGCACGCTGGCGCACATCGCCCAGGCCCAGCTTGCGCGCGATCGCCGCTTCGCCGACCGCGTCCAGGCAGACCCGGTACTGATCGTTGGCGGGCAGCGCGGCCAGCGTGTCCAGATCGCCTTCGGACCACGCATTGGCGCGCTGGCGCATCGTCTCCAGGTCGCGATCGATGACCTGCAAGGTGCGCGCGAAACAGGCACTGTCGTTGAGCGAGGTCGCCCGGAACTCCTGCAGCGCGCGCTTGGCGTCGGGCACCTTGACCTCCACCACCACCGGCACGATCGGCACCCTGGCGCGCTTGGCCGCACGCGCGATCACCGGCTGCACGACGCTGCCCAGGCTCAGGCCGGAAGTGCGCATCGCCGCTTCGTACAGCTCCTGCGCCGCGAACACCGGCCGCCAGCGTTCCACGCTGCTGTCGCGGCCCAGGTAGCGCGCCTTCAGCGGCAGCCAACGCGCATACAGCTCCGGCGGCAGCACCTGCTGCAGGGTGCGGTCGTCGGGATTGCGCCGCGCCTTGAGCAAGGACGGCAGCAGCATCAGGCTGCGGAACATGCCCAGGCCCGAGTCCAGGGTGAGGGTCGGCGCCGCGATCACCTGTTGCGATTGGGCGATCACCCGCTCCACTTCGCCCGATTCCCACTGCATGCGCTTGGGCAGCGGCGACACCGTGCCGAGGATCCACAGCACGTGGTCGCCGCGGCGCACCTGCCACAGCCCCGGGCCGGGCTGGCGCCCGCTCACCAGCACCGCCTCCAGGTCGACCACCGGCGGATGGGCTGGTGCGGCCGGCGTCGCGGTCTGCGCCTGCGCGGCGGGCATGCCCGCCGCCAGCAACGCCGCCGCCAGGCACAACGCCGGGCCGAGCCGGCGCGCGACGGCCCCCGGCGCGGTCGCTGCGCGCACCCCGCGCCGCGCCGTCATCAGTCCGCCAGCTTCGGCAGGTGCGTGGCCAGCGGGTCGGTGTCCGCCAGCAGTTCGAAGCGCTCCCACAGGAACCCCGGCGCCACCACGCAGCGCACCAGGCAGTAGTCGGCCAGCGGACGCGCGGCCTGCCAGGTGCCGGCCGCGATCACCACCGACGGCATGCCGCCGCGCTCGCTGGCATCCAGGCGGTAGCGCTGCAGGCCATGCTGCGGATCGAAGCCCAGCAGTTCCAGTGCCCCGCCCTCTTCCCATTGCCAGGTCTCGTCGGCATCGATGCGGTGCCAATTGCTGACTTCGCCCAGCGCCAGCAGGAAGCGGATCGCGGTGCAGGCCGGGCGCAACGTCTGCTCGTGCTGCACCATCAGAGCCGAGGTATGCACGCGCGCGTAGCGCCCGCCCTCCGGGTGCGGCAGCAGCGAAAGGTCGCGCACCAAGGCGGCGATTCGGAAAGCGGCGGCGCTGGACATGCGTCCAGTCTAATCCGGCGCACGGCGGTGCGGATGTCAGGCCGCGCCATTTCCGCGGCGGCGGCCGGTCGACGTCACGAGGGGCGCAGCGAGTCGCGTGCAGGCGGCATGGCGCCCAGCCGCCTGCCGTGCCGCAGGCACAGGGCGAAGAACACCAGCAGGTCCCAGCTGTAGCGCTTGAGCAGGCGCCGCGGCTCGCGCAGCAGGCGATAGATCCATTCCAGGCGCAGCCGGCGCACCCAGGCCGGCGCGCGCCGGGCGGTGCCGGACAGGAAGTCCAGCAACGCGCCCACGCCGAACGCCAGCGGCACCTGCAGTTGCGCCGCGTGCTGCAGCAGCCAGCGCTCCTGCAGCGGATTGCCGAACGCCACCAGCAGCACGTCGGCGCCACTGGCGTTGATGCGCGCGGCCAGCCCGTCGCCGGCCGCGGCGAACTCGGCATAGCCGTCGCAGGTACCGACCACCTGCTGCCCCAGCGACTGCCGCAAGGTCTGCGCCGCGGCGTCGGCCACGCCGGGCCGGCCGCCGAGCAGGAAGAAGCGCAGCGGCCGCGGGCTCTGCCGGCACAGCGCCGGAATCAGGTCGGTGCCGTTGAGATTGCCGGCGAAGCGGCGGCCGTGCACCAGCAGCGCGCCCAGGTCCATGCCGATGCCGTCGTTGACGATGCACACGTCCGGCGCGGCCAGGCGCTCGCACAGAGCCTGGCACTGCACCACGAAGTTGGTGTTGGCGAAGAACACCTGGCGGCGCTCGCCGCGCGCCAGCGCCTGCAGCAACGCGGCAACGAACTCGGTCTCGGTGCTGCGCAGGATCGGATAACCGCCCAGCGCCAGCACCTCGCCGGTCGCGCGTTCACCAGAGGTCATGCGGAAAGCTCTCCAGCAGGCCGCGTTGCACCGCGGCCAGGTCGAACACGGTATTGCCGCCCAGCGCCACGCATTCCTCCACCGTGTGCCCGGCATGCCAGCGGCCGCGGCCGGTGCCGGCATAGTAGTCGTCGTACTTGAAGCGGTCCTCGCCGTTGCCCCAGTCCAGGTACACCGACGGCACGCCGTAGGCTTCGGCCAGGATCAGCCCGTGCAAGGAGCTGGACACGACCAGGTCGGCGCCGAGCAGTTGCCGCACGAACGCGGCCGGCTGGCGGTTCGGCAGCACCAGGTGGTCCTTGTACTGCGCATACTTGTCCAACGGTTCGTTGAAGTGCGGCACCACCAGGAACGGCTGCCGTGCCGATGGCGCCAACAGCGCCTCGCGCGGGAAGAACAACGGCATCAGCAGACCCGGATCGCCGTAGACCTCCGGCACCTGCAGGCCGCGCTCGCGCAGGAACGCGCGGGTCTTGGGGCCGCGCACCGCACGCACGTCGAGCTGGCGGAAGGTATGGCGGTCGGCGGGAATCTTGCCGTTGACGCCGCTGCCCCACACGGTGTCGCCGTCGCGGGCGAAGTGCAGCACCGAGCCGATCGCGATCAGCCGCGTGCGCTTGTCGCGCTTGTCCAGCAAGGTGCGGTCGCGCTGGCCGAGCACGTTGGAGACGATGATCTTGGACAGGTGATCGCCGACGTTGATCTCGCCGTTCTTCGGCTTCCACCAGAACAGCGCCCGGCGCTCTTCGTAATCGATCCATTTTTGCAATGCGGACATCGGTCCTCCTTGGTTGCGCGGGGGGTATGGCGGACAAGCCGGGGCGTGGACTCAGGCCACGCCGTCGGCGAACAGACGGGTCTCCGGGTAGGCGGCCGGGTCCAGCACCCGGTCGGTGGTGTCGGACCAGCTCAGGCACTGACGATGGCGCACATGCGGCGCCTGCAGCGCCTGCCCGATCGCCGTGATGATCGACGCCTCGTCGCCAGGCGTGTAACCGAAGCGCGACGGATAGCGGCCGACCACGGCATTGGGGCAGACGGCCGGCAGGCCGAAGAAGTCGTACTGCAGCAGCTTCATCGAACTGTCGGCCAGGTACGCCGGCACCTGCTCGGACGCGTACGGGGCGATGCCGAAGCGGGCGTGCTTGATGTAGCGGATGGTCTCGGCGTGCTTCATCTCGCCGTACACCACCACGTTGTCGCCATAGCCTGGCGCGCGCCCCATGCCCGAGCCGATCACGTGGAAGGTGACCTGCGGGAAGGCGCGGCTGGCGGCGACGAAGAAATCAGGATCGAACAGCATCGACCCCACCGCCACCGCATGGATGCCCTCGCCGTACGGCGACGGGTCGCCCAACGTGTGCAGGTCGTGGTCCACGCCATGGCCGACGTGGTACACGTTGTGGCGGCTGGCGACCTCCTCGGCCATCGCCGGCGACACCAGCGCGATCACGTCCAGGCTCGGCGCCACGCGGTCGAATTCGCGCTCGATGTAGTCGGCGACGTTGATCGTGCTCAACCCATCGGAGGCGCGGTACACCTTGCGTGCGGTCGGGTTGATCCGCGCCGCCAGCGCGATGAACGCCACCGCGATGCCGCTCTCGAACACGATCACGTCGGCCTCGCGCATCCAGTGGATCAGCGTGGCCGGCGCGCGCGCCGCGTAGACTTTGAACATCAGGTCTTCCAGCGGCCGCAGCCAGCGCCGCCGGGTGTTGAACGGATGCAGCAGCGCGCGCCACAGATAGCAGTCCACGCCATTGTGGCGGACCACCTGGTTGGCGGTGGCGTCCAGCGGCAGGCGCAGGTCGCCCTTGAGCCGCGACAGCAGGCTGTAGCGCAGCGAGAAGAAGCGCGTGGGGCCGCGCTTGGCCAGCTCGTCGGCAATGAAGTGGATGTTGGCGCGACGCGGCGTGCGGTAGTCGTGCGCCGACAGCACCAGATAGCACGGCGCACGCCCACTGGTGGCCGCGGCCGGTGCCGATGCGGGCAGCGCCGCTGCGGAAGAATCGCTCATGCGCTCGCTCCTGTGCGGAATGAAGGAAAGGAAAGACACGGCCGGCCGACGCTCATCGCGCTCCCCGTGCCTGGCGCAACAGCGTGCGCATCTGCAGGATGGCCAACACATCGCGGCGGAACGCCGGCCACAGCGCGAACACCAGCAGGCAGCCCAGCGCCATCGCCACCGCGCCGACGATCAGTTGCAGCCACAACGACGTGCCACCCCACTGCTGTGCGGCAAAGTACGCGGCAACGCCGCAGACGCCGTAGCCGAGCACCGCGCGCAAGGCGTTGTTGAACAGTTCCCAGGCCGGGATCTGCGGCGCGATGCGCGCGATCCAGATCACCGACAGCGGCCACATCACCAACAAGCCCAGCGTGTAGCCCACGGTCACGCCCATCACGCCCCACAGCGAGCCGGCGAAGATGCAGGCGATCAGCATGACCCGCCCGACCACCGAATACACCAGTTGCTGACGCATCAGGCCCAGCGCCAGGAACACCCAGTAAGTGGCGTAGGACGCGGTCTGGAAGATGCCGCCGAGCGTCAGTACCTGGAACAGCGGCACTGCCGGCCGCCACTGTTCGCCCAGCACCAGCACGATCAACGGCATCGCCAGCGCGCAGGCGAAGGAGAACAGCGCGACGATCAGGTGCACCATCACCGTCTGCCCGCGCAGCAGGAAGTTGCCGAAGCGCGGCGGATCGTCCTGCAGCTGCGACAGCACCGGCAGCGCCACCGAGGTGGCCGGTGCGTTGATCTGGTTCAGCGGCATCATCAGCAGCTGGAACGCGCGGTTGTACAGGCCCAGCGCTTCGGCGCCGATGCGGTGGCCGATGATCACCTGGCCGACATTGCGGCTGGCATAGCCGAGCAACTGCGCCGCCATCAGGTTCCAGCCGAAGCTCAGGAAGGTGCGCATCGGCGCATCGCGCCGGTAGCCGCGCGGCAGCCAACGCGCGCAGGCGCCGGCGATCAGCAGATTGACCAGCGCCTGCACCACCTGCTGCCAGACCAGCGCCCAGTAGCCGTAGCCGGCCAGGGCCACGCCGACGCCGGCCAGCAGGCCCAGCACCTGCGCGCCGACGTCGCTCAGCGAGACCTGGCCGAAGCGCAGCGCACGGCTCAGGTGCGCGCGGTACTGCGTGGTCATGCCGTTGAGCAGGAAGGTCACCGCCAGCGCCTGCGAGATGCCGAGCAAGGCCGGCTCGCGGTAGAAGTGCGCGATCCACGACGAGGACAGGAACACCACGATCGCCAACGCCAGGCCGATGCCGCTGTTGATCCAGAACAGGTTGTCGCGCTGCTCGCGGCTGACGTGCTTGGCCTGGATCGCCGCCGAGGAAAGGCCGAAGTCGCGCAGGATCTCGGCCATGCCGACGATCGCCGTCACCATCGCCATCAGGCCGTAGTCGTAGGGCGTCAGCAGCCGCGCCAGCAGAATGATGCCGCCGAACTGCACCACCATCTTGGCCAGCTGCCCGGCCATGGTCACCGCCGCGCCGCCGGCGGCGCGCGCGCCCAGTCCGGGTTGCGGCGCTGCCGGCCGCGGGGTCTCGGCGCTACTCATGCGTCCTCCCCGCGGCGCACGGTCAGCGCCTGCAGATAGCTGCGGTAATGCTGCAGGCCGATACCGTTCCAGTCGCGCCGCGACAGGTCCGGCACGGCGTCGGCGGGCAACTGCTGCGCGTGCGCCAGGGCCTGCGCCAGTTGCGCCGCATCCAGCTCGCCCTGGTACAGCTGCACCCACTGCGCGCCGACTTCGTCGACGATGGCGGCATTGGCCTCGCTCCACGGCGCCAGCACCGGGCGCGCCAGCGACAGCGCCAGCAGCAGGGTGCCGGAGTTGTGCATCTGCCGGTACGGCAGCACCACCAATTCGGCCTCCCCGACCTCCTGCGCCAGCACCGCGTCTTCCACGTACTGAAGGCGTGCACTGATCCGCGGGTCCTCGGCGCAGGCGCGCTCGACCACGCCGCGGATCTGCGCATCGATCGGGTTGCCGGCGATGCGCAGGCTGAGCTGGGGATCGGGCAATGCGCCGAACGTCGCGATCAACGTCTCCACGCCCTTGTACGGGCGCAGCAGCCCGAAATGCAGCAGGCGCCCGGGGACACGCGGCGGTTGCGGCAGCGGCGCGTACCAGTCGCGGTAATGGCCGTGCAGGATGGTGTCGGTGGCCGGCGCGCGTGCGGGCGTGGTCGCATTGATGCGGATCCAGCGCGCGGTCTGGCGGTCGATCCAGCGCAGCAGCAGGCGTTCGCGCCAGCCCTTGTCCTCGTGCGGCGCCACGTTGTGCAGGGTGCGCACCAGCGGCACGCCGGCCAGGCGCAGGCGCAGCAGCAGAACGGCGACACAGAACTGCTTGGCCAGCGTGCCGAGCGCCGTGCGATGCCGCAGCAGGTACTCCGGCCAATGCAGATGCAACACGTCGTAGCGCGACAGCAGCGCCGCGCGCATCGAGAAGAAGCGCAGTTGCACCTGCGGCGGCAACGCCGCGTAGAGCTGGGTCAGATAGGGATTGGTGGTCGCGGTCGGGCGCTCGGTGGACAGCAGCACGGTGACTGCCGGCGCGGCCTGCTGCGACGTGCCATGGCGCTGGCTCTCGCCGCTCATCGGCCGCCCTCCGCGCCGCCCAGCGCCAGGCGGTATTCGTCCAGATAGGCGCCGACCACACGATCCCAGTCGTAGCGATGCGCGTAGGCCATCGCCGCTGCGCGCTGCGCGGCGAAGTCCGCATCGGTGCCGGCGGCGAAGGCACGCACCGTGGCCGCGGCCGCCTGCGCATCGGCCGGATCGACCAGCACACCCTGCCCCGACTCGCGCTGCAGGCGCGCAAACGGCGGGATGTCGCTGAGGATCGGCAGCAGTCCCGCGCTCATCGCTTCCACCGCGGCCAGGCCGAATCCCTCGTGCCGCGACAGGCACACGAAGTACTGCGCGCTGCCGAGCAACTGCGCCAGTTGCGCCTGGGTCGGCGCCACCTGCAGGCGCACCCGCTGCTGCAGGCCGCGCTCGGCGATCGCCTGCTGCAGGTCGGCCATGCTGAAGTCGTATTCGCGCCCGGCCACGATCAACTGCCAGGCCGGATCCTGCGCGGCCAGCGCGCGCACCAGGTCCAGGGTCTCCAGCAGGCCCTTGTTGACCGACCAGCGCCCGAAGTAGATCAGCGTGCGCCCCGGCACGGCGCTGCCCTGCCCGGCGAACTTGTCCACGTCCACCCCGTTCTCGATCACCCGCAGCCGCTGCGGCGCGACCACCTGCGAGAACAGCCGGCCATCGTTCTCGCTGGTCGCCACCACCCGCGCGTAGGCGAGTGCGGATGCACGGGTGAGGGTCTTGAACCAGAGCATCTTCAGGCGCGAGGCATAGGTGGTATGGAAGAAACCGCCATGGGTGGACACGATCATCGGCACACGGTGCAGCGGCCGGGTCAGGGCCAGGAAGTCGTAGAAGAAATCGATGCCGTGGATGTGCAGCAGATCCGCACCGCGCACCGCCGACAGCACCGACGGCGCCAGCGGGTAGCGCGAGGAACCGCGATACGGCAAGCGCACGATCGGTACGCCCTGGTGGCTGTCGCGCGACGCCAGGCGCTGTTGCGGATCGGTGAACACCCGGTCCAGGCTCACCACCTCGACCTGGTCGCGGCCCTGCTGCAGATGGCGGCGCGCGATATTCAGCACCACCTCCTCCATGCCGCCGACCGACGGATGGAACTGGCGCACCACATGCACCACCTTCATGCCCGGCCTCCGTCGCGCCCGTGCGCGGCCCGCAGCGCCGCCGTCATGCCGTCGCTCCCGCGACCGCACTGCGGCGCACGCCGATCATCCACGGCGCGATCCGCACCAGCACCACGCGGATCGGCACGCTGATCAGTACCGCCAGCACGCTCACCGACACCGCCCAGGCCGGTCCCCACGCATCGCCGCGGACCAGACCGGTGCGGGCGGCGACGCCGGCCATCACCGAGAACAGCAAGGTGTGCGTGCACAGGATCAGCAAGGTGTTGCGCCCGATCCACTGCAGCCAGCCCCATTGCCGCACCAGCCCGGCGACGCACAGCGCCATGGCGCTGCCGAGCAGGCTGGCGGCGAGGAACCCCAACGGGGAATCGCCGAACTTGAGCATGTTCACGTCGACGCGGCCGTTGTGCCAGGCGATCGCGAACCAGGCCGCGCCCAGCAGCACCGCCGCCAGCGCATTGCCGGCCGGCCGTGCCGGCCACCACTGCGCCCGCGTCGCGGCGAGCGCGCCGATCGCGAAGAAGCACAACGCCACCGGCAGCACGTCCAGCGAGAACGGCAGGCGCATGTCCTGCCCCGGGAACCAGCACGCCCAACCCCAGGCCAGCGGCAACGAAAGCCCGGCCAGCACCGGCAACGACAGCGTACGACGCAGCGCCAGATAGGCCAGCGTGGTCACGAACAGCGCCGGCAGGAACCACAGCGCAGGCATCACGTAGAGCTTGGGCCCGATGCCGCTGACCAGGCCCAGCAGCGGCTCCCACCACGGCCGGTCGCCCCACAGTTGCGCCTTGCTGCCGATGTGCCGGGTCAGCATCCAGTACGCGTAGGCGACGAAGAAGAACGCCACATAGGGCAACAACAGGCTGCGCGCCAGCTTGCCGACCGTGGCCAGGCTCAGCGGGCGATTGCCGAAGGCCTCGCCGACCCAGCCCGATAACAGAAAGAACATCGGCACGTGGAAGCTGTAGGCCAGGATCACGTAGGCGTGCGGAATGCCCTTGGCATGGCCGAACACCACCAGCAGGATCGCGATCGCCTTGGCCGCATCGATGCGCATGTCGCGCGGCGCGCTCGCCCGTGCGCTGCGCCCCTGCGCCGGCACGGACGCGGAGACGGCCGTGGCGGGCGCGCTCATGCCGGCACCGCCGGGATGCAGGGAGCCGGCGCCGCAGGCACTGCGGCTGACTCGCGCAGGCGGGGCGCCATCTGCCACAGGCACCCGCACACGAACCACCACAGCGCCGCGGTCTTGATCGAGAAATAGCCGTTGGAAACCAGCAGGCTCAGCGAGAAGGCGAAGATCAGCAGGTTCTTGAACAGCTGCCCTTCGATGGTGCGCATCAGCATCGCGAACGAGTACGCCAGCAGGAACGCCAGCACCAGCAGCACCGACTGCGAAGAGATGAAGTAGGCGATGCCGCTGTCGAAGTAGCGGTACGGCTGGTCCACGTCCAGCCCCATCCACGCATCGGCGCTCATCCTGCGGATCGAATCGACGGTGAAGAACACCCGCCCCAGCGTGGTGTCCTCATAGCTCTGGATGCCGGAGGCCCACACCAGCAGCCACGCCCCGCCCATCACCGCGAAGAAGATCAAGAAGCCCAGGCGCTGGTCCATGCGCAGCAGCAGCGGACTCAGCAGCGCCATCATCACGCAGGTACCGGCGGCCAGGCGCCCGTCCGAGGCCACGATCAGGAAGCCGATCATCGCCACCGAGGCGACGATCGCCAGCGGCCGCATCCAGCGCCAGAACGTCAGCAGGATCGCGGTGAAGAAGATGATGAAGTTGCCCATCGTCACCGGCTCGATGAATACCGAGGAGGCGCGCGGCAGGTTCGACGACGGCAGGAAATTGCGCGCGCCCGGGCGTGTCGCACTGACGAACAGGTTGCTGTCCTGATTCCAGAAGCTCGACGCGCTGGCGCCGCGCGCGTTGACGAAATAGCTCTTGGGGTTGACCACGTCGCCGTAAACCTTGGGCAGCGCCAGTTCGAACACCGCCACCAGCGACACCAGCAGCGCCATGCGTACGAACATGCGCGGCAGCGAGCCGGTGTAGGCCGCGCCGAGCAGCAGGAAGGCGAACGGGATCAGCGCATCGCGGAAGAACTTCGGATCCAGCGTCCAGGCCATGAACAGGCGCACCAGCATCAGCAGCGCCAGCAGCGCGATGCCGGTGAACACCATCGCCATGCGCTTGCGGTCCAGCGCGCGCATACCTAGCAGGAAACAGGCCGCATAGACCGCCAGTTCCACCGCGTAGGTCATCGCCGGGCTGACCCGGAACACCTTGGCGTTGATCACCGCCAGCACGAAGTTGTAGCCGACGGCGAACAGCAGCACCAGCTCGATCAGCAGGTTGCGGCGCTGCTCGCGCAGCGGCATGTCCGGCACGCTCAGCATGCGCACCTCGCTGCGGCGGCGGCGCGTTGCACGCCAACGCGGCCATCGGCTGCCGTCACGCGCGGCAGAAACGTGTCGCGCGCCACGTCATTCGACGCAGGCAGCACGGGAACGACGGCGACGCGGAGGCGGCGCCGGCGCTGTACACGGTCGGCGGGAAGAAAACGCATCGGGCGCATCAGTAGGCGGTCTTCTGCCCGAGCACCTTGAACGCGGTCAGCACGATGATCCGCGTGTCCAGCCACAACGACCAGCGGCGGATGTAGTCCAGGTCGTACTGGATGCGCTTCTTCATCGTGCGCAGTTCCGGCGTCTCGCCGCGGAAGCCGTTGACCTGCGCCCAGCCGGTGATGCCCGGCTTGACGTAGTGCCGCTGCATGTAATGGTGGATCAGCTTTTCGTAGTGGGTGTTGTGCTGCGCCGCGTGCGGACGCGGCCCCACCACAGACATGCTGCCGCCGAGCACGTTGAACAGCTGCGGCAGTTCGTCCAGGCTGGTGCGGCGCAGGAACGCACCGAAACGGGTCACCCGGCTGTCGCCGCGCGTGGCCTGCACCACCACGTCGCTGGGCTCCTGCTGCACACGCATGGAGCGGAACTTGTACATGTAGAACTCGCGCCCGCCCAGGCCGTGGCGGCGCTGGCGAAAGAACACCGGACCCGGCGAGCTCAGCTTCACGCCCACCGCGATCGCCAGCATCAGCGGCCACAGCACGGCCAGTGCGGCCAGGGCCACCAGCTTGTCCTGCAGCGCCTTGGCAACCACGAAGTAGGTGTTGCGGTCCACCCCGCCCTGGCGCAGGTTGATCACCGGTACGTTGCCGATCTGGTCGCCGGACTGGTTGAGCATGCCGAAGTCGAACAGATCGGGAATCAGCCGGACCTGGATCGGATAGCGGTCCATGCGCTGCAGCAGCTGCTTGATATGGTCGCGTTCGCCCAACGGCAACGAGATCCACACCTGCTCGACCTGGTGGTCGTCGAGGTAGTCGATCAGCGCGTCGGCGGTGCCCTCGCCCAGGCACTGCAGCTTCTGCGGATGGTCGGCCACCGACAGGTCGTAGTCGCTGCTGAAGTAGCCCACCACCTGCATGCCCACCCAGGGATTGCGGCTCAGGTAGTTGTGGATCTTCACCACCGGATGGCGCAGGCCAACCACGACCACGCGCTGCACGTCCACGCCTTCCGAGCGCAGCCGGTTGAGCACGCCGCGCACCAGGGTGCGCGAGAGCAGCAGCGTCGCCAGGCTGGTGACGAACCAGGTGCCGATCCACAGCCGCGAGACCTGCTGGCCGAACTGCACCACGAAGGCATGCATGGCGAACAGGGCGAACACACCGCCACAGGCCAGGCTCAACACCATCATCTCGCGCAACAGGCCGCGCCCGCGCCAGCTGCGGTACAGCGGGAACAGCGCGAAGCAGATCACCGCGTACAGCAGGGTCGTGCCAATCGCCACCCGGTAGGCCGGTTCCGGCATCCAGGTGCCGAACAGCAACCGGTGGGTGAGCAACGCGCCGCCGACCATGACGGTCAGGTCGGACACGCGCAACAGGATGTCTGCCGCGGCCGCGTACTTGGACAACATGCGCGGCGAGGAGGTCGTATAGGTGGCGCTACTCAGGTCTGCCAAAAGCATGATCGGGATTCCTATCCAAACCCGGTCGATCGGCATGCGGGGGAACATGCGACGCCGCCGGGCCTCGATTTCGCCTGCCTGTGGACCGCTGCGGCGCCTCCCTCGCCGACCCCAGGTCCACGGCAGCCCGTGATTACTTCAACAGAACAACGTCTTCGTACAACCGCGCTGGAAAATAATGGAGCACCTCATTGCCTAGCTGAACCACGTATCACCTCACTGAAGACTGTGCGTCGAACCGATGCCGTTGTGTGCGGTGCGGCACGCACCCGCGCCTCGCGCGGTGCGGCGCGCCATGACACCACGACATCACGCCGAGGCCGCCGCCGTGGCTTCGGCCTTGCGGATGAAGTAGCGCACCAGCGCCACCGCCACCGCCAGGAACAGGCCGAACACGAAGGCCAGCGCCAGGCCGAGCAGCTTCTTCGGCGAACTCGGCTTGCCCGGCACATCGGCGCGGTCGACGATCGAAATGTTGTTGGTGCCCACGTTGCCGACCACGCCGATCTCCTTGTAGCGCTGCAGCAGCGCGTCGTAGAGCTGGCGGTTGGTGTCGGCCTCGCGGCGCAGCATGGTGTAGCGGATGCTGCGGGTCTGCAGGTCCAGTTCGTCGTTCTTCAGCGCGGCGATGCGGTCGGCCAGCAAGGTTTCCTGCTGACGCGCCGACTCGTAGTCGTTCTTCAGCGCGCTGCGGATATTGGCGACCTCGTCGGCGATCTGGCGCTTGGTCTCGGCGATCTGGTTCTGCAGGCGCTGCATCTCCGGGTAGCCGGGCTGGAACGTCGCCAGCTTCTGCTGGTAGTCGGCGGTCATCTTGGCCTGCTCGGCGCGCAGATTCTGGATCAACGGGTTGCTGACCACCTGCGGCAGGCCCATGCCGTCGCCGATGCCGGCCTGGCGCCAGGCCGCCTCGGCCTTGATCCGCGCATCCTGCGCCGCGGCCAGGCGCACATTCAGTTCGCTCATGTTCTGCGTCGGCAGCGAGGGCTTGTCCTCGCCCATCGACACGATCTGTTCCTGGCTGGAATAGTCGACCGCGTTCTTCTCCGACTCCTCGACCTTGTCGCGCAGCTGCGCCAGGCGTTCGGACAGGTAGCGCGCGGCGAACGAGGACGCCTGCAGCCGGCGTTCCTGGGTCGAGGCGATGAACATCTTGGCGTAGGTGTTGGCCACGCGCGTGGCCAGCACGCGGTCGGGCGAATCGAAGTTGATCCGCACCAGGCGCGAGTCGCGCACCGGCTCGATGGTCAAGGCGTCCAGCACCGGACCGACCAGCGCGTTCTCCGCCGCGGCGGCACGCGCCTGCGGCGTCGGCGCACGCCCGTCGCCGTTGTCCTGCAGCTTCTCCAGGGCCTCATCGACCAGCGGTTTGAACGCCGGCGCCTCGGTCAGCTTGGCCTCGCGAATCACCTGCCGCGCCAGCGACCGGCTGCCGAGCAGTTCGTACTGCGTCTGGTAGAAGTCGCGATCCTGCGGCGATTCCACCGGCATCAGGTTGGCGACATTGGCGACGTTGAGCGATTCGCGCTCGATCTGCAGCACGCTGGTGGCGCGGTACTTCGGCGTCATCAGCAGGAGGACCAGCAACGCCAGCAGGACGACTGCCCCGGTGATACCGATGATCAGCCAACGCTGCCGGTACAGCGCATTCCAGTAATCCAGCAGGCCGATGTCGGCCGGGCTCAGCGGGGCACCCACAGGACGCGGGCGCGGCGCGGAAACGGGAGGCAAGGTGGAGGCGCTCATCGGTAGGCCCTCCAGACCATCACGAACGGGGTCAGCTGCACCACGGTGCGCAGCAGTACCAGCGCATCGGAGCGGTACACCACCACGATGTCGCCGCCGTAGATCGACGGATCCGGCGCGGCGCCCTTCTGGATATCGCGCAGATCGAAACGCGCCAGCATCTTCTGCCCGCCCACCGTGCGGAACACCACCACATTGCCGCGGCTGGCCACGTCGCTGACGCCCTTGCCCAGAGACAGTGCCTGCTGCAGGGTCAAGGCGGAGCCCTGGATGGGATAGATGCCCGGCTCGCTGACCGCACCGGTGACCGTGACCCGGTTGCCGGTGAACTCGTCGACCAGCACCGACACCTGCGGGTTCTGCAGATAGCCGTTGCGGTAGCGGTCGGCGATCTCCTTCTGCAGCGCATTGACGCTGGAGCCGGCGGCCTTCACGTCGCCGATCAGCGGCAACGAGATGCGGCCCTCGTTGTCGACCCGCACCTGCCGTTCCAGATCGTCGACCTGGAACACCTTGACCGTCAGCAGGTCGCCCGGGCCGAGCAGGTATTCCGGCTTGCCCATTGAAGCGGCAAGCGGATCGCCTGCCGGCAGGTCGGTACGCATCGCCGGCCCGCTGCTGCATGCGGACAGCAGCCCCAGGCAGAACAGGGCAAGCGCCCATTGGAAGGTCACGGAAAGTTTACCCATGCGCGATGCTGATGCCCTCTGTCGATTGGTTTTCGAAGCGCCGCACTCCCCCAGCCGGCCAGGGTTCCGTTCCCGGTCGGAGGATGATTACGGTGTCAATTCCTGCCTGGGACGAACGGCCCTGGCCAACAGCGAAGCTTCGTGTTGCAACGCACTATGGCACAGGCATCTGCCGCCACCAAGGCGTTACCCGACATTTTTTTGACGCAGTAACGTGAGGGTTCAACTACATGTCCGGCTATTCAGCGTAGCAAGGACCCGTGAACGTTCCATCGACGCGATGTTAACGTGATCAATGTCAAGGCATTGACGCTGCGCAGCTCTCAGTTCCCATGGGGCTTTCCGCTCTGGTGGGGCGACGACCTCGTCGCGGGACAGCGCAATCCCGCGCATTTTGTCTACGGCGACGCGCCAGCCTCTCTGCGCCGATACAGATCGCCCTATGTCGCGATACCGACACGCGTTGCCATCCCGGCGGGCAGCCCATTGCCGACACCGGCCGCACGCGCGCCGCCGATCCGACGCGCCCAAACAAAAAAGGCCCATGTCGCAGACATGGGCCTTCGAAAGATGGTCGGGGTAGCCGGATTCGAACCGACGACCACTAGTCCCCCAGACTAGTGCGCTACCAGGCTGCGCTATACCCCGGTGTGTTGCGTCTCCGCCGTCAAGGCGGACCCGCCTTGCGGCGAGCTGGCGATTATAGCGGGTTTGCCGCGGCCATTCCTAGCGGCAGCAGCGCCGCCATGGCTCACCGCCGCAGCAACTGCAGGACTTCTTCCAGCTCCTGCCGCACCTGCTTGATGATCTGGTTGCTCAGCGCCGATTCCTGGCGGGCACCCTCGCCTTCCAGGCGCAGGCGCGCGCCGCCGATGGTGTAGCCCTGTTCGTACAGCAGGCTGCGGATCTGCCGCACCATCAGCACGTCGTGGCGCTGGTAGTAGCGCCGGTTGCCGCGCCGCTTGACCGGTTCCAGGCTGGGGAATTCGGTCTCCCAATAGCGCAGCACATGCGGCTTGACGTCGCACAGCTCGCTGACCTCACCGATGGTGAAGTAGCGCTTGGCCGGAATCGGCGGAAGTTCGCGGTTACTGCCCGGGTCCAGCATAAGCCTCCACTCGCTCCTTGAGCTTCTGTCCGGGGCGGAAGGTCACCACCGTCCGCGCCGAAATCGGGATCTCTTCGCCGGTCTTGGGATTGCGGCCGGGCCGTTGGTTCTTGCGGCGCAGGTCGAAGTTGCCGAAACCGGACAGCTTCACCTGCCGCCCCTGCTCGAGCGCATCGCGCAGCACGTCGAAGAACGCATCGACGAATTCCTTGGCCTCGCGCTTGTTCAGCCCGACTTCGTCGAACAACCGCTCGGCCATTTCCGCTTTGGTCAACGCCATCGCCCTGCTATCCCCTGTCCTTCTCAACCACGCATCCGCGCGTCGTGTTCCCGCGCCAGCGCGGCCACCGCATCGGCGACCACCGCCTCCACGTCGCGGTCTGTCAGAGTGCGCGTGTTGTCCTGCAAAATCAAGCCCATAGCGAGACTCTTGCAACCAGCCTCGACCCCCGCGCCGACGTAGCGGTCGAACAGCACGACCTCGCGCAGCAAGGGCCCCACCGCCGCGCGCACGCTGCGCGCCAGCGCCGCCCAACTCACCGCGTCCGGCACCACGAAGGCCAGGTCGCGGCGCACCGACGGGAACCGCGACAGCTCGGCGGCGCGCGGCAGGGCACGCGCGGCCAGCGGCGCCAGGTCCAGCTCGAACGCCAGCACATCGACGTCGATCTGCATCGCCTGCAGCAGCCGCGGGTGCAGTTGGCCGATCCAGCCGATCCGCACGTCGTCGCGATAGACGTCGGCCGACCGGGTCGGATGCGCGAACGGGTGCGCCGACGGCCGGTAGTCCAGGCGTGCGCCGGAGGCCGCGGCCAAGGCGTCCAGGTCGCCCTTGAGGTCGTGGAAATCGACCTTGCGCGCCGGCAGGCCCCATTGCAGGGCGTCGGCATCGCCGCACACCGCCGCCGCCACCCGCTGGGTTTCGGTCGGCGCGGCGCCGGCTTCCGCCGCCGCGGCGAACACCTTGCCCAGTTCGAACAGGCGCACGCGCCCGGCCTGGCGCGCGGCGTTGCGGCCCAGCGCGGCGACCAGCCCCGGCAGCAGCGACGGACGCATCACCGCCAGTTCGGCGCTGAGCGGATTGGCCAGGGCCACGCGCCCGTCGTGCAGGCCCCACTGGTCCAGCAGCGCGGCATCGACGAAGGCGTAGTTGATGGTTTCCAGCAGATCGCGCGCCAGCAACTGCCGGCGCACGCTGCGCTCGTCCAGCTGGGTCTCGCTGTCCATGGCGATGCGCGTGGCGCCGCCGGGCAAGGTGGTCGGCAGGCGGTCGTAGCCGTGGATGCGCGCCAGCTCCTCGATCAGATCCTCTTCGATGGCGATGTCGAAGCGGCGGCTCGGCGCGGTGACCTGCCAGCCGTCGGCCGAGGCGACCACCTCCATGCCCAGCGCGCGCAGGATGCGCTCGACGTCGGCGTCGGCGATCTCGATGCCGAGCACGCGCAGGATGCGCGCGCGGCGCAGCGCGATCGGTGCCGGTGCCGGCAGGAATTCGGGCAAGGCGGCCTCGACCACCGGGCCGGCGCGCCCGCCGGCCAGCTCCAGCACCAGCCGCGTGGCCAGCTCCAGCGCCTGCCGCGGCAGCGCCGGATCCACGCCGCGCTCGAAGCGGTGACCGGCATCGGTGTGCAGGCCGAGCTTGCGCCCGCGGCCCATGATCGCGGCCGGGGCGAAATGCGCGGCCTCCAGGAACACGTGGCGGGTGGTCTCGGTGACACGGGTGGCGTGGCAGCCCATCAGCCCGGCCAGCGCCACCGGCCGATCGGCATCGGTGATCAGCAGGAACGCCGGATCCAGCACGGCCTCGCGGCCATCGAGCAGGGTCAGGGTCTCGCCGCCGCGCGCGTGGCGCACGCCGATCGGGCCCTGCAAGGTGTCCAGGTCGAAGGCATGCATCGGCTGGCCCAGTTCCAGCATCACGTACTGGGTGATGTCCACCAGCAGCGACAGCGGACGCACGCCGCTGCGGCGCAGGCGTTCGGCCATCCACAGCGGCGTCTTCGCCGCCGGATCCAGGTCCTCGACCACGCGGCCGCAATAACGCGGCGCATCGGCGCCCGCATCCAGCGTCACCGCCAGCGCGCGCTCGCTGCTCACCGCCGCCGGCGTCACCGCCAGCGGCAGCACGTCGCTGCCGCAGGCCGCGGCCACGTCGTAGGCGATGCCGCGCACGCCGAAGCAGTCGGCTCGGTTGGGCGTGAGCTTGATCTCGATGCTGGCGTCGGGCAGGCCCAGATACTCGATCAGCGCCTGGCCGATCGGCGCATCGTCGGGCAGTTCGAACAGGCCGGACGCGTCGCTGTCCAGGCCCAGCTCCTTGGCCGAGCACAGCATGCCGTTGGACGCGACGCCGCGCAGCTTGGCCGGCTTGATCGCGATGCCGCCGACCTGCGAACCGACCAGCGCCAGCGGCGCAACCAGGCCCGCGCGCGCATTGGGCGCGCCGCAGACGATCTGCAGCAATTCGCCCTGCCCGGCATCGACCCGGCACACCTGCAGCCGGTCGGCCTCGGGATGCGGCGCGGCCTCGACGATCCGCGCCACCACCACCTGCTGCAGGCCGTCGCCGAGCGGCACGACCTCCTCGACCTCCAGGCCGATGGCGGTCAGGGTCGCGGTGAGCTGCTCACGCGTGGCCTGGGTCGGAACGTGGCTGCGCAGCCAGTTTTCGCTGAATTTCATGGAAGGGCCGGGAATCGGGAATGGAGAATGGGGAATCGAAGACGCGGTCTACTGGGACGGAAACGGAGAGGGGAAACGAGCCTTTGCGTTGCTTTGCCCATTCCCGATTCCCGTTTCCCGACTCCCAGCCTCAAGCAAACTGCCGCAGGAACCGCACGTCGTTCTCGAAGAAGGCGCGCAGGTCGTTGACGCCGTAGCGCAGCATCGCGAAGCGCTCCACGCCCATGCCGAAGGCGAAGCCGGTGTAGCGCTCCGGGTCTATGCCGACGTTGCGCAGCACGTTCGGGTGCACCATGCCGCAGCCGAGCACTTCCAGCCAGCGGGTGCTGCCGTCGGGCTGCTGCCAGGCGATGTCGACCTCGGCGCCGGGCTCGACGAAGGGGAAGTAGCTGGGACGGAAGCGCATCTGGAAATCGCGCTCGAAGAACGCGCGCACGAACTCGGCCAGAGTGCCCTTGAGGTCGGCGAAGGTCGCGTGCTCGTCGACCAGCAGGCCTTCGACCTGATGGAACATCGGCGAATGGGTCTGGTCGCTGTCGCTGCGGTAGACCTTGCCGGCGGCGATCATGCGCAGCGGCGGCGCATGTTCCCCCATGTAGCGCACCTGCACGCCCGAGGTGTGGGTGCGCAGCAGGCGGCCGTCGCCGAAATAGAAGGTGTCGTGCATCGCCCGCGCTGGGTGGTGCGGCGGGAAGTTCAACGCCTCGAAGTTGTGCCAGTCGTCCTCGATCTCGGGGCCGTCGGACAGCTCGTAGCCCAGTCGGGCGAAGATCTCGGTGATGCGCTCCAGGGTACGGGTGACCGGATGCAGCCCGCCGCGTTCGCCGCGCCGGCCCGGCAGGGTCACGTCGATGCGCTCGGCGGCCAGGCGCGCGTCCAGCGCCGCGGTCTCCAGCAGCGTGCGGCGCTCGGCCAGCGCGGCGGACACCGTGTCGCGTGCGCGGTTGATCGCCTCGCCGGCCAGCTTGCGCTGCTCCGGCGCCAGCGCGCCGAGCTGCTTGAGCTGGGCGGTGATGCTGCCGCTCTTGCCGAGCAGCGCGACCCGCAGTTGCTCCAGCGCCTCCGGACTCTGCGCCGCGGCGATGTCCGCCAGCGCCTGTCCGCTCAGGGAATCGATCTCACTCATTGCACTCGCGCCTCACTGCTCCAGCCGAACCCGTGGCCACCGTGTCCCGCCGATGCGGAACCTCCCTACCCGGCAGGCGCCCCGTCGCCGGGGTGCCCAAAAACGCAAAAGGGGAAGGACTTGCGCCCTTCCCCTGCATGCCTGCGATGGCTCCCGCCGAAACCCCGCACGTGGACGCACGGGTTTCTGCAGGGACTCGCAAACTTATGCCGCCAGCGCGCCCTTCGCCTTCTCCGCCAGGGCGGCAAAGCCCTGCGCGTCGTGCACGGCGATGTCCGCCAGCACCTTGCGGTCGAGGGTGATGCCGGCCTTGAGCAGGCCGTTCATGAAACGGCTGTAGCTCATGCCGTTGATGCGGGCCGCCGCATTGATGCGGGTGATCCACAGCGAACGGAAATTGCGCTTCTTCTGCTTGCGGCCGATGTAGGCGTACTGCTGCGCCTTGATCACCGCCTGCTTGGCGACGCGGAAGACCTTGCGACGGGCGTTGTAGTAGCCCTTGGCGAGGTTCAGAACTTTCTTGTGACGACGGCGCGCCTGGACGCCACGCTTGACTCGAGCCATGGTTCAGTCCTCAGAGGTAGGGAAGCATACGGTCCAGACGGCCTGCGTCCTCGGCACGGACGTGGTTCGTCTGCCGCAGGTTGCGCTTCCGCTTGGTCGCTTTCTTGGTGAGGATGTGGCTACGGTTGGCGTGGCCGGCCTTGTACTTGCCGGAGGCGGTCTTGCGGAAACGCTTGGCCGCCGCCCGGTTGGTCTTGATCTTGGGCATTGCAATGTCCTTGATGGTGTTTTGTCACTGGTCAGGGCGGTGGCTGCGCCACACTTTCCGTCCGTGCCCTTACCTGCTTGTAAGCCCTTGATCCACTGAGGATCCGGGCGGGTCCTATTGCCGCGCGAGCGGCAAACCCGATGAACTGGGCCGCGCATTATGCCAGGGCTTGGAATGCCTTGCAAATCATGCGGTTCGGTGGGCGCGCATTGGCGCGCCGTGAATCGAGAATGGGGAATGGGGAATCGAAAACGGCGCCCACGGGGTCACCACGCAGCCTGCGCCGGGGCAAAAAACGCGGGGATGACCATGCCGGTGGGCGCCGTTGGCGCCCGTGCGGCCGCGCGCCCGCACTGGGCGGGGCGCGATCCTGGCCTGGGTCAGCGCTTCTTCGGCGCGATCATCATCACCATCTGCCGGCCTTCCAGGCGCGGACGCGATTCGATGACGATGTCTTCGCCCAGATCGGCCTCGATCCGCGCGGCCATTTCGCGACCGAGCTCCTGATGGCTCATCTCGCGACCGCGGAAGCGGATGTTGACCTTGACCTTGTCGCCTTCCTCGATGAAGCGGCGCATGTTGCGCAGCTTGATCTGGTAATCGCCTTCGTCGGTGACCGGACGGAACTTGATTTCCTTGATCTCGACCTGCTTGGTCTTCTTCTTGGCTTCGTTGGCCTTCTTCTGCTGCTCGAACTTGAACTTGCCGAAGTCCATGATCTTGCAGACCGGCGGATCGGCCTGCGGCTGGATCTCGACCAGATCGAGTCCATCCTCTTCGGCCAGCGCCAGCGCTTCGTCGCGGGTCAACACGCCGACCATCTCGCCGTCCGCGCCGATCACGCGCACGCGCGGCACGCGGATCTCTTGGTTCTTGCGGTTCTGTTTGTTGTCAGGGGTACTGATGTTGCAATCTCCCAGGGGAATCGGACTGGCGCGGACGGAGGCTCCGTCCGCACCAGGGTGGTGTCACGCCAACTGCTCGGCGCGCAGCCGTTCGGCGAAGGCGGCGACCGACATGGTGCCCAGATCCTCCCCCGATCGCGTACGGACCGCAATCGCGCCGTTTTCCGTCTCGCGGTCGCCCGCGACCAACAGGTACGGCACCCGCTGCAGCGTGTGTTCGCGAATCTTATAACCGATTTTTTCGTTCCGCAAATCGGCCTCGATGCGGAAGCCTTGATTTGCAAGGAGTTTCCGCACGTTGTCTACATAGTCTGCCTGCGCGTCCGTGATGTTCATGACCACGGCCTGCACCGGCGCCAGCCAGGCCGGGAACATGCCGGCGTGGTGCTCGATCAGGATGCCGATGAACCGCTCCATCGACCCGACGATGGCCCGGTGCAGCATGACCGGATGCTTCTTCTGGCTGTGCTCGTCCACGTATTCGGCGCCGAGGCGGCCGGGCATCATGAAATCCACCTGCATGGTGCCGAGCTGCCAGGTGCGGCCGATCGCGTCCTTGAGGTGGTACTCGATCTTCGGGCCGTAGAAGGCGCCCTCGCCCGGCAGTTCCTGCCACTCCACCCCGCAGGCGCCGAGCGCGGCGCGCAGGGCGGCCTCGGCCTTGTCCCAGGTGGCGTCGTCGCCGAGGCGCTTTTCCGGGCGCAAGGCGATCTTGATCTGGATGTCGTCGAAGCCGAAGTCGCCGTACACCTTCAGCGCCTGCTGGTGGAAGGCGGTGACCTCGGCCTCGATCTGCTGCTCGGTGCAGAAGATGTGGCCGTCGTCCTGGGTGAAGCCGCGCACGCGCAGGATGCCGTGCAGCGCGCCGGACGGCTCGTTGCGGTGGCAGGCGCCGAACTCGCCGTAGCGGATCGGCAGGTCGCGGTAGCTGTGCAGGCCCTGGTTGAACACCTGCACGTGGCCGGGGCAGTTCATCGGCTTGACCGCGTAGGTGCGCTTCTCCGACTCGGTGAAGAACATGTTGTCCTGGTAGTTGTCCCAGTGGCCGGACTTCTGCCACAGCGACACGTCCAGGATCTGCGGGCAGCGCACCTCGCCGTAGCCGCTGTCGCGGTAGACCTTGCGCATGTACTGCTCGACCACCTGCCAGATCGACCAGCCCTTGGGGTGCCAGAACACCAGGCCCGGGCCCTCTTCCTGCAGGTGGAACAGGTCCTGCTGCTTGCCGATCTTGCGATGGTCGCGCTTGTCGGCCTCCTCCATGCGCAGGATGTAGGCCTCGAGCTGCTTCTTGTCGGCCCAGGCGGTGCCGTAGATGCGCTGCAGCTGCTCGTTCTTGGCGTCGCCGCGCCAGTAGGCGCCGGAGATGCGGGTCAGCTTGAAGGCCTTGAGGAAGCGCGTGTTCGGCACGTGCGGGCCGCGGCACATGTCCACGTATTCCTGATGGTAGTACAGGCCCATCGCGGTGACGTCGTCGGGCATGTCCTCGATCAGGCGCAGCTTGTAGTCCTCGCCGCGCTGCTTGAACAGCTCGATGACCTCGGCGCGCGGGGTGACCTTCTTGATCACGTCGTAGTCCTGCGCGATCAGCTCCTGCATGCGCTTCTCGATCGCCGCCATGTCCTCGGGGGTGAACGGGCGCTCGCTGTAGATGTCGTAGTAGAAGCCCTCGGCGATGACCGGGCCGATCACCATCTTGACCTCGGGATACAGCTGCTTGACCGCGTGGCCGACCAGGTGCGCGCAGGAGTGGCGGATGATCTCCACGCCTTCGGCGTCCTTGGCGGTGATCAGGCGCAGGCTGGCGTCGTGGTCGATGAGGTCGCAGGCGTCGACCAGGCGGCCATCGACCTGACCGGCGATGGTCGCCTTGGCCAGACCGGGCCCGATGGACTGGGCCACGTCCATGGGGCTGACGGGGTGTTCGAATTCGCGGCGGCTGCCGTCGGGGAGCGTGATCGTGATCATGGGAGTCGGCGGAAAGGGAAACGGGGGGATGGCGTCCGCGCCACCTCGGCGGCAGGCCAGTCTGGGCGCAGGACAGAAAGAAGGCGCCACAAGGGCGCCTGCTCGGACAGCCTTGGGCGGGAACTCAAGCGAGGGCGGTGGTAGTGCTCATGTCGCACGCTCGGCCGGCGTCGCCGCGGGCCACCCATGTCCGGATCAGGTTATTGGGAAAATGGTAAACCACTCTTTCTCAAAACGATACCTTTTGGTAACCACGTAAGGCCCTCGAAGACGAGGCGCTGCCGCCATCCTCGCTGCAGCGCAGCAAGAGCTACGACAGCCGCCATGGCATGCTTCGCCGACGTTTTCCCCGCACCCGGACGCGCCGTCATCAAAGGCAAGGCCACATCGCTGGACATCGCCTATCTGGCAGGCGTGTCGCAACCCACGGTCTCGCGCGCGCTGCGCGGCAGTCCCGCGGTCAACGAGCAGACCCGGCGCAAGATCCTGGCGATCGCGCGCGAGCTGAACTACAAGGTCGACAAGCACGCCTCCAGCCTGCGCCTGCGCAATGCCGGCACCCTGGCGCTGCTGTTCTTCGAAGACCCGACCACCGACGACTCGCTGATCAACCCGTTCTTCCACTCGATGCTGGGCTCGATCACCCGCGCTTGCGCCCGCCATGGCTACGACCTGCTGGTGTCGTTCCAGCAGTTGTCGGACAACTGGCGCGCCGACTACGGCGACAGCCAGAAGGCCGACGGGCTGATCCTGCTCGGCTATGGCGACTACCTGCAGGCGCAGCAACGGCTGCAGCACCTGGTCGACCAGGGCACGCACTTCGTGCGCTGGGGCGCGGTGCTGCCCGGGCAGCCGGGCGTGTCGATCGGCAGCGACAACTTTCAGGGCGGGCACGACATCACCGCGCACCTGCTGGCGCAGGGCCGCCGCCGCATCGCCTTCCTCGGCGACGCCTCCAACCATTACCCCGAATTCCTGGAACGCTACCGCGGCCATCTACAGGCGCTGCGCGCGGCCGGCGCCGACGCCACGCCGGCGCTGCAGGTCGATGCGATCACCACCGAGCAGTCCGGCTACGAGGCCGCCCTGGCCCTGCTCGGCCGCGGCGAACGCTTCGACGCGCTGTTCGCCGCCAGCGACCTGATCGCGATCGGTGCACTGAAGGCCTTGCGCGAGCACGGCCTGCGCGTGCCCGAGGACGTGGCCCTGGCCGGCTTCGACGATATCCCGGTGGCCGCCAGCGTCGATCCGGCGTTGTCGACGGTGCAGCAGGACACCAAGCTGGCCGGTGCGGTGCTGGTGGACACCCTGCTGGCGCAGATCGCCGGACAGCCGGTGAGCAGCCGCACCCTGCCGGTCACGCTGGCGCTGCGCGGCTCGTCGCTGCTGCGCAACTGAGCCCTGCTCGGGCGCCGACGCGCCGATGGCCGGCGCACTGACGCCGACCGGCAGCGCCGCGTTCACGGCGTCGGCGCGACCCCGTCCTTGGCGGCCATCAGCCAGCGCAGCCGCGCGCGCAGGTCCGGGCGCACGATCGGCGCATCGGACAGGAACACGCGCACGCCATGTGCCGGCACCTCGGCGCGCAGCGCATCGGTCACCTCGGTGGCGCTGCCGTCGAAGCCGTCGTGCCAGGTGCCGGGCTGCAGATAGCGCCGCACTTCCAGCGTGCGCGGCGCGTCGCTCTTGTTCAGCAGCACCAGCGCGGTCTGAGTGCTGCCCGCATGCTGGAACACCCGGTAGAACACCGCCTCGTCGCCGGACAGCTGCAGATTGAGCTGCAGGCCGCGCTGCAGCGCCGGGCTGCGCTGGCGCAGCGTGGCGATGCGTCGCAGCGGCGCGAAGATCGGGCTGCTCGGCGCCGCGTTCACCCGCTCCTGGCCGAAGTAGTTGCGGTTGCCGGCATGCTCGGCGCGCCCGCGCATGAAGCCGGTCTCCGAGCCGTAGTAGATCACCGGGATGCCGCGGGCGGTGAACAGCCAGTTGTGCGCGTCGATGAAGCCGGCGTCGCTGGCGTCCAGCCGCGCCATGTCGTGGTTGTCGTAGAAGGTCATCAGCTCGTACGGATTGGCGTACGGGCCGCGTTCCAGGTACAGCGCCGGCTGCAGCGTCTCGTAGCCGCGCTGGGCGTGGCCGAAGGTCGCCGCCAGCGCCTGCTTGAGCGGGAAATCCAGCAAGCTGACACCGGCATTGTCGGCCCAGGTATGGCCGGCGATCTTGTGCGCGTTGTAGTCGAAGTCCTCGCCGAACATGAACATGCCCGGGCGCTGCGCGCGGATGCGGCGCACGAACTCGTGCCAGAAGCTGTCCGGCATCCAGCCGATGGTGTCGATCCGGAACGCATCGGCGCCCTGCCCCAGCCACTGCGAATAGGCGCCGACCAGATACTCCATCACCGCCGGGTTGCGCTCGTTGAAATCGGACAACTGCGCCAGGTTGCCGCCGGTGTTGTAGAACGCGTGCAGCGGGTTGTGCGCCGGGTCCAGCCTGGACGGCGGCAGGTTCTGGTGATCGGCGATCAGTTTGCCGTCGCGGTCGAAGACCTGGCCGAACATCGGCTGCCGCTTGGGCATGGTCCAGGCCGGCGAGCCGTGATTGCCGACAATGTCCAGCACCACCTTCAGCTGCTGCGCGTGCATGGCCTGGGTGAAGCCGGCGAAATCCAGACCGGGGCTCGGCAAATGTTCGTCGAGCTTGTAGAAGTTCACGCCCCAGTAGCCGTGGTAACCGGTCTTGCCACGGTCGCTCAGCGAGCTGCCCCAGGTGATCGGCTTGCCGCCGGTGAAGGCCTCGTCCGGGTTGTCGACGATCGGGGTGATCCACACCGCGCCGAAGCCCAGGTCGCGGATGTAGCCGGCGTTGTCGACCACGCCCTTGAAGTCGCCGCCGAGGTAGCCGATGTTGTCGCTCTCGCCCGGCGGCGCCGGGATCGGGATGTCGAAGGTGCGATGCGCGCCGCCCTGGTCGCGATGATCGTTGCCGGGATCGCCGTTGACGAAGCGATCGGTGACCACGAAGTACACCGCCTCGCTGGCGAACGGCTCCAGCGTGCCGTAGAACTCCTCCTGCGCAGGCGCCTGGGCCTGCGCCGACGCGGCGCAGGCACCCAGCAGGGCCAGCGCCAACAACGACATCCGATCGATCATGCGTTCGCTCCCGAATCCGATGGCACCCACAGCACGCACAGCGCCGCCACCAGCAGGCTGCCGCCGCCGATCGCCAGCGCGTACAGCGGCCGGCCGCCGAGCCAGTGCGTGAGCACGAAGCCCAGCACGCTGACCGCGACCAACTGCGGGATCACGATGAAGAAATTGAAGATGCCCATGTACACGCCCATCTTCGCCGCCGGCACGCTGTCCGACAGCAAGGCGTAGGGCAACGACAGGATCGAGGCCCAGGCGAAGCCCACCCCGACCATCGACAGCAACAGCCACTGCGGATCCCGGATCCACAGGAACGACAGCAGGCCGGCCGCGCCCAGGCACAGATTCAGCAGATGACTCACGCGCAGCCCGCAGGCGCGCACCAGCAGCGGAATGGCGATCGCGGCCAGTGCGGCGAAGCCGTTGTAGGCGGCGAACAGCACGCCGACCCAGTTGGCGCCCTCGTTGTAGGCGGCCGAGGTGGCATCGTGGGTACCGTAGTGGGTCTGGGTGACCGCGGCGGTGGTGTTGATCCACATCGCGAACAACGCGAACCAGGAGAAGAACTGCACCCCGGCCAGGCGCCGCATCGCCCGCGGCATGGTCTGCAGGTCGCAGACGATCGCCGCCAGCATGTGTCCGCGACGCAGGCGCGGCGCCACGCCCTGCAGCACGCCGTAAGCGATGCACAGGCCGGCCAGCACGTACAGCATGCGGTCGCCGCGGCACCAGGCGATGGCGGCCGCGCCGGCAATGCCCACCGCGCACCACAGCGCAGCGGCGCCATCGACACGGCGCGGTTGCGCGGCCGCGGTGACGACGTCGCTGCCGTGCAGGTCTTCGGGCGGATACTCGCGGGTGCGCAGTACGGTCCAGCCGATGGACAGGAACAGCACGGCGCCGCCGAAATAGAACGCGTAGCGCACCGTCGCCGGCACCTCCCCTGAGCCGGCGGTGTTGCTGACGCCCCAGTGCGCCAGCAGCCACGGCAGCATGCTCGCCACCACCGCGCCGACACCGATGAAGAAGCTCTGCATCGCATAGCCCGTGGCGCGCTGGCGCGTCGGCAACTGGTCGCCGACGAAGGCGCGGAACGGCTCCATCGAGATGTTGATCGAGGCGTCCAGCACCCACAGCGTCCCGGCTGCCACCCACAGCGTCGGCGAGTTCGGCATCACCAGCAGGGCCAACGTGGTGAACAGCGCACCGACCATGAAGTACGGGCGACGCCGGCCGAAGCGGTTCCAGGTGCGGTCGGACAGGTAACCGACGATCGGCTGCACGATCAGGCCGGTGAGCGGTGCGGCGATCCACAGTCCCGGCACCTGCTCCATGTCCGCGCCGAGGGTCTGGAAGATGCGGCTGGCATTGGCGTTCTGCAGCGCGAAGCCGAACTGGATCCCCAGGAAGCCAAAGCACATGTTCCAGATCTGCCAGAACGACAGCGCCGGCTTGGCGCGTGGCACGGTGCTCATGGGCGCTCCTCGATCGGGCCGGCCGGCGCGATCAGCAGCGCGGCGACATCGGCGGCATTGACCACGCCATCGGCGCCGCCCTGGCCACCGGTGTAGCGCGCGAAGTGCTGCAGTGCGCTCATGTTTGCCGCCGGCAGCAGCCGCGCGACGCAAGGTTGCCCGGCCTGCAGCACGAACAGCGCCGCCGTGGAGGTCTGCTCGCCGACGCTGTGCGGCATCACCAGCGGTTGCGATTGCGCTGGCGCGTCGCCGCATTGCACCTGCAGGCGTTTGACCGCGGCGGTGACGCCGGTGTTGATCGGACCATGCGCGTTGACGTAACGCAGGCTCAGCCGGTAGGCGCCATCGTGCGGCGCGGTCCAGCTCCAGTGGTCGGCACCGTCCACGCGCGCAACGTCGCCGATGCAGACGGTGGGGCTATGCAGCGACTCCCAACGCCCCACTTGCCGGGTCAGGCTCAGGCACTGCACGCGCTCGGCCAGCGGCAGCAGCGCGCCGTCGGCATGCCCCGTGTGCGCCTGCCCATCGACGTACAGCACCGTGTCCGCGGCCGCCTGCACCCGCCAGCCTTGCGCTTCGCGCCGCACCTGCGTTGGCGGCGGTGCCAGCGGTGCGAAGGCGTCTTCTGCCGTCAGCATCTGCAAGGGTGCGCTGCCGCTATGCCGCGCCACCAGGTCGACGGTGGTGGTGCTGTCCTGGGTACTGGTCTTGCCAGCGACCAGCAGGTCGCCCTGCAGTTGCGCCGGCCGGCGCAGCACGATGCGCCGGTCCTTCAGCTGCAACGCGATCTCCTGGCGCTCCCCGAACAGCAGCGGCACCAGGCTGGTCGGCAGCTTGGGCAGCACGCGGCCGTCGTCCTCCACGCCGAACACGCCCTCGATCACCATCGCCAGGTAGCCGGCCACCGACCACAGCTGCCGCGGCGAATTGACCACCGGACCGCTCAGTGGGCCGTCGTCGACATGCGCGGCCTGGCTCAGGAACTCGTAGTTCTCCATGTTCGAGCCGGCCAGCGCGGCGCCGCGCAGCAGCGAGCGCACTTCCAGGTCGATGCGCGCGCTGTCGTCGGTGTGACGCGCCGCACGCAGCGCGTAGGCGCTGACGAACGGCCAGATCGCCCGGTTATGGTAGATCGGCACGTCGCGCTGCTGCGGCCACACCACCGGGCTGCCCGCCTCCACCGCCGGATAGCGGGCCAGCGCCTGGCGCGCGCGCGCGGCCGGCAGCACGTCGGCCAGCACCGCCAGCGACAGGCCCAGCAGGTCGTAGCGTTCGTAGCGCACCGGATGCTCGGCCGTGCCGATGTAGCCGACGTAGGTGCCGCGGTCCTCGCGCCAGAAACGCTGCGCGATCGCCTGGCGCAGTGCATCGGCCCAGTCGGCATAGCGCGCGGCCGCTTGCGTGTCGCCCTGCTCCCGGGCCAGGCGCTCGCCCAGGCGCAGCGCCTGGTAATGCAGCACGTTGGTCGAGAGCGCGAAGGAACTGGCGATGAAGCCGACATCCTCGCGCGTCCAGGCCGGACAGGTCTGCTCGCGCCAGTCCAGGAACGAGGTCTCGCCGCGGTAAAGGCCGATGCGCGGATCGAACGCGAACGCGCGATCCTGGGCCAGCGTGGCCGTGAGCGCGGCGCGGGTATCGGCGGCGAAGGCCGGATCGTCCAGCAGGTGGCGCGCGGCCAGGAACCACACCACCCGGTCGCTGCTCACCGGCCAACTGCCGCCGGAGCCGGTGTCCTGCGCCACGAACAGCCCCGGCAGCGCGTCGGTGCCGCGCATCGGCGACAGCTTGAAGCGCAGCGAGCGGCGCGTGCGCTCGGGATCCAGTCGCGCCAGGGCGAGGTCCGCGGCATAGCTGACATCGCGGGTCCACACGTAGGGCCAGCGCTCGCCAGTCTGGTAGCAATCGCACGGCAACGGCTTGCCGTGATCGAACGCCGGGTCGCGGATCGCCTGCACCTGGTCGTCGTGCAGCTCCTGCTGCGCCAGCGCGAACAGCGCATCGAACAACGGACTATCGGTCTCGCTGCGCAGCGGCTGTGCCGGCACCGTGCGCGTGCCCTGCGCCGCGTGCAGCACGAAACCGCCGTCGGCGGTGGCCTCGGCCTGCGCGGTCTGGCCACGCCACTGCAATGACGTCTGTCCAGCAGACGCCGACGCCGCAGCACCCAAGGTGGCGGCCAAGCAAATCATCTTCAGCATCGAAGCGGCAGACCGGCTCGCACCGATCGACCTCCCTCCCTCTTTGCCTGCATGGTGGAAGCGCAGGCCGGCATGCCGGCACTGCGGTCGCCGCCTCCGCTTCGCGGGGCGCTGCGGACATGGTAGACGGGCGGCACCCCGGCGCGTGCAGTTGCATACGTATTCATCGTACGGGCCTCCGGCGGCCAGGAACCGCCTCGCTATAGTCGTTGCGATGCCACGGTCGCCCTGGGAGGGGAGATGCCGCTACCGCTTCACGCCTCATCGCGCCTGCGCCCGACGCGGCATCTTCCGTCGTGGCTGGGGACGCTGCTGCTGTGTATCGCGCCCGTACTGCACGCCGCACCGCAGACCGTGGCCAGCATCGCGTCGCCCGACAGGATCCTGCGGGTGTCCGTGCAACTGGACGACGGCCGTCCCAGCTATCGCGTGCAGCGCCTGGGCGAGCCGGTGATCGGCGAATCGCGGCTGGGCTTTCAGTTGCGCGACGGCGCGCTGGATCGCGACCTGGCGGTGCTGGACCAGCACAGCCGCAGCGTCGACGAGACCTGGGAACAGCCCTGGGGCGAGCGCCGCTACGTGCGCAACCACTACAACGAACTGCGCGTGGACCTGGGCGAGCGTGGCGGCCGCCAGCGCCGCTTCGCGGTGGTGTTCCGCGTCTACGACGACGGGCTCGGCTTCCGCTATAGCTTTCCGCAGCAGGCCGGCATGCAGGAAGCGATCATCGACGAGGAACTCACCGAGTTCGACATCGTCCCCGACGCCACTGCCTGGTGGATTCCCTCCGGCGCGCCCATCCACTACGAATACCTGTACCGACGCACGCCGCTGCGCGAGGTGCCGCTGGCGCACACGCCGTTCACCCTGCGCAGCCAGGACGGCCTGCACCTGGCCATCCACGAGGCGGCCCTGGTCGACTACGCCGGGATGTGGCTGCGCCGCGGCGAAGGCCAGCGCCTGCATGCGCAACTGTCGCCGTCGGCGGAAGGCTGGAAGGTGCGCCGGTCCCTGCCCTTCGACACACCGTGGCGCACGCTGCAGATCAGCGACACCGCTGGTGGCCTGGTCGATTCCAACCTGATCCTCAATCTCAACGAACCCAACGCGCTGGGCGACGTGAGCTGGGTGCACCCGGCCAAGTACATCGGCGTGTGGTGGTCGATGCACCTGAACCAGGACACCTGGGCGCGCGGCCCCAGGCATGCCGCCACCACCGCCAACACCCGCCGCTACATCGACTTCGCCGCAGCGCACGGCTTTCGTGGCGTGCTGGTCGAAGGCTGGAACCCCGGCTGGGACGGCAACTGGGTCGGCAACGGCGACGACTTCGACTTCACCCACGCCACCGCGGACTTCGACATCGATGCGCTCAGCGCCTACGCGGCGAAGAAGGGTGTGCACCTGATCGGTCACCACGAGACCGGCTGCGCGGTGGAGCACTACGAAGACCAGCTCGATGCGGCGCTGGATCTATATGCACGACTGGGCGTGGACACCTTCAAGACCGGCTACGTCTGCGACGACGGCCAGGTGGACCGGCGCAATCCCGCCGGCGGCCCGCTGTTGCGCGAATGGCACGACGGCCAGTTCATGGCCCGCCACCATCTCAAGGTGGTGGAGGAAGCCGCCAAGCGCCACCTGTCGGTAAACGCCCATGAGCCGATCAAGGACACCGGCCTGCGTCGCACCTACCCGAACTGGCTCTCGCGCGAAGGCGCACGCGGCATGGAGTACAACGCCTGGGGCGAGCCGCCGAACCCGCCGGAGCACGAAGTGAACCTGGTGTTCACGCGGATGCTGGCCGGGCCGATGGACTACACCCCCGGCATCCTCAGCCTGACGGGCCGCGGCGGACGCGCGATTCCGAGTACGCTGGCGCGACAACTGGCGCTGTACGTGACCCTGTACAGCCCGATCCAGATGGCGGCCGACCTGCCCGAGCACTACCTGCAGCACCGCGACGCCTTCCGCTTCATCGAGGACGTGGCGGTGGACTGGGACGACAGCCGCGTGCTCGACGGCGAGATCGGCGACTACGTGACCATCGTGCGCAAGGACCGCCACAGCCGCGACTGGTTCCTCGGCAGCATCACCGACGAGCACGGCCGCGTACTGCCGATCGCGCTGGGCTTCCTCGAACCGGGCGTGCGCTATCGCGCCGAGATCTACCGCGACGGCGACGCCGCCGATTACCAGCACAATCCGTTCGACTTCGTGCGCGAGCAGCGCATGGTCACCAGCCGCGATCAGTTGCAGGTGAAGCTGGCGCCCGGCGGCGGCCAGGCGATCCGTTTCGTCCCGCTGGACCCGGCGCCGGCCTCCGCTGGCACGGCGGCATCGCACTGACGCACCACCATGCGGCACGCGGCACCGCCGGCAGCACAGCGGCGGAGGCATGCACTCGCCATGCCGGATCACGGCGCTCGCCTCTGCGGCGCCGCGCCATCGTGCGCGGCAGGTCAGCGGCGCGCGGCGCGCCGCTTCCGCCAAACCATGTCGCGCCATCTGCCAGCTCGCCCGTAGTCCGCATGCCGGCGGACTCCCTGGCATCACTCTCAGTGCAGCACCCGAATGTTCATGCCAGGCGACGTCAGTTGCATGAAGCACGCACATCCTCGCCGCGGCACCGGCGTAGCGGCGCGCGCACGACATTGCGATCCTGAAAGCGCTTCCAATGCGATGCAGGCCAGTGAATACGTATGCAGCGGACGTTCGCGACGAAGCCGCGTGTCTACCATACAGCGCAATCGCGACACCGCCCTGCGGCTGCGCGACACGCACATCCGGCCGCCTCGCCGGTTCAGACATTCGCAAGACAACATTGCCTGGGAGGGAAAAATGTTGAACCACAAGCGCAACGCGCTGACGCTGGCGCTGGCCGTCGCGATGACGCCGATGCTGGCTGCGGCACAGTCCGATACCACCGCCACCACGTCCAAGGATCCGGTCACCGAACTGGACAAGGTCCAGGTGACCGGCATCCGCCGCGGCATCGAGAACGCCATCGCGATCAAACAGGACTCGACGTCCATCGTCGAAGCGATCTCGGCCGAGGACATCGGCAAGCTTCCGGACGTGAGCATCGCCGAATCGCTCGGGCGCCTGCCCGGCCTGGCCGCGCAGCGCGTCGCCGGCCGCGCCCAGGTGATCAGCGTGCGCGGCCTGTCGCCCGACTTCGCCACTACCCTGCTCAACGGCCGCGAAGTGGTCAGCACCGGCGACAACCGCAGCGTCGAGTTCGACCAGTATCCCTCGGAACTGGTCAACGGCGTGACCGTGTACAAGACGCCCGACGCCGGCCTGGTCGGCCAGGGCCTGTCCGGCACCATCGACATGCAGACCGTGCGTCCGCTGAGCTTTCCGGACCGGGTGATCGCCGTCAGCGGCCGCCTGCAGAAGAGCTCGCTCGGCAAGGCCGCCAACGTCGACGCCTTCGGCAACCGCTTCAGCGCCAGCTACATCGACCAGTTCCTGGACAACACCCTGGGCTTCTCGATCGGCTATGCCCACAGCGACATGCCCATCCAGGAAAACCAGGTCGGCCTGTACGAGCCGTGGACCACGCAGAACACCGACAGCGGCAGCCGCCCCGGCGTGGCCCCGGGCACCTACTTCTCCGACGGCATCAAGGCGCTGCGCCGCACCGGCAACAACAAGCGCGACGGCGTGATGGCGACCGTGCAGTTCCGTCCGTCCAGCAGTTGGACCAGCACCTTCGACGCATTCCATACCGAAGCCGAGCAGATCGACACCGCCAATCAGTTCGAGGTCAATCTCAGCAACTACAACGGCGGCTACACGCCCGGCCTGCTGATCACCAATCCGCAGGTCGACGCCAGCGGCAGCTTCACCGGCGGCACCGCCAGCGGCGTGTACCCGTTGGTGCGCGGCATGTACAACAAGCGCAAGGACAAGATCGACGCATTCGGCTGGAACAACGAGTTCAACCTCGGCAGCGTGCGCCTGATGGCCGACCTGAACTACTCCAAGGCCACCCGCAAGGAGCTGAACCTGGAGAACAACCTACAGCTGGTGCCGATGCCGCAGCTGGACACGGTCGGTCTCGTGGTCAAGCCGAATGGCTTCTCGCAGATCACCCCCGGCCGCGACTACTCCGACCCGAACAACCTGTTCCTGACCAACACCATCTACGGCTCCGGCTACGGCAAGGTGCCGGAGGTCGAGGACCGGCTGAAGGGCGGCCGCCTGGCGGCGACGCTGCCGGCACCGCAGGCGCTGACCTGGTTCTCGGACATCGACGTGGGCGTCAACTACGCCGACCGCCGCAAGCAGAAGACCCAGGCCGAAGGCAACATCCTGCTCGGCGCGCAGGGCGACACCAGCATCGCCAGCGACCTGCAGTACGACCCGGTCAACCTCGGCTTCGCCGGTATCGGCACCATCCCGGCCTGGAACGTGCCGGCGGCGGTCTCGCGCTACATGACCTTCAACCCGGTCACCAATCTGGACTACCTGATTCCGAAGTCGTGGACGGTGCAGGAGAAGATCACCACGGCCTGGCTCCGCGCCAACATCAACACCGACATCGGCGAGGTCGGCGTGCGCGGCAACATCGGCGTGCAGTTGCAGCACGCCGACCAGAGCTCGCAGTCCAGCTACTTCGACCAGTCCCGTCCGGCCGGCCAGAATGTGCTGCCGATCGACGCCGGCAAGACCTACAACGACTGGCTGCCGAGCCTCAACCTGGCCTTCCTGTTCCCGCACCAGCAGACCCTGCGCTTCGCCGCGGCCAAGCAGGTGGCGCGGCCGCGCGTGGACCAGATGCGCGCCGGCCTGGACTTCGGCGTGGACACCTCCACCGGCAAGCCCGGCGGCAGCGGCGGCAATCCCCTGCTCGACCCGTGGCGCGCCAACGCGCTGGACCTGTCGTACGAGAAGTACTTCGGCGAGAAGGCCTACGTGGCCGCCGCGGTGTTCTACAAGGACCTGAAGAGCTACATCTACACGCAATCGCGCGACGATTACGACTTCTCCGCCCTGCTCGCCAGCTACGTGCGCCCGCCCAACATGACCGTGCCGGTACAGACCACCGGTACCTTCTCCTCGCCGCAGAACGGCAAGGGCGGCACTCTGCGCGGGCTCGAGCTGACCGCCTCGCTGCCGTTGGACATGTTCACCGACAGCCTGCGCGGCTTCGGCATCCAGGCCAGTGCCACGTTCAACGACAGCGACATCAAGATCGTCGATCCCGAAAGCGCCTCCAGCGTGGGCTCGGCGCCGATCGACCTGCCCGGCCTGTCCAAGCGCGTGTACAACTTCACCGCCTACTACGAGCGCAACGGCTTCGAAGCACGCGTCAGCCAGCGGCGGCGTTCGGACTTTATCGGCGAGATCGGCAACTTCAACGGCAACCGCACGCTGCGCTACGTGGTCGGCGAGAACGTCACCGACGCGCAGGTCAGCTATACCTTCGCCGACGGCAGCAGCCTGGCCGGGCTGAGCCTGCTGCTGCAGGCGAGCAACCTGACCAACTCGCCCTACCGCACCTACGCCGGCACCAAGGATCGCCCGCTGGAGTACGTCGAATGGGGACGCACCTACATGCTGGGCGTGAACTACAAGTTCTGAGTCCCGCGTAGAGGCTGCAGACGACGCCCGCCGGCGCACCCGGCGGGCGTTTTCGTTGGGGCGGTTGCCGCGGACGGTTGCGTCAAATGCCGGGGTGACCAGAGAGAAAACGATGAGATCAGGATCGAGCAGCGTTGACGATCTGGTTTGCCGATCGGGATCAAGACGAGCGGCCTGGAGGGCGCACACCAGCCCCTTCGCCTGCAAGAAGATCTACAGAAAGCGATCGCGCGTGAACTGATGGAGATCTCGCCGCGTCCGCGAAGATCCCGACAAAACGCCGCGAGCGCGCGGAATGGCCGCGTCGCCGAAAAAAATCTGCACTTCAGGAGTGCATGGCCCAAGCCCTCTGCGTGCCAGAAAGCGCCATGCCTGGACATTCATTACTGAACCCCGAACTGGTCGGCCCGACCGCGCCACAGACCACGCATCCGCGCCGAATCGCTACTGCGGCAGCTGATCGACGCCAGCACCGCCATCGCCAACGATGGGTCTCAGCCAGGAGGCCGCGAGATCGAGACCAGGTGGCGTTGCTGGAAAAGCGGCGTTTCAGATCACAAGGGCTGGCGTGCAGACATGGTGACATTGCCGCGATGGACACCAGCGCAGCGATGACGGCGGATTCGTGGCCGCGTCGCCTAGCCGGCAGCGGCATCGGCATCGGCATCGGCGCAGCAGTCTGTTGTGTGGGCCAGCAAGGCAAGTCTCCGAGCTGGCTTTGGTTCCAGGTCGGCGTGATTGTCGGCGACGAGGCGTGCCGTGATTACCGGGCACGCCAAACCGCGAAGGCGGCGTGGCGTGGTCAGCGCAACATGCCTACTACGGACACTGAACTTCCAGAGCGATCCTTGTCGTCCAACAAGCGCCCACGTCGGTGGTATGCATGAGGCCTATCCGACGCAGTGCACGCCGGACTGTCTCTCACAAACACCGTCTCGGCAGTGCCGTAGCCACACAGCAGGATGCGACGCTGCCGTCGCAGGAATCATTTGGTCCCGCTCATGCGCCCTGCAGGCACACCATCGCATAGCCGGGCAAACGCAAGCGCTCTTCGACCGAGCCCGCGACCACGCCCGGCACCTGCAGCGCCTGCCAGCTGCCCTCGGGCAGCGCCACGTCGGCGGCCTCGGCGGACAGATTGAACGCCAGCAGCAAGCACTGCGCGGCGTGGCGACGCTGGAACATCAGCACGGGCTCGGCCGTCTCGTGGAAGACGATGTCGCCCTCACGCAAGGCCGGATGGCGCTTGCGCCAGGCCAGGAACTGGCGAATCGCATGCAGGACCGACTGCGGGTCGGCCTCCTGCGCCGCCACCGATTGTGCGCGATGCGCTGCCGCGATCGGCAACCAAGGCGTCCCGGTGCTGAAACCGGCTTGCTCGCTGGCATCCCATGGCAGCGGCGTCCGGCACCCATCGCGGCCCTTGAAGTTCGGCCAGAACGCGATGCCGTAGGGGTCCTGCAGCGCCTCGAACGGCACCTCTGCCTCGCCCAGGCCGAGCTCTTCGCCCTGGTAGACGCAGACCGAGCCGCGCAGCGAACACAGCATCGCGATCAGCAGCCGCGCGAAGGCCGGCGTCTCGGCACCCTGCCCCCAACGCGTCACCGCGCGTTGCACGTCATGATTGGAAATCGCCCAGCACGGCCAGCCTTCGGTCATCGCCGCTTCCAGACGCGAGACCGTCTCGCGGATGTAGGCCGCGCTGAAATCGTCGGTCAGCAATTCGAAGCTGTAGCCCATGTGCAGGTGCCCGGCGCGGGTGTATTCGGCCGTGGTCGCCAGCGAATCCTCCGACGAGATCTCGCCCAGGCTTACCGTCCCCGGATAGCGGTCGAGCAGGCTGCGCAGCTTCTGCAGGAACGGCAGGTTCTCCGCCTGCGTGTTGTTGTAGTAGTGGTACTGGAACGCGTACGGATTGTCCGGGCTGAAGCCGCGGCCGACGCGCTTTTCCGGCGGTTTGGGCGGGTTGTCGCGCAGTTGCGGATCGTGGAAGCAGAAATTGATCGCGTCCAGGCGAAAGCCGTCGACACCGCGCGCCAGCCAGAACTCTACGTTGTCCAAGGTCGCCTGCTGCACCTGCGGATTGTGGAAGTTCAGATCCGGCTGCGAGGCAAGGAAATTGTGCAGATAGTACTGCCCGCGGCGCGGCTCCCACTGCCACGCCACGCCACCGAAGATCGACAGCCAGTTGTTGGGCGGCGCCCCGTCCTCACGCGCATCGGTCCACACATACCAATCCGCCTTCGGGTTGTCGCGGCTCTGCCGGCTTTCCTTGAACCAGTCATGCTCCACCGAGGTGTGACTGAGCACCTGGTCGATCATCACTTTCAGGCCCAGCGCATGCGCCTTGGCCAGCAGGGCATCGAAGTCGGCCATGGTACCGAACAGCGGATCGACCTCACGATAGTCGGCGATGTCGTAGCCGAAATCGGCCATCGGCGACTTGAAGAACGGCGAGATCCAGATCGCATCCACGCCCAACGCCGCGATGTAGTCCAGTTTGCGCACGATGCCCGGCAAATCGCCGATACCGTCGCCATTGGCGTCGAGGAAGCTACGCGGATAGATCTGATAGATGACGGCACCGCGCCACCATGGAGCCTGAGACATGCAACGCCCCCCTTCGGGCAGAGATCGCGCGTGCGACGGGCACGCGAAACGCTGCGCTAGAGTAGCGTTGATGCAGGAATTTCAGCGGTGCCTGCATACGTATTCACACATGGCGAAAGTGATCACTTGAAAAAACGCGTCCACCATGAACAGGACTCGTTAAATCCAACACCGCAAAAAGAAAATCAATATTCCCTGAAGTAGGGCTTAGAGCAATCCGTCCCTATGACTGTGCACTCAGAACCTGAAGCCTCTTTACAGCGACGCAGCGCTTCTTTCTTCGCGGCGCTCACGGTCGCGCCACTCACTATTTTCCCCACCCCAGTTCCATCAGGACCTTGGACAACGGCAACACACTGGTTTTTGTAGGTAAAAACAACCTTGCAGTCCGAATTTCCGAGGCCAGCACACCTTTCCAACGCACCGGCCTCAGCATCCGATTCCGAAAACCTTCCAGTGCTGCTTCCGACATCTCCGCTGGACGCACGTGCGATAGCCCCCCACGTCTTGATCCACTCTCCCGTCAACCGCGCAGACCCATCCTCGCCTCCGGGGCTCGGGCCACATTGAGGACTGCCAGGAGCCACTCCCGACGGGCAGGCAGTTTGCGCCAAGGCCATCGGACTGAGCAGTAAGCAAGAAGCAAAGACTATCGCCTTCAAAACATCACCTCCAAACATATTATCAAACGACGTCCTGCGGCCTGTACCTACCGGCACCTGTTTGACCAGAAGCGTCAGAAGAAAACTGAACCTGCCTTGTGGAGTGATTAGGAGTGACGGACTGAGACGAATTGAAATCTCCTCCTCGAAACGCCGATTCGCCACCAGGTGACTGCGGCGCGCGAGGCCTACCAGACGCAGGATCCCGTCCGACCTGACCAAAGCCAGAGTAAGGAGAGAATTGGCCGAGCGTGCCCTGGAAAAATGCAGCCGCCATAGGTGGCGCAGTAATGATTAGGGTACTCAATACCAAACCGATACCACCCTGCTGCAATGACATGCTGCCGACGCCCTCAGTTGCACCACCCGACACAGCCCACTTCGCTAAGAACGCGGCACCTACCACAGCGACGACTTTCGTCGCCAAGCCAACCGTGAAGCTAAGCACCCCCAAGGAGAACACCGTGCCGATCCCATAAGTCAACCACTTTTGGAACAATGACTTTGTGGCATCAAATAGCAGGCAAAGAATGAACAATGGCCCAAAGCCGATGAACAGTGCCATTGCCAACTTGTTCAGCAACAACAACGAGCCGCCCACGATTCCAGGACCAGCCATTCCGATCCCACTGAACAACCTCGCGCGATCCTTCTCCTTCTCGATGTCCGGATTACCAGCACTGTCGATCTGATCGATACTTGTCATGGCGATTTGCATCATCGCCAGATTGTCGTCGATTGCCTCATAGGGACTCTGTGAGCTACCGGTCACCGTGAAAACGATCGCGCTGCTCAGTCCATCGGTCAGCCTCCAATACAGTCCTTTCATTCCTTCAGGCCGAGCCGCAGCCACCATGCTCATGGCCACACCAATGATCAGCGCCGACCGCAACGACTTGACGACCAACTCCATGGCCGACTCGCGCGATTGACCAGTCGCAACTTGGTAGCCCTTGAACAGAATCCAAAGCGTCAACGCGCTCAGCGCGGTCACTGCAACCCAATCGGACATGCGAATGAGCAATGACCACTGGAAGTAGTCGATTTCATCTCGCAGAAAATTGTTGATGGCTTTGAAGAACTCGTAATTAGCGTAATTCTGCAAGAAATTCATGACCGCTCCATAATGCCATGCTCATCACTGAGCCAAACCACCATCAAGCCACTTTTAACCAAGCAGCACTTAACACAGACTAATTCTCAATACTCAAAGACTTATAGTCGCCATCAGGCTTTTTCGACTTAGCCAACTCCAGTGCCCCTTTCATCACTGCTCCAGCGGCGATCGTCTGGGCCAGGTCGCTAAGGCCGGCAAACGCATCGAACAAGCTGCCACCTCCACCAGTATTGGTGGCGGAAGGCGCTTTCTTGCCGCGCATAGCGGCCCAACCACCAGCTGACTGTACTTGGGTCAGGTAGGACAAGCGCTTCTCGTAGGCAAACATCGCTGCTTCCATCTGCTGACGATCGATATCCATCAGCGCCCGCAACGCGATCAGCTTGTTCGTGTTGTCTTCCAGCAAGCCGATCTGGTTCGTGCTGATTTTCGCACGCTGCTGTTCCAGATCGCGCAGGCGCTGCAACCGCTTTTCGGTGATGTCGTACATCGCCACCATGTAATTGAACTGCGAGTTACGCGTACGCTGGATCAATTCGCAGGTCTGCTGCTGTTCAGTTGACACCGGAGTGCCAGCAGTCTTGCTAGCACAATCGGACACACCGTAGTTGTCGTCGACCTTGACCAGCTTTTCCTTCGGCTTGTCGACCTCATCGCCACTGGACTTCTGTTTCTCGGCCTTGCCGACCTCGTTATCCCCGCGGATCTTGTCCAGCTTCTGATCCAGCGTCTTTGTATTGGCTTTATTCTCGTCAATTTGCGTCTTATCGATCACTTTCCACTGCGCAAAAGCAGTAGCGGGCAACAGCGTGAGCAGCGCAATTGCAGCAACGACACCTGTACGGCTAAAGACTTTCGTCATCTTATCCATAAACACCTCAACACAGATCTTGTAGAAGATTGCCACGCGTGACTGGGCGAAGCGGTCAGCTGACCGCCGCCGCCCCCCGATTATCCGAAGACACCGACCTCGCAGGACCCGATTTTCCGGAGCCCTTGCGACGTGCGTAGAACTCGTTCAACCACTGCTCGGGCGTCAGATCGTCCGGCGCGACGCCGTGCTCCTTGGCCTTGCGCTCCAGCACCTGGTGCATGATTTCGATATTGTCGGTCGACGCCGAGATGACCGACAGCGCATCGTCCATGCCGCGCAGATTGAGCTGGCACACCGACGATCCATGGCCCTGCTTGACCAGGAAGCAGCGCGAGCGCTCGTCCAGGCTGACCACGACCTGGTACTCGGCCTCGGTGAGCTTGAGGCCGTCCATGTAGTCTTCCTTGCTGGCATTGGGATTGGGCAGCAGGATCATCGTCGCGGTCTGTTCGACCAGCGCCGCGGAAATGTCGCTGGCAAGCGCATCCTCCGGGCTCTGGGTGGCGAAGATACCCAGGCCGTTCTGTTTACGGATGGTCTTCTGCTTGTTCTTGGCGAATTCCTTCAGGCCGCCCTTGCCATCGAGGATCTTCCAGAACTCGTCCATCACGTAGATGAGCGGCCGGCCGTCGATCAGGGCTTCCAGCCGATGCAGCAGATAGTTGATGACCGGAACCCGCACTTCCGGATTGTCGATGACGTCGGTGTAGTCGAAGCCGATGATGCTGGCCTTCTCCAGGTCGATCGTATCGACCGGATTGTCGAACACCCAGCCGTGCGAGTTGCCGGCCGTCCACTTGCGCATGCGCGCGTACAGACCGTCGTCGCCCATGTTGGGCAGGCTCTTGCGGAAGTTGGTCATGCTGCGCAGATGCATGGGCGTGTCGAGCATGCCCTCCACGCCGCGGAAGATGTCCTCCTCCTCGCGCGAGGTGTACTCGATCTTGCCTGCGAGGACCTTGATCAGGTCGGCCAGGAACTGCACGTTCGCCTCGGTGCGCTCGCACTGGAACGGGTTGAAGCCGGTGGGCTTGCCGTTCTCCAGCGCCAGGTAATTGCCACCGCAGGCACGCACGAAGATCTCGGCACCGCGGTCCTTGTCGAAGAAGAAAATGGTGGGAATCGGATCGAACTTCTGCACCTGGCTGAGCAGAAAGTTGATCAACGCGGTCTTACCGGTACCGGACTTGCCGATCACCATGGTATTGGCGATCGCCTTCTCGCCGAGCGAGTTCTCCGCCGGATGCGTCGCGTGGAAATTGAAGTAGTACGGCTGGCCGTTGGTGGTCTGCAAGGTGGTGACGCACTCGCCCCACGGATTGTTCTCGCGCTTGCCCTGGGCGAAGTTGTGCAGCGGCGACAGACCGAGGAAGTTCAGTGAGCTGACATTGGCGATACGCGTGCGGTAGCGCCAGTTGCCAGGCAACTGCGCGTAAAAGGAGGAAGCGACCGCCAGATCCTCCTTGGTCGAGACGAAACCGGCATTGGACAGTTCCGCGCGGGTGGTCGCCACCTGCTGCGAAAGCTTCTCCTGCGTATCGGCGTAGATGGCAATGGTGAAGTGATATTCGCCCAGAACGAAGTTGCCAGACGACAACTGATCCATCGCCAGGTCTAGCTCGTGGATCTGGCTGACCGCCTTGTCGCCGGAGGACACCATCATGCCCTTGGTGCGATCGAGCACCTTCAGTGCATCGTGCCGTCCCATCGGGCTGAAGGAGTGGGTCACCACATACTCGAAGTCGAGATACTTCAGGCCATTGAGGATGCCGGGATAGGTTCCGTCGGTGTACTCCTTGATGTTCAGAATGGCACCGAAATGATTGACACCCTCCGGGGTCTTGATCACGAAGTCGCCGGTCTTGTTGGCGAACATGTGCTTGCTGACCGGCAGATAGGCGGGCACCGGCGCCTGCAGCACCGGTACCGGCTCGTCGATGCGATTGATCAGATAACCGAAGAACTCCAGCGTCTCGGAGAACACCACGCCATTGGTGGCCTCGTACATGCTAAGCCGGTACGGCGAATAATCCTTCAGCACGGCTTCGACGTTGCCTGCCAGTTCGAGAACCTTGGCGATCGCCTGGTCCTGCTCGGACTGCAACTGCGGAATGCTCGACGACTTGTCCATGAGACGCTTACCTGTCACCACCGGGCGATAGATCATGGTCATGTACAACTCGTTCTGCATGATCTTCTGCGACGACAAGGCGCCGTAATACTGGTCCGACAAATCCTGGTTGAAGGCCTGCTGGAACTTGCCCTCGTTCTTGATGCGACGACGGCGGCGCACATCGTGCACCCAGAACGCCACATTGGCGAAATCCGGAGCACGCAGCGTCTGCAGCATGCGATTGAAGGTGTTGTGACGGTGTTCGATCTCCCACTCTTCGCGGCCCACGAACGGAAGCCCGCCCAAGTGCCAGACCAGCATGAAATCTCCTCCCGTCGTCTTCAGCACGGACGGCGCCACATGCGTGGAGATGGAAATGAACTCGCTGATCGAAGTATCCGGGATGAACATAATGAAGTGACTCAGAATCCGTTTCGTCTTGCCAAGGCCCGGCGCGCATACCCCGGGAACTGCCGACCTCGCTCAGACAAGCCATCGCGCGTCGACACGAAAAACCGAACAACCCCATGCACGACACAGGCGTCGTGCATGGGGTCGAGACCCGATGCCGGATTCCAAGCTAGCGCTTGGCGCCCGGCACCTCTTTCCTGTACTCATTCGGCGAGAACACCCACATGCCGGAATAGCGCTGCAGGTTGCGCACGCGCATCCGCATCATCCAGCGCAACCCGAGCATGCGGAAGATCATCTCGTCTCGCTTGGTCATCTGCTGCATGACGAAGACGATGACCGGAATGAGCAGCAGCAGCCACATATCGAAATAGATACCCATCAGGAAGCCGCCACCCGCGCCGATGAAAAACGGGATGTACGGCACCCCGAAAAACATCGCCGGTCGGGTGCAACCCCGGAAAAGCACGTTCTTATGCATAGTGCAGAACGTGCTGGATCATATCGATCGCCGCAGTGGCCGTGCACTGCTTCTGGCCGGTGTCGCCGATCAGCATCTTGGCCAACTGGCCGGCCGCGCCGATCAGCACGCCACCTAGCAGCACCGGCGCCACTTCGGAAACGCGCTTATGCGCAAACGCGATCTGGTAGCCGGCGAAGACGACCGCGATCGTCACCACCACGATGGACGCCATGTTCAGGATATTGTTGGTCTTGCCGAGGAAGTTGCAGACCTTGGTATCGGCACCGGCATAGTCCTGCGCCATCGCGAAGCTGGACGCGAGCAGGGCCACGGTGAACACCGCCGCCTGCAACGCCGCCGTGCCGATGACCTTGGCGTTCGACTTCATCTGATTGTTCTTGAACATCGTGAGTATCTCCTTGACTGGAAAACAGGGGGTGATCAAAAAGCCATTTGCATGGCCGCGCTACTGCATCTGGCTAGAATACGAAGGCCCCGTCGCCAGGCGTCGGCGGCGGCGTACTTGCGCCAGGAACGGTCGCTCCCGCCACGGCCTGAGGCGCGTGTGCGGAAACGTGCGGAGCTGGGGACGCTCCGCCACCTGCAGGAACCGCCACTCCTTTGCCGGCGCCTGTAGGTCGTATTACGTAGAGATCGGAATCTGCAGCGGACAGTTGCGCCGCTGGTGCGGCCGCAACTGTCCCAGCGGTCTGCTGCGTTGGCGCCGCGACGGCAGCCTGAGGGCGCAGAGATGGCTGACCTTGCGCGGCCAGGCCGCTGGCAAGCTGGTTCGCCGCCGAGTCGATGCGCCGCGACACGATCGAATCGACTTCGCGCACCGCCGCGGCCTTCACCGAGTCGTTGAGCGCACGACGCACGCTTCCGGCCGGGATCACCGGGATCGCACCAGCGGTGGACGCGGCGAGCGCCCTGCCCTGGTTGATCGACGCGTAGACCTTCTGCACGTAACCGTGGCGGTACCCGGTCTCGAAGTTTCCGGAGTAGTAACAGCTGAACGACTTGCCCCAGTTACCGCCGGAGCGGCTATAGCACTCGGCCAGGATCTTCGAGGCGGCCTGCAGATTGGGACAGGTCTTGAATGCTTTTTCGTAGGTATCCAGGCCGTACTTGATCAGGTTGTAGCGGTTGACCTGCCCGAGACCGAGGGAGAAATTGTAGCCCTTCTCTTCCAGCATCCGCGCCGTGGCCACCGCTTCGGACAGGTTCTGCGGCTGACGCACCAGGCGACCGCCGACCACACCGATCGCGAACGGATTGTGCGACGACTCGACGCGCACAACGTGCTGCATGACTTCAGCCGGAACCGCCATTTCGGGACAGCTGAGTAGTTCCATGCCTGGCAACATGCCGTGGTTACTCCCTATGCATCGGCGTCGTGGCAAATCGCCCAGAACGCCGCAGATGTAGCAAATCAATCGTGTTGGAAGAAAAATTCAAAGTCAATCGGCGCCGCTTCGCCCTATCACCTTAATGAACATATTCATCCCCCACCCGACTGCATGCGTTCCGGATCGAAATCGATACCGGTGATATAGCGCCGGCCCGCGTGCGATTTGATGTGGACAACGATGTCGATGGTCATCATCAACAACCGCTTGATGACGGCGAACTCCAGGCCCGACCCTTCGGCCGACGCCTTGACCATCAGCGCCAACTGATCCCAGGTCTGCCCGATGCTGCCAGCATGACAGCTGGTGATGGAACCGGGATGACCGGAAGCGCAGTTGCGGATGAAGTAGAACGACTCGTCGCCGCGCAACTCCGCAAGAATGATGCGGTCGGGCTTCATGCGCAGGCATGCTTCCATGCAGCTCTTCGCGGTGACGTTGCTCGTGCTTTGTCCGCCTTTCGAGTAGAGCAAATGCACGGAATTGGGTTGGCTGATGAAGAGCTCGCGCGCGTCCTCGATCGTCACCAGCCGCTCTTCGTGCGGGATGTGATTCACCAGCGACTTCATGAAGGTGGTCTTGCCGCTACCGGTGGCGCCGGCAACGACGACGTTCTTCTTGAACAGCACCGCCTTCTTGAAGAACTCGGCGTAATCGCGCTGCCGCCGCAGCTCGAGAAGCTCGCGATCCTGCTCGCTCAGACCCGACTGCACCTCCAGGATCTCCTGGAAGAAGCCGTCTTCCTTGTACTGCTCCAGGGTCTTGGTGTGCTTGGACGGCAGACGGATGGTGATCGACACCTTGCCGGCGTCGCAGGCCGGCGGGATCACGAACTGCGCGCGCTGTCCGGTGGGAAAGGTCAACGACACCACCGGATCGGCATCGGTGATGCGCTGGCCGGTATTGCTCTCGTTGACCACCGCCGTACAGAACTGCCGCGCGCGATCGAACGTCAGCGACGGGATATCCATCCGCTGCCAGCCACGCAGGGTCTCCAGGTACAGCTCGCCAGGACGGTTGATGCAGATTTCCGTGACGTCCGGCGAGTTGAGGTAATCCAGGATGCCCAGTACCGAGTACTGGTAATCCAGGAAGTCCGTGGAGATCTGCGCGGTCGGAGAGTCGTCGAACGTCACGTCGCTGTCTCGATCTCTGTCAACGCGGCAGCACGGCCGTGAAGTCGACGTCCTTGGCCACGTAGACGTTCACGATGGTGCCCTGGTTGATGGTCACGGTGGCGGGACGGCGGCGATCCAGGGCCTGGTCGGCCAGACGCTGGATGGACTGCGCCGTGTTGCTCTCGTACGGCTGCTCGGTGACGATGCCGGAATTGAGGCCGGTCGTCGTGGTCTTCGGGCCATGCTCGGCCGCCGCCCACTTGAAGGCGTCGCTGAGCAAGCTGATCATCAGCGCGGACGAGATGCGGCTCGCCCAATGCGCACTGTATTGACCCGGGTGGCCGGCGCTGCCGAGGTTGTCGACGCCGGGACCAACCAGGGTCACATCGATGCCGGTAGGGGTGGTGATGCGATCCCAGACGACCTGCATGCGCGGGCCGGTCGGTTCCCCGGGACCGTACTGGCCGAGGATCTTCGATCCCTTCGGCAGCAACAGGCGGCGGCCGTTGATGGAGTACACCGGCTCGGTGATGATGCAGGAGGTGAAGCCGGGGAAATCGGTGATGATCCGCGTTTCCAGCACGCAGCGGATGTAAGTGCCACGCACCAGCAGACCGTCCGGGTTGGCGATCGGCTTGGCAGAGGTCTCCTGCTCCTGCTGCATCGGCGCGCCACCCTGCTCCTGTCCCGGCATCATGCCACCCAGGCCCTGGCCACCGGCGTCCTGTTGCAGGCCGGCCATGCGCCGCTCCAGCAAGGACGGCCCACGCTCCTGTCGCGGAGCCGACTGCATCTGCGTGTCGGTATCGGTGGGCATCGGCGGCAACGGCGGCAGGCTCGGTTGCTCGGCCAGTGGCACCGGCTCGGCCGGCTGCACCGGTGGAGGCGCCGCGGTCTGCGGCAACGCAGGCGCCACCACCGCTTCCTGGCGCGGCTTCGGTGCCGGCTCAGGCGTGCTGCTGCCGCTCACCAGCCAGAAGATCGCAAGGATCAACAGCGCGGCGATGCCGCCCAGGAACACCAGCGCCTTGCGATTGAGCTTCTTCAGATCGCTGGAGCGGAGCACCGGCTCATTGGCGTCCAGATCCGGGTCAGCGGTCTGCTGCTGGCGAGCGAAATAGGGATTCTCGCGCGGCGCATCGTCCGCATGCGGGGAACGCGGCTGACCGTGGTCGTTGCCGTAGTTTTCGTCAGACGGGGGTAGATTCGAGTTCACTTTTGCTTGTTCCTACGCAAGCCGACAACATTCTTGCCGTGGCGGATGACCAGGAAGGGATAGGTCCCATGGACAATCAGGGTGTTGCCCTCGACTGTCGTATTGACCAGGAAATCCTCATCGCTCTCCTTCTCGCGACCGAACACCGCCGGGAAGTTGCCAGTGGGGAAACGCGTCAGATCCATTTTGATGTAGGTGAACTTGCCATCGTCGTAGACGCTGCTCGGCACGATCCACATTTGCTTGGAACGCGTGGAATAGTCGTAGTCGAAGTAGTAATGACGATCCTTGGTCAAGCGCGTGTCGAGCTGCGACTCGTCCTTCACCTCGTCGCTGGCGGCGGCAAAGCTGGTGTCCTTCGGATAGGTGAAGGTCACTTTGTACTGCACGCCGGCCTGCTTGGCCTGCTCCAGCCGCTGCCAATCCGTCGCTACCACCTTCAATTCGAGGATGTAGGAGTGGGTGGCGGTGCGGATCATCATGTTGGTATCGACGTCGACGTTCTTCGGCTTCAGGTAGAAGACGTTCTCGCGACGGCTGAGTTCCCAGCCACTGGTGAAACCGGTGCTGTAATCGAGGATCTTCTCGTTCGGGCTCAGTTCGATCTGGGTGGTGATGCCCAGGCCGGTACGCACCTGATAGATCTTGTCAGGCTCGTACTCGTACTGCTGAACCACCTGGGCCGATGCAATCGGCGCGAACAGACCCAGAGCCAGCAACGCAAGATGCGCCGAACCGGTTTTCGTCAGGAAACTCATCGAACGTTCGCTCCATTACCGTTGTGCTGAGGTGCAACGTTGGGTGCAGGGGCTGCCGCAGCCGGCTGCGCCCCTGGATAGACAGGCGCACTCGCCGGATTGGCCATCGGCGCCGGCTGCGTGGCCGGCACCGTACCGTTCGCGCCTGGTGCCGTCGGCTGACCTGGCATCCGCTGCATCGGCACTTCGCCCGCCGCTCCCGGCATCTGCGCGGCCGCAGGCTGCTGAACCGCGCCGGTCTCAGGAGCCTGCACGGCCGACGAAGGTGGCACTGGCATGGCCGAGTAGTCGTTGTCGACCCGGTAATCGGTCACCTGGAACCCCAACGGATTCTGCACCCGCAGTTCGTCGTCCATGGCCAGATTGCTGTTGTACTTGAAGCCGATAATGGCGAACTTGTTGTCGAGGAACGTGGATTGCCCCGTCTTCTTGTCATAAATGCTGCGCTGGAAGCGCACGTTCGCGCCTGTATACGGTTTATTGCCCCCGCCGAGCAGGTTCATGCTCAGAATCTTGACCCGAATCGACCGCGCCTTGCCATAGGTGTAATACGGGGCCGAGGGATTGTTGGGTGCGTGCAGATTGAAGTACTCGGCCCCCACCGCGGTGTCCCGCGGCGCCATCGAGAACACCGTATTCCAGTCGTTGAGCCCCATCATCTCCGAATCGTAGGACTCACGTGCGGTGATGAAGCGCGCCACGTTGCTCTTGGCCAGCGCTTCGCTGTTGGTGACACTCTGCACATCGCCGCTGTTGCGCAATACCGTCACCGAGGAATTGCCGGTATACGCATCGGCCATCACCAGATACGGCACCTTCTCCTTCAACGGCAGCATGTAGTAGTACCCGCCGCCGAGGAGCAGGCACATGATGATCGCCCCGAACGCGACCCACCACGCACGGCGCTCGCTGCGGCGAGCCAGATCAGCAATGCTGATTTCGTAGTTGACCGCCTTCGCTACCGCTTTGTTGACGTTTTCGCTTTCGACCGGCTTTTTACCGAACATCAGACTTCACCAGGTTTCGTAATGTGGCTGTCGGCGCGCAGCGTGCAGGCCGACGGTGACGTCACTTCGCGCTGCCGCTGGCTGCCGGCGCGCCGCTCAGCGACGACGACGGCTGCACCAGGATGCGATTGCCCGCCGCAGTCACGCTCAGCCCTTCCTGCGCATAGACCACGCTCAGCTCGGCGACCGCCTGCTGGATGCTGGTGGTGTTGATCTTGGCGACCGGGGCATACAGCGTGTAATCGGACTGGATGCCGTAGGACAGTTGCATGTTCGAATCCTTGGCCCAGCGCTCGAGCATCGTCTTGAGCGTGCCGTCCATCGGGATCGCCTGATACACGTACGACGAGTACAGCGGGATCTCCATGGTCGACTCGGAGAAACGGTTGACCGGCTTCCACTTGCCGCGGAAGTCGGGTGCCGGCCTGGTTGCACAGGCGCTCAACAGCGCGACGGCACTCAACGTAGCGATCAGCCGAAACATATGCGTTCTTTTCACGCGAGCCTCTGAATTGCGGAAACGTATAGAGAGCGGGCGGCGCGCAGGCGGCCCACTGCTGGATGGCGAAGTTCGACGCGACGGCACGACACGCGCGTCGCGGCAAGGAAGGCGCCGGAAACGGCGCGGGCACGGATCTGCGGCAGACAACGGGACGTATCCGAGGCCGCGCGATCAGCGCCGAAGAAAACGGAATTTGACAGCAAACCTTCCATGTCACCCCTTACGTGCGCCGTTCGGCCCACGCCCCTGTTCCTGTTTCTGTTACCAACGCACCGCCATACTCGCGAGAATGTGCCGCAGGGGCATGCCCACGTCAAGCATTTGGCAAAAAAACGTTCAAATGATAAATACGCCCAAAAAATAGATGTTTTTCGTCACACTTTCATATCGAGAGCGTCGGAATATCGACTTTGGGACGCAGCCGCGCGGTGAAGTAGCGATCCTTGTAGTACTTGATCTTGTCGCACTTCACCGGATGCGGAATGCCCTCGTACAAGAACACCTCTTGATCGTTGCCCATCGCCTTCAACTCTTGCGGCAGCATCAGCGCCCGCTTCTCCTCCGACACGCTTCGGGTCACATCCTTGCCGCGGGTGACGTTCTTCTTGCGGAAGGTGGTGTAGCCGAGCATCTCGGAGTAGTCGTTGGCATCCTGCTGCTCGCGCGGAGCGTAGAGAATCTGCAGTGCATGATTCGTGATGATGGTCCGCGAGATGTCCTTGCCATAGGTGGCATCGAGCTGGGCCATGCTCTGGATGATCGGCAGAAGGCGGACATTGTAGCCAGCCATATATGACACTGCCGAGGCGATGATGTCGACCTTGCCGATCGCGGTGAACTCGTCCATCAGCAGCAGGCACTGATACTTCAGCGCCGGATTGCTCTTGGGCAGCTCCTTGGTGTTGAGGTTGATGATCTGGCTGAAGAACAGGTTGATGATCAGGCGGCTCTCGGCCAGCTTGTTGGGCTGGATGCCGATGTAGATGGTCATCTTCTTCTTGCGCAGGTCGGTCAGCAGGAAGTCGTTGTCGCTGGTGGCCGCATCCAGCACCGGATTGATCCAGGCATTGAGCGGCTCCTTGAGCGTGCCCATGATCGAGGCGAAGGTCTCGTCCGCCTGCGACAGCAGATTGGAGAACGCCGACTTGGCATTGCCGCTGAGGAAACGCCGCTCCGACAGCGACTTCAGGTACTTCTTCAGGTCGGTGCCGTCGCCGGACGACAGGCGGTAGATCGCGCCCAGCGTCGGCGTGCCGAGCCCGCCGGGGAAGCCGATGTTGCGCTCGTCGTCCCAGTTCTCGAACAGGTACAGCGAGAACGCCATGAACGCATTGCGCGCCTGGCTGACCCAGAACTTCTGGTCGTCGGAGCCATCCGGATACAACATGGCGGCGATGCTCATCAGGTCCGAGACGCGGAACGCCGGATCGTCGGAAACATAGCTGAGCGGATTCCAGCGATGGGTGCGACGGTCCTCGGCGAACGGATTGAACAGGAACACCTCCTGGCCCTGGCTGGCGCGCCAGCCGCTGGTCAGATCGAAGTTCTCCTGCTTGATGTCCAGGACGACCACCGATTCCTGGTACTCCAGCAGGTTCGGAATGACCACGCCCACACCCTTGCCCGACCGGGTCGGGGCCGCCAGGATCACGAACTGCTGGCCACTGAGGCGCACCAGCTTGCCGCGGAACTTGCCGACCACGATGCCGTCGCCGCTGGTCTTGAACAGCCCATGCTTGGACAGGTCGGCCGCGCCGGCGAAGCGCGCGTCGCCATGCAGGCTGCGCTTGGGCGGCCTGAACATCAGTACCAGGATCAGCAGGGCCACCAGGCCGGGCAAGCCGAAGCCGAGGTAGCCGGCCCATTTGATCTTGCCGACGTACGGAGCCACCTCCGGCAAGCCGATGGCGTGAACGTACTGGTAGTAGGTGCCTAGCCCGAACATCCGTGTGTCCAGCTTCAGCAGCAGCAGGACCAGATAGCCGGACAGGAAATAGCCGCAGACGGCCGTGAGCACGACGACGAGCGCCGCCGCAACGAGTTTACGATTCGACAAGCCCTATCCTCCCTGATCCATCCTGGCCGACATTCTAGAGCGAGTTCCGCGCTTTGAGAGGAGTTGCGTCGGTGGTGTGCGCGTCGGGAGGACCTGCAAGCACGGCATCGACCGGAAACGGCGCTTGGCCAGGGAGGTCGGCCCGTCACAAGCGCCAGGCCCCAGATGGCGCCTGCGCAATACCCGGGACCCCGGCACGTCCTGCCCGGCGAGTACTGCTGGTGGGCTTGCGACCGCCCAGACGTGCAGACGCGCTAGCGACGCTGCCGCGTGCTCGGCTTGTTCCGCGAGGGCTTCTTTTCCGCGCTGACCGCGTCCCGATCGCGCTCGATCAGGGTGTCCAGGAAGACACGCGCCTCGTCCCACGACATGTCGTGCGGATCCACCCGCGCACCGCCATCGGTGGTGACCGTATAGCCCACCACGTTGGCCGGGCTGTAGTCCGGCTCCCGGGTCAACGCCACGAGCTGGTAGCGTCCTTTGACTTGCACCGTATGATGGTATTCCACCATGCGCCTGGCCTCCTCGCCTGATCGTCCGCTCGGATGCTAAAGCAAGCCCGGCCGCGCGGCCAGCATCCGAGCGCACCCGGTGGCGTGAGCGCAGACACAAAAAAGCCGGCGTCTGCCGGCTTTGTCGTTTCCACGTTCGCTTTTTCGCGTCGTGGTGGGCGGTACAGGGTTCGAACCTGTGACCCCTACCATGTCAAGGTAGTGCTCTACCGCTGAGCTAACCGCCCTTCTCTGCCGCGGCGCACCGCTGCAGGGGCGCGAATCTTAGCCCACCTGGCGGACAAGAACAATACCCACCTTCCGATCGGGCACCGCTGCGGCCCGCCTAGCCGACCAGACTGGCATCGCGCAGCTTCTTGATCTGGTCGCGCACCCGCGCCGCATCCTCGAACTCCAGGTCGCGCGCGTGCTGGTACATCTCCTGCTCCAACGCCTTGAGTCGCGAGGCGATCTCCGCCGGCGCCAGCGTCCGGTAGTCGGCCGGCTCTTCCGCGACTCGGCGCGCCTTGCCCTTGCCTTTGCCCTTGCCCGACTTGGCCTCGGTCGCATCCTCGCGCGCGCCCTCCAGGATGTCCACGATCGGGCGCGCCACCGACTTCGGGACGATCCCGTGTTCCAGGTTGTACTCCACCTGCTTCTCCCGGCGGCGCCCGGTTTCGTCGATCGCTGCCTGCATCGAGCGCGTGATCTTGTCCGCATACAGGATGGCCTTGCCGCGCAGATTGCGCGCGGCGCGGCCGATGGTCTGGATCAGCGAGCCGGTGGAGCGCAGGAAGCCCTCCTTGTCAGCGTCGAGGATCGCGACCAGCGAGACCTCGGGCATATCCAGGCCCTCGCGCAGCAGGTTGATGCCGACCAGCACGTCGAACTTGCCCAGACGCAGGTCGCGAATGATCTCCACGCGCTCGACCGTGTCGATGTCCGAGTGCAGGTAGCGCACCTTCACCCCGTGCTCGCCAAGGTACTCGGTGAGATTCTCGGCCATGCGCTTGGTCAGCGTGGTGACCAGGACGCGGTCGCCATCGGCCACGCGCAGGTTGATCTCCGACAGCAGATCGTCGACCTGGGTCGCCACCGGCCGGATCTCCACTTCCGGATCGATCAGCCCGGTCGGGCGCACCACCAGTTCGGTGATCTCACCGGCCGACTCGCGCAACTCGTAGGGCCCGGGCGTGGCCGAGACGTAGATGCTGCGCGGCGAGCGCGCCTCCCATTCCTCGAAGCGCAGCGGCCGGTTGTCCAGCGCCGACGGCAGGCGGAAACCGAATTCCACCAGGGTTTCCTTGCGCGAGCGGTCGCCTTTGTACATCGCGCCGATCTGCGGCACGGTGACGTGCGACTCGTCCACCACCAGCAAGGCGTCCGGCGGCAGGTAGTCGAACAGGGTCGGCGGCGGTTCGCCCGGCGCCTTGCCGGTCAGATGCCGCGAGTAGTTCTCGATGCCGTTGCAAAAGCCGACCTCGGCCATCATTTCCAGGTCGAACTGGGTACGCTGCGCCAGCCGCTGCGCCTCGACCAGCTTGTTCTGCGCGTACAGCTGTTCGAGCCGATCCTTCAGCTCCAGCTTGATCGTGTCCACCGCGCTGAGCGTGCGCTCGCGGGTGGTGGCGTAGTGGGTCTTGGGATAGATCGTGTAGCGCTGGAGCTTGCGCAGCGTCTCGCCTGTCAGCGGATCGAACAGGGTCAGCTGCTCCACGTCGCCGTCGAACAGTTCGATGCGCAAGGCCTCGCTGTCGGATTCGGCCGGGAACACATCGATGACCTCGCCGCGTACGCGGAAACTGCCGCGGTGCAATTCGTACTCGTTGCGGGTGTACTGCAGGTCGGTCAGGTGGCGGATCAACTGGCGCTGCTCCACGTGCTCGCCGATCGACAGGATCAGCCGCAGCGACAGGTAGTCCTCCGGCGCACCCAGGCCGTAGATCGCCGAGACCGTCGCCACCACCAGCGCATCGCGCCGCGACAGCAGGGTCTTGGTCGCGGCCAGGCGCATCTGCTCGATGTGCTCGTTGATCGAACTGTCCTTCTCGATGAAGGTGTCCGAGGACGGCACGTAGGCCTCGGGCTGGTAGTAGTCGTAGTAGCTGACGAAGTACTCGACCGCGTTGTTGGGGAAGAACGCCTTGAATTCGCCGTACAGCTGCGCCGCCAGCGTCTTGTTCGGCGCCATCACCAGGGTCGGCTTCTGGATCGCCTGGACCACGTTGGCGATGGTGTAGGTCTTGCCCGACCCGGTCACGCCGAGCAGGGTCTGCTTGGCCAGGCCGGCCTCGAAGCCGGCCACCAGCTTCTCGATCGCCTGCGGCTGGTCGCCGGCCGGCGAATACGGCGATACGAGTTGGAAACGGTCGGACATGCACAAGCCTCAAGGTGAAGAGCGAGGCCGACAGTGTCGGCCGACCCCGCGCCGGGGAGATTTCCTACATGGGAACGCACAACCCCCTCATTCAAGCCCTGCCGCCCGGCCGCGAGACTGGCGACCTCGCACCGGGAGACGACGGACATGCGGAACGCTGCAGCCAAAGGCTACACATTGCTCGAGGCCATGATCGTGATGGCGGTGATCTGTCTGCTCGCCGGCATCGGCCTGCCGGCGTTCCGGGAACTGCTGGCGAACCAGCGATTGACGGCGGCCACGCACCAGCTGAGCGCGCACTTCGCCATGGCACGCAGCAGCGCGATCAGCCTCGGCGTCCCGGTCAGCGCCTGCCCGTCCAACGGGGAAGGCGGCTGCCGCAGCGACAGCGACTGGAGCCACGGCTGGCTGGTGTTCCGCGACCCGGAACGGCAAGGCCAGCCGATCGCGCCGGACAGCATCCTCAGCCAAGGCAGCGCACCGGGCGCCGGCGACCTGGTTCTGCGCTCCAACCAAGGCCGCCCCTCGGTCCGCTTCCTGCCCGATGGGCGCAGCGCCGGCAGCAACCTGACCGTCAACATCTGCGAGCGGGGCCGGTTACGCGCAGCGGTGGTGGTCAACAACACCGGACGCATCCGCACGCGAAAAGCGACCGAACCGATGCCCTGCCGGACCCCGGACTGACGCACAAAAGCAAAGGCCGCGATCGCTCGCGGCCTTTGCGGATTTGGCGCCCGAAGTTGGACTCGAACCAACGACCCCCTGATTAACAGTCAAGTGCTCTAACCGGCTGAGCTATTCGGGCGGGGAGGCGCATTGTATAGAGGCCTCATGCCGACCGCAAGGGGTGAACCCGTGCTTTCCTGACTGCAACTGCGCCCTACCGGCCCAGCTTCACCAGCAGGTGCCCTCGCCCGCGCCGGTAGACGTCGTACGCGTCCCCTTCTGATCGATGCTGAGCGCGCCGCACTGGGTGTCGTTGGCCAACTGCGGACCGGTCGGCGTCGCCGTCAACTTGAACGTGTTGGCATTCGGCGTACCTGTGAAATCGACGTTGTAGAACTGCACGGCATCGCTTCCGCACTGAGGCTTGGGAACACCCTCATACGTCAGCTTGGTGGTGTAGTAGCGCTCGATGAGCTGCGCCCCTTGCTGCAAGCACACGGACGCCGCCGAGCGACGGGCCTTGACCACGTGCGACTGATAGCTGGCGAACGCGATCGCCGCCAGAACACCCACGATCGCGACCACGATCATCAGTTCGATCAGGGTGAAGCCGTGCTGCCGGCGGGACGGAAAGGAAGAAAGTCGCATCAATTGTTCCTCAGAAGTTCGCGCCAGGACACGCGCTTCATGCTGAGCGCGCTGCTGTTGGTACCGAGCGTGGTCGTACTCGCGTTATCCAACGCGATCTGCATCTGGTTGCCGATGAAGATCGGACTGTTGGGGCTGCTGTTCAGGCCGATGCCGGACACGGGTGTGCCATTGAGTGTATCGCCGGTGCTGGATCCGCCGCTGCCGTCCAGGTCGAAGAAGGATTGCGACAGCCGGCCGCCGGTGAACGGGTTGATCGCCATCACGAAGCCCTTGCCGCTGGGGCTGCACACATCGCCCGAATCCGGAATACGCGTGGTCCCGATCAGCGCCGTGCCCTGGAAGAAGTTGGACACCACCATGCGCTCGCCCTGCGGCGTGCCGGGAGGCGACAGCAGGTCCATGTACCAGCCATCCTGCCCGGCGTTGGGCTTGTCCTCGATCACGCGCACGGCAAAGCCGTTGACGGTGCCTTCCTGCAGGATGTTGACCTTGTTCAGGGTGGAACGATTGGAGGGGATGGTGCTGCCGCGGTCGATCAGGCCATACCAACTCTGCACGTCCTTGTTGCCCAGATCGCCGCTGGACAGGTACTTGCCGGTCCCGAAGAACACCCAGGTCAGGCCCGTCGCCGGATCCTTCGCCGCCGTGGGTGCAGCGGTGATCGGTTGCGCCTTGGACGCATAGTTGGCGGAGAACAGCTGGCGCACCGTCCCGGTCGCGCCGGACATGTCGAACCGCCAGACATTCCCGTTGAGATCGCCAGCGTACAGACGATCGACGATGAAATCGTTGTTGGACGACCAGGCCAGGACACCGGACAGGCCATTGTTGCCGCTCGACCCCGTCTGGATACGGCTGGACGCACCGGTGATGGCATTCACCAGGATGAGATCGGCCGAATCGCCGCTGCTGTTAGGACCATTGCCGAGCATCGCGTACCACTGGCCGTTGGCGAGCTGCCCGATGATCGGCTTGCCGAGATTGTTGCCCAGTCCGACGAGATCGGTGGCCGTGGAGGTTTTGTCCCACAGCAGAGTGATGTTGTTGGGATCGGTGACATCCAGCGCGAACATGCCCTTTCCGCCCCGCCCCATGGTGCCGATCAGCACCGAGCGCCAGCTGCCCCCGGAGTAGACGTCCGACACGGTGAGTTCGCCATCCACGTAATACCGGTGCTGGTAGTTCGGATCGGTGTAGTCCAGCAACCCGGTCATCGCCGCTTTCGGCACGAAGGCGAACTTCTCCGCACCGGTGCTGGCATCAAACCCATGCAGCATGCCGTCATTGGCACCGACATAGATCATCGGCGCGCGCGTGGACTTGGCCGCAGCGAAGGAGGCATAAGCGCTGGCGCCGTTGAACGTCGCCGTCGTGTACAGCCGTGGATTGGGTGCTCCCACATAGACCGGCTGCGAGTTGACGATGTCGCCAAGGATGCCGCTACGGGTACGCAGGACGCCACCGTTGGCCTTCTCCTGCGAGCGATCGCCACGCAGATAGTTGATCTGGTTCTGCGTTGCAGACGACAACGGCGTTCCGGCGAGCTTGCCGTAGGCGAAATTGTCCAGATTCCCATTCGAGTTGACGAACTTGATCGTCCGGGTATCCCAGGCCGGGAGCTGCGCGCCCGCGCTCCACGCCTGCGTCAGCGCGCCGGTGGTCTGGTTGACGTCGTACGCCACCACATCGCCACGCCAGGTGCCGCTGTAGAACACGGACTGGTACGTCCGCGCGCCCGCTTCAAGCTTGGTCGTATTGCTGGCGAGGGAGGCTGCAGACCCCTTCATCTCCTCCAGGATGCGCTCGAACGCCTGGCGCAGGCTCGCCACCATCTTTTCCGCGTCGGCGGCAAGGTAGTAATTGTCAGGCTTCTTGTAATTGGTATTGCCATTGACATAGGAGCTGCCGTCCCACCAGGTGGAGTCCGCCAAGGCGCTGATATTGGTCTCCGGATCGTAGCCTTCCGGCACACGGAAACCGCCGTACTTCGTGGTCAGCCAATACTGGTTGGTGCTCGGCGACTTGTAATCGCCATATTCCACAACGTCGACCCAGTGTGTGGAGAGGGTCTGCTTGCCAGGCAAGCCATCGCTGGCGGTGTCGGGACGCAGATCCTTGGTGTGCGCGTCGTAGGCGAGCGCCGCGATGTAGGCGGAGTTCTTGTCGCTGTTGAACTGCGACGTGACCGCGCTGGAGGCGGCGTCGTTTGCAGACTTGCCTTCCTTACGCCAGATCTGCGTCATACGGTCGATGACGCTGACCGAGGTATCGCGGGTCACTTCCGGAGGTGTGGCCGGCTCGCCACTCAGGTTGGTGGTGTTGCCTGGCAGATTCTTGTCCAAATGCGTGTTGGTGTCGCCGATACCCAAGATCACATTGATCTGGCAGCGATAGGAAATCGGATCGTTCCACTGAGTGATGACCGGAAAACCATCGGCTTGCTGGTATCGCTGCTGCGCGTTTCCGCTCAACGAAGAGTAGGCCGCGATATTACCCTGGTGTTTGAAATAGCGGATTGCGGCGTAATAGAGCTCACTGACATCGTCGTACGACTTGACGTTCTTGCCGGTATTGAGTTGACCGAACTTGTTCAGATAATTGATGACGCCGCTGTTGACGACCTGATACTGAGGGTCTGTCCCGCCAATCGCCGCGGTCGTTGCTGCAGCGTCGGAAACATCGGGATTTTGATAGATGACGCCAGTCTGCGGATCCCACTCTCGCGCCGCATTCGCAAGCGCTCCCTGATCAGGGTTGTAAGTATATGGCCCGACGAACTTCTGGTTTGCGCGCAAAATACCGCTATCCACGGAAGGATCGTCAGTGTTCTTGTAACCGAAGACACTGTAGCGAATGCGCTTGGAATACTGCTGAATCAACCCCTCCGGCTTATAGCCTCCGTTGGGATAGGCGACGCAGTTGTCCTCGAGATACGAGGCACCCAGACTGGCATCGCAGACCTTGACCCGAACAGACACCTGGAACGTCAGGCTCGTATCCTGGACACAGCCAATGTTCTGAGGGGACGTACAAGGCGAACCGTCAGGCATAAGGTAGCTGCCATCGAGGGCATGCTTGCTAGGGTCGTAGGCGATCGCAGTTCGTGGCGCATTTCCGAGGTTACTTGCGGCGAAATTCATCTTGTTGCCGAGACCATCGATGCGCATCCCGAAGCTTTGCCAGTTGGCCGCCGTTCCACCGGAGATGAGCACCTGGTTGTTGCTTATGAAGCGCCGCGGAAAATTGCCCGTACTGTCGCGATCGGCGATCGCCTTCTCGAGAATGGTCTCAGTCGCGGTATCGCGTACGCGATACCCTCCCGTCAACGCCGAACGAAAAGGATCGATCGTCTGAGTGGCCGCCCAATTCAGGAAATTCCCCGCCCATACGCCGGCCCCGCCACAGGAATAGCTGCCCGGGTTTTTGCCCAGCAGTCCGACCGGATAAAAATAGCGATCAGTTTCTGTATCGCTGTAGTGGTATCTGTAGCACTTGCCGGAATCGAAATAGCCCACGAATTTGGTCGTCGCCGAATACGTATCGGACAAATTCGCCTTACTGATCACCGTCGGGAACTCCACCGATGGCACGAATGCCAGGTTGCCCGGCACGTCGCTGCCCACATACAGCGGCGACTGCGAGACATCCACATCCGCACCGGCGCCGCCGACGGTACCGATGAATAGACCGGCCACCACGGCAAGGAGCCAGTCCCGGTACGTCGTCTTCTTCGCTCGACTGGTCATAGTGGGATCCTTACTTGACGGTGACGTTGGTCTGCAGCACGACGATGGCCCGGCCATTGGACGCGGCCGGGTTGCCGCTGCGCGCGATGACTCGGTAGTAGTGCTCCAGCGAGGTGCCGCCGGTGCCGCCGTATTGGTTCTGATTGATGCTCGACCCCAGGCCCAGCTGATCCTCGCTGGTGCGCTGGCCCAGATACTGGATGTAGTACTGGGCCGGCACGGCCTGGCCCGTCGGCGTCACCGTGCCGTCCACCCAGCACTCCTGGGTGCCCAGCGCACAGCCGCTGGAGGCATTGCCGGTATACGTGTTGCTGGGAACGGCAGGGCATACGGTGCCGGGGACCTTCACGCAGTTGAAGCCGACGGTGTTGCCCTTGCCAGCCTCTGTCTGAATCAGCTTCTCCGCATCGCGCAATGCGCCTTCGGCGGCCTGGAACCCCAGGCTGCGGTCGTACATGTTGGAGGACATGCGCTCCTGCAGCAGCGTGCCGCGCAAGACGGCGAGCCCCAGCAGGGTCATCACCAGCAACAGCAACAGGACGACGATGAGCGAAATGCCGGACTGCCGGCGGGGCGATGGCGACGTGTTCACGGGTTCCGGTTCCTGATGCTCACGATCGTGCTGAATGTCCGCGTCACCGGCTGCTTGTTGGCGCCGGCCGACGTATCGGCGCTGACGGTCATGTCGATCTTCACCGCGATCACGTTGGCCCAGTTGCCCACGCCGCTGGCATCGGCATAGGCGGTGCCGCCGGTGGACAGATACTTGAACTGCAGGCCGGTGACGCCATCGGCGATTTCGTTCTTCTGGCTCGTGCCGCCAGGCAAGGCCACTTCCTGATACAAGGAGGTGCCGCCCGTTCCTCCGCTGCTGGCCGCGACATACCAGCGCACCGCCCGCACTTCGGTCAGGATGGAGTTGATCTCGTAGGTGTAATTGTTCGAGCCGGCGACGCACACGCCCGGCAGGCGTCCGAGCCGTGTGCAGGTATTGAGGCCGCCGCTCGCGTAACTGGCCGTGGTGCCGGAAACGCTGTTCACCTGCAGCACGGCCAGTTGCTGGCGATCGCACAGCAGCATGATCGCGTTGCTGTGCAGGTCCGGTGCTGCCGCGTTGAGCGTCAGCGTCTGGTTCGCCGGGTTGTGCGCGGTCACGGTGGCGCCGCCGGTACCCGCGGAGAGGATCTGGATCGCGTCGGTGCCTGCCGTGACGGTGAGACCGGACGGGTTGCTGTTTTTGTAGCCCGTCAGCGGCAGCGCCCAATTCATCCACCAGCTCGCCGTGGGATTGTTCAGCACGTTCGCGACCGGCAATCCGGAATCGCACGGATTGCCGCCGGCCTCGCGGATGTCCTGTGCCATCATCTCGAAACCGGTCCGGGCCGACTCCTGAAGCCGGCTGAGGCCCTCGGTCGCCGCATAGGTCTGCCGGTTGGAGAGAAAGATGCCGATCGCCGCACCGACCACCAGCAGGCCGAGCAGCATCGAGATCATCAGCTCGATCAGGTTGAAGCCGGATTGGCGCCGTGGCAGCGCCCGAGCGATCAGTGTGTTCACAGTTGGGCCGTCGTGCTCAGGGTCTGGGTCGCGCTGCCGCTGGTGTTGCCGCCAGCACTGGAGTTCACGCCGCGGCTGTCGTCCCATTGCACAGTGATCGTGCAATTGCCGTCGTTGCAGGCGATGGAGCCGCACGTGGTCGCCGGGTCGCCCCCGATCGCCGCCTTCAACCCGCTGAGCCAGACCGCCTTGTCGTTCGCCACCAGGTCGCCCGCCGCCGGCGCCGTGCAGAGCATGCTGCCGGTGTTGTAGGCCCCCAGCATCGCCGCGCTGCGGTTGGCCCGCATCGCATCGAGGATGGTGTAGGTCTGCATGACGATCTGGCTGCGCTGCAGCGCGCTCTGGTTGTTGCGCAGCGCCGTGGTCTGCATCGCCGCCACGCCCAGCATCCCCACCCCCAGGATCAGCACCGAGATCATCACCTCGATGAGGGTGACGCCCGCCATATGTCTGCCGTTCTCGAACCGCTTCATGGTGTCTCCGCTTGCCGGAACCGGCTCAGCCGGTGGTGGTGCAGCTGCCGCCGTCGGATGTCGATGTGACCTGGGCGCGGCTGCCGCCCATCAGTTTGACGCTCCGGACATTGTTGGATGGGTTGGTAACCGCCATGCAGACGACGATGCCTCCTGTCACCGGCGTACCGCTGCTGTTGCGCGCGATGCCGTCCGCTCCAAAGGTCAGCTTGTCGCCCATGGCATCCAGGGTCGTACTGGTGACGACCAGGCCAGTGCGCAGGGTCGTGCTGCGCAGCACGGTGCCGTCGCGGGCGACGGTCAGGTAGCGGGTCCAGTTGCCGCCGGTGGCACAGGTCGCGCCGTCGTCGCTGCGGCAGAGGCTGACGCCACCGTTCAGGCGCACCGCCTCCGAGCGCGTCAACTGCACCGCGGCGATCAGTTCGTTGGCGGCGCCGGTCAAACGGTTGCTGCGGATCAGACCGGTGAAACTGGGCACCGCCAGCGCCATGATGATCGCCAGCACCGCCACGGTGACCATCAATTCCACCAGCGTGAAACCACGCTGCGTCCGTTCGGCAAGGCCACGCGCGCAAGGAACAGCCATATCCTTCCCCAGATTCTCCCGCCGGCCACGCTAGCGGCCGGACCGCGACCGCGCCAGCCGTTGCCGACGGATGGCGGATATGGGGGAGTGGACGGACCGTGCGCGGCAGGGCGCCAGCCGGCATGATGCACCTCGGCCCTGCCCCACCGCCTTCCGCCCCGATGCCCGCCTCCGCCTACTCCAAGGACCAGCTGCAGGTCCTCAAGCAACCCTCGACCCTGATCTGGATCGTGATGGCCGGCGAGTGCATCGCGGCCATCCTGGCCCTGACCCCGGTCCCGGGCACGGGCATGGCAGGGAGCCGCTGGGTCTACTTCGGGCTGGCGTCGCTGGGCATCCAGTGGGTCGCGCTGCTGACCCTGGCGAGCCTGCTGCTGTTGCGCCGGGCGCTGGCCGGATGCGGCTTCCTGTCCATCACCGTGGCCACACTGGGCCTGATGCAGGCACTGACCTGGCTGATCAGCGGCGTGATTCTCTATGCCTTCGGCGACTACTGGCAGCTCTCGGACCGCGCATGGCTGACGCTGTCGCTGCAGCTGTCCGGCATCGCCCTGCTGATCGGCCTGCTCGGCATGGCCGCGCTGCACAACCACGTGCGCATCAAGCAACTGGTGGAACGCGCCAAGCAGGCCGAGATCGACGCACTGACCGCGCGCGTGCAGCCGCACTTCCTGTTCAACACGCTCAACACCGCGGTGATGCTGGTGCACCGGCAACCGCAACAGGTGGAGCAACTGCTGATGGATCTGTCGGATCTGTTCCGCGCCGCGCTGGCCGCGCCGGACCTGGTCGATCTGCAGGACGAGATCGACCTGGCCAGGCGTTACCTTGACATCGAGGCGATCCGCTTCGGGCCACGCCTGCGCGTCCATTGGGAGGTGCCGAAGGCGCCGGCACCGGTGCGGATTCCGCGGCTGTCGCTGCAACCGCTACTGGAGAACGCCGTGCACCACGGCATCGAATGCAGTGCCGAGGGCGGCGAGATCGGCATCGCCATCGGCGAACGCAACGGCGCCCTGGAGATCAGCGTGCGCAATCCGGTGCCGATAGGCGGCCTGTCGCCGCATATCGACCGCGGTCACCGCGTCGGCCTGTCGGCGCTGCGCACGCGCCTGGACAGCCTGGAAGGCGCCTCGCTGCACACTGCCAGCGATGGCGCCTGGTTCGTCGCGACGATCCGGATCGGACTCAGGCCATGACCCGGTAGCAGGGCCGATACTCGCCGGAGATCTTCATGCGGCGCTGTTCGACGAAGGCGCGCAGCAACTCGTCCAGGGCCTGCATCATGTCCGCATCGCCGTGGATCTCGAACGGGCCATGCTGCTCGATACGGCGCATGCCGTCTTCCTTGACGTTGCCGGCGACGATGCCGGAGAAGGCGCGACGCAGGTCCGCGGCCAGCGCATGCGGCGGACGGCCATGGTGCAGATCCAGCGCGGCCATCGCCTCATGGGTCGGCTCGAACGGACGCTGATACTCCAGCGGGATGTCCACCGACCAATTGAAGTAGAACGCGTCCTTCTGCTCCTTGCGGTGCGTGCGCACGTGCTGGATGCCGGCGGCCATCTTGCGCGCCACCGCCACCGGATCGCCGACCACGATCTCGTAGCGCGAGGTGGCCACTTCGCCCAGGGTCAGGCGCAGGAAGCGGTCGATCTGCTCGAAATACGGCGCGGCGATGGTCGGGCCGGTGAGGATCAGCGGGAACGGCAGGTCGCGGTTCTCCTCGCGCAGCAGGATGCCGAGCAGATACAGGATCTCCTCGGCGGTGCCGACACCGCCGGGGAACACGATGATGCCGTGGCCGATGCGGACGAAGGCCTCCAGGCGCTTCTCGATGTCCGGCATGATCACCAGGTGGTTGACGATCGGGTTCGGCGACTCGGCGGCGATGATGCCCGGCTCGGTCACGCCGATGTAGCGGTTGTCGTGCTTGCGCTGCTTGGCATGGGCGATGGTGGCGCCCTTCATCGGCCCCTTCATCGCGCCCGGGCCGCAACCGGTGCAGATGTCCAGCCCGCGCAGGCCCAACTCGTAGCCGACCTGCTTGGTGTACAGGTACTCGTCGCGCGAGATCGAATGGCCGCCCCAGCACACCACCAGCTTGGGATCGGTCGGCTGCAGGATGCGCGCATTGCGCAACTGGCCGAACACCGCATTGGTGATGCCTTCGCTGGACTGCAGGTCGGTGCTGGATTCGGGGCCTAGCTCGATGGCCATGTAGGCCAGGTCGCGGACCACGGCGAACAGCAGCTCGGCCACGCCATTGATGATCTCGCCGTCGACGAAGGCCATTGCGGGCGCGTTGAGCAAGTCGATGCGCACGCCACGGTCGCGCTGCACCACCTGGATGTCGAAGTCGGGATACAGATCGCGCGCCGCGCGCGGATCGTCCGAGGCGCTGCCGCTGGTCAGCACCGCCAGCGCGCAGCGCCGCAGCAGTTCGTGCAGGCCGCCGCTGGAGGCATCGCGTAGGCGCGCCACTTCCACGCGCGAGAGGATGTCCAGGCCGCCGCGCGGGTAGATCCGCGCATCCACTACCGGCAGCGCGCGCGCCGCCGTATTGCTGGTCGTCATATCGAATGTCTTGTCGGTGTCGTCAGCCGGCGACTTTAACGTCAGCCCCCACAAAAAGAAAACGGCCGGGTCGCCCCGGCCGTTTCCAACGCTTCAGCTAGCGTGCGCCGCGATCAGAACTGATAGCGGAAGCCAAGCTGCAGCGACCACTGCGACACGCCGGTGTTGAAGCCGTCGGCGTCGGCATTGGCTGCCGTCGGCTGGTCGGTGTACAGGGTGTTGTACACGTACTTGCCCTGGTAGATGCCCTGCAGGTTGGCGACGCGGGCATCGGCGTAGAAGCCGTAGTCGTAGATCCGGCCCCACTTCTTGTTCAGCAGGTTGCCCACGTTCTGGATGTCCAGCCAGACCTCGGACTTGTGGCCCTTGAAGAAGCCCGGCAGCTGCTGGGTGATGCGCACGTCGAAGGTGTTGATCCAGCCGGAACGGAAGCCGTTGGCCGGGGCGTAGCTGCCGGCGTACTTGGCCAGCTGCGGGTTCTTGGCCAGCCAGTCGAAGAACTGCTGCTGCAGCGCCGGGTTGGCGGTGAACGCACCGGTGTTGCTCAGCGTGCCGAACAGCACGTCGCCCGGGCCCTTCGGCACGTAGAACAGGTCGTTGGTCGAACGGCCGTCGCCGTTGGCGTCGCCGTTGAACACGTAGCTGTACGGACGGCCGCTGCGGCCTTCGTAGACCAGGCCCACGCGGGTCTCGTAGTCGCCGAAGAACATGTGCTTCCAGTCCAGCGAGCCGGAGATCCGGTCCTTGATCTCGTAGCGCGAGGTGTTCTCGGTTTCCGAGTTGGCGTTGAAGGCGTACTGGTAGCCCCAGCCCGAGCTGGCGGTGGAGCTGGTCAGCGAACCGACTTCGGTGGCGTGGGTGTAGGTGTAGCCCAGGGTCCAGGACCAGTCGCCGCCTTCGCTGAACGGCTTGGACAGCGACACGGTGAACTGCTGGGTCTTGCCCTTGTCGGTGTTGTCGATCAGGTAGACGTCGCTATACGCCGGATTGCGGTTGTAGCGGTTGTTGCCAGTGGCCCACGGACGACCGGTCTGCGCCGGGTTCCAGTACAGCGCGCGGCCATCCGGACCGTAGTAGGCCGGGCTCGGATCCTGGCCAGGGCTGTTGACGCGACCGATGTTCAGGCTCTTGTAGTACAGGCCGTTGTTGACCTTGGTCACCAGCAGCTCGGCCGAGGCCACGATGCCGTACCACGGCAGTTCGTGATCCAGGGCCAGGTTGGCCTTGTACAGCGACGGCAGCTTGAAGTCGTTGCCGACGAAGCTCACGCCCTGGGTCGCCGAACCGGGACGATTCGGGACCGGCTGGGTATCCTTGTTGGCGCTGAACGGCACCGTCGGATCGTACGTGGTCAGGCTATAAGCGTTGTAGTTGAAGCCGGTGTTGGAGTAGCTGTTGCCGATCCACACCTGCGGCGCATCGCCCTGGAACAGGCCCACGCCACCGCGCAGCTGGGTCGGACGGTCGGTGTCGAAGGTGTAGTTGAAGCCGACGCGCGGCTGGATCAGGAAATCGCCGTTGAAGATCTTGCTGTTGTCGTAGCCGAAGTAGGCCTGCGCCGCGGCGTTGTAGGTCGGATCCGGGCTCACGCTCGCGCGATCGCCGCGCAGACCCAGGGTCAGGGTCAGGTTGTTGTTGACGTACCAGGTGTCCTGCACGAACAGGCCGAGGTTGCTGTTCTTGTAGTCGGCCGCGATCGAACCCGGGCTGCGCTCCTGGTTGAGCTGGTACGAGCTCCAGCGGCCGCTGGCGAAGTTGTCCAGGCCGAAGAAGGTGTACACGCCCCAGGTGTTGCGGCCGTACAGGTTGTAGATGTCGTTGGTGCTGTAGTCGACGCCGAACTTCAGGTTGTGGTTGTCAAGGGTCAGGGTGCCCGCACCGTAGTAGTTCCAGGTCTTGGTGGTGAGGATGTTGCCCTGCGAGTTGGTCTCGGTGCCCAGGAACAGCACGTCGCCGGTCGGGTTGGCGACCGAACCGTCGAAGTACACGGCGATGCTCGGCGCGTTGGTCGGCACCACGCGGATCGCGGAGTAGTCGCGGTAGGACACCTTGAACTCGGTGGAGAAGTTCTCGGACCAGTCGCTGAACAGCTGGCCGACGTAGCTCTCGACAGACTTCTCGTGCTGGTACCAGTACGAGCTCAGCGAGGCCTGGCTGGAGTTGCCGGCACCATTGATGCGCAGCTTGCTCTGGTCGAGCTTGCTGTAGCGGAAGCTGGCGCGGTGGTTGTCGCTGATGTTCCAGTCCAGCTTGAGCGCGTATTCCTTCAGGTCGGTGTTGCCGTCGCTGTCCAGGGTGCCGGCGTCGAAGCCGTAGTTCTTGGCGATCTGCTGGGCGCGGGTCACGTCGGCCATGCCGTACTTGGCGTTGGCCTTGCCCAGCGCGGTGCTGCCCAGGTCGAGGCCCGGCGCGTCCTGCTGGAACTTCTCGTAGTTGGCGAAGAAGAACAGCTTGTCCTTGACGATCGGGCCGCCGAAGGTCGCGCCGTAGGTCTTCTCCTTGGTGAAGCCGTTGAACTTGCTGCCGTCCGGGTTGTCGCCGAACCAGTCGCCATCGCGATAGCTGCCGTACACCGAACCGTGGAACTCGTTGGTACCGGACTTGGTCACCGCGTTGACGGTGGCGCCGGCGGCGCTGGCGATGCTGACGTCGTAGTTGGACAGGTTGACGTCGATGGCTTCGATCGCTTCCATCGACACCGGCTGACGCCGGGTGGTCATGTTGTTGCCTTCCAGGCCGAAGGTGTCGCTGGCCGAGACGCCGTCGATGTTGATCGAGTTGTAGCGCGGGTTCAGGCCGCCGGCGCTGATCGTGCCCGAGGCGCGATCGACGAAGGCCACGCGCGGATCCAGGCGCATGTAGTCCTGGATGTTGCCGTTGATCGACGGCAGCGCTTCGATCTGCTCGCGGCCGACGTTGGTGCCCGAGCCCATCTTGGTGGCGCTGAACACTTCCGAGCCGGTGGCGATGGCGACCGCGTTGACCGTCTCCAGCGTGGTCGGCGCAGCCATGTCGCCGGTCAGGTCGGCGTTGATGGTGGCGTTCTGGTTGACGCTCAGGTACACGCCGTCTTCGGTCTTGGTGCCGTCACCCGACTTGGTGATGGTGATGCTGTACGGACCGCCGACGCGCAGGCCGCGCGCGTTGTAGCGACCGGCGGCATCGGTGGTGGCGCGGCTGACCGTGCCCGACTCGACGTGGGTGATGGTCACCTCGGCGCCGGCGACCGGCTGGCCGCCGTGGGTCACCACACCGCCGACACCGGCGGAGGTGCTCTGGGCGAACACCGGCGCCGCGGCCAGCGCCGCAACGAGGCCCAGAGTGAGCTTGGACATCCGCAGACGGGGTTGAATCATTGCAATAGCCTCGATGGAGTTTGACGAAATGCGCATGGCAGGCCGTGCGGGGTACGGACGCACGGCCGCGGAATGAGGGGGCTGGTCACCCTTGCCGATTCCCCGCAAGGGTTAACATGAGTTTAACACCATAGGGCCAATTTGTTGCCAAACCGTGACAGCGCGGCACAAGCGGACATCAGAAGACGTCGATCCCAGTCCTGGCGGGCTTCGGCGACAACGCCGGGACAGGCACGGAAGGCCGCCCGGGACCGCCGCCGGCCACGCCCCCCCTACCCGTGCCGCCTGAGGGGGCAGCAGCAAGCAGCCTGGCGTGCTCGAAGCGAGGCCCGCCCGGGGCCAGCGCGCCGTCCCCACGGCGCCCCCGACTCGGCCGCGATGCAACCTCAGCCGGCGACCGGCAGCTTCAGATAAGCGCTGAGCCCGTCCAGGAACATCTGCACCGAGATCGCCACCAGCAGCATGCCCATCAGCCGCTCGACCGCGGTCAGCACGCGCATGCCGAGCAGCTTGTACAGCAGCGTGCCGGAGAACAGCAGGGCCGAGGTCGCCAGCCAGGCCAGGATCAGCGCCAGGCTCCACTCGCCCAGCCGGGTCGGCTCGTTGCTGCCCATCAGCATCACCGCGGCCATGCCGGAAGGGCCGGCGACCAGCGGGATGGCCAGCGGCACGATGAAGGGCTCGCCGTCGGGAATTTCGCCCATCAGCCCTTCCGGGCGCGGGAAGATCATGCGGATGCCGATCAGGAACAGCACGATGCCGCCGGCGATCGCCACCGACTCCTGACGCAGGTGCATCACTTCCAGGGCGTACTTGCCACCCCACAGGAAGCCCATCAGCACGCCCAGCGCGATCAGCAGTTCGCGCGCCAGCACGACGCGCTGGCGCCGCGCCGGCAGCGGCTTGAGCACGCTGAGGAACACCGGGATGTTGCCCAGCGGGTCGAGGATCAGGAACAGCAGCAGCGCTGCCGACAGGATGGTCATGCCAGGGGATTCCAGATTGCGCCGCGGTGCGCGGCGCCGGCGGGCGACAGCAGGTCGACGCAGGCGCCGGCGTAGCGCGCCGGATCGACCGCGTCGCGGTCTTCTTGATGGGTGTAGGCGCGGGCGCGCAAGGCGGTACGCATCGGCCCCGGCTGCAGGCCGGCCACGCGCACGCGCGAGGCGGCCAGCTCGCCGTGCAGGCTCGCCAGCAGGCCGCGGCGGCCGTGCTGGGCCGCGCCGTAGCCACCCCAGTAGGCCTGGCCGACCCGCGCCGGATCGTCCACCGCGAACACGATCGCGGCATCCTCGGCCTGTCGCAGCAACGGCAGGCAGGCCTGGGTCAGCCAGGCCGCGGCGGTCAGGTTGACGTGGATCGCGCGCGCGAACTGGGCCGGATCGGCATGCTCGAACGGGGTCAGCCCGGCGAAGTCGGCGGCGCAGTGCAGCAGCCCGTCCAGGCGGCCGAGCTCGCCCTGCAGGCGCTCGGCCAGGGTCGCGTAGTCCGGCGGAGTGGCGCCGAGCAGGTCCAGCGGGTACAGCAGCGGCGCGGCGCCGACCGCGGCGATCGCGTCGTAGACGCGGTTCAAGCGTACCGGCTTGTGCCCGAGCAGGACAACGGTGGCCCCCGCCTGGGCGCAGGCCAGCGCCGCAGCGCTGCCGAGCCCGCCGGCGGCGCCGCTGACCAGGACCACCCGCTGCGCCAGCGCGCCGGCCTGCGGCGACGCAGGCGCACTCACGACTGGTAGGCCTCGGTCACGATGCGCTGCAACTCGCCGGACTCGAACAGTTCCATGGTGATGTCGCAGCCACCGATCAGCTCGCCATGGATGAACAGCTGCGGGAACGTCGGCCAGTTCGAATAGCGCGGCAGATTGGCACGAATCTCCGGCTCGTCGAGCACGTTGACGGTGTGCAGGCGGTCGGCGCCGGCGGCCAGCAACGCCTGCAACGCGCGGCTGGAAAAGCCGCACATCGGGTACTGCGGCGTGCCCTTCATGAACAACACGATGGGATGGCGTTCGACGTCGGCCTGGATGCGCTCCATCACCTGCATGCGGGTTCTCTCCTGCTGGGGCGAAAGAACGACCTTGGCGGTCGGCTAGACTCTCGCGTAGCCGCATAGTGTAAGCCCTGCGCGCGGCAGTACCGCGACGCGCGCCCGAAACCGCCAGAGGATCCATGCCCATCGAACTCGCTCCCCTGCCCTACGCCGCCGCGGCGCTGGCCCCGCACCTGTCCGCCGCCGCGGTGGAACAGCACCACGGCCAGCACCAGCGCGCGTTGGTGGAACGGCTCAATGCTCGGCTCGCCGGCAGCGACCTGGCCGAGCTGGCGCTGCCGGACCTGCTGCGGCGCGCGCAGGGCCGGCTGTTCCAGGAGGCGGCCGAGGTCTGGAATCACGAGTTCTACTGGCGCGGCCTGCGCCCGCGCGGCGGCGGCGAACCGGGCGGCGCGCTCGGCGAGCGCCTGACCAGGAGTTTCGGCGACGTGGCGCGGTTCAAGGCCGAGTTCGAGCGCATGGCCCTGGCGCTGTTCGGTTCGGGCTGGGTCTGGCTGGTGCAGCGTCCCGACGGCAACCTGGCCGTGGTCAGCACCGCCAACGCCGGCACCCCGCTGACCGGCGACGACACGCCGCTGCTCGGCTGCGACGTCTGGGAACACGCTTACTACATCGACCATCCCGGCGACCGCGCGCGCTATCTGCAGGCGTTCTGGAAACTGGTCAATTGGGAGTTCGCGGCGTCCAATCTGCGGTGAGCGGGGATTGGGGAGTCGGGATTGGAGATTCGCAGGAGCGGCGGCCGTGGCTGCCGGTTCCTGGCCCAGGCGTGGCCTGGGCGCTCCTGCTGCTGGTTCAGCGCTCGCCGCGCAACGCGGCGATCACCGGGGCGACCTGGGCCTCGCGCTGCAGTTGCGCGCCCACGGTCTGCAGGGCCAGCGCCAGCGCCTCCGGCGTGTCCTCGCGCAGGGTGGCGTGGCCGACCTTGCGGCCTTCGCGCGGCTGCTTGCCGTAGTCGTGCCAATGCCCGCCGGGCTGCGCCAGGACCGGTGCGGCGTCGGGCATCGCGCCGATCCAGTTGAGCATGCAGGCGTGGCCGCGCATGCGGGTGGATCCCAAGGGCAGCCCCAGTACCGCGCGCAGGTGGTTCTCGAACTGCGAGGTCTCCGCGCCTTCGATGGTCCAGTGGCCGGAGTTGTGCACGCGCGGGGCCATCTCGTTGGCCAGCAGTTCGCCGTCGCGGCAGAACAGTTCCAGCGCGAACACGCCGACGTACTGCAGGCGTTCGGCCAGGGCACGCGCATGCGCCACCGCCGCCTGCTCAAGCGCGGCATCGGCCTGCGCCGGCGCCAGGCTGGCCGACAGCACGCCGTGCACATGCCAGTTCTCGGTCAGCGGCCAGGTGCGGAACTCGCCGTCGCGGCCGCGCACCGCCACCACGCTGACCTCGCGCTGGAACGGCACGAACGCCTCGGCGATCAGGCCGACGCTGGCCGCCTGCGCGCCCAGCGCCGCCCAGGCCGCATCGGCGTCGGCGGCGGAGGCGATGCGGAACTGGCCCTTGCCGTCGTAGCCGAGCCGGCGGGTCTTGAGGATGCACGGCGTGCCGACCTGCGCCAGCGCCGCGTCCAGATCGGCGCGGGTGTCGATCGCGGCGAACGCCGGCACGGGAATGCCGAGTTCACGGAACAGGGTCTTCTCGGCCAGGCGATCCTGCGCCACGGCCAGCGCATCCGGGCTCGGGAACACCGGCACCTGCCCGGCCAGCCAACCGGCGCTGGCCGCAGGCACGTTCTCGAAATCGAAGGTCGCCACGTCGACCGCGTCGGCGAACGCGGCCAGCGCGGTCTCGTCGGCATAGTCGCCGACCCGCAGCGGCGCGATCTGCCCGGCGCAGGCATCGGCCGCCGGATCCAGCAGCGCGAAGCGCAGGCCCAGCGGCACGCCGGCCACCGCCATCATGCGTGCCAACTGCCCCGCTCCCAGGATGCCGACGGTGGTCATTGGCGCGGATCGTCCTTGGCCATCACGTCGTCGGTCTGGCGCTGACGGAACTCGCCCAGCGCGGCACCGATCTCAGCGTGATCGTGGGCCAGCATCGCCGCGGCGAACAGCGCGGCGTTGGCCGCGCCGGCATTGCCGATCGCGAAGGTGGCCACCGGGATACCCGCCGGCATCTGCACGATCGACAGCAGCGAGTCCATGCCGTTGAGCGCCTTGGACTGCACCGGCACGCCCAGCACCGGCACTGCGGTCTTGGCCGCGAGCATGCCCGGCAGGTGCGCGGCGCCGCCAGCGCCGGCCACGATCGCGCGCAGGCCGCGCCCAGACGCTTGCTCGGCATAGGAGAACAACACGTCGGGGGTGCGGTGCGCCGACACCACCTTCACTTCATAGGGCACACCCAGCGCATCGAGTTTCTGCGCCGCATGCTGCATGGTCTCCCAGTCGGAGCGGGAACCCATCACGATGCCGACGAGCGGCGCGGTTTGCTTGGAGGTCATGGCCGTCCCCTGCCTTAAAGACGTATTCTAGCCGTCTTCCACGCAAGACGAAGACCGGATGGACCGCAAACTGCTCGACCTGCTGTGCTCGCCCGACACCCGCCAACCGCTGGCGCTGCTGGAGGCGCGCGGCCTGGAGGCATTGAACCGCGCCATCGCCGCCGGCGGCGTGCAGCGCGCCGATGGCAGTGCGCAGGCGCAACCGCTGCGCGAAGCCCTGATCACCCGCGACCGCAAGCAGGTGTTCCGCGTCGACGACGGCATTCCGGTGCTGCTGGCCGAAGAGGCCATCGGCACCGCCCAGCTCGCCGACTTCCCGGCCAAATGAGCCGCGACATGGCGCCGCCGCAGGCGCCCGCCGCGGAGCTGATCGCCGCCGACGTCGCGCGTGCGCTGGCCGAGGATCTCGGCAGCGGCGACGTCACCGCCGCGCTTGCGCTGGCCGAGGATCTCGGCAGCGGCGACGTCACCGCCGCGCTGCTGCCCGACCGCGCCGACAGCGCCTACCTGCTGTGCAAGCAGGACGCCGTGATCGCCGGCCGCCCCTGGTTCGACGCCTGCCACCAGGCGCTGGATCCGCAGGTCCGCATCGACTGGCAGGTGAGCGAAGGCCAGCGCGTGGCCGCCGGCACGGTGCTGGCGTTGCTGCACGGGCGCAGTCGCGCCCTGGTCAGCGCCGAGCGCGCCTCGTTGAACTTCCTGCAGACCCTGTCGGCCACCGCCACCGCCACCGCCGCCTACGTGGCCGCGGTCGCCGGCACCGGCGCGCGTATCCTGGACACGCGCAAGACCCTACCCGGCCTGCGCCTGGCGCAGAAGTACGCGGTGCGCTGCGGCGGCGGCAGCAACCACCGCATCGGCCTGTACGACACGGTGATGCTCAAGGAGAACCACATCCACGCCGCCGGTTCGCTGCCTGCGGCGGTGGCCGCCGCGCGCGCGCAGTGGCCGGCGCTGCCGCTGGTGGTCGAGGTGGAAACTCTGGAGCAACTGCGCGAAGCGCTGCAGGCCGGCTGCGATCGCATCCTGATCGACGACTTCACTGCGGAACAGCGCCGCGACGCGGTGGCGATCGCCGCGGCCGCACCGTTCAATCGCGCGATTCCGCTGGAAGTCTCCGGCGGCGTCGACCTGGAGGCGGTGCGCGCGATCGCGCAGGACGGCGTCGACTGCATCTCCATCGGCGCACTCACCAAGCATGTGCAGGCCGTGGATCTGTCGCTGAAACTCGGAACGCCGCCGCAGTAGGCGGCCAGAGCCGCGACGAGGCGACCGCGCGCCCATTCCACACCCGCGGCGAATGCGGATACATCCCATGCGTGCATGTCCGCACGCATGGCCCAGTCGCGACGTTGATCGTTTCCACCCCGCTGGGTGAGTCCCACCACCCCCAAGGGCAAATCGCGAAGTGCCTGATCCGCCGGCAAACGCGCTAGCCAGCACGGCGCGATCTGCCTGGATCGCGCGGCACGCCCTACACTTCACGGCCTCGCCAACGCCGCTCTGCGACGCTGCGCGCTTCCCCGTCCCCACCGAGTCCGCCGATGTTCCGCCCCTGGTTCGCGCTGCTGTGTGTCGCCGCCCTGTTTCCCGCCGGCCGCGCCGCGGCCGCGGAAGTCTGCGATCTGCCGCCGCGCTTCGGCCTGACCCCGGCGGCGGTGGCGATCGTGCGCACCGCCTGCAACGAGCACCGGCTGTGGTGGCGCCCGTTCATCGATCGCGACGGCCGCCTGGCCGGCCTGCGCGTCACCGAGGCCGAGCGCGCCGACCTTGCCGACGACGGCATCGAAGCCTGGCAGCGCGTCGCCACCTACTGGCGCGACAGCGGCACGCTGGGCGCAATGGGCCGCTTCGACGGTGCCGAGAGCTGCCAGCAGTTGGACGGGTCGCGCTACCGCGAGAACGACTGCCGCGCCTTCATCGTCGACAACCCGTGGTCGGCAGCCTTCGTGTCCTACGTGATGGTGCGCGCCGGCGTGGCCGGCTTCCACACCTCGATCCGGCATATCGACTACATCCGCGCCGCCTACCAGGCCGGCGCCGACGGCCTGCCCTATCGCTTCGCCGACCCGCAGCAGGAAAAGCCTGCCCCCGGCGATCTGCTGTGCTTCCTGCGCGGACGCCGGCAGCCGGTCGGCACCGCCGGCCTGCGCGAGGCGCTGGCGCGCGGCCGCCCGCTGCCGTGGGAATCGCATTGCGACATCGTGGTCGCAGCCAATGTCGGCGGCGACCAGACCCTGTACCTGATCGGCGGCAACGTGTTCAACGCAGTGACCATGCGCAAGCTCAAGCTGGACCGCAGCGGGCGCCTGCAACTGGATGCGCCGCTGGCGCAGGACCAGAACGACGAAGGCGCCGCGCTCGAATGCACGCCCGGCCACGAGGAACTGTGCGACTTCAATCGCCAGGACTGGTCCGCCCTGCTGAAGCTGCAACCGCAGGCGCAGGTGCTGCTGCCGCCCGCCCCGATCGATCCCGCCGCCGCGCCGGTGACGACGCCAGCCGCGCCCGCGGCCAGTGCGGTCCCCGGCACGCCCGCCGCCCCGCCCGCACCGCCCGCACCACCCACCGGCCCGAACACGCCGGCGGCGGCATCCCCCATACCCAACGCGACACCAGCAGCGCCGCAACCCACTGCGCCCACCGGCAACCAGGCACCCAAGACCGAACCGCAGTCACAGCCACAGCGCTAAAGCGTATTCGTCCAATCGCAACACCAGGGCGCCTCTCAACACCGGGAGTCCGGTGGACGCACACCGCGCGTCATCAATGCATGCAGATGCCTCGCTCAGGACCACGGCGGGGACCGGAGGCGTCCGTCAGCCGCTGCACCGCCCCAAGACATCTACGAGCAGCGCGCGAGGCGCAGCTCTTGCCATTCCCCATTCCCGAATCCCAATCCCAGCCCAAGCAAGATTGCCCGCCTACCAGCGCCTCGCTACAGTGGCGCCATGCCCAGCCTGATCCTGTTGATGATCGCCGGCGCCGCGGTGTTCGCGTTCTGGAACGCCTCGCGTGCGGCCGCCGAACGCGCCGAAATCCTCGGCCGCAACGCCTGCAAGGCTGCCGACGTACAGTGGCTGGACCAGAGCGTGCACGGCACCGGCCTGCGCCTGCGGCGCTTGCCCAACGGCTGGCTCGGCTTCGAGCGCAGTTTCCGCTTCGACTATTCCTACGATGGCACCGACCGCCACAGCGGGCGCCTGGTGCTGCTCGGCGATCAGCTGATCGCGTTCACCGGGCCGTCGGTCGCCAGCGTGAGCAGCCTGCAGGAAGCCCGCGCGCAGCGCGACTGAGCCGTGCACCCCGGCCGCGCACCGATACCGACACCGATGGCGTGCGGCGTGTCGTGTCGGGCGACAGCGAAGCTGAGTGCGCGGGCGATGCGCATGCCACATGGAATGGACGGCGAATGCAGGAGCGGCTTCAGCCGCGATGGGCGTCACCGGTAAGCCCGTCGCGGCTGAAGCCGCTCCTGCGACAGAACAACGCGGTGCGCGGCGCGCGATTACCGAAAACGCCAACGCTTGGATGGGTGAAGCGCGGCCACCGAGGCCGCGCATCGGCTACTTGACCACGCGCAGGCGCGGCCGCTTGCCGGCGTCGTCGGACCCGCCCGGCCGCGGCGGTGGCGGGGTGTCGTCGCCCGGCGGCTCGCTGGCGCCATGGATGTCGTCCGGCAGCGCCATGCCCTGCCCGGTTTCGCGTGCATAGACCGCCAGCACCGCGGACATCGGCACCTGCACCGGGTAGCTGACGCCGCCGAAGCGGGCGGTGAAGCTGACCCCGTCGTTGTCGATCTGCAGACGCACCACGGCGCGCTCGGCGATGTTCAGCACCACCCGCCCGTCCTTGACCGCGCTCGGCGGCACCTGCACGCCGGGCAGGCCCGCATCCACCAGGATGTGCGGGGTCATGCCGTTGTCGTTGATCCATTCCACCAGCGCCCGCAGCAGGTACGGGCGATGGCTGGTCATGCGGGAAGTGTCGTCGCTCATGCGCCCATTCTACGTGCCGGCGCGCAATGCCGGTACAGCTCGGAAGACAATGGAGACGGCGCGGCGGACAGCATCATGCCGGCAGGTCGCGCAGTTTCTTTTCCTGATCGGTCAGGCTGCGGATGAACCCCGGATTGCGGAAGATGCGGTTGCCGTAATCCTCGATCGCCTTGCCGTCTTTCGGCAGCGGGATGTCCAGCGCCTGCAGGCGCCAGATGATCGGCGCCATCGCGCAGTCGGCCAGGCTCATCTCCGGATTGAGGAAGAACTTGCTGGCCTTGAACAGCGGCACCGAGGCGGTCAGCAGTTCCTTCAGGCGCTTGCGCCCGGCTTCGGCCTGGGCCTTGTTGCCGAGCTGGATCGCCTGCACCTGCGGCACCCAGTCGTGCTCGATGCGCAGCATCGCCAGGCGCAGCCGCGCGCGCGAAAGCGGGTCGACCGGCATCAGCGGCGGATGCGGATAGCGCTCGTCCAGGTACTCGCTGACCACCGAGGCGGCGTACAGCACCAGCTCGCGCTCGACCAGGGTCGGCACCGAGTGGTAGGGATTCAGGTCGATCAGGTCTTCCGGCGGATTCTGCGGATCCACCGCCACGAAATCGTAGGTCACGCCCTTGGCCGCGAGCACCAGGCGGACGCGGTGGCACAGGACATCATCCGTGGAGGAAAACAACGTCAAGGTATTTCGCATGCGCAAACTCGCCGCCATTCAAGGCTCTCCGACGGCCGGAATCCGCCGGCCGCATCGACGCCGCCCGCACATTGCGGACGGTCGTCACGGCCCCTGAGTGTGCAACCCTCGCTCACAAAAGCCAATAGGATGAACAGGGGATCGGCTCAGCAACGGTGCAGCCGGGACGCGGCCGAAACGGCCGCGACTCAATGCACGTCCTTCCAGTATTCCTTCTTCAGCAGATACGCCAGGAAGGTCAGCAGCGCCAGGAACAGCACCACCCACACGCCCAGGTTCTGCCGCTTCAGCGCCGCCGGCTCGCCGGCGTATTCGAGGAAATTGCTGATGTCGCGCACCGTCTGGTCGAACTCGACCGGGCTCTGCTTGCCCGGCGTCGCCAGTTGCAGCCGCTCCACCGGCTTGTCCACGCCCGGCTGCTCGGCCTTGCCGTAGACCGGCTGCTGCAGGCCCTGCAGGTCCCACAGCGGATTGGGCATGGAGGCGTTGGCGAACAGCTTGTTGTTCCAGCCCAGCGGCCGCGACTGGTCGAGATAGAACGACTTGAGGTAGGTGTAGACCCAGTCGGTGCCGCGCACGCGGGCGATCAGGCTCAGGTCCGGCGGCGCCTTGCCGAACCATTTGGTCGCCGCATCGTGCGGCATCGCCGTCCCGATGTGTTCGCCGATCTTGGCGCCGGTGAAGTTGAGGTTGTGCATCACCTCGTCCTCGCTCAGGCCCAGATCCTCGGCCATGCGCTGGTAGCGCAGGTACTTCAGCGAATGGCAGCCGGAACAGTAGTTCATGAACAGCTTGGCGCCGCGCTGCAGCGAGGCGCGGTCGCCCAGGTCGTTGCCGGCCTGCAGGGTGGCGGCACCCTCGGCGGCCATGGCCGAGACGGACAGCAGCAAGGCCGACACGACGCCGGCGAACACAGCGATCAGGCGCTTAGTCATGGCTGCTCACCCGCTCCGGCACCGGCTTGGTTCGATCCAGCGAGGTCCATATCGGCATCGTCAGGAAGAAGGCGAAATACAGCACGGTCAGCACGCGGCCGATGTAGGTCTCGATGATCTCGGTACCGGGGCCGGAACCGATCACGCCGAGCCAGACGAAGCACACCGCAAGAATCCCCAGCATCACCCGCGAGATCCAGCCGCGGTAGCGGATCGACTTGACCTTGGCGCGATCCAGCCACGGCACCAGGAACAGGATCGCGATGGCCGAGAACATCACCAGCACGCCGCCGAGCTTGTTCGGCACCACCCGCAACATCGCGTAGTACGGGGTGTAGTACCAGACCGGCTTGATGTGCTCCGGCGTCACCAGGCGGTTGGCCTCGGTGAAGTTGTCGTGCTCCAGGAACAGGCCGCCGAAGCCGGGCGCGAAGAAGATGATGAAGGCGCCGATCATCAGCAGGAAACCGACGCCGACCAGGTCCTTGACCGTGTAGTACGGATGGAACGGGATGCCGTCGGCCGGCTTGATCGGGCTCCAGCGATTGCCCTTGGGCCCCTTCTTGATCTCCACGCCGTCGGGATTGTTGGAACCGACCTCGTGCAGCGCGCCCAGGTGCAGCACCACCAGCAGCAACAGCACCAGCGGCAGCGCGATCACGTGCAGGGCGAAGAAGCGGTTGAGGGTGGCGTCGGACGGCAGGTAATCGCCCATGATCCACTCGGTCAGGCCGTTGCCGATCACGGGGATCGCGCCGAACAGCGAGATGATCACCTTGGCGCCCCAGAACGACATCTGCCCCCAGGGCAGCACGTAGCCCATGAAGGCTTCGGCCATCAGCACCAGGTAGATCAGCATGCCCAGGATCCACACCAGTTCGCGCGGCTTCTTGTAGCTGCCGTACATCAGCCCGCGGAACATGTGCAGGTACACCACGATGAAGAACAGCGAGGCGCCGGTGGAGTGCATGTAGCGGATCAGCCAGCCCCACTCGACGTCGCGCATGATGTACTCGACCGAGTTGAACGCCTCGGCCGCGCTGGTCTTGTAGTGCATCGTCAGGAAGATGCCGGTGACGATCTGGTTGACCAGCACCACCATCGCCAGCGAGCCGAAGTAGTACCAGAGGTTGAAGTTCTTCGGCGCGTAGTACTCGGTGACGTGCTTGCGGTAGAACGGCATCAGCCCGGGGGCGCGCTCGTTGACCCAGTCGAACACGTTGCCCGCGGTGCGGGTGAGGATGTTGTCGGCCATGACTTACGCCCCTCCCTTCGCGGACGCGCTCGGGTCCACGCCGATCACCAGCGTGTTGTCGTCCTGGTAGTGGTGCGGCGGCACCAGCAGGTTGATCGGCGCCGGCACGCCCTGGAACACGCGGCCGGACATGTCGAAGCGCGACTTGTGGCAGGGGCAGAAATAGCCGCCCTTCCAGTCGGGGTCGTAGGGTTCGGGGCGGATCTCGGCGACCATTTCCGGCGAGCAACCCAGATGGGTGCACAGGCCGACCAGCACCGAGACGTCGGGCTTGATCGAGCGGTACTCCGGATTCTTCAGCACGTAGTCCGGCTGCTGGTCCTTGTTGGTGGACTCCGGATCCTTGAGCCGGCTGTCCAGCGACGGCAACGCATCGAGCATCGCCTTGGAGCGCTTGACGATCCAGATCGGCTGGCCGCGCCATTCCAGGATCAGGCGCTGCCCTTCCTGCAGGGCGCTGATGTCGGCGGTGACCGGCGCGCCGGCCAGCTTGGCCTTTGCGCTCGGATTCCAGGACTTGATGAAAGGAACGGCGACGAACCCCGCACCGACCGCGCCCACGACGGACGTGGTGGCGGTGAGAAAGCGGCGGCGTCCTACATTTACAGAATCGTTGACCCCATCGTTGGCCATCCGGCACTCCGATCTGTGATTGGGTAGCGTGAGGCTGCCAGCAGCTCGGTGGGGGTCGAGCCGCACTGAATCCACTGCAGTGTAGCGGAACCCTTAACGCGCCGACAATGGACGCGCAACGCCTCCTGCCGGGCCGCGGCGACGGCTCAATGCGCGGTCGCCAGCACGCCGCGGTAGCGCTCGGCGAGCACGCCCACCCGCTGCACGTAGCGTTGGGTCTCGCTGTACGGCGGCACCCCGCCGTGTTTGTCTACCGCGCCTTCGCCGGCGTTGTAGCCGGCCGCGGCCAGGCTGAGGTTGCCGTTGAAGCGCTTCAGCAGCCACGCCAGGTACTGCACGCCGCCGCGAATGTTTTGCGCTGCATCAAACGAATCGCTGACGCCGAAGCGGCGCGCGGTCGGCGGCATCAGCTGCATCAGCCCCTGCGCACCGGCGCGGCTGAGGGCCGTCGGGTTGTAGGCGGACTCGGCGTGGATGATGGCGCGCACCACCGCTTCGTCGACACCGTACTCGCGCGCGGCGGCGGCGATCTCGCTCTGGTAGGCGGTGGTGTTCAGGCGCACCGCACCGAAGTTGACCCCCGGGTTGGCGCAGGCATAGCAGGTTTCCATGAAGCTGTAGCGGATCGTGCGCACCGCGCCGAGATTGGCGACCTGGGTCGGACGCGCACTGGTGTAGTGGCGCACGCCGTCCTTCATGTACGAATACAGCTGACCGCTGACCAGACGCCGTGGCGCGCCACTGCTGCTGGGCGACACCGGGGCGACCCGGTTGGGCACGGCGTTGGCGGTCACCGGGGCCGGGGCGGCGACCGGCGCGCTGATCAGGGTGGCCGGCGCCACGGTGCCGGCGCTGGCGATGACGCCGCGGCTGGGCGGCCGCTCGGTGCTGGCCTTGGCCGGCGCAGGCGCAGGGGCGGCCCGCGCGGCGCGGCGGTCGGGGGTGTAGCGGCCGATCACGCTGCAGCTGGCGCCGGACACGCGCTTGCTGCCGTAGCTGGGCACGCCGTCGTTGCCGGTGCACTTGTACAGGGTGCCGGCGCTGGCCGGCGCAGCCGTCAACGTGGCGAGTCCCAGCCCCAGGAGCCACAGCATCCCCTTCATGGCGGCGAGTGTCCCAACTTCCCCGCCGCTTGCCAAGTCCGCACCGTCCGGGGCCGGAGCAGCGCCGGGCGGCCAGTGCGCCCTCCCCGTCCGTATCACCTACTCCACCGGTGCCGGCTCCGGCACCTGCTCCAGCAACGCGTTCAGCACCCCGCGCAGCGCCGTCCGCACCTCGGCCGTGGCCTCCAGACCTGCGAACGGCACGCCGATGGTCAGCAATTGCGCCGCCAGCCACGGCACCGCGTCGGCCAGCAGCGACAGCCGGCAGTGGCCGTCGGCCTCGTCCTGCAGGGTGCCGCACCACAGTGGAATGCGCGCCCCCAGCTCGGCGGCGCTGCCACGCAGCCGCACACTGAGGGCGAAACCCATCGCCTGCGGGCTGTAGCGGATCGCCGCGTCGACCATGGCCGCCGGTTCCTGCGGCGGCAGGCGCAACGCCACCGCCGCGCCGAGCTGCAAGGGCGGCACGATGCGTTCGGCGCGGAAGGTGCGCCAGTCGGCACGATCGCGGTCCCAGGCAAGCAGGTACCAGCGGCGGCCGGCGTTGACCAGGCGCAAGGGCTCGACCAGCCGCTCGCTGGCGCGCCCGGTATGGTCGCGGTAGACGAAACCGAGCAGGCGCCGGTCGCGGCAAGCGCTGGCGACCCCGATCAGCACCCGCGTGTCCGGCCGTAGCGGGTCCTGGCCCAGCGCCAGGGTCGCCCCCTGCAAGGCCTCGGCGCGCTGCCGCACCCGCGTCGGCAGCAGCGGTTCGAGCTTGGCCAGCACCCGCACCGCGGTGTCCTCCAGGCCGGCCATGCTGGCGCAGGCCGCGCGCAGCGCCACCGCGACCGCCACCGCTTCGTCTTCCTCGAACAGCAGCGGCAACATCCGGGCGCCTGCGGCCAGCCGGTACCCGCCGCCGACCCCGGCCGCGGCCTCCACGGCGTAGCCCAGCGCGCGCAGCCGCTCCACGTCGCGGCGCAGGCTGCGCCGGTCCACGCCGAGCCGCGCGGCCAGCTCGGCGCCGGGCCACAGCCGGCGGGTCTGCAGCAGGGCGATCAGGCGCAACAGGCGGGCGGCGGGCGATGACATCGGCGCACGCTATTGCGGACAGGATCTGTCCGCAATGGGGTCTAGGGTGTTCGCACCGACCAGCCAGGAGCCGCCCATGACCAGCGACCGCCACATCACCCTGTTCCACAACCCGCATTCGCGCTCGCGCGGCGTGTTGATCCTGCTCGAGGAACTGGGCGCCGACTACGCCATCGAGCGCATCGACTTCGACAGGCAGGCGCAACTGGCGCCGGACTACCTGGCGATCAACCCGATGGGCAAGGTGCCGGCGATCGTGCACGCCGGCGCGGTGGTGACCGAGCAGGGCGCCATCTACCCCTACCTGGCCGACCTGTATGCCGAGGCCGGGCTGGCACCGCCGATCGGCGACCCGCTGCGCGGCCCCTACCTGCGCTGGCTGGCGTTCTACGGCGCCTGCTTCGAGCCGGCCCTCGTCGACCGCGCGCTCAAGCGCGAGCCGCCACCGCGGGCGATGTCGCCCTATGCCGACTGCGATACCGTGCTGGCGGTGGTGGACGCGCAACTGGCGCGCGGCGATTACCTGCTCGGCGCGCGCTGCAGCGCCGCCGACGTGCTGTGGGGCAGCGCGCTGGGCTGGATGCTGCAGTTCGGCCTGCTCGACCCGCCGGCGCCGACCCGCGCCTACGCCGCGCGCATGGCGGCGCGGCCGGCGGTGCAGCGCGCGCTGGCGGTGGATGCCGCAGCGGGCTAGCGTCCTGCGCTGGCGCGCAGGCAGGGGTAAACTAGCCGGCTTCCTTTCCACCCGCCTGGATTAAGCGCCATGCCCGGGACCGTCCTGCATCCCCTGCCCTCCGCCGGCACCGCCGCCGCACCCGCGCCGGTGCGCGGCAAGCTGTATATCAAGACCCACGGTTGCCAGATGAACGAGTACGACTCGGCCAAGATGGCCGACGTGCTCGCCGCGTCCGAAGGCCTGGAGCTGACCGACAACCCCGAAGAAGCGGACGTGGTCCTGGTCAACACCTGCTCGATCCGCGAGAAGGCGCAGGAAAAGGTGTTCAGCCAGCTCGGCCGCTGGAAGGCGCTGAAGGCCGGCGGCAAGCCGGTGATCATCGGCGTCGGCGGCTGCGTGGCCTCGCAGGAAGGCGAGGCGATCGTCAAGCGCGCGCCCTACGTGGACCTGGTGTTCGGCCCGCAGACCCTGCACCGGCTGCCGGAGCTGATCCGCGCGCGGCGCGAATCGGGCAAGTCGCAGGTGGACATCAGCTTCCCCGAGGTCGAGAAGTTCGATCGCCTGCCGGAGCCGCGCGCCGAAGGCCCCTCGGCCTTCGTGTCGATCATGGAAGGCTGCTCCAAATACTGCTCGTTCTGCGTGGTGCCCTACACCCGCGGCGAGGAGATCAGCCGCCCGTTCGAGGACGTGCTGGTGGAAGTGGCGCAACTGGCCGCCCAGGGCGTGCGCGAGATCAACCTGCTCGGCCAGAACGTCAACGCCTACCGCGGCCCCTACGCCGACGCCGAGGCCGGCGAGGAAGCGCAGGTCGCCGACCTGGGCCTGCTGATCCGCAGCATCGCGCAGATCGAGGGCATCGGCCGCATCCGCTTCACCACCTCGCATCCGCTGGAATTCAGCGACTCGCTGGTGGAGGCCTACCGCGACGTGCCGCAGCTGGCCAACTACCTGCACCTGCCGGTGCAGGCCGGCAGCGACCGCATCCTCAGCGCGATGAAGCGCGGCTACACCGCGCTGGAGTTCAAGCAGAAGATCCGCAAGCTGCGCGCGGTACGCCCGGACATCTCGATCAGCTCCGACTTCATCGTCGGCTTCCCCGGCGAGAGCGACGCCGACTTCGACAAGACCATGAAGCTGATCGAGGACGTGGGTTTCGACCAGAGCTTTTCCTTCATCTATTCGCGGCGCCCGGGCACGCCCGCCGCCGACCTGGAAGACGACACGCCCGAGGCGGTCAAGCACGCGCGGCTGGCGCGGTTGCAGGCGCACATCAATGCGCATGCGCAGTCGATCTCGCAGGGGATGATCGGCAGCGTGCAGACCGTGCTGGTGGAAGGCCCGTCGAAGAAGAACCCGGCCGAGCTGACCGGCAAGACCGAGAACATGCGTTCGGTGAACTTCCCCGGCCACCCGCGCCTGATCGGCCAGTTCGTCGAGGTGACGATCACCGAGGCGCTGAGCAATTCGCTGCGCGGCCGCCTGCGCCTGGCCGAGGACGACGCCGCGGCCTGAGCGGCGGCGGGCGCGCGCTAGTCGAGCGCGCTGAGGAAGCGCTCGCCGCGCGGGCCGATCTGCACCGCCCGCGAATCCGGCACGCGCCGGGCCAGGCCGGTGTCGAAGAGATACCGGAGCAAGGCGCTGCCCAGCGCACCGGCAACGTGGTCGCGGCGCTCGCTCCAGTCCAGGCACGGCCGGCACAGCGGCCGCCGCGACGCACGCAGCGCCGCCACGTCGATGCCGATCGCCGCGCACCAGGCGGCGCCGGATGCGCTCAAGGCCATGCCGTCGCTGCACAGCAGATGCCCGCGCGCTTCCATCTGTTGGCGCCAGCGGATCGCCAGTTCGCCGGCAAGGTGGTCGTAGCAGACCCGCGCCCGGCGCAGGCCGGGATCCGCCGGGCCGCCCCACCGCGTCATCGGCAGCGGCGCCAATCCCATCATCGCCTCGACCGCCGCGGCGACGTCTGCGCCGGCCAGACGGAAATAGCGGTGTCGCCCTTGGCGGGCCACCGCGAGCAAGCCGGCGTCGACCAGTTGCGACAAGTGCCGGCTCGCAGTCGACGGCGCCACCGCGCCGTCCAGCGCCAGTTCGCTGGCAGTGCGCGCCTGTCCGCTCATCAACGCCGCCAGCATGCGACTGCGCGCCGGGTCGCCGAGCAGAAAGGCGGCACGTGCAAGCAGGGTGTCTTCGCTCATGCTTCGATTCTAGACGAAGCATGCCGCCACGCTGGCGCCTACCTTGCCTGCTCCCCACACCAGGCAGACGCATGACCGACACGCTGCACCACTACGCTTCGCAGTTGCGCTGGACCGGCAACCGCGGCAACGGCACCGCCGACTACAGCCACTATGGCCGCGACTACACGCTGCAGATTCCCGGCAAGGCGGCACTGCCAGGCAGCGCCGACCCGCTCTTCCTCGGCGACCCGGCGCTGCACAATCCGGAAGACCTGTTCGTCGGCGCTCTCGCCGCCTGCCACATGCTCACCTACCTGGCCCTGTGCGCACATGCCGGCATCCAGGTGCTGGCCTACGAGGACCAGGCGCAGGGCTGGCTGGAGATGCGCCCCGGCCACGGCGGACGCTTTCGCGAGGTGGTGCTGGCGCCGCGCGTGACCATCGCGGCGGACAGCGACGCGCACCGCGCGCAGGCCTTGCACGCACAGGCCCACGCGCAGTGCTTCATCGCCAACAGCTGCGCCATGCCGGTGCGTTGCGAGGCGACGATCGTGCGCCCGGGCGAGCCGCCGGAGGCCGCGCGATGAAGGACGTCGAAATCCACCTCGAAGACCGCCCCTGTGCCCTGTCCGCCATGGCCCAGGCACTCGGCGCGGCCGGTATCAGCATCGAAGGCTGGGGCGTGTGGCGCGTGGACGGGCGCGCGGTCGCGCACTTCCTGTTCGATGCCGCCGCACCGGCAAGCGAGACCTTGCGCGCGCACGGTTTCCACGTGGCCGCCGAACACCCGGTGGTGAGCCTGCGCCTGGACCAGGACACGCCGGGACAGCTCGGCCTGCTGACCGGCATGCTCGGCGCCACCGGCATCGACATCGCCGTGCAGTACAGCGACCACCACGGGCACCTGATCCTGGTGGTGGACGACCCCGCCGGTGCGCGCGCGATTGCGGACGCCTGGATGCAGGCGCGCGACGCGCGGTGTTTAGACGGCGCTGGCGATGGTGATCGCCGCCAAGGCACGTCATAACCGATCCCGGAAAAGACGAACGCCGTTGCCACGGATGCATCGCCGGCCGCACGGGTGCGATTTTTTCGCCACCACAGGGCGGCGCCTTGCGTGGCAAGGCCTTCGCTGGGTTGTCCACAGGCTTTTGGACAATCGATCCACATGCATTGTGGACAACGTTGCCATCGCCGCGTCGCGCAGGTCCGGGCGGTGGCGCGGCATATGCGCTCGCAGATGCGCAAGGAGTACCCAGACCGCACCGGCATGCATACGCCGACGCCGCGCGCCCTTCACTGGCCCGGCTACGCGCCGCGCGCTACCCTTTGCGCCCCTCTTTTTTTCGACGTCGCCATTGGCGGCGCGCGCCCGCCATGACCACCCCTGCGCAACGCGACTTCACCCTGGACCCCGCCGACACCGAACGTCTGGCCAACCTGGCCGGCCCGTTCGATGCGCACCTGCGGCAGATCGAACTGCGCCTGGGCGTGGAGATCTCCAACCGCGGCAACGTGTACCGGGTGACCGGGCCGGAGCAGGCGGTGGCGGCGGCCGAGCGGCTGCTGCAGGCGCTGTACGCCGAGGCCGACCACGTCGCCTTCGACGACCAGGAAATCCACCTGCGGCTCAACCAGTCCAACGTCGACCAGGTGACGCAGCGCGCGTACCAGCCGCAGGACGTGGCCATCAAGGTCAGGCGCGGCACCGTGCGCGGCCGCGGCGCCAACCAGGCCAAGTACCTGCACCAGATCGCCACCCACGACATCAACTTCGGCATCGGCCCGGCCGGCACCGGCAAGACCTTCCTGGCCGTGGCCAGCGCGGTGGAAGCGCTGAACGAATCGCGGGTACAGCGGCTGATCCTGGTGCGCCCGGCAGTGGAGGCCGGCGAGAAGCTGGGCTTTCTGCCGGGCGACCTCACCCAGAAGGTCGACCCCTACCTGCGCCCGCTGTACGACGCGCTGTACGAGATGCTGGGCGTGGAGAAGGTGGTCAAGCTGCTGGAGAAGAACGTCATCGAGATCGCGCCGCTGGCGTACATGCGCGGACGCACCCTCAACGACGCCTACGTGATCCTGGACGAAGCGCAGAACACCACCATCGAGCAGATGAAGATGTTCCTGACCCGCCTCGGCTTCGGCAGCACCGCGGTGGTCACCGGCGACCTGACCCAGATCGACCTGCCCAAGCACGTCAAGTCCGGCCTGCGCGATGCCGTCGAGGTGCTGCACGAGGTGGACGGAGTCAGCTTCACCTTCTTCGAGGCGCGCGACGTGGTCCGGCATCCGCTGGTGGCGCGCATCGTCAACGCCTACGAGAAGCGCGACGTGGTCGACCGCGCCAGCGGCCCGTCCGCATGATCCGGCCCTGGCCAGGCCTGCTGGCAGCGCTGCTTTGCGTGGCCGGCGGCGCCAACGGCCAGCCGCAGGATCCGCCGCCAGCGCAGGACCCGGCGCCGCAGCGCGTCGCCCTGGCGCAATCGCTGACCCCGCCGTGCCTGTCGATCGTGCAGGACGCGGCCAGCATCGGGCTGCCGCGCGACGTCCTCGAGCGCGCCGCGGCGATCGCCCGTACCTCGCCGACCGCGCCGCGCGACGACGAGGCGCAACGCCTGGCCTGGATCGCCGGCACCCGCGCGCAAGCGCTGCTCGATGCGGCCGAAACCGCCGGTGCGACGCGCGACCGCTTCGGCTGCAACGCGCTGGCATACGCAAAGGTGCCAGCGGACAGCCTCTACCTCGTCGGCCAACTGCTCGAACACGGCCAGGCCGCGGTGTGGCTGCCCGCGTCGGGGCGTTTCGCCGCCACGGTGGACATCCGGCGCGACAATACGCAATGCCAGCGGGGCCCGATGGGCAGCCTGGCCTACCGCGTCGACGACGAAAAGACCCCGCTGCTGTTCCTGGTCGCATGCGTGACCTGAGCCTGCTGCTGCGCGCCTGTCGCGGCACTCCGTAGCGACCGCACGCACCACGCGGCAGTGACCGACGTACACTGCGATGCTGCTGCCGTGCACGGGGAGGTGCCATGTTCCAGCGATCGTCGTCGTTCGCCTGTCTGCTCTGGCCGATCCTGGCCACTTGCGCCGCGCCAGCGGCTGCCGCCACGGCCGCGCCGCCCGCAGCAACGCCCGCGCGGCCCTTCGTCGAAACCAGCTACGTGGTCGCTCCCGACACCGTGGGCGACTTCAGCCTGCGCAGCAGCAAGTACGACCCGGCCGCCAAGGCCGCCGGTGCCGGCTTCCTCTACGTGCTGAAAGACCATCCGGAACTGACCATCAACGTGTTCGTCTATCCCGCCGGACAAAAGGAATCGGCGCGGGCCATCGCCGACGGCATGGCGGGCTTCCGCGCCGATCTGGCCGCAGCGGTCTCCGGCGGCACCTACGCGGAACTGCACGAACTGGGCGCGCAACGATTCGAGCTGGGCATCGTCGTCGAACCGGCGCCGAAGGCCGCCAGCGCCCTGGACAAGGCGCTGGTCGCGGCGATCGCAGAGGCCCAACGTGTGCCCGGAGAAAAGCTGCGGATGGAACTGCGCCTCGACCCGGAGGATGCACCGGCCCGCTCCAACGGCTATCTGTTCTACAAACAGCTCTACTACTTCAAGGTGCGCGTGTCGGCCGCTGCGCAGGACATCGGACCGGATGCCTTCGACACCCTCGCCGACCAGGCGGCGCGCGCGCTTGTGCCCGCCATCCAGGTGACCAATGTCGGCGGCTGCGCGACACCGACCATCCAGATCGACCCGAACGGCAAGCCGGAACAGGCGGCACTGCAGCTCATCCGCCAGAGCACCCTCTACCAGGGCTTCAACTGCAGCAAATCCGCCGCAGACGCTGGCATCGACCGCGCGGCAGGCAATGCCGCCGTGATCGAGATCGCCTACGACGCCGGCGACTGGGCGTCGCCCTGAGCGCGCGTTAGCGCGATACTGTGGCTCCCACCGCAGCACCCGGCCGTTCCGCCATGACCAAAGGTCCCGTCCGTCTCGATGTCGGCGTCAGCTACGCCCTGCCCCGCGCCGGGCTGCCGGCGGCGCCGAGCTTCCGCAAGTGGGTCGCCGCTGCACTGAAGGGCCGCATCCGCGAGGCCGACCTGGCGATCCGTCTGGTCGACGACCGCGAAGGCCGCGCCCTCAACCAGCACTACCGCGGCAAGGACTACGCCACCAACGTGCTCAGCTTCCCGGCCGAACTGCCCGAGGGGTTGCCGAAGGGCGTCAAGCTGCCGCTACTCGGCGATCTGGTGATCTGCGCACCGGTGGTGGCGCGCGAGGCCGCCGAACAGGACAAGCCGCTCAACGCGCACTACGCGCACCTGACCGTGCACGGCGTGCTGCACCTGCTCGGCTGGGACCACGAGGACGACAAGGAAGCCGAGGCGATGGAGCAACTGGAGCGCGAGATCCTGGCCGACCTCGGCGTCTCCGACCCCTACGCCGGCGAGCGTTGATCCGAGATCCCACACCCGCTGTCGCGACCGACCCTCACCCCAACCCCTCTCCCGGGGGGAGAGGGGCTTAATGTGTTCCCCACCACCCCGCGCTGGTCAAGCGCGGGCGCCGGCGGTAACGTGGCCGCGCGGCGATCGCCGCAGCCCCGCTTTTCTTCGAGGTTCCGTGCGTTGATTCGTCCCTCGCTCGTCCTGCTCGCGCTCGCCTGCGCCGTCCCCGCTGCCGTCGCAGCGCCTGCCGCGCCGCCCACTGCAACGCCTGCCGCCACCGCGACCGCCGATCCGGCCATCGACCTGCCGGCGCTGCTGGAATGCCGCCAGCACGTGGCCGACTTCACCGCACTGGCGCCGCTGCTGGCCGATCCGCTGAAGGCGGTCGCGCACGGCTGGCGGCCGCTGCCGCAGTCCAACCTGTTCATGACCGAGTACGCGCTGACCCGGCCGATCCAGGTGTTCGGCTACAGCAGCGAGCGCATCGCCTTCTCCGGCGCCAGCGTGATGGCGATCCTGGACCTGCCCGACCCGCGGCCGCTGGCCAAGCGCCTGAATCTGGAAGCGGCGGTGGACACACCGGAGAAGGCCATGTTCGGCCGCGAAGTGCTCAGCCGCGACGTCCACGATCCCAAGACCGGCGAGCCGATGATCGAGTCGATCATCCTCAGCGTGTCCACGGTGAAATCGCACCCCGGCAAGACCCTGGCCGGCTGCAGCTACAGCCTGGACCTGCCCGAGGAGACGGGCGCGGCACCGGCACCGGACGCGCTGCACACGCCGGCCAAGGGCGGCTGAACCCGCGCCGGCGGGCCGCCGGTACCGGCCGCCGACGTCGCGATGCTGTCGCGAGCGCCCTGCTAGACTTGCGGTTACCGCCCGTTCGACCGGGCGCCTACCCACAGAACATGTCAGAAGACGGACCGAGTAGTACCTCCCCGGAATCCCACGAAAAACGTCGCGGCTGGCTGGAACGCCTGACCTCGGTGTTCTCCGGCGACCCGCACACCCGCGACGATCTGGTCGAGGTGCTGCGCGACGCGCAGCACGACGGCCTGATCGCCGCCGACACGCTGCGCATGATGGAGGGCGCGCTGTCGGTCTCCGAACTCACCGTCGGCGACGTGATGGTCTCGCGCGCGCAGATGGTGTCGCTGCCGGTGGAGTCGCGCTTCCTCGACCTGATGAAGCAGGTGGTCGAATCCGGCCACTCGCGCTTCCCGGTGCATGGGGAGAACAAGGACGACATCCTCGGCATCCTGCTGGCCAAGGATCTGCTGCGCGGCGTGGTCGCCGACCACGGTCCCGGCACGGTGCGCGAACTGCTGCGCCCGGCGGTGCTGATTCCGGAGTCGAAGAAGCTCAACGTGCTGCTCAAGGAGTTCCGGCTCTCGCGCAACCACATGGCGATCGTGGTCGACGAGTACGGCGGCGTGGCCGGGCTGGTGACCATCGAGGACGTGCTGGAGCAGATCGTCGGCGACATCGACGACGAGCACGACGACGCCGAGGACGAGGCCTCGCTGATCGCCGCGCAGGCCGACGGCCAGTACGTGGTGGATGCGCTGACCCCGATCGAGGATTTCAACGAGCGCTTCGGCGCCGACTTCCCGGACGACGACTACGACACCGTCGGCGGGCTGGTCACCGAGGCGATCGGCCACCTGCCCGAGACCGGCGAGGAACTGACCCTGGGCCGATTCGCGTTCCGTGTGGCGAAGGCCGACGCGCGCCGGGTGCAGGCGTTCCACGTCACCATCCTGCCGCCTGCCGCGCAGGACGGCGCTTGAGCACGCACCGCGTGCCGCGCATGCGCGCGGCCTGCTGGCTGGGACTGCTGCTGGCCCTGTGGACCGGGCTGGCCTTCGCGCAGACCGCGCCTGCGGATCCGGCGGCACCGCCGCCGCTGGCCGCAGCGGCGCCCGCAGCGCCCGACGCGGCTGCGACCGCCGACGCCAGCGACCCGGCGCCGCGCATCGGCGTGGCCACGATGCAGCCCGGCGAAGTGTTCTTCGAGCGCTTCGGCCATGACGCCATCGTGGTGCTCGACCCGCGCACGGGCCAGGCGACCTCATACAACTTCGGTTTCTTCGACCCCAGCGAACCGGGCTTCGTCGGCCGCTTCGCCGCCGGCGACATGCGCTACTACCTGGTCGCGCTACCGCTGCAGGAGGATCTGGAGCAGTACCGCGAGGCCGGCCGCGGCGTGGATATCCAGTGGCTGGACCTGGCGCCGGCGCAGGCACGCGCGCTGCAGCAGGCGCTGGCCTGGCGCGCGCGCCCGGAAAACGCGCGCTACCGCTACGACTACTACACCGCCAACTGCGCCACGATGGTCCGCGACGCGCTGGACCGGGCCATGGGCGGCGCGCTGCACGCGCAGCTGTCCGGCCGCTCGCGCGGCAATACCTACCGCAGCGAATCGGTCCGCCTGGCCTCGCCGGCACCGTGGATGTGGCTGGGCTTCGACCTGGGCCTGGGCCCGTACGCCGACAAGCCGCTGTCGCGCTGGGAAGAGGCCTTCGTGCCGATGCGCCTGGCCGAGAGCCTGAGCGAGGTGCGCAACAGCGAAGGCCGCCCGCTGGTGCAGGCGCGCCAGCAGTTGCTGCCGCAGCGGCTGCCGCCGGAACCGCCGGAACAGCTGCGGCACTGGTGGCCGTGGCTGCTGGTGGGGCTGGTCGCGGCGGCGGGGGCGCTGGCGCTGGGCCGCCGCCCGCGCTGGCTGGCCGCGCTGGCGCTGCCGTTCTGGCTGCTGTGCGCGCTCGGCGGCGCGGTCCTGCTGTACCTGTGGGGCTTCAGCGAGCATCGTGCTGCCTGGGGCAACCGCAACCTGCTACTGCTGGATCCGCTGTGCCTGCCGCTGCTGTTCGGCGGTCTTGCCGTGCTGCGCGGGCGCCGCCCCGGACGCTGGTTCGACGTGCTGCTGTGGCTGGTGGTGGCGCTGGCCGGCGCCGCACTGCTGATCCATTGGCTGTCGATGCTGCAGCCGCAGTTCAACCTGCAATGGATCGCATTGCTGCTGCCGGTGCACGCGGCGCTGGCCTGGGCGCTCACCCGCCCTCGCCCGCAGCCCTGATACCGTCGCGCCACTCGCCACGCGCGCCTCCGCCGAACCCACTCCCGCCATGGCCTCCGCGACCGCCAATCCCGCCTGCGTCATCAACTGCGTGCACTACGACGGCCACGGCCGCCGCCACGACATCGCCCTGGAGCAGATCAGCGACGTGCTGGCCGGCCACGACGACGGCTTCGTCTGGGTCGGCATGTACGAGCCCGGCGACGCGGTGCTGCAGCAGCTCAAGGAGGAATTCCAGCTGCACGAACTGGCGATCGAGGACACCCGCAAGGCGCACCAGCGGCCCAAGGTCGAGGCCTTCGGCAACTCGCTGTTCCTGGCGGTGCACACCGCGCAGGTGATCGACGAGCGCATCGTCTACGGCGAGACCCATGCCTTCCTCGGCGAGCGCTTCCTGCTCACCGTGCGCCATGGCGCCTCGCTGCCCTACGCTCCCGTGCGCGAGCGGCTGGAACGCGAGGCCTCGCTGATGAAACTGGGCCCGTCGTACGCGCTGTACGCGGTGCTGGACTACGTGGTGGACAACTACCAACCGATCCTCGACGCCTTCCGGCAGAGCCTGGAGCGGCTGGAGTCGGACATCTTCGCCGAGGCGTACCGCCGCGACACCGCGATCCGGCTGTACGAACTCAAGCGCGAACTCAACCAGATGCGCCTGGGCGTGGCGCCTTTGCAGGACGTGCTGGCGCACCTCAAGCGCCACCCCGGCCCGCTGATCGCCGAGGAAGTGCGCCTGTACGTGCGCGACGTGCTCGACCATGCGGTGCGCACCAACGACGCCATCGACACCCTGCGCGAGATGCTGGGTACCGCGCTGAGCGTGAACCTGTCGCTGGTCACCCTGGCCCAGGGCGAGACGGTCAAGCGCCTCGGCGCCTGGGCCGCCCTGCTCGCCGCCCCGACCCTGATCACCAGTTGGTACGGCATGAACTTCAAGCAGATGCCGGAACTGGAATGGCCCTGGGCCTACCCGCTGATGGTCGGCGGCGTCGCCGCGGTATGCGTGGCGCTGTATGTGGCGTTCAAGCGGGCGAGGTGGTTGTGAGCCGCCGCGCAGCGGCGGCGGGAATGGAGAAACGGGAATAGGGAATGGACAGCGCGCCGCAGTCGTGATGTAACGCTGCATCGTTAGGCGTGCAGCAATCATCCGTGACAGACGGCGCAATCAGGCGCCGCCGCTTCTCCCATTCCCAATTCTCCATTCCCGATTCCCAACTCAAGCCACATACACCGACTTGATGTTCATGAACTCATGGATGCCATGCTCGGCCAGTTCGCGGCCGAAGCCGGAGCGCTTGATGCCGCCGAACGGCAGGCGCACGTCGCTCTTGACGATGGCGTTGACGAAGGCGGCGCCACATTGCAGCTGGCAGGCCACGCGCTCGCCGCGGGCGCGGTCACGGGTCCAGACGCTGCCGCCCAGGCCGAAGGTGGTGTCGTTGGCCACGCGCACGGCTTCGGCTTCGTCGGCCACGCGCAGGATCGCCGCGACCGGGCCGAACAGTTCTTCGTCGTAGGCCGGCATGCCCGGCGTCACGCGGTCGAGGATCGACGCCGGATAGCCGGCGTGGCTGCCGCGCTCGGGTTCGCAACCGAGCAATGGCTTTGCCCCCTTGGCGATGCTGGCCTGCACCTGCTTGTGCAGTTCGTCGCGCAGGTCCTGGCGCGCCATCGGCGCCAGCGTGGTCGCCTCGTCCTGCGGGTCGCCGAGGCGACGCTCGGCCGCGGCGGCGGCGAAGCGGCTTACGAATTCGTCGGCGATCGCCTCCACCACCACGAAACGCTTGGCCGCGATGCAGGTCTGCCCGGCGTTGTCGAAGCGCGACTTCACCGCCGCGGCGACGGTAGCGTCCAGGTCGGCGTCGTCCAGCACCACGAAGGCGTCGCTGCCGCCCAGCTCCATCACGCACTTCTTCAGCTGCCCACCGGCATTGGCGGCGATGGAGCGGCCGGCGCGCTCGCTGCCGGTCAGGGTGACCGCGGCCACGCGCGCATCGCGCAGCACCTCGGCAGCCTGGTCGTTGTCGATGTGCAGCACGTCGAACACCCCGTCCGGCACGCCGGCGTCGGCCAGCACCTTGCGGATCGCGTCGGCGCAACGCGGCACGTTGCTGGCGTGCTTGAGCAGGGCGACGTTGCCGGCCATCAGCGCCGGCGCCAGGAAGCGGAACACCTGCCAGATCGGGAAGTTCCACGGCATCACCGCCAGCACGCAGCCCAGCGGCTCGTAGCGCACGTAGCTGCGCTGCGCATCGGTGGCCACCGCCTGCTCGCGCAGGTAGTCCGCCGCATGCTCGGCGTAGTAGTCGCAGGCCGCGGCGCACTTGTCGAGTTCGGCCAGCGCCTCCTTGCGCAGCTTGCCCATTTCCGCGGTCATCACCCGCTGGATCGCGTCGCGCTGTTCGCGCAGTTGCGCACCGACCTTGCGCAGCAGCGCGCCGCGCTGCTCCAGCGGGGTCGCCGCCCAGCCGGGGAACGCCTGCGCCGCGCCGGCCAGGCGCTGTTCGACGGCGGCGGCATCCATCAGCTCGAGACTGTATTCGACGTGGCCGTTGGCCGGATTGACGGTGTCGTAAGGCATCGCGCGGACTCCTGGAAAAATGTCCGGCCAGCCTAGCGCCGTGGACGTTGCGGCGACGTGGCGATGCCATAGAGCGCGATGGCTCACAGTGTTCCGCGTGGCCTGTGTGAGTCGACTGTCATGCAGCAGCCAGGAGCGACGCGCCGTGCTTTCCGATGGCGCAATGCGTCGGGACTGGAGTCCCTCCCACAGTGCACCAGGCAAGCTCGCCGCACGATCCTGTGGGAGCGGCTTAAGCCGCGACAGGCCTTACCGGCAATGCGTGTCGCGGCTGACGCCGCTCCACGGAAAAGCAGCGCACATCATCCCGCCTGCTGTTGCGCCAACTGCATGTCGCGCTGGCGGCGCTTCTCGCTGCGCGCCATCAGCCACCAGCCGACGACGGCGGCGATCGACACCGCCAGCACCATCAGCGTGGCCAGCGCATTGATCTTGGGCTTCAGGCCCATGCGCACCGACGAGAACACGGTCATCGGCAGCGTGGTCGAATCCGGGCCGGCGACGAAGTTGGCGATCACCACGTCGTCCAGCGACAGGGTGAACGCCAGCAGCCAGCCCGACACCAGCGCCGGGGCGATGATCGGCACGGTGATCAGGAAAAACACCTTGAGCCGGTTGGCGCCCAGGTCCATCGCCGCCTCTTCCAGCGAGCGGTCCAGTTCCTGCAGGCGCGAGGACACCACCACGGTGACGAAGGACAGGGTGAAGGTGACATGCGCGGCCCAGATCGCCATCACGCCCTTGGGCGGGATGCCGAGCACGCCGCCCATCGACACCAGCATCATCATGATCGACAGGCCGATGATCACCTCCGGCATCACCAGCGGCGCGGTCACCAGCGCGCCGAACAGGCTCTTGCTGGGGAAGCGGCGGAAGCGGGTCATCGCCATCGCCGCCAGCGTGCCGAGCACCATCGACGCGGTGGCGGTCCAGAACGCCACCTTCAGGCTGATCCACGCCGCCTGCAGGATCTGCCGGTCGCGCAGCAGTTCGCCGTACCACTTGGTGGAGAAGCCGGCCCACACCGTCGCCAGCTTGGAGGCGTTGAACGAATACACCATCAACAGCAGGATCGGCAGGTACAGGAAGGCGAAGCCGGCGCCCAGCACGGTCCAGCGCAATACCCTGCCCATGCCGCCGCGCGCGCCGCTCATGCCTGCCCACCTTCGAGCTGGCGCTGCTGGTAGCGGTTGAAGATCAGGATCGGCACCATCAGCAATGCCAGCATCGCGATCGCCACCGCCGAGGCGGTCGGCCAGTCGCGGTTGTTGAAGAACTCGCCCCACAGCACCCGGCCGATCATCAGCGTGTCCGGACCGCCGAGCATCTCCGGGATCACGAACTCGCCCACCGCCGGGATCATCACCAGCATGCAGCCGGCGACGATACCCGGCCGCGACAGCGGCAGGGTCACGGTCAGGAACGCCTTCCACGGCGGCGCGCCGAGATCGTAGGCGGCCTCGAGCAGGCGCTGGTCGAGCTTGACCAGGGTCGCGTACAGCGGCAGCACCATGAACGGCAGATAGCAGTAGACGATGCCGATGTAGGCGGCGACCGGCGTGTACAGGATATGCAGCGGCGCATCGATCAGGCCCAGCGCCAGCAGCGCCCGGTTGAGCACGCCGTTGCTGTCGAGGATGCCGATCCAGGCGTAGACGCGGATCAGGAACGAGGTCCACGACGGCAGCACCACCAGCATCATCGCGATGTTGCGCGCCGACGGCGACAGCCGCGCGATCGCGTAGGCCATCGGGTAGCCGATCAGCAGGGTCAGCGCGGTGGAGATGCCGGCGATCTTGATCGAGCCCCAGTAGGCCTCGATGTACTGGTGGTCGCGCAGCAGCGCCAGGTAGTTCTGCAGGGTCAGCTTCAGCGTCAGCACGCCGTCGCGGACTTCGAGCAGTTCGCTGTACGGCGGGCTGCGGATGGCCTGCTCGGCGAAGGAGATGCGCAGCACGATCAGGAACGGGATCGCGAAGAACAGCAGCAGCCACAGGTACGGCGCGGCGATCACCAGCCAGCGCAGCGCCGGTAGCGACCCCAGGCGCAAGCGCTGCTGCAGGCGCAGCCGCGGCGTCGGCTCGGGCGGCACCGGGACGACGGGCGCGCTCATGCGGTCAGCACCACGCCGTCGTTGTCGTCCCACGACACCCACACCGTGTCGCCCCAGGTCATGCCTTCGCTGTCCCAGCGCTTCTGGTTGGCGAAGTTGGATTGCACGCGGATGCCGCTGGGCAGACGCACGTGGAAGATCGAGTGGCTGCCGAAATAGGCGATGTCCTCGATGGTGCCGCGCGCCTTGTTGTAGGTCTGCTCGGGTTCGCACTTGGTGATCCAGACCTTTTCCGGACGCACCGCGAACGCCACTTCCTGCCCTTCCACGCCGGTGATGCCGTGGCTGATGTAGATCGGCACCGGGAACTGCGGGCACAACACGGTTACGTGGTCGGGATGATCCTCGCCGATGCGGCCCTCGAACATGTTCACCGAGCCGATGAACTCGGCGACGAAACGGCTGTTCGGCGACTCGTAGATGTCGCCCGGCGTGCCGACCTGGCGGATGCGGCCCTGCTCCATCAGCGCGATGCGCGTGGCCATGGTCATCGCCTCCTCCTGGTCGTGGGTGACCATCACGCAGGTCACCCCCGAGGTCTCGATGATCGAGACCAGTTCCAGCTGCATCTGCGAGCGCAGCTTCTTGTCCAGCGCGCCCATCGGCTCGTCCAGCAGCAGCAGTTTCGGCCGCTTGGCCAGCGAGCGCGCCAGCGCCACGCGCTGCTGCTGGCCGCCGGAGAGCTGGTGCGGCTTGCGCTTGCCGAGCGTGCCCAGCCGCACCAGCTCCAGCATCTCGCCGACACGGCTGGCGATGGCGCTGCGCGACAGGCCGTCCTGCTTCAGCCCGAAGGCGATGTTCTGCTCCACGCTCATGTGCGGGAACAGCGCGTAGGACTGGAACATCATGTTGAGCGGGCGCTGGTACGGCGGCAGCCCATCCAGCGGCTGGCCGTCGAGCACGATGCGGCCGCGGCTGGGCTGCTCGAACCCGCCCAGGCAGCGCAGCAGCGTCGACTTGCCGCTGCCGGAACCGCCGAGCAGCGCGAAGATCTCGCCCTGGCCGATGTCCAGATCGATGTCGTCCAGCGCGACGAACCCGTCGAACTCCTTGCGCAGGCCGGCGATGGACACATAGCCGGCACCCTTGGCCGGCGGCGGTGCCGGCAGATGGTCGGTTCTCGCTTCGCTCAACGCCATCGCTGATTCCCCGTGAAGCACGCCGTCGTGCGGAGCGCCGCTGCGGCGGCGACCGCGGCGCGGTGAGTCTCAGTGTAGCCGTGGGCGCCGCGTCGGCGATACCGCGGCGGCCACGCCGCGCGGCGGCGCGGGATTCGGGAGTCGGGATTGGGGATTCGCAGAAGCGGCGCGCTTACTGCGCCGTGGCTGGCGCTGGCGCGGACGCCGATGCCTGCGGTTCTCCCCAGCCCAGACCCAGGCTCTTCTGCAAGGCCATGTAGCGCAGCAGCACCTGGGTATGCGCCTGCAGCGCACTGTCCTGGGCGGAGGCCTGCTGGCGCTGCACGTCCAGCGCATCGATCAGCGACGAGGCGCCGGCGGCATAGCGTTGCTGCAGCAGCGCGGCCGAGCGATCCGCCGAGGCGGCGGCCTTGTCCGCGGCCAGCGCCTGCTGGCGCGCGGCGCCAAAGCGTGCCAGGGCGCCGTTGGCATCCTGCAGCGCGGCCAGCACCGTGCCTTCGTAGGCGGCCAGCCGCGCGGCATTGCCGGCGCGGGCCTGCTCGACCTTGGCGCGGGTGCCGCCGAAATCGAAGATCGACCAGCGCAGGAACGGCGCCACCACGCTGTTGACGGCGTCGCGACCGAGATCGCCCGGCGAGGTCGCGGCCATGCCGATGTTGCCCAGCAGCGTGACCTGCGGGAAATACGCGGTGAGCGCTTCGCCGATCTTCGCCGACGAGGCGGCCAGCTGGCGCTCGGCGCGGCGCACGTCCGGGCGCCGGCGGATCAGCGCGCCGGCGTCGTCCACCGGCACCGTCGCCGGCAGCGTCGGCAACGGCCGGTCGGCGGCCAGTTCGGCATCGAGCGCGCCGGGCTCGCGGCCGATCATCAGCGCCAACTGGTCCAGCGCCACCTGCGCCTGCGCCTGCAGGTCCGGGAGTACCGCTTCCTGTTGCTGCAGTTGCGCCTGCGCGCGTTCCACCTGCAGGTCGGCGTCGGCGCCGCGCTCGCGGCGCTGCCGGGTCAGCTGCAGGGTCTGCCGGGCAGCCTCCAGGTTGCGCTGGGCCACGCCCATGCGCGCACGCGTGCTGCGGTAGCCCAGATAGGCCTGCCCCACTTCGGCGGCGATCTGCACCTGGGTGTCGGCGAGGTCGGCCTCGTCGGCCTGGGCATCGGCCAGTGCGCCCTCGCTGGCGCGGCGGCGGCGGCCGAAGAAATCCAGTTCCCAGCTGGCATCGATGCCGACGCTGTAGAGCTGCGCGCGCGGATCGATCTCCACCGGCTGGCCGGTGCCGGCGGCGATGCTGCCCAGGCGGTCGGTCAGCGCATCCGGCGCGCGCGCGTTGAGATAGGCGGCCGTCGCTCCGACGCTGGGCAACTGCTCGGCGTGGCGCTGATCGACCAGCGCGCGCGAGGCGCGCAGGCGCGCCTGCGCCACGCGCAGGTTCGGGCTGTGCTGCAAGGCCTGCTCGACCAGCATGGTCAACTGCGGATCCTGCAGGGTGTCCCACCAACGCTGCGGCGGCGGTGCCGGCACCACGCCGGCGGCCGCGGCCGTGGCATCGGCGCGGTACAGCCGCGGCTGCGCCAGCGCCGCCTCGGCCACCGGCGGCGGCTTCACGTAGTCCGGGCCGAGCATGCAGGCCGACAGCAGCGAGGGCAGCGCGGCGGCGACGAGAACGCGGGAGAAACGCAGGGCCATGGAATCCTCAATGCATCGCGAGCGGAGCGCCGCCCTTGGGCAGCGGCTTGAGCAGGAACGCCAGCGGGATCGTGCAAACCACGATCACCCCGAAGATCCAGAACAGATCGTTGTAGGTCATCACCAGGGCCTGCTGCTGCACCAGCCGCGCCAGTTGCGCCAGCGACTGCATCGCCGCGCCGGCGCCGGACACCGACTGCAGTTGCGCGGCGATGCCGTGCAGGTAGTCCTGCGCCAGCGGCGAATTGGCGGTGGTGCCGCTGCCGAGCATCTGCGTATGGAACACCATGCGCCGCTCCTGGAAGGTGGAGATCAGCGCCAGGCCGATCGAGCCGCCCATGTTGCGCGCGGCATTGAACAGGCCCGAGGCGTCGCCGGCCAGGTCCGGCGGCACCGAGGAGATCGCCGCCTGGTTGAGCGACATCATCGCCAGCGCCAGCCCGCAGCCCTGCAGCAGCTGCCCGGCGACGAAATGCATGCCGACCGACTCGGCGGTGAGGTGCATGTTGACGAAGCAGGCCGCGGCGAAGCAGCTCAACCCGCCGAGCACCAGCACGCGCACATCCACCGTGGTCAGCAGCTTGGGCATCATCGGCATCAGCAGCACCGTGGGGACGCCCGACAGCAGCACCACGTAGCCGGACTGCTCGGTGTTGTAGCCGGAGATCACCGCCAGGAACTGCGGAATCATGTACATGACCCCGAACAGGATCATGCCTACCGCCATCACCATCACGAACACCGCGCCGAAACTGCGCTGCAGCAGGATCGACAGGCGGATCACCGGCTGCCGGCTGAGGAATTGCGAGCCCACCAGGGCGATGAAGCCGACCAGCGACACCACGCTCAGCAGCACGATCTCGGTGGATTCGAACCAGCGCTCGCGCTGGCCTTCTTCCAGCACCACGGTGAGCGCGCCCAGTCCGGCGGTCAGGCCGAAGATGCCGAGCCAGTCGGCGTCGAGCAGACCGCGCAGATACATGCGCTCGTGCGGCAGCCCGAGCAGCAGCAGCGCCACCAGGCCGGCACAGACCGGCACGTTGAGGAAGAACGCGTAGTGCCAGCTCACGTTCTCGGTGAGCCAGCCGCCCAGCAGCGGCCCGATCACCGGACCCAGGATCACGGTCATGCCGAACAGCGCCGTGCCCAGAGTCTGCTGCGCCGGCGGCAGGCGCGTGGCGACGATGGTCAGCGCGGTGGGGATCAGCGCGCCGCCGGCGAAGCCCTGGCCGACCCGGCCGAGGATCATCATGGTCAGGCTGCTGGACAGCCCGCACACCACCGAGAAAAACGTGAAAAGCAGCGCGCAGATCAGCAGGAAGTTGCGCAGCCCCAGGGTGCGCACGAACCAGCCGGTCAGCGGGATCATCACGATCTCGGCGACCAGGTAGGAGGTCGAGATCCAGGTGCCTTCGGTGCCGCTGGCGCCGACCTCGCCCTGGATGGTCGGCAGTGCGGCGTTGACGATGGAGATGTCCAGCGTCGCCATGAACGAGCCGATGGTGCCGGCGGCCACCGCCAGCCAGGCGCCGGTGTCGGCCTTTTGCGACGCCTGCGCGCCGGCCGCCGCGGCCGCTTCGCTCACGGGGTGCGCCCGCGCGGGGCGACCGCATCCTGGCCCTGCGCGTCCTCTTCCTCCACGCGCTCCTTGGCATCCTTGGCGCTGCGCGTATCGACCGTCACCGTCACCGACATGCCCGGCACCAACACCTTGCGCGCCTCGGCGCCAGCCTTGAGGCGGATCCGCACCGGCACCCGCTGCACCACCTTGGTGAAGTTGCCGGTGGCGTTCTCCGGCGGCAACAGCGCGAACTGCGACCCGGTGCCCGGGGCGATGCTCTCGACCACGCCGTCCAGTTCCACCCCGGACAGCGCATCGACCTCGATCCGCGCCGGCTGCCCCGGCCGCATCAGCCCGACCTGGGTTTCCTTGAAGTTGGCGCTCAGGTACAGCGCGTCCACCGGCACCACGCTCATCAACCGGGTGCCGGCCGCGACGAACTGGCCGACCTGCACGGTCTTGTCGCCGATGCGGCCGGCGATGCGCGCGGTCAGGCGGGTGTCCTCCACCGCCACTTCCGCCTGCGCGGCGTCGGCCTGCGCCTGCACCAGCCCGGCGCGGGCCTGGTCGAGCTTGGCGCTGGTGCCCTGCACCTGGCTCTCCGCAGCGACGACCTGGGCCTTGGCCGCGTCGAACTGCGCCTGCGCGCGGTCGCGGTCGTGGACGATGCTTTCGTAGTGTTCGTGGGTGTCGGCGCCGGACGCGGCCAACGGCCCGAAGCGCTTGGCCTCGCCCTGGGCGAAGCGCAGGCTGGCGGCGGCGGCAGTGACCTGGGTGCGCGCCTGCAGCAGGCTGGCGCGCTGCGCCTGCAGCCCGGCCTCGGCGGCGGCGATGTCGGCCTGGCGCACCGCGATCGCCGCCTGCGCCTGCTCCAGGGTGGCGCGGTAGGTGCGCGGGTCGATCTCCAGCAGCGGCTGCCCGGCGGCCACGCTCTGGTTGTCGCGCACATACACCGCTGTCACGTAGCCGTTGACCCGCGGCGCCACCGCCACCGTATCGGCCTGCAGATAGGCGTTGTTGGTCTCCTGCAGGTAGCGGCCGGTGGTGAGGTAATAGATCAGCCACACCACCAGGCCGATCACCACCAGCAGGCCGATCAGCAGCAGGGTCCATTTGACCTTGGGGTTCTTCAGCGGCGACGGCGTGTCGGACTTGCCGTCGTCCTCTTGGCCCTTGCCGTCATGGCCCTTGTCGTCCCGGGGCGAGCCGGACTGGCCCTGGCCGGCATGGGCGTCGCGCGCGGCGGCCTGCCGCGGCGCCTGTGAGGAGTCTGGGTCGTGGTTGCTCAAGTCGCTGATTCCTGGGGAGAGGAAGAACGTCGCCGGGTCGGAACGGCGACGCCACCAAACGGTAGCGTACGCCAGCCGGCGCATTATTTGTACCGGTGAGTACAGAGTGTGTGAGCATCGCGTGGCGGTGGCGCTGCAGCGTCGCCGCGATGGCGGGCGCTGTGCGGCGCCCGACCCGGCCGCTTGGGTCGAGGGAGCGATGTCCCCGGTCTCTCATCCCGATGGGGAAAGCGATGTATCGGGGCGCCCTTCGGCCGCGCGACGGGGCGCGATCGGGAAGGCCCGTCGCGGCTGAAGCCGCTCCTGCGGGAAAAGGTGTTGCCCGCTCCGATCAAACGGGAGAGCGTGCCGGCGCGATACCTGCGTGGACAGGCGAAGAGGTAAGAGCGGCTTCAGCCACGACGAGCGAAGACGCGATGCGTCCCAGGCAGCATCGCGTCTGGACTGAAGTCCCTCCCACAACAGCCGCTTACGCTCCCCCTGGTCGCTCGGGCAAGCGCAGCGCGATAGCGGTCCGGGGGAACCCGCAAAGCCTTACCCTGACCGCAACGCCGGCGGCTCAACGGCCGGTCTTGATCTCCGTCCACAGGCGGGTGTACAGCTTGTCCACTTCGGGCGGGTTGATCGAATAGGTGAACATCTTCGCGGCCACGTCCGGCGGCGGATAGATGGTGGGATCGTTGCGGATCGCCGCGTCCACCAGCGGGGTCGCCTGCGGCACCGGATTGGCGTAGTGGATGAAGTCGGTATTGGCCGCGGCCACCTTGGGCGTCAGCAGGTAGTTGATGAACGCGTAGGCGTTCTCCGGATGCTTGGCGTCCTTGGGAATGGCCAGCATGTCGAACCACTGCGGCGCGCCTTCCTTGGGAATCGAATAGGCCACGTGCACGCCGTTCTTGGCTTCCTCGGCGCGGTCGCGCGCCTGGATGATGTCGCCGGACCAGCCCACCGCCAGGCAGGTACTGCCGTTGGCCAGCGAGGTCACGTACTGCGAGGAGTGGAAGTTCTGCACGTACGGGCGGATGCGCTTGATCAGCGCCGCGGCCTGCTCGATCTTGGCCGGGTCGGTGCTGTGCGGATCCTCGCCCAGGTAGTGCAGCGCGATCGGGATCAGGTCCGAGGGCGTATCCAGCAGGGTCACGCCGCAGTCCTTGAGCTTGGACAAGTTCTCCGGCTTGAACACCAGGTCCCAGCTGTTGGCGATGTCGGTGCTGCCGAACGCGGCCTTGACCTTGTCCACGTTGTAGCCGATGCCGGTGGTGCCGACCATGTACGGCACGCCGTACTTGTTGCCCGGATCCTGCTGCGCGATGCGCTGCATGATCTGCGGATCGAGATTGGCCAGGTTCGGGATCTTGCTCTTGTCCAGCGGCAGGAACACGCCGGCCTGGATCTGCCGGCCGAAGAAGTTCAGCGTCGGCACCACCACGTCGTAGCCGCTGCCACCGGCCAGCAGCTTGGTCTCCACCATCTCGTCGCTGTCGAAGACGTCGTAGGTGACCTTGATCCCGCTCTGCTTCTCGAAGTCGGGAATCGTGTTCTCGGCGATGTAGTCCGAGTAGTTGTACACGTTGAGCACCTTCGCCTCGCCCTGCCCCGCCTTGTCCGCGTCGCCGCCGGAGCCGCCGCAGCCGGCGAGCAGCGCCGTGGCCAGGGAAAGAGTGAGCAGTCGCAAGGTCATGGCAGGTCTCCGCAGGTCCATGGGCAAGAGGGGGAAGATCGGCGCCGCGCGCCGGATCCGGGGTGGACGTTCCAGACTACCCAGCGCCGGGCTATTTGCCCAGCGCCTGGGCCGTATCCTCCAGCGCCAGCCAGGCCTTGTCGAACAGTTCGTCGACCTGGGCACGGCTGAGGATCAGCGGCGGCGACAGCAGCATCGCGTCGTTGGTGGCGCGCAGGATCAGGCCGCGGCGCAGCGCATTGTCGCGGCACAATGCGCCGACCTTGCCGCGCTCGGGGAAGTACTGCCGGCGCGGCTTGTCCGGCACCAGTTCCAGCGCGCCGATCATGCCGACGATGCGCGCCTCGCCCACCAGCCGGTGCTCGCCCAGCTCGGCCCAGCGTTGCGCCAGGTACGGCGCGATCTCGTTGCGCGCGCGTTCGACGATGCCCTCTTCCTGCAGCAGGCGCAGGTTCTCCAGCGCCACCGCCGCGCACACCGGGTGCCCGGAATAGGTGCAGCCATGCGCCAACTCGCCGCCCTGCTCCTTCAGCACCGTGGCCACGCGCGTGCCGAACATCGCCGCGCCGAGCGGGATGTAGCCGGAGGTGATGCCCTTGGCGATGGTCATCACGTCCGGCTGGAAGCCGAAGTGTTGCGACCCGAACCATTCGCCGGTGCGGCCGAAGCCGCAGATCACCTCGTCGGCGACCAGCAGCACGTCGTAGCGGCGGCAGATGCGCTCGATCTCCGGCCAGTAGCTGCGCGGCGGAATGTACACGCCGATCGCGCCCATGATCGGCTCGCCGATGAACGCGGCGACCCGTTCCGGCCCCAGTTCCAGGATCTTGTCTTCGAGCCGGCGTGCGGCAAGCAGCCCGTATTCCTCCGGATCCATGTCGCCGCCGTCGCCAAACCAGTACGGCGGATCGATGTGGTGGATGTCGGGGATCGGCAGGCCGCCCTGGCGGTGCATGCCCTTCATCCCGCCGAGGCTGGCGCCGGCCATGGTGGTGCCGTGGTAGCCGTCGTGGCGGCCGATGAAGATGGTCTTCTGCGGCTGGTCCTGCACGGCCCAGAAGTGCCGCACCAGGCGCAGGATGGTGTCGTTGGCCTCGGAGCCGGAATTGGTGAAGAAGGCATGATCGAGGTCGCCCGGCGCCAGTTCGGCGAGCTTGGCGGCCAGGCGGATGGTGGGTTCGGTGGTGCACTGGAAGAAGCTGTTGTAGTACGCCAGCTGTTCCATCTGCCGCGCGGCGGCCTGGCCGAGTTCCTTGCGCCCGTAACCGACGTTGACGCACCACAGGCCGGCGAAGGCGTCCAGCAACTGGTTGCCGTCGGCATCCCAGACGTAGGCGCCATCGCCGCGGGTGAGGATGCGGGTGCCTTTCTGCGCCAGGGCGGCGTTGTCGTTGAACGGGTGCAGGTGGTGCGCGGCATCCAAGTCCTGCAGGGCGCGCGTGTCGATCGGGTCCATATCCACTCCAATGTCGGTACCAAGGCCGCTACCGCGGCCAGGCTTTGCTGTTGCTGTTGCTCTTGCTCTTGCTCTTGCTGTCTTTGCCCTTGCCCTTGCCCTTGCCTTTGCCCTTGCCTTTGCCCTTGCCCTTGCCCTTGCCCTTGCCTTTGCCTTTGCCTTTGCCGTTGCCGTTGCCGTTGCCGTTGCTTTTGCCTTTGCCGTTGCTTTTGCTTTAACGGGTTCCCTTCCGAAGCGGCGGCCGGCCCGGGGAAAAACCCCGAAGGGGCGGCGCACATGGACGTGCGCCGTTCGCGGCAGGGGCAGGATGCCCCTTCCGCGAATCCCCGGGTTGGACGCGGACCCGGAGCGCGTTAGCGCGGAGGGCGCGAGGCAGGGTGTGCTTTCTTTTGGTTACTTTTCTTTGCACAAGCAAAGAAGTGCTTCTCAGCAGCCGAAGGCTGATCAAAGTGACTCGCCGCCAGGCGAAAGCTTTGCTCTTGAAGATGCTTCCGCCGTGGCTGAACTGTAGGAGCGGCGTCAGCCGCGACCGAGGCGATCAGCCGTGTCTGTCGCGGCTGACGCCGCTCCTACAGTTCTTCTCGTCTGACACTCAAGCTTGAAGCAACAGCAAAAGCTTTAAAGGCTTTCGCCCTTTCGGGCGAGTTACTTTTCTTTGCTCGCGCAAAGAAAAGGTAACCAAAAGAAAGCGCGCCCTGCCTTCGCGCCCTCCGCGCTGCGCGCTCCGGGTCCGCGTCCATCACGGGGATCCGCGGAAGGGGCATCCTGCCCCTGCCGCGGACGGCGTACATCCATGTACGCCGCCCTTCGGGTGTTTCCCCGCGATGGCCGCCGCTACGGAAGGGAACCCGGTAAGTCAAAAGCAACAACCGAAGCAACAGCAAAAGCAACGGCAACGGCAAGATCGAATCTGCTGCAGAGCGTAGGCATCACGCGAGCCACGAAAGGCACCAGGAACTCACACGTTCAACAACAAAAACTCCCGCTCCCACGAACTGATCACCCGGAAGAACGTCTCGTACTCCTTGCGCTTGACCGAAATGTACGCCCGCACGAAACGCGGCCCCAGCAACTCCTGCAACGGCGCACAACGCTCCAGCTCGTCCAGCGCCTCGCCCAGCGAACGCGGCAACTGATAGCCCATCTCCTTGCCGCTACCCGTGGTCGGCTCGGTCGGCTCGAGCTTCTCGCGGATTCCGAGCAAGCCGCAGGCCAGCGTCGCCGCCATCGCCAAGTAGGGATTGGCGTCGGAACCGGCGAAACGACTCTCCACGCGCATGTTCTCGATCGTGTCGATCGGTACGCGCAGGCCGCAGGTGCGGTTGTCGAAGCCCCACAGCACATTGCTCGGCGACACCTCGCCGAACATCAGCCGGCGGTAGGAATTGACGTTGGGCGCGAAGAACGCCATCGCCATCGGCACGTACTTCTGCAGGCCCGCCAGGTAATGGGCGAAGGTGCGGCTGTACTCGCCGGCGCGGCGGCCGCTGAAGACGTTCTTGCCGTGCTTGTCCACCAGGCTCTGGTGGATGTGCATCGCACTGCCCGGCTCGTTCTCCATCGGCTTGGCCAGGAAGGTGGCGTAGACGCCGTGGCGCAGCGCCGCCTCGCGCATGGTGCGCTTGAACAGGAACACCTGGTCGGCGCGCGACAGCGCGTCATCGTGGGTGAAGTTGACCTCCAGCTGCGCCGCGCCGGATTCGTGGATCAGCGTGTCCACGTCCAGCTCCATCGCGTCGCAATAGTCGTACATCAGGTCCAGGATCGGATCGAACTCGTTGACCGCGTCGATCGAGTACGACTGCCGTGCCGTCTCCGGCCGCCCCGAGCGGCCGGCCGGCGGCAGCAACGGAAAGTCCGGGTCGGTGTTCTTCTGCACCAGGAAGAACTCCAGCTCCGGCGCCACCACCGGCTTGCAGCCGATCGCCGCATACGCCTCCAGCACCCCGCGCAGCACGTTGCGCGGCGCCAGTTCGTGCGGCTGACCTTCCTTGGTATAGCAATCGTGGATCACCTGCGCGGTGGGATCGGCGGCCCACGGCACCATGCGCACCGTGTCCGGGTCCGGGCGCAGCTGCATGTCCGAATCCGACGGCGACGTCAGGTCGTAGTAGTCGTCCGGGTAGTCGCCGGTGACGGTGGTGGCGAAGATGCCCTCGGGCAGGCGCGTGCCGTAGTCGTGCGAGAACTTGGCGGCGGGAATGATCTTGCCGCGCGCGTTGCCGGTGATGTCCGGCACCAGGCACTCGACCTCGGTGATGTGGCGTTCCTTGAGCCAGCGCCGCAGCGAGCTTTCCTGCTGTTCCGGGGTGTGCTTGCGCGATCGGGGTCGACTGGCCATGGGAATCAGTGCCTGCGGCTGGCCGCATAGTGGCGACAGGCGTCGCCGAAGGATTGGAAGATACCGAGATAGAACGGGTCGTCGAGGACCCGCCACTCCGGATGCCATTGCACACCGAGCAGGAAACCGGGGCCGATGCCGCGGAAGGCCTCGATCAGCCCGTCCGGCGCCAGCGCCTCGACGATCAGGTCGCCGCCGAGCCGGGCCACGCCCTGGCCGTGCAGCGAGTTGACCCGCACCCGCCCGCGGCCGGCGATCTCCTCCAGCCAGCCGCCTTCGCTCAGCGCCACCTCGTGCGCCGGCGCGTACTGCGCTTCCAGTGGCGCCTGCGGATCCTCGCGGTGATCGGACAGCCCCGGCTGCGCGTGCACCTTCTGGTGCAGGGTGCCGCCGAGGGCGACGTTGACTTCCTGGAAGCCGCGGCAGATCGCCAGGATCGGCAGGCCCAGCGAGATCGCCTGCGGAATCAGGTCCAGCGTGTTGGCGTCGCGCGCCGGGTCATGCAGGTTGCCGAGCCAGCTCGGCTCGTCGCTGTAATGGTGCGGCTCGATATTGCTGACCGCGCCGGTCAGCAGCAGGCCGTCGAGCCGCGTCAGCCAGGCGCGGGCGTCGACCGGCGGTTGCAGCGACGGCAGCAGCACCGGGGTCACCCCGGCCCCATCGACGGCGGCACGCAGATACTTTTCGCCCGCGGCCAGGAACGGATGATGGCCGATGAGCTTGCGGTCGGTCGGCACACCGACCAGGGGCGATACGGCCATGCGAAGAACTCGTGTGGCGTCCTCGCAAGTTACCGCGAGCGTTTTATTTTTACAACACGACACGCAGTGGGACACGGCGCACAACGCACCTGCAGAGGCGCTGACCGGCCTGCACGATGCCGCAAAATCTCCTTCGTCATGCCGCAAAAGCGCAACACGGCCAGCGTGCAGCGCGAGCGAGCGTCGGCACGTCGCCTCCTGCCGCTGTTGAGTATTCTTGACGCCATGGCGCTCTGCTAAGCTCCAAGCACTCCCGCCGTCCGCCGCGATGACCCGCATGCACGACGCCCCGCTGCTGCCCCCGGACGATGCCCAGACCCTGCAGCGTATCGCCGGCTGCGAGCAGATCGACCTGCTGCTGCCGGACTGCAACGGCCTGCTGCGCGGCAAGCGCATCGCCCGCGACGCGTTGTACAAGGTCTACCGCGAAGGGGTGTGCCTGCCGATGTCGCTGATCGCCACCGACATCACCGGCAATACCGTCGAGGAAACCGGGCTGGGCTACGACATCGGCGACGAGGATCGGCTGTGTTTCCCGGTGCCGGGCAGTCTGCGACCGGTGCCGTGGGCGCCGGTGCCCTCGGCGCAACTGCTGCTGGCGATGCAGGACGGCGCCGGCGGCGCGCTCGACTTCGCCCCGCGCCAGGTGCTGGCGCAGGTGCTGGCGCGCCTGCAGGCACGCGGGCTGACCCCGGTGATCGCGGTGGAGCTGGAGTTCTACCTGTTCGATCCGCACGCCGACGCGCACGGCCGCCCGCAGCCGCCGCTGCACGCCCACAGTGGACTGCGCAACGACAGCACCCAGGTCTATTACATGCAGGAACTGGACGACCAGCGCGGCTTCACCGACGCGGTCGCGCAGGCCTGCCGCGCGCAGGGCATCCCGGCCGACACCGCGGTCGCCGAATACGCGCCCGGCCAGTTCGAGATCAACCTCAAGCACCGCGCCGATGCGCTGGCCGCCTGCGACGATGCGGTGCTGCTCAAGCGCGCGATCAAGGCGATCGCGCAGCAGCAGGGCCTGCTCGCCAGCTTCATGGCCAAGCCGTTCGCCGCGCAATCCGGCAGCGGTCTGCACGTGCACGTGAGCCTGCTCGACGATGGCGGCCACAACGTGTTCGCTTGCACCCCGCAGGCGCCGGCTGCGCCGCTGCGCCATGCCATCGGCGGATTGCAGCACAGCGCCGAGGACTGCCTGCTGCTGTTCTCCCCGCACGCCAACAGCTACCGGCGCTTCGTCGCCAATGCCTTCGTCCCGCTCAACGACAGCTGGGGCTTCAACAACCGCACCGTGGCGATGCGGGTGCCGCACAGCGACCCGGCCAACACCCGCATCGAGCACCGCATCGCCGGCGCCGACGCCAACCCCTACCTGGTCGTCGCGGCGGTGCTGGCCGGCATCGAACACGGCCTGGCGCAGGGCCTAGACCCCGGCCCGCCGACCCAGGGCAACGCCTACGCGCAACACGCCGCACGCGAACCGGACTGGCGCAGCGCGATCGCCCGCTTCCTGGACAGCGACTTCGCCGCCACCGCGTTCGGCACGCGCTTCCGGCATATCTACGGCCAGCAGAAGCGCCGCGAGCTGCTGGACTTCCAGGCGCAGGTCAGCGATGTGGACTATCGCTGGTATTTGCGCACGGTTTGAAGGCTGGGAATCGGGCATGGTGAATCGGGAATCGAAAGCAGCGAGCGCGAAAGCGTCTGGAGCCCAGGATACGGTGCGCCTGGGCCATCACTGCAGTTCGCCGCCATGACCGGCGCTTCCCCCATTCCCCATTCCCGAGTCCCCATTCCCGGCGCGTCCTGGTACCTCGACAGCGCCGCACCATTCCCGGAACAGGAACCATTACGAAGCAAGGTACGCGCCGACGTATGCATCCTCGGCGCCGGCTATACCGGACTGAGTGCGGCGCTGGCCCTGGCCGAGGCCGGGTATCGGGTGGTGGTGCTGGAGGCGCAGCGGGTCGGCTGGGGTGCATCCGGGCGCAACGGCGGCCAGGCCATCGTCGGCTACGGCTGCGAGCAGCACACCCTGGAAGCCCTGCTCGGCCAGGACGATGCGCGGCTGCTGTTCGATTTCTCCCGCGACGGCATGCAGTTGCTGCGTACCCGCATCGCCCGCCATGGCATCGCCTGCGACTGGCGCGACGGCCATGCGCACGTGGCGATCAAGCCGCGCCAGGAACGCGCGTTGCGCGCCGGCATCATCGAGATGGCGCAGCGCTACGACTATCCGCTGCAATGGTGGGACCGCGCGCAGTTGCAGTCGCAGTTGCGCAGCCCACGCTACCTGGGGGCGATGTATGACGCGGCCAGCGGCCACCTGCATCCGCTGGACTACGCGCGTGGCCTGGCGCGGGCGGCGCTGGCGGCCGGGGTGCGCATTTACGAGCAGACGCCGGTCACGCAACTGGTTCGCGGCGCGCGACCGATCCTGCGCAGCGCGCACGGCGAGGTCGAGGGCGAGTTCGCCATCCTCGCCGGCAATGCCTGGCTGCGCGGCATCGCCCCGGAGCTGGAATCGCGGATCATGCCGGTCGGCACCTACATCGGCGCAAGCGCGCCGCTGGGCGAGGCGCTGGCGCGCGAACTGATCGGCAACGACATGGCAGTGGCCGACGTCAACTGGGCGCTGGACTACTTCCGCCTCAGCCGCGACCACCGGCTGCTGTTCGGCGGCCGCGCCAGCTATTCGTCGCTGCCGCCGCCCGGCCTGCGCGGGGTGATGACGCGGCGCATGCGCCGGGTGTTCCCGCAACTCCGCCAGGTCGAGATGGACTCGGTGTGGGGCGGCTACGTCGACATCACCCGCAACCGCGCCCCGCATTGGGGCCGGCTGACCCCGAACGTGTACTTCGCGCAGGGCTTCTCCGGCCACGGGGTGGCCGCCACCGGCCTGGCCGGGGCGGTCATCGCCGCGGCAATCGCCGGGCAGGCGCAGCGGCTGGACGTGTTCGCGCGGATCCCGCACGCGCCCTTTCCCGGCGGCCGCCTGCTGCGCACGCCGCTGCTGGTGGCGGCGATGTCCTGGTACAAGCTGCGCGACGCGCTCTGGTAGCCAGCGACGCACCCACGCCGCCCTCAAGTTTGCGCGCGCACGGCCGCTAACCGGGTTCCATTCCTGGATTGCCGCCCGCGAGGCATGCATGTCGCACCCGTTGTCGATCGCCCCGATCGCCCCCGACGGCAGCCCCGCACAGCAGCGCATCCTGCTGGTGGAAAACTCGCGCACCTTCACCGACCTGCTGCGCGCGGCGATCGAGCAACGGGTCGAACTGCCGGTCGTGGTGGTCTCCACCCTGGCCGAGGCCGCCGCCGCCCTGGATGACGGCGGTCCCTGGTTCCTGGCGCTGACCGGGCTGGTGCTGGCCGATGGCGACCGCGACACCGTCGTGGACTTCTTCGTCGCGCGCGGGCTGCCCACCGTGGTGGTCAGCGGGGTCTACGACGAGAGCCTGCGCAAGCGCATCCTGACCCAGCAGATCATCGACTTCGTCCTGAAGAACGCGCCGGACAGCATCGACTACCTGGCCTGGCTGGTGCAGCGACTGGCGCGCAACCGCTCCATCACCGCGCTGGTGGTGGACGACTCGCCGTCGGCGCGCGCCTACGCCGCCTCCCTGCTGTCGATGTACGGCTACCGCGTGGTCGAGGCCGCCGACGGTGCCGCCGGGCTGCGCGCGATCGAGGCCAATCCGTCCATCCGCCTGGCGGTGGTGGACCAGGAAATGCCGGGCATGGAAGGCGTGGAATTCACCCGCCGGCTGCGCGCATTGCGCGCGCGCGACATGCTGGCGGTGATCGGCCTGTCCGGCAACAACGACCCGTCGCTGGTACCGCGCTTCCTCAAGAACGGCGCCAACGACTTCCTGCGCAAGCCCTTCTCGCGCGAGGAGTTCTTCTGCCGGGTCTCGCAGAACGTGGATCAGCTGGAGCTGATCGGCACCCTGCAGGACCTGGCGACACGCGACTTCCTCACCAGCCTGCCCAACCGCCGGCACTTCCTCGAACAGAGCCAGCGCGTGCTGGCGAAGTGGCTGGCGCGGCAGGAGCCGGTCGGCGTGGCGATGCTCGACATCGACCACTTCAAGCACATCAACGACACCTTCGGCCACGAGGCCGGCGACGAAGCGCTGCGCGCGGTGGCGGCGACCCTGGCCGCGCACGCGCGCCCGCAGGACATGGTGGCGCGCTTCGGCGGCGAGGAATTCTGCATGCTGGTGCCGGGCCTGGCCCCCGCCGCGGCCGCCGATTACTTCGAAAGCCTGCGCGCGCGCATCGCCGACCTCGCGATTCCGCTGGGCATGCAGACCCTGCGTCTCACCATCAGCATCGGCGTCAGCAGCAGCGGCCCGCAGCGGCAGACCCTGCATCCGCTGCTGACCGAGGCCGACAAGTACCTGTACCTGGCCAAGGCCGGCGGCCGCAACCGGGTCGAACACGCGCCGCCGGCGGAGCCGGCGCTCAGCGACGCGGCCGCCTGATCGCCAGCAGGGCCAGCAAGGTCAGCAGCGCCGCCGCGCTGAGGTAGTAGCCCACCCACGGCAGGCCGTACTGCTTGGCCAGCCACACCGCGACATACGGCGCCGGCGCCGCACCGACGATGCCGGCCAGGTTGAACGCCAGCGAGGCGCCTGTGTAGCGCACCGGCACCGGATACAGTTCGGCCAGCAGCGTGCCGCAGGGGCCGTAGGTCAGGCCCATGAAGAAGAACCCCAGCGCCAGGAAGCCCAGCACCTGCCAGGGCTGCCCGGCCTGGAACAGCGGCGCGAAGAGCAGCCCGAACGCGACGATGGCCACACTGGCCACCAGCATCGCCGGGCGCGTGCCGCGGCGGTCGCCGTACCAGGCCGACAAGGGGATGCCGGCGGCGAAGAACAGGATGCCGACCATCTGCAGCAGCAGGAACTGCTCGCGGCTGTAGTGCAGCGTGGTGGTGCCGTAGCCCAGCGCGAACACCGTCATCAGGTAGAACAGCACGAAGGTCGCCAGCACGGCGAACGTGCCCAGCGCCGTCGCGCCGATGTGCTGCGAGAGCACCGTCTGCATCGGCAGGCGCACGCGCTCGTTGCGGTCCAGGGCGCGCTGGAAGTCCGGGGTCTCGTGGATGCGCAGGCGCACCCACAGCCCGGTGATCACCAGCAGGGCGCTGGCGACGAACGGAATGCGCCAGCCCCAGCGCAGGAACTGCGCCTCGTCCAGCAGCGCGCCCAGCAGCAGGAAGATGCCCGAACACAGCAGGAAGCCCAGCGGCGCGCCCAACTGCGGGAACATGCCGTACCAGGCGCGCTTGCCCGGCGGCGCGTTCTCGGTGGCCAGCAGCACCGCCCCGCCCCACTCCCCGCCCAGGCCCAGGCCCTGGCCGAAGCGGCACAGCACCAGCAGCGCCGGCGCCCACAGGCCGATCCGGTCGTAGCCGGGGAGCAGGCCGATCAGCACGGTGGACAGGCCCATGGTCAGCAGCGCCGCCACCAGCGTGGCCTTGCGGCCGATGCGGTCGCCGAAATGGCCGAACAGCGCCGATCCCAACGGCCGCGCGACGAAGGCCACGGCGAAGGTCGCCAGCGACTGCAACTGCGCCGCATCGGCATCGCCTTCGGGGAAGAACAGCTTGGGGAACACCAGCACCGCGGCGGTGGCGTAGATGTAAAAGTCGAAGAACTCGATGGTGGTGCCGACCAGGCTGGCCAGCAGCACGCGACGCGGCGAGTTGACGGGCGGAACGGGAGACGCGGCAACGGTCATGGAGGCGACATCGACGGGAAAGCCGGCAGATCATGGCAGCCCGGTCACGGCTTGTCTTCCGCCGCCACGCCGCCACTCAGGAAGGCAACTGCGCGCGACCGGCAGCGGTCAGCACTGCCAGCTCGCGTTCGCCGCGACGCTCCACCCGCACCCAGCCCGGCCCCGGCTGCCCGGCGAGTTCGGCATCGCCCAGCCAGGCCAGCGTGCGCAGCAGCACGCTCATGCGCACGTCCAGGCGCTTGCACACACGCGCCAGCGCCATGCCGTCCGGCGCCTCGGCCAGCAGGTGCAACAACCGCGCGGTCAGCAGCGGATCAGCGGACAAGCGCGACCCCGATGTCGCGCGGGCCGGCCGCTGCGGCGTCGGCCAGATGCGCGGTGACCACCACCGGAATCGATTTGGAGGTCGGCGTGCGCGCCTCGTCGGCGAAGCTGGACAAGGGCACCAGCGCATTGGTTTCGGGGTAATAGGCCGCCAGGCAGCCACGCGGGATGTTGTACTCGACCAGCAGGAAGCGCTTGGCCTGGCGCGGCACGCCGTCCTCGCAGAGGCTGTGCAGGTCCACCCAGTCGCCGGCGCGCATGCCCAGGTCGGCGATGTCGGCGGCGTTGATGAACAGCACGCGGCGCTCGCCGAACACGCCGCGGTAGCGGTCGTCCAGGCCGTAGATGGTGGTGTTGTACTGGTCGTGCGAGCGCGTGGTCGCCAGGGTGAACACCAGTTGCCCGGGGTGCTGACGGCGCGCGCGGTGGATCGGATTGTCGGTGGGCACCGCATGCACCTTGAACACCGCGCGGCCCTCCGGCGTGTCCCATTCGCGGTCGCGCGCGCCGTTGGACAGGCGGAAGCCGCCCGGCACGCGCACCCGCGCGTTGAAGTCGGCGAAGTCGTCGAACATCTGCCCGATCAGGTCGCGGATGCGGTCGTAGTCGGCCACCAGCCAGCGCCAGCGTATCGCGCTGCGCGCCCCCAGCGTGGCCTCGGCCAGCCGCGCCACGATCGCCGGCTCGGACAGCAACTGCGGCGAGGCCGGTGGATTGATGCCGCCGGACAGGTGCACCATGCTCATCGAATCCTCGACGCTGACGTGCTGCGGCCCGCCCTCCTGGATGTCGATCTCGGTGCGGCCCAGGCATGGCAGGATCAGCGCGTCGCGGCCGTGCACCAGATGGCTGCGGTTGAGCTTGGTGGTGACGTGCACAGTGAGGTCGCAGCGACGCAGCGCGCGGTGGGTGGCATCGGTGTCGGGCGTGGCGGTGGCGAAGTTGCCACCCATGGCGAAGAACACCTTGGCGCGGCCGTCGGCCATCGCCTCGATCGCACCGACCGTGTCGTAACCGGGCGCGCGCGGCGGGGCGAAGCCGAACACCGCCTGCAGCCGGTCCAGGAACGCTTCCGGCGGCTTCTCGTAGATCATCATCGTGCGGTCGCCCTGCACGTTGCTGTGGCCGCGCACCGGGCAGGCGCCGGCGCCGGGACGGCCGAGATGGCCGCGCAGCAGGAGCAGGTTGGCGATCATCTGGATGGTCGCCACCGAATGCTTGTGCTGGGTGATGCCCATGCCCCAGCAGGCGATCAGCCGCTCGGCCTTGAGGTAGATCTCGCCGGCCTTGCGCAGTTCGGCCTCGCTCAGCCCGGACTCCTCGACGATGGTGTCCCACGGCTCGGCCGCGACCTCGGCGGCGAAGGCCTCGAAGCCGACGGTATGGCCGGCGATGAACTCCAGGTCCAGCAGCCGCGGCTGGCCACTGCTGGCCGCCTCGGCGTCGCGCTCCAGCACATGTTTGATGATGCCCTTCACCGCCGCCAGATCGCCGCCGATCTTGAGCTGGAAGTAGTCCGAGGAGATGCGCGTAGAACCGTTGTGCAGCATCTGCAGCTTGTCCTGCGGATCGGCGAACTTCTCCAGGCCGCGTTCGCGCAGCGGATTGAACGAGACGATCGCCGCGCCGCGCTTGGCCGCCTGGCGCAGTTCGCCGAGCATGCGCGGGTGGTTGGTGCCGGGGTTCTGGCCGAAGATGAAGATCGCATCGGCCAGTTCGAAATCCTGCAGCGACACCGTGCCCTTGCCGACCCCGATCTGCGCCTTGAGCGCGGTGCCGGACGGCTCGTGACACATGTTGGAGCAGTCCGGGAAGTTGTTGGTGCCGAACTCGCGCACGAACAGCTGGTACAGGAACGCGGCCTCGTTGCTGGTGCGGCCGGAAGTGTAGAAGATCGCCTCGTTCGGCGAGGCCAGGCCATTGAGGTGCCGGGCGATCAGCGCGAACGCGTCGTCCCAGTCGATCGGCACGTAGTGGTCGGTGTCGGCGTCGTAGCGCAGCGGCTGGGTCAGCCGGCCCTGCCCTTCCAGCCAGTAGTCGCTGTAGCGGGCCAGTTGCGCGACGCTGTGCTGGGCGAACAGCTCGGGGGTGGCGCGGCGTGCGGTGGATTCGGCGGCCACCGCCTTGGCGCCGTTCTCGCAGAACTCGAAGGTGGAGGTGTGGTCGCGGTCGGGCCAGGCGCAGCCGGGGCAGTCGAAGCCGTCGGGCTGGTTGACGTGCAGCAGGGTCTTGGCGCCCTGCACCGCCACGTCCTGCTCCATCAGGTGCTTGGCCACCGCGCGCAACGCCCCCCAACCGCCGGCCGGTTGCGTGTAGGGCTGGATGGTCTTCTTGCTCATGCGGGCTCTCCGGCGGGTTCTGTGTGCGCTAGGCGCTGCGGATGGCTGTAGACGACGTAATCGTGATCGCGGGCGAAGCCGATCAGGGTGAGGCCGGCGCTGTCGGCGAGCGCGATGGCCAGCGCGGTGGGCGCGGAAATGGCGGCCAGCAACGGGATACCGGCCTGCGTGGCCTTCATCGCCATTTCGTAGCTGGCACGGCTGGTGACCACCGCGAAGCCGGCGCCCGGGTCGAGGCCGGCGCCGGCCAGCGCGCCGATCAGCTTGTCCAGCGCGTTGTGGCGGCCGACGTCCTCGCGGATCAGCTGCAGCTGGCCCTGCGCATCGGCCCAGGCCGCGGCATGGGTCGCGCCGGTCAGCGCGTTGAGGGTCTGCTGCGCGCGCAGCGCGCGAAGCGCCTGGGCCAGCGCCGCGGGCGCGATCGGGGTGCCGGCCGGCACCGGCCGCGGCGCGCGCAACACCGCCTCCAGCGATTCGCTGCCGCACACGCCGCAGCCGCTGCGCCCGTCCAGGTTGCGGCGCCGCGCCTGTAAGGCCGCCGCCTGCGCTGGCGGAACCTGCAGGCGCAGCGACACGCCTTCCAGATACGTTTCCACCGCCTCGATGCGCAACTGCGCCGGCACCTCGACGATGCCCTCGCTGAGCGAGAAGCCCAGCGCGAAATCCTCCAGGTCTTCCGGCGTGGCCATCATCACCACGAACGGCGTGTCGTTGTAGACGAACGCCACCGGCACCTCGGCCGCGACCAGGTCCTGGGCGACGGCCGTGCGCCCGTCGCGGTGGCGACGCACGCCGCGCGCGACCGCACCTGGCCTGGATGACGCACCCGAATACATCGCGACCCTCCGGACTCAGTGGAACAGCACGAACGCATTCTGCCGTGCGACGGGGATGCCGGGGCACTCCCGTCGCTCGGCCGCACCATGGGCAGCGGTGGCCGCCGTCGGCGACCGTGCCGCACGCCGGAAGGCCTTCCGCGGCTGCCGCCTCCCCGCGTCAGCCCACGACCAGCTTCATGCGGGCGCCCAATCGGACACGCCTTGCTACCTACCAAGGATGCTACAGCGTCGTGTTGTACACCTGTGAGGGCGGCAGGCCAATCGCCACTGGCAACGCGGGTCACGCCCTGCCAACCCGACCCGCGCACGTGCGGGCTGAAGCGCCGGCCAGCGCCTGGCCGAGCCACCCGGTCCCCCGCGCGTGTGGGCACGCTGCCGTTTCCAAGCGCCCGCGCAGGCACACCCAGCGACCTGCGACGGATGCCGCCCCCTTTCAACAGCCGCGTCCCCAACCCGGCTGCGATCAGCACCGCGGCGCACGGCAGGCGCCTTTCCTTGTGCGCTGCAAGAAGCCCCAGCGCAAGGCGCGTCGTGGCGACGCACGCCGCCACCACATCGCGCGCCCGCCATCACCCGCCGGTCGGGTAGGCTGGCGGCCCCACGTTTGCGAAACCGTCCCCCATGCCCATCCCGTTCCGCCTCTGCCTTGCCGCCGGCCTTGTGCTGCTCGACACCCACACCGCCAACGCCGCCGATCTTCCCGCCGATGTGCTGCGCCAGGTGCCGGCCGGCTACCAGCCGCTGGCGCAGCTGCAGGCCGATCTCGATGGCGACGGCCGCGCCGATTACCTGGTCGCGCTGCAGCAGCGCGGCGAGGCGCAGCGCGATCCGGCCCCGGCGCGACCGCTGCTGATCTTCGTGCAGCAGGCCGACGGCAACTACCGGCTGGCGGCGCGCAACGACCGGGTGATCCTCAAGCGCGACGAGGGCGGCCAGTGCGATCCGTTCACCGATGGCGACGAACCGTTCGCCGCCAAGGGTCGCTACTTCACCGTGCAGAACGGGGTCTCCTGCGGCCAGCACTGGACCGACTTCATCACCTTCCGCTACGACACGCAGCGCAAGCAGTGGTTGTTCCACAAGCGCATCCAGCAGCGCTGGGAGATGAACCCCAATCCTTCGCCCGACGCCGAGGCGCTGGTCAAGGACGGCGACCAGGTGCAGTCGGCCGATCCGCGGCACCCAGTCGCCTTCGCCGATTACCTGCCGCGCTGAGGCGCGGACGCGCCGCGGCGGCGGCACGGCATTGCTACCGAGACACACCGCCCGGCCCGGCGCTGCGCGCATGCCGGACCGGGCACCGGTCGAATGCCGGGTCCGAATACGGCCAGCGCGGGATCGCGGCGAGCGGCACGCTGCGCGCTCCATTCGTTACTGGAGCGCCCATGTCCAGCTTCCGCTGCGTCGGCCTGCCGGCCGCCGCGTTCGACCCGCTGTTCGATCTCGACGACGCACAGCTGCAGGCACGTCACGCGCGGCGCCTCCGCGCCGACAGCGCGCTCGGCTATCCCTGCCGGATCAGCCTGGAGGACGCTCGGCCCGGCGAGGAACTGCTGTTGCTGCACTACCTGCACCAACCCGCGCAGACCCCGTACCGCGCCGCCGGCCCGATCTACGTGCGCCGCCACGTCGCCACCGCCACACCGGCGCCGGGCGAAGTACCCGATGCCATCGTCCGCCGCCTGATCTCGCTGCGCGGTTACGACGCCGGCGACATGCTGATCGCCGCCGACGTGCAGCCCGGCGAACGCATCGCCACCGCGATCGCCTGCGCCTTCGCCGACCCGCAGGTGCGTTACCTGCACCTGCATCATGCGCGGCAGGGCTGTTTCGCGTGCCGGGTGGAGCGGGAGCCGGGATTGGGGAGTCGGGATCGGGGATGAGTGGCTGCGCCGCGACCTGGAACGCCCCCGGCGTTGCAGGAGCGGCTTCAGCCGCGATGAGCACTACCGGAAACGCCAATCGCCGCTGAAGACGCTCCTACGACATCCGCAGCCGCAACCCCGCTTTTCACCAATCCCGAATCCCCAATCCCGAATCCCCGCTACTCACCCAGATTGATCCACGTCGCCTTCATCTCCGTGTACTTGTCGAAGGCGTGCAGCGACTTGTCGCGGCCGTTGCCCGATTGCTTGTAGCCGCCGAACGGGGCGGTCATATCGCCGCCATCCCAGTAGTTCACCCACACGCTGCCGGCGCGCAGCTTGCGCGCCACGCGGTGCGCGCGGCCGATGTCGCGGGTCCACACGCCCGCCGCCAGGCCGTAGTCGCTGTCGTTGGCCATGCGCAGGGCGTGCGCCTCGTCGTCGAAGGCGATCACCGACAGCACCGGGCCGAAGATCTCCTCGCGGGCGATGGTGTGTTCGTGGCCGACCTCGTCGAAGATGGTCGGCTCCACGTAGCAGCCGCCGGGCACCACTTCCACGCGCTTGCCGCCGAGCAGCAGGCGCGCGCCTTCGGCGTTGCCGCGGGCGATGTAGTCGAGCACGCGGTGGGTCTGGGTCTCGTCCACCAGCGCGCCCATCGCCGCGTCGTCGTCGAACGGATGCCGCGGCTGCAGCGCGCGGCCGGCGGCGACCACGCGCTCGACGAAGGCATCTTTGATCGAACGCTCCACCAGCAGCCGCGAGGCGGCGGTGCAGACTTCGCCCTGGTTGTAGAAGATCGCCGCGGCGGCCGCCTGCGCCGCCTGTTCCAGGTCCAGCGCATCGGCGAACACCAGGTTCGGGCTCTTGCCGCCGCATTCCATGTACGCGCGTTTCATATTCGACAACCCGGCGCACTGCAGCAGGCGCCGGCCGACCGCGGTGGAGCCGGTGAACACCAGCCCGTCCACGTCCATGTGCAGCGCCAGCGGCTCGCCGGCACCCTTGCCGAAGCCCGGCACCACGTTGAATACGCCGTCGGGAATGCCCGCCTCGGCGACCAGTTCGGCCAGGCGCAACGCGCTCAGCGGCGATTTCTCCGACGGTTTCAGCACCACCGAGTTGCCGGCGGCCAGCGCCGGGGCGATCTTCCATGCGGCCATCAGCAGCGGGAAATTCCACGGCACGATCGCGCCGACCACGCCCAGCGGCTCGCGGGTGATCAGGCCCAGTTCGTCCTGTCCGGTCGGCGCCACTTCGCCGTACAGCTTGTCCACCGCCTCGGCGGTCCAGGACAGGCAGCGCACCGTCGCCGCCAGGTCCACCGCGCGCGCATCGCGCACCGGCTTGCCCATGTCCAGCGATTCCAGCAACGCCAGTTCGTCGGCATGGCGTTCGACCAACTGGGCCAACGCCAGCAGGGTCTTCTTGCGCTGCGCGGGCTTGGCCTGCGACCAGTGCCCGGCCTCGAAACTACGCCGCGCCGCGGCCACCGCGCGGTCGATGTCCGCGGCCTCGCCCTCGGCCACGCGGCCGAGCAGGCGGCCATCGATCGGGCTGATGCAGTCGAAGGTCTTGCCACTGGCGGCATCGACGTAGCGGCCGTCGATGAAGGCCTGGGTCCGCGGACGCAGCGTGTCGGCCAGCGCCTGCCAGGCGTCGCGGGTGCGGGGTGCGGTCATCGGAAACTCCTGCTGCGGCGGAAGGATCGGAAGCACGCGACGGCGGGCGGCGCGGCGTGCATGCGAGTCAGAAGGTGGCCGGCGTATTGGCGCTGACCAGCACCGCGGTGTCGCGGCCGACGTTGCGGAACCGGTGCGGCACCCGGCTTTCGAAATAGTAGCCCTCGCCCGCGCGCAGCACCCGCACCTGGCTGCCGACGGTGATCTCCACCTCACCGGCCACCACCACCCCGCCCTCTTCGCCGTCGTGCACCAGCATCGCGCTGCCGGTGTCGCTGCCGGGCGGCATCACCTCGCGCAGGATGCACATCTGCCGCTGCGGGCGATGCCGGCCGACCAGGTAGTAATGGATGCCGTCGCTGCCGACGTCGGGCAGTTCGTCGGCGCGGTAGAACGGCGCATCGGCCTCGCCCGGGTCCAGGTCCTGGGTGAAGAATTCGGCCAGCGAGATCGGGATGCCATCCAGCACCTTCTTCAGCGAACTGACCGACGGGCTGACCTTGTTCTGCTCGATCAGCGAGATGGTGCTGTTGGTCACGCCCACCCGCTTGGCCAACTCGCGCTGGCTCAGGCCGTGGGCGGTGCGAACCCGATGCAGGCGGGCGCCGATATCCATCGCGAATGGGAACGCCGGTGGCGGTGTTGCCGGATACTTTACACGCCCGCCCCGGACGGTCAATTTCGGGCGGCGCGCCCGTGTTGCGGCGCAACCAGGAAAAGCCCGCCCGATTCGCGCGAATTGCGACACCCCGGGTCACACCCGGCGCAGCGCCATGGTGTAAAGTTTTTTCAACATCCCTCGCGTGGAGCCTGCGATGCGCCCTCAGCCGCCCCTCTCGTCCCAGGCGCTGTCCGACCATTACGCCGCGCAGGCCACCCGCGCGCCGGACACGCTGGAGGCGTTCTGGATGCCGTTCACCGCCAACCGCCAGTTCAAGGCGCGGCCGCGGCTGCTGGCCTCGGCCGAGGGCATGCACTATCGCAGCGTGGACGGGCGCCAGATCCTCGACGGCACCGCCGGGCTGTGGTGCTGCAACGCCGGCCACGCGCGGCCGCGCATCGTCGAGGCGGTGGCACGGCAGATCGCCACGCTGGATTTCGCGCCGACCTTCCAGATGGGCTCGCCGTTGCCGTTCGTGCTGGCCGAGCGGCTGGTGGAACTGGCGCCGCCGGGCCTGGACCACGTGTTCTACACCAACTCCGGCTCCGAGTCGGTGGACACCGCGCTGAAGATCGCACTCGCCTACCACCGCGCCCGCGGCGAGGGCCAGCGCACGCGCTTCATCGGCCGCGAGAAGGGCTACCACGGGGTCGGCTTCGGCGGCATTTCGGTCGGCGGCCTGCCGAACAACCGCAAGGCGTTCGGCCCGCTGCTGCCGGGCGTGGACCATCTGCGGCACACGCTCGACCTGGAGCGCAATGCGTTCTCGCGCGGCCTGCCGACGCATGGCGCGGAACTGGCCGAGGACCTGGAGCGGCTGGTGACGCTGCACGACGCCTCCACCATCGCCGCGGTGATCATCGAGCCGATCTCCGGCTCGGCCGGGGTCGTGCTGCCGCCGCACGGCTATTTGCAGCGCATCCGCGAACTGTGCGACAAGCACGGCATCCTGCTGATCTTCGACGAGGTCATCACCGGCTACGGACGCGTCGGCCACGCCTTCGCCGCGCAGCGCTTCGGGGTGACCCCGGACATGATCACCACCGCCAAGGGCCTGACCAACGGCTGCGTGCCGATGGGCGCGGTGTTCGTGTCCCACGCCATCCACGAGGCCTTCGCGCACGGTGCGGCCAACGCCATCGACCTGTTCCACGGCTATACCTACTCCGGCCATCCGCTGGCCTGCGCCGCCGCGCTGGCGACGCTGGACACCTATGCCGAGGAACAGTTGTTCGACAAGGCGATCGAACTGGGCCCGGTGTGGGAGGAGGCGATCCACCGGCTGCGCGATCTGCCGCACGTCATCGACATCCGCAACTTCGGCCTGATCGGCGCGATCGAACTGGCGCCGCGCAAGGGCGCGCCCGGCGCGCGCGCCTACGAGATCTTCGAGCGCTGCTTCCACGAAGGCGACCTGCTGATTCGCGTCACCGGCGACACCATCGCGCTGTCGCCGCCGCTGATCGTGGAAGCCACGCACATCGAGCGCATCTTCGCGGTGCTGGCGGACATGATCCGCAGCACGCCCTGACCCCTCCCTCACCCAACCCACCGCCCGCGCTCCCCACGCGCCGCGTCTGCCTGGAGAACCGCTCATGCTGGTCGGCGTTCCGAAAGAGATCAAGAACCACGAGTACCGGATCGGGCTGACCCCGTCCGGAGTGCGCGAACTGGTGCTGCACGGCCACCAGGTGCTGGTGCAGCGCGGCGGCGGCCAGTCCATCGGCCTCACCGATGCCGAGTACGAGCGCGCCGGCGCACGCATCGCCGAGGATGCGGCCAGCGTGTTCGCGCAGGCCGAGATGATCGTCAAGGTCAAGGAGCCGCAGCCGGAGGAATGCGCGATGCTGCGCCCCGGGCAACTGCTGTTCACCTATCTGCACCTGGCGCCGGATCCGCAGCAGGCCGCGGCACTGCAGCGCTCCGGCTGCACCGCCATCGCCTACGAGACCGTCACAGATGGCCACGGCGGCCTGCCGCTGCTGGCGCCGATGAGCGAGGTCGCCGGGCGCATGGCGATCCAGGCAGGCGCGCATGCGCTGGAGAAGGCGCAGGGCGGCTCGGGCGTGCTGCTCGGCGGCGTGCCCGGGGTCAAGCCGGCGCAGGTGCTGGTGATCGGCGGCGGCGTGGTCGGCATCAACGCCGCGCGCATGGCGATGGGCCTGCACGCGCGGGTGACGGTGCTGGACCGCTCGCTGGAGCGGCTCAAGTACCTGGACGAGCTCTACGGCCAGCAGCTGACCACGCTGTACTCCACCCGCGATGCGATCGAGCAGTGCCTGCCGCACACCGACCTGGTGATCGGCGCGGTGCTGATCCCCGGCGCGGCCGCGCCCAAGCTGGTGTCGCGCGACCAACTGGCGCTGCTGCGGCCCGGCTCGGTGCTGGTGGACGTGGCGATCGACCAGGGCGGCTGCTTCGAGACCAGCCACCCGACCACGCACCAGCAGCCGACCTACGAGGTCGACGGCATCGTGCATTACTGCGTGGCCAACATGCCCGGCGGCGTCGCCCGCACCTCCACCTTCGCCCTGACCAACGCCACCCTGCCGTTCGTGCTGCTGCTGGCCGAACACGGGCTGCAGGCGCTGCGCGACGACCAGGACCTGCGCAACGGCCTCAACGTGCACGCCGGCAAGCTCACCCACCGCGCGGTGGCGCAGGCGTTGGGCCAGGAGTTCGTGCGGCCGCTGGACGCGCTGGGCTGACGCAGTCCATCCGAGGATCGAGCACGATGCGCGACACCCTGTCCCACTACATCGACGGCCAGCCCGTCGCCTTCCGCGGCGACGAGCACGCCGAGGTCTTCGACCCGGCCACAGGCGCCGTCCAGCGCCATGTGCCGCTGGGCGCCGCGCATGCGGTGGAGATGGCGGTGCGTGCCGCCAGTGCGGCCTTTCCCGGCTGGGCGGCGACGACGCCGCTGCAGCGCGCGCGGGTGCTGTTCCGCTTCCGCGAGCTGCTGGAACGCAATGCTGATGCACTGGCACGCTGCATCAGCGCCGAGCACGGCAAGACCGTGACCGATGCGCGCGGCGAAGTGGTCCGCGGCATGGAGGTGGTGGAGTTCGCCTGCGGCATCCCGCACCTGCTCAAGGGCGAGCATTCGCACGACGTCGGCCGCGGCGTGGACGCCTGGAGCGAATACGCGCCGCTGGGCGTGGTGGCCGGCGTCACCCCGTTCAACTTCCCGGCGATGGTGCCGCTGTGGATGCTGCCGGTGGCATTGGCCTGCGGCAACAGCTTCGTGCTCAAGCCCTCCGAACACGCACCCTCGGCGTCGCTGCGCCTGGCCGAATGGCTGCACGAGGCCGGATTGCCGGCCGGCGTGTGCAACGTGGTGCACGGTGCCAAGCCGGCGGTGGACGCGCTGCTGGCGCACCCGCAGGTGCAGGCGCTGAGCTTCGTCGGCTCCACCGCGGTGGCGGCCGACCTGTACGCGCGCGGCAGTGCGCTGGGCAAGCGCGTGCAGGCGCTGGGCGGGGCCAAGAATCACCTGGTGGTGCTGCCGGATGCCGACCTGGACGATGTCGCCGACGCCCTGCTCGGGGCCGGCTACGGCTCGGCCGGCGAACGTTGCATGGCGATCTCGGTGGCAGTGTGCGTGGGCGACGCGCTGGCCGATGCGCTGGTGGCCAGACTGGCGCCGCGCGTGGCCGCGCTGCGCCTGGGCGCGGGCCAGGCCGACGCCGGCCGCGACGAGCCGGACATGGGCCCGCTGGTCAGCGCCGCGCACCGCGAGCGCGTGCTCGGCTACATCCACAGCGGCGTGGCCGAGGGCGCACGCCTGGTGGTCGACGGCCGCCCGGCGGGCGCGGCCGACCACCCGGACGGCTTCTTCCTCGGCGGCAGCCTGTTCGACCACGTGCGCAGCGACATGCGCATCTACCGCGAAGAGATCTTCGGCCCGGTGCTGTGCGTGGTGCGGGTGGCCGACGCCGCCGCCGCGCTGCGCCTGATCGCCGACCACGACTACGGCAACGGCGCGGCGGTGTTCACCCGCGACGGCGGCGCGGCGCGTGCGTTTGCGCGGCAGGTGCAGGCCGGCATGGTCGGCATCAACGTGCCGATCCCGGTGCCGATGGCCTTCCACAGCTTCGGCGGCTGGAAGCGCTCGCTGTTCGGTCCGCTGCATGTGCACGGCCCGGACGGAGTGCGCTTCTACACCCGGCTCAAGACCGTCACCGCGCGCTGGCCCGAGGCCGCGGCCGGCGCCGAGTTCGCGATGCCGACGATGCGGTAGAGGGGAATGGAGAATCGGGAATAGGGAATCGCAAAAGCATCGCGGCGCGCACCGGTCAACGGGCAGGCGCATCCCTTGCTGTTGCTGTTGCTGTTGCTGTTGCTGTTGCTGTTGCTGTTGCTGTTGCTGTTGCTGTTGCTGTTGCTGTTGCCATTCCCCATTCCCGACTCCCCATTCCCGGCCAAGCGCCAAGCGCCAAGCGCTTGGCTCGCCGCAGCGCAACACGCGCCGACCATGCCCGGGTGTAGCCTTGCGCCACCCGGCGCCCGGCCGGGACCCACCGCCGCCACAGGAGCCGCTCCATGATCAAGGTCAGCGTGATGTACCCGTACACGCCAGGCGCCCGTTTCGACCATGCCTACTACCGCGACACGCACATGCCGCTGCTGCAGGCGCGCATGGGCGCCGCCTGCCTGCGCTACACCGTGGACAAGGGCCTGTCCGGCGGCACCCCCGGCAGCGACCCGACCTACGTCGGCATGTGCCACATCTTCAGCGAGTCGGTGGAGGCCTTCCAGGCCGGCTTCGGCCCGCATGCGGAGGAGATCCTCGGCGACATCAAGAACTACACCGACCTGACGCCGGTGATGCAGATCAGTGAGGTGGTGGTGGGGTGAAGCCGGGAATGGGGAATCGGGAGTAGGGAATCGGAAAGCGCCGCATGCGCGAACGACTCAGGCCATGCAGCCGCGACACACGCTGTTGCCATTCCCGATTCCCCACTCCCGATTCCCGGCCTCTACAATGCCGCCCCCGTCGCCACGCCGCACCGCCCGTTGATGAACATCGTTGTCAAAGAAGACCTCAAGGCCTATATCGATCCGCTGACCGCCGACGAATACGCTGCCCTGGAACGCAGCCTGCTGGCCGAGGGCTGCCGCGACGCGCTGGTGCTGTGGGGCGACATCCTGGTCGACGGGCACAACCGCTACGGCATCTGCCAGAAGCACGGCCTGCCGTTCCAGACCGTGCAGAACACCCGCTTCCAGTCGCTGCAGGACGTGCACCTGTGGATGATCGACCAGCACCTGGGCCGGCGCAGCGTCTCCGACTTCCAGCGCGGCGTGCTGGCGCTGCGCAAGCGCGAGATCCTCGCCGAGCGGCGCGCCAGCGCGGCTGCCGCAGAGGCGCCCGCAGCCGACGCCACTGACCCGGACGCGGCTGGCGAGACCGCCAACGACACCGACACCGACACGCCACCCTGGGCCGACGCACCGGCACCGCTCAGCCGCGCCGAACTGGCGCGCGTGGCGCGGCTCAGCAACAGCCAGGTGGTGCAGATCGAGAAGATCCAGAAGCAGGCCGCGGCCGAGGTGGTGGAAGCGGTCAAGTCCGGTGCGATCTCGATCAATGCCGCCGCGGCAGTGGCCAGCCTGCCCGAGGAGGAACAGCGCGCCGCGGCGATGGCCGGCAAGGACGAGCTGAAGCAGGCCGCCAAGCGCGCCCGCGAGTCCAAGCGCAAGCCCAAACCGGCGCCTGCGGACGCCGCCGAGGACGCGGCCCCGGCGGCGGATGCCGAGGGCGACACGGCGGCCACGCTGCGCCAGCGCGTGGCCGAACTCGAGGCCGAGAACCAGGCGCTGCGCGAGGAAGTGGCGGCGCTGCGCGCGCAGTTGCCGGGCTGATCCACGCGCACCGGCCATCCGTGCCGCGGCCGGATGACCTCGCCGCCGCGCGTGCAACCGCGCTCACCGCGCACTGCGTAGACTCGGCCGCATGAGCGTGTCTTCCGCCCCTGCCCTGCCCCCCGATCCGCGCCGCGCGCAGCTGCGGCGCATGAAGCTGCTGGCGGCGCTGTTGCTGCTGGCGATGCTGTGCGGCTTCCTGCTCAGCCATGCCATGGGCCTGCACGGGGTGTGGGCCTGGGTCGGCGCCTTCTGCGAAGCGGCCACGGTCGGCGCGCTGGCGGACTGGTTCGCGGTGGTGGCGCTGTTCCGGCATCCGCTGGGCCTGCCGATTCCGCACACCGCGATCATCCCGCACGGCAAGGCGCGCATCGCCGACAGCCTGGCGGTGTTCGTGCGCGATCAGTTCCTGGAACCGGGCGCGCTACTGGCCAAGCTCAGCGCGTTCGATCCCGCGGCGCGGCTGGGCCAGTGGCTGGCCGAACCGGCGCAGTCCGCACGGCTGGCCGATCTGGCCCGCGGCTGGGCGTTGCAGGCGCTGGACCTGCTGGACGAAGCCGCGGTGCGGCGCCGCATCCATGGTTTCGTGGTGACGCGGCTGCGCGACTGGGACGCCGCCGCCACCGCCGGCGAACTGCTCGGCCTGCTCACCGCCGACGGCCGCCACCACGCACTGCTCGACGAAGCGCTGACCCGGCTCGGCCGGCACCTGGACGATGCCGCGGTCAAGCAGCGGGTGTCGGCGATGATCGTCAAGTACGCGCGGCGCGAATGGCCCAAGCTGGTCGGCACCGTGGAATGGGTGAAGCCGGTGGAAGGCATCGCCGACACCCTCGCCGAGCGCCTGGCGCACGCGCTGCTGGACGAACTGCAGGAGGTGCTGTCGCAGCCGCAGCATCCGTTGCGCCAGGACTACGAGCGCTGGCTCGGCGGCTACGTGCAACGGCTGCGCGCCGATCCCGCCACCGCCGAGAAAGTGCAGGCGCTGAAGCAGCGGCTGATCGACCACCCCGGCGTACAGGCGTACGTGCAGGGCCTGTGGGATCAGATCCACAGCGCGCTGCGCGAGGACCTGTCGCGCCAGGACGGCGCGCTGGTGCAGCACCTGCAGCGCGCCCTCGGCGCGCTCGGCCAGTCGCTGGCGCAGGATCCCGCCCTGCGCGAGGCGCTCAACCAGCACCTGCTCGGCGGCGCCGAGCGGCTGACCCAGCGCCTGCGCAGCGGCGTCACCGAGCACATCGCGCAGACCGTGAAGGGCTGGGACGAACGCCACCTGGTCGAGCAACTGGAACTGAGCGTGGGCCGCGACCTGCAGTACATCCGCTTCAACGGCACCCTGGTCGGCGGATTGATCGGGCTGGCGCTGCACGCTGCCGTCACGCTGCTTGGCTGAGCGTGCATGACAAGGATGCACTGCGCCGCTGGAGCGGCCGGCCCGCTGCCGACGCACGATGCGACGCACGCACCCCACGACGGACCGCCGACCCGCGGCACCCGGTGCCATCCACGCAGCAAGGTGTAGACACGCCTCGACTCTTTGGACCGAAGGGCTGGCGCGACCGCCACGCCCGCGCTAGCGTTGGGGGACGACCTGCGGGGCCTGCGTCGCCGCTGTGAACGCCATCCCGCAACCGGTCGGGGGGAAGCCGATGCGCGTGCCGAACGCGCGTTCGCCAGAGGAAAGGGGAGCATGTCGAAGAAACGCCGGACACCCATCGCCGGCCCTGCGCGGCTTGCGCGGCTCGCCGCCCTGGCCGTGCTGGCCGTCGGGCTGCTCGCCGCGCTGCTGATCGCGCATGGCGTGCAGCAGCGCAACCGCGCGCAGGCGCAGGCGCGCTTCCAGCAACTGGTCTCGCACGTGGCCGGCGATCTGCGGCAGCGCCTGGACATGTACGAGCATGGCCTGCGCGGCGCGCGCGGTGCGGTGATCGCGGCCGGCGGCGACCGCATCTCGCGCGAGCGCTTCTCCCGCTACAGCGCCTCGCGCGACTATCTGCGCGAGTTTCCCGGGGTGCGCGGCTTCGGCTACATCCAGCGGGTGCCGCGCGCCGACGAGGCAGCGTTCCTGCAGCAGGCCCGCGCCGACGGCGCACCGTCGCTGCAGATCCGCGAACTGGCCCCGCACGACGGCGATCGCTTCGTCATCGTCTACATCCAGCCGACGCAGTCCAACACGCCGGCACAGGGCTTCGACATCGCCTCCGAACCGGCGCGACGCGACGCGGCGATCGCCGCCGCGCACTCGGGCAAGCCCACCATCACCGCGCCGATCCGCCTGGTGCAGCGGCCGGGTCTGGGCAAGAGCGGCTTTCTGCTGTTGTTGCCGGTGTATCGCGAAGGCCTGCCGCTGCAGACCCCGGAACAGCGCTGGCAGGCCACCAGCGGCTGGGCATACGCCCCATTGAGCATCGCCGAGGTACTGGCCTCCTCCGACGACCACCGCAACGAACTGCAGCTGAGCCTGGCCGACAGCCTGAACCCTGGGCAGCCGTTCTATCGCGACGACGCCACACCGATCCTGGCCGGAGGCCCCACCGCCGAGCGCACCCTGGCGGTCTATGGACGCCAGTGGCGTATCGGTGCACGCGCCACGCCGGGCTTCGTGCGCTCGCTCGACCAGACCTCGCCGCTGTTCGCCGGCGCGCTGGCCGCCGGTATCGCGCTGCTGCTCGCCACCCTGCTGTACGTGTTCCTGACCAGCCTGCGCCGCCGCGACCTGATCCTCAGCGAGCAGAGCCAACTGGCCGCCCTGGTCGCCGGCACCAGCGAAGCGATCGTCGCCGAAGACCTGAACGGCCGCGTGACCCACTGGAATCCCGCGGCCACGCGCATCTTCGGCTACACCCCGGAGCAGGCCATCGGCCAGCCGCTGCAGCGGTTGCTGGGCGCGCACGTCCGCGATCCCATCGACAGCGGCGACGGCGTCCGCGAGCTGCGCCACCGCGATGGTCACACCGTCAGCGTCCTGGCCAGCGTCTCGCCGATCGCCGGCACCCGCGGCGGCACCATCGGCCATTCGCACCTGCTGCACGACGTCACCGAACAGGTGCGCGCGCAGGCGCGGGTGCTGGAGCTCAACGCCACGCTGGAGCAGCAGGTGGCCGAGCGCACCAGCGAACTGGTGACCTATTCGGCGCTGCAGCGCGCGATCCTGGCCAATGCCGGCTACGCGATCGTCGCCACCGACCCGGACGGCGTCATCACCCTGTTCAACCCGGCCGCCGAACTGCTGCTCGGCTACGCCGCGCACGAGCTGATCGGGCGCAAGGCCACCGGCCTGTTCCTGGATCCGGAACAGCTGAGCGCACGCGCCGAGCGCATGGCCGCGCAATCGGGCATGCCGGTGCAGCCCTCGTTCGAGTCGGTGGCCGCACTGTCCACGCTGGGACGCAGCGACACCCGCGAGTGGACCTACCTGAGCAAGGATGGCCACGCCTTCCCCGTCTTGCTCACCCTGAGCACGCTGCGCGACGACGACGACCGGGTGATCGGCTACCTCGGCATCGCGGTCGATCTGACCGAGCAGAAGCGGCGCGAGCGCGAGCTGCGCCTGGCGATCGACGCGGCCGAAAGCGCCAACCAGTCCAAGAGCGATTTCCTGGCCAACATGAGCCACGAGATCCGCACGCCGATGAACGCGATCCTGGGCATGCTGTACCTGCTGCGGCACAGCGCGCTGTCGCAGGCGGCGCAGGACATGATCCAGAAGATCGAGCTGTCCGCACGCAACCTGCTGGAGATCATCAACGACATCCTCGACTTCTCCAAGATCGAGTCCGGACGCATCGACCTGGAATCGGCGCCGTTCGATCTCAACGAGTTGCTGGAGAACATCGCCGCGCTGATGACCTCGGCGACCAGCGCCAAGCCGGTGGAGATGATCGTCGAGCCGCTGCCGCCGGGCTGCCGCTGGCTGCGCGGCGACGCGCTGCGCCTGAACCAGGTGCTGATCAACCTGGTGGGCAACGCCATCAAGTTCACCGAACAGGGCGAGGTGGTGCTGTCGGTGCGCGCCTTCCCCGGCGCCGAACCCGGCAAGCTCAAGCTGCTGTTCTCGGTGCGCGACACCGGCATCGGCATCCCGCGCGAGAAGCAGAGCCTGATCTTCTCGCCGTTCCTGCAGGCCGACACCTCCACCAGCCGCCGCTACGGCGGCAGCGGCCTGGGCCTGACCATCAGCCGGCGCCTGGTGGAGCTGATGGGCGGGCAACTGGAAGTGCAGAGCGCCCCCGGCCAGGGCAGCGATTTCTACTTCGTCATTCCGTTCGCGGTGGCGCCGGCACCGGCCGACGACGCCGAACCGGCGCAGGCGCGGCGGGTGCTGATCGCCGACGACCACGACCTGGTGCGGCGCAGCCTGACCGACATCGCCAACGGCTTCGGCTGGCAGGTGGAAGCGGTGTCCAGCGGCACCGCCGCGTTGGCCGCGGCCGCGCCGGAACGGGCCGAGTTCGACGTGATCCTGCTGGACTGGCGCATGCCCGACCTGGACGGGTTGAGCGTGGCCCAGCGCATCCGCGCGCAATCGGCGCCGGACCGGCAGCCCATCATCGTCATGGTCACCGCCTACGAGCGGCGCATGATCCAGGAGCAGCAGCCTGGCGTCGCCGACGTGGATGCGGTGATGACCAAGCCGGTCACCGCCTCGGCCCTGCAGCGCACCATCGCCATGCTGCTGGCGCGCCGCAACGGGGAGCTGCCCGCGGCAGCGCCCGGCGACGGCGTCGCACGCCTGGCCGGGGCCCGCTTGCTGGTGGTCGACGACAGCGACATCAACCGCGAGGTCGCGCAGCGCATCCTCGAAGGCGAAGGCGCGCTGGTCGAGCTGGCGCAGGACGGCGCCCAGGCGCTGCAGCGGCTACGCCGCGATCCCGGCCGCTTCCACGTCGTGCTGATGGACGTGCAGATGCCGACCATGGACGGCTACGAAGCCACCCGGCAACTGCGTGCCGATCCGGACCTGGCCGCCGTGCCGGTGATCGCCCTCACCGCCGGCGCCTATCGCCAGCAGCAGGAGATGGCGCTGTCCAGCGGCATGAACGGCTTCATCGCCAAACCGTTCCAAGTCGAGGACCTGATCGCGATCATCCGCCGGTTCCTGCCGCCGAACCTGACCGCGCTGCCGCTGCTGCCGCTGGCGGCGCCACCGTCGGTGCTGCCGGCGGACGACTGGCCGGCCAGCGACCCCGCGCTGCTCGATACCGTCCAGGCGCAGCGGCTCTGGGGCGAACGCGAGCCATATCGGCGCTATCTGCTGAAGCTGTTGCAGGAACATCCCGACCCGGCGGCCAGCGTCCGCACCCTGCTGGAAGCGCAACGGCCCGCCGAGGCCGTCTCGCTGGTGCACAAGTTGCGCGGCTCGGCCGGATCGCTGGCCTTGCCGGCATTGAGCATCGCCAGCGCCGCCTTGGAAGAACGCTTGAGCACGGCGCCGACGCAGGCCGATGCCGAGATCGCCGCGCTGGCCGCGGCGATGGCCGACACCGCTGCCGAAGTGCTGCGCTTCGCCGACGCCACCCAGGGTGCGACGCCACCTGCGGCAGCGAACATCGCCGCGGTCGATCCGGCGACGCTGCAGGCCTCCTGGTATCAGGTGCTGCAGGTGCTGGACAGCGACGATCCGGACCGCATCGACCGCACGCTGCGGCAACTGGCGCCGGTCCTGCCGGCGGCGCAGGCCGCCGAGCTGCAACAGTTGCTGGAGAATTTTTCCTTCCGCGAAGCCGAGGCTCAAGTCAGGCGATGGCTGGCCGATGCACGCGATTGAGAGAGCGCCGCCCGCGCGGCGGCGCGTGTCCGACGGGAACCCACCATGACCCAGCCTTGCATCCTCTGTGTCGATGACGAACCCAGCAACCTGGCGCTGATCCGCCAGCTCCTGCGCGAGGACTACGCGCTGGTGTTTGCCAAGAACGGCGCCGAAGCCCTGCGCGGGGTGGCCAAGCACCGCCCGGCGCTGATCCTGCTGGATGTCGACCTGCCCGACATCGACGGTTACACCCTCGCCCGCACCCTGAAGGAAGATGCGCGCAGCGCGGCGATCCCGATCATCTTCGTCACCGCCAAGGACAAGGACACTGACGAGAGCATCGGGTTCGACGCCGGCGGCGTGGACTACATCACCAAGCCCTACTCGCCGAGCATCCTGCGCGCGCGGGTGCGCACCCACCTGTCGCTGGTCAGCGCCACCAGCCTGGCCGACAGCCATCGCGACGCGATCCAGATGCTGGGCATGGCCGGCCACTACAGCGACTCGGACACCGGCACGCATATCTGGCGCATGGCCGCCTACGCCCGCGCGCTCGCGCTGGCCGCCGGCTGGTCGTGCGAGGACGCCGATCTGCTGGAACAGGCCGCGCCGATGCACGACACCGGCAAGATCGGCATCCCCGATGCGGTGCTGAAGAAGCCCGGGCCGCTGGACGCCGACGAGTGGCAGGTCATGAAGCGGCACCCGCGGATCGGCTACGACATCCTCAGCCGCAGCAGCGCGCCGCTGTTCCGGCTCGCCGCCGAGGTCTCCCTGTACCACCACGAGCACTGGGACGGCGGCGGTTACCCGGCCGGCGTTTCAGGCACGCAGATTCCCGAATCGGCACGGATCGTGGCGCTGGCCGACGTGTTCGATGCGCTCACCTCACCGCGTCCGTACAAGGACGCATGGCCGCTGGAACAGGCGATGGCGCTGTTCCGCGACAAGGCCGGCAGCCAGTTCGAGCCGCGTCTGGTCGAGTTGTTCGAGGCGATCCTGCCGCAGATCCTGCAGATCCAGGCGTACTGGAACGAGCGCGAGACCGAGGATGACCCGCCGCCACGCGGCAAGGCGCAGGCCGCGCTGGGGCATCACGGCAGTTGATACAAGCCCCTCTCCCCCCGGGACAGGGGTTGGGGTGAGGGGACGGCGCGAAGCGACGCGCAGAGATCGAGGACACGCGGCTTCGCCCGTCCCCTCACCCGCCCCTTCGGGGCCCCTTCTCCCAGATGGAGAAGGAACAGCGCACTACGCTCCGCGATGGGCGTGACCGGTCACGCCCATCGCGGCTGAAGCCGCTCCTGCAGAAAGACACACGAGGCACCGCTTCTCAGCGCCGCTGCAGACGCCAGGCGCGGTGGATGCGCGGGTTGCGCTCGAAATCCACGTCGATGGTCTGCGCGCTGATCTCCTCGCACACCGCGAATTCGGCCAGCGCGTTCTCGTCCAGCTTGAAGCGGCGGAAGTTGTTGGAGAAGTACAGCACGCCCTCGGGCATCAGCCGCGCCACCGCCGCGCGCAACAGCCGCACGTGCTCGCGCTGGATGTCGAAATCCTCGGCGCGCGCGGAGTTGGAGAAGGTCGGCGGGTCGCAGAAGATCACGTCGTAGCGGTTCTTCTCCGCTTCCAGCCAGCTCAGCGCGTCGGCCTGCACCAGCCGGTGCTGGGCGCCGCCCTTGCCGTTGAAGGCCAGGTTGTCGGCGCACCACTGCAGGTAGGTGCCGGACAGGTCGACGCTGGTGGTGGAATCGGCGCCGGCCACCGCCGCCTGCACGCTGGCCACGCCGGTGTAGCAGAACAGGTTGAGGAAACGCTTGCCGCGCGCCTGCTGCGCCATCACCCCGCGCAGCGGGCGGTGGTCGAGGAACAGCCCGGTATCCAGGTAGTCGAACAGGTTCACCCGCAGCAGCGCGTCGTGCTCGCGCACCACCAGGAACTCGCCGCGCTGCTCGAAGCGACCGTACTTGCTGCCGCCCTTGCCGCGTTCGCGGGTCTTCAGCGCCACCTGCTCGGCCGGCACCGCGAACACCTCGCGCGCGGCCGCCAGCAGTTCGTTGCGGCGGCGGCGCACGTCCGCGTCGGGAATGCTGTCCGGCGCCGCGTATTCCTGCACGTGCAGGAAGGTGCGCGCCTGGCCGCCGTCTTCCTGGTACACGTCGATCGCCGCCGCGTACTCGGGCAGGTCGGCGTCGTAGGCGCGGTAGCAACCGATCCGCGCGCGCGCGCGCCAGGTCTTGAACTTGCGCAGGTTCTTGCGCAGGCGGTTGGCGACCATCTGCGCACCGTCGCTGAGCGCGCGCGGCTCCTCGCTGGCGCCCGCGCGCGGCGCGACCGCGATCGGGTCGCAGACGATCAACGGGCATTCCAGCGCGCCGTTGAACATCTGGTATTTCTTGGCCGCGCGCAGGCCGGTGGCATAGGCCAGTTCGTCGCTGCCGCACAGCAGGCTGGCGCGCCACTGCGGCACCGCGCGCTTGAGCGCATCGCCCAGGCGCCGGTACAGCGCCGCGTCGGCGGCCAGGCGCTCGTCGTAGGGGGGATTGCACACCACCGTGCCCAACGCCTGCGCCGGCGCGGGCAACGCCGCGACGTCGTGCGCGGCGAAGGCGATCGCCTCGACCACGCCGGCCGCCAGCGCGTTCTCGCGCGCCGCGCGCAGCGCATGCGGGTCAATGTCGCTGCCGTACAGCACCGGCCGCAACGCGGCGCGACCGGCCTGGGCGCGCTGCCGTGCCTCGGCCAGCAGCGAACGCCAGGACGCCACGTCGAACCCCAGCCAGCGACTCGGCGCGGCATCGGCAGCAGTGTCGCCGCGCTGCTGCGCCGCCAGTTCGCCGCGCAGCAGGCCCGGCGCGACATCGGCGGCCATCAGCGCGCCTTCGATCAGCAGTGTGCCGCTGCCGCACATCGGATCCAGCAGCCCGCCACCCTGCGCATACAGGGCCGGCCACTGCCCGCGCAGCAGCACCGCCGCAGCCAGGTTCTCCTTCAGCGGCGCCTCGTTCTGCGCCTGGCGCCAGCCGCGCCGGTGCAGCGAGCCGCCGCCCAGGTCCACCGACAGCGTCGCGCGGCCCTTGCGCAGCGACAGGTTCAGGCGCAGGTCCGGGTGCTCCACGTCCACCGACGGCCGCTCCAGGCCCTCGCCGCGCAGCGTGTCCACCACCGCATCCTTGACCCGCTGCGCCGCGAAGCGCGCATGGGTGATGCCCGTGCCGGACACATGCGCATCCACCGCGAGGGTGTGCTGCGGCGCCAGATGGCTGCGCCACGGCAGCGCGGCCACGCCGGCGTACAGCGCCGCCTCGTCGGGGCAGTCGAAGGACTGCAACGGCCACAGCACACGGCTGGCCAGGCGCGACCACAGCACCGCGCGCTGCGCGTCCTGCAGGCTGCCTTCGGCATTGACCCCGGCGACGGTGGCGGTGGCCTGCGCCACGCCGAGCGCGAGCAGCTCATCGACGAGCAGGTATTCCAGGCCCTTGGCGCAGGAGACGAAGAATTTCACGGAAGGCGGACCAGGACGGACGGGAGGGAGGCACGGCGGGCGCCGCGCGCGTGGCGCATCGCAGCGCCGGATCCGGCGTTACCGCGGCCGCGGCCGCGGATCGAGGGATGGGCACGCGCACGCACCGCATCGGAACGGCGCGCAGAATACCACAGGGTCCGTGCGCCCCTGCCTGCTGCGCGGTGCCCTGGCGCAGGGTGCGCCGCGGCCGTCACTGGCCTCGTGTGACGGGCACAGCGACGTCGCCCGCCGGCGTTCGCTTCGCGACCACCCCGCGCCGTGGCAGATGAAGCTGGCGCTGCAGACGCGCTCTCCTGCCGCCTGGTGCGCGACGCATCGCGCAATGCGAGACCACGAATCCGGCGCCGGGCAGGCCCGGCGGCAGACCCCGTCGACGGCAGCGTACGCCGCTCACCACGGCGTCAGCCGCCACGCCTCGGGATCGGCCTGCAAGCGCTGCTGCAGGCGCAGTGTGTCCAGGAACTCCGCATCGTGCGAGACCACCAGCAGCGCGCCGGGGTACTGCAGCAGCACCGCGCGCAAGGCGTCGCGGGCTTCGCGGTCCAGGTGGTTGTCCGGCTCGTCCAGCAACAGCAGTTCGGCCGGCGGCGTGCGGTAGAAGGCGCAGGCCAGCGCAGTCTTCAGCCGCTCGCCGCCGCTGAGCTGGCCGCAGGGCACGCCGATGCGCTGCGCGTCCAGGCCGAGCAAGGCCAGCCGCGTGCGCAGGTCGGCGAGTGCGATGCCGGGCGCGGCGGCCTGCACCTGCGCCAGCGCGGTGGCGTCCGGGTCCAGCGACACCAGCGACTGATCCAGGTAGGCGCTGGCGGCGCGCACCCGGCAGCTGCCGGACAGCGCCGCCACCTGCCCGGCCAGCAGCCGCAACAGGGTGGACTTGCCGCTGCCGTTGGCCCCGACCACGCCGATGCGTGCGCCGCCCTGCACCACCAGATCCAGCGGCTGCCGCGTCGCCGGCGCGAACGGCAGCCGCAGCGCCTGCAGTTCGACCAGGCGCCGGGTGGCCGCATCGGCCGGCGGCGGCGCGAACAGCGCCACCGGTGCGTCGGGCTGTACCTGACGCGCAGCCTCGGCGATGCGCTCCAGGCTGCGCGCCTGCGTGGCCTGATGATCGCGCACCCGCTTGCCGGCACTGTCCTGGCTGCGCTGCTTCTGCCGGCCGAGCAGGATCGGCGCCTGGTTGGCCGTGCCGGCCTGCTGCCGCCCGCGCGCACTGCGCCGCTGCTGTCGATCGTGCTGTGCCTGCCAGGCAGCGTTGTCGCGCGCGTGCTGCATCTTGTGCTGCGCCAGTTCGGCCTGCGCGGCCTCGCGCTCGCGCGCCCGGCACTGCAGGTAGAACGCGTAGTCGCCGCCGTAGTCGCGCAGCCCGCCTGGCGACAGTTCCAGCGTGCGCTGCATGTCCTGCAGCAGCAGCGCATCGTGGCTGATCACCAGCAGGCCGCCCGGCCAGCGCTGCAGCGCCTCGCGCAGGCGCTGCCGCTGCGCCGCGTCCAGGTGCAGGGTCGGCTCGTCCAGGATCAGCGCATCGGCCTCGGCCAGCCAGGCGCCGATCAGCGCCACCCGCATCGCCTCGCCGCCGCTGAGCGTGGCCGCCAGGCGGTGCGGCTCCAGCGCGCCCAGGTCGTGCGCGTGCAGTTGCGCCTGCAGGCGCTGGGCGATGTCCCAGCGTTCGCCCAGCGCGTCGAAATCCGCCACGTCGGCACTGCCGGCCTCGATCCGCGCCAGCGCCCGCAACGCCGTGCCCACGCCGGCCAGGTCGGCGACGGTGGCGTGCGGCGCCGGCGCGATCTGCTGCGGCACGTAATGCAGGCGGCCGTGGCGCACGCAGCGTCCGGCGCTGGGCGTCAGTTCGCCGGCAAGCAGGCGCGCGAACACGCTCTTGCCGACGCCGTTGCGGCCGACCAGGCCAGTGCGGCGCGTATCGAGCGCGAAGTGCAGATCGGAGAACAGGATCCTGCCGTCGGGCAGAACATGGGTCGCGCTGTCCAGCGCAAGCAGCGGATGCGTCATGGGAACCTCCATGGATGCCGGTCGTGCCCGCCGATGGCTCGGCAGGTGGGACGAGGGCCGTCGCGAAGACGGCGGCATCAATGGCGCATCGGCGTGGGTCCTCGATCAGGGTGAACGCGGGACGATGCTAACGCACCCCGGCCGTGAGGGGCCACGGTGCGCCGCGCTGGCTCAGGTCGCGGACAGGAACGCCGGGTGGTAGGCCACCTCGCCCATCGGCGGCAGGCGCTCGCCGAAGGCCAGCGCCTGGAAGGCCTCCACCGGCGCGCCAGGCAGGGTCAACCCGGGTTCCGGGCGGAAGCCGAAGCGCGCGTAGTAGGCCGGGTCGCCCAGCACCACGCACCCGGCCGCGCCCTGCGCCTGCAACTGCGCCAGCGCCTCGCGCACCAGCCGCGTGCCCAGGCCCTGGCGCTGGTGGCCCGGCCCCACCGACAGCGGTCCCAGCCCGTACCAGCCGCGGCTGTCGTCGGACAGGCTCACTGGCGACACCGCGACGTGGCCGACGATGTAGCCCTCGTGCTCGATCACCAGCGACAGGGTCAGCGCGCCGTCCGCGCGCAGCCGTTCGATGATGTCCTGCTCGTCGTGGCGGCTGTGCGCGACGCGGAAGAAGGCGACCAGGGTCAGCGCCTCGATCGCCGCCGTGTCGGCCGGCCGCTCGGCGCGCAACAGCATGTCGTCGGCTGCGCTCACAGGCGCTCCAGCAGCTCGGCGAAGGCCTGCGCCGAGGTCGCCACGTGCTCGCCCAGGCGATGCGTGTCGTCGACCAGCAGCAGCCGCGCCGCGCGCGCCTGCGCCCAGGCGATCACTTCACTGGCGGGAATCAGTTCGTCGCGCCAGGCATGCACCACCGAGGTCGGCACCGGTGCCGCATCCAGCGCCGGCATGTGCCCCATCCGCGTCGGCGGCACCATCAGGAACAGGCCGCGCACCGGCACGTGCAGCGACACCTGCGCGGCGATGTAGGCGCCGAGGCTGGAACCGGCCAGCACCAGCGGCCCGCGCTGCGCCGCCGCCTGCGCCAGCTCCAGCAGGCGCTGCAGGCGGGTCGGCACGTCGCCCAGCGGGCTGATGTCGCGGCGCGCATCCAGGTCGGTGTAGTCCGGGCGCGAATGGCTCCAGCCCAGGCGTTCCGCCACCTCGGCCAATGCGGTCACCTTGATCGCGTCCGGCCCGCTCTCGAAGCCGTGCGAGAGGATGCAGTGGCCGCGGCTCACAGCGCCACCACCGCATCGCCCAGCCGCAGCGTGCCGCCGTGCACGATGCGTGCGCACAGGCCGCCGTGGCCACGCATGGCGTTGTACCCGCCGGGCCCCAACGCCTGCTCCATGCGCGAGCACGGGTCGCACGGCGCGATGCCTTCCAGCTCGACCTCGCCGATGCGGAAACGGCGCCCCTTCAGCGCGATCAGCGGAATGCCCGACACCACCACGTTGCGCCGCAGGGTCGCCGGCGCCACCCCCGCATGGCCGGCCAGCGCCGCGATCGCCTGCAGGTGTTCGGCCTGGATCAGGGTCACGCCGCGCTTGCCGTTGCGGCCAGCGTAGCGGTCGCCGTGCAGGCCGCCATCGGTCTGCGCCTCAGCGGCGTCGACCTCGTGCATCGGCACGTCGCGCGCCGGGCGCAGGCCGATCCATTCCACGCGTCCGGCGCGCGGCAGTGTGGCCAGCAGGGTCGCCAGCGGGCTTTCGGAATTCAGGGTCATCGGCGAATGCTAGCATCCGCGCATGCCGCCCACCCCGCCGTTGCCGATCCACGATGCGCCCCTGCCCTACGTCGGCCTGCTGCAGGAGCGCGCGCCGGACAGCATCACGCTGGCGGTGATCCACTGCACCGAGTTGCCGGACCTGGCCAGCGCGCGCCTGTACGGCGAGCGTGTGCTGTATCCGTCGGGCACCGGCAACAGCGGCCACTTCTACATCGACCGCGACGGCAGCGTGCATCGCTACGTGCCCGCGGAGCGCATCGCGCACCACGTGCGCGGCTACAACCCGCAGTCGCTCGGCATCGAACTGATCAACCGCGGACGCTATCCGCTGTGGCTGGATTCGCGCCACCAGGCGATGTGCGAGGACTACCCGCCGGCGCAAGTGCAGGCGCTGATCCGGCTGCTGCAGCAGTTGCGCGCGGAACTGCCGCAGCTGCGCCACATCGCCGGACACGACGCGCTGGACCGCAGCCTGGAACCGGCCAGCGACGATCCGACGCGGCAGGTGCAGCGCAAGCTGGATCCGGGACCGCGTTTCCCCTGGCCGCAGGTGCTGGAGGCGGTGACGCTGGCGCCGTATGCGCCGCCTGTGTGACCGCCTTGGAGGCGGTGGATTGGAACGGCTGATTCGGGCCGCGATGGAGTATCAGACAGGGTCGCATTCGCAGGCTCCCGCAGGAGCGGCTTCAGCCGCGCCCCGGCTTCACCGGGAACGGCCCGGTCGCGGCTGAAGCCGCTCCTGCGCGATTTTCCACGCGCGCTCAGTGCACGCCGACGTAGTTCTTCTCGCCGGCGGTCACCGCCACGTCCAGGCGATTGCCGACCGGCGCCAGCGGGCACACCACGTGCGGGGTGAACGCGCATGGCGGGTTCTGCGCCAGGTTGAAATCCAGCACGATGCGGTCGCCCTGCGGCGCCGGCACGAACAGATAACGGGCGCCGCCATAGCTCTCGCGGCCGCTGGTGCGGTCGGAGAACGGCAGGAACAGGCGCTGGCTGGCGCCGTCGCGCAGGATCTGCAGCTTGTAGCGCCGCCCCCGCAGCACGAACTCAGCGCTGCCGACCAGGGCCAGCGGCTGCGGCGTGCCGATCGAGGTGAGCAGCACCATCGCCTGCGGCGCCGGCACCGGATGCCAGTCGGCCACCACCCGCCACTGCGGATCGATCGGGAAGTAATCGATGCTGCGGAAGCGCGCGCGCGCCGGCGCCTGCGGATCGCGGAAACGCCAGCCGAACAGGTTGCCGGTGCGCACCACGTAGAACTCCTGCGCCCCCAGCGCAAGGCGGGTCTGGGTGTCGTGCGCCGCGTCGGTCTCCAGGCGGCCACCGGCGAACGGCTGGCCGTTCACCTGCACCGCCGCGTCCGCGGCGGGCTGGAACTGCACGCCCTCCTGCAGATCCACCTGCAGCATGCCCAGATGCGCCGGGCCGGCCGGCAACTGCACATCGTTGTCGGGTGCGCTGCCGACCCGGTGCAGGCCACTGTGCAGACGCCCGGAGCCGGTGAAACTCAACCAGCCCGACGGCGCGCGCAATGTCGCCAGGCGCTGCGCACGATTGCGCTCCACCGCCTCGCGATAATGCGTGGCAGATTGCGCGCGTGGCGAGGCGTCGGCGCCATCGGCCGACGCGCGGCGGTCGCCGCAGGCGGCCAAGCCCAGCAGCATCGCCAGCCCGCAGGCCTCACGCCAGCGCATGGTGCCGCCCCTGTCGCGTGCCATCGTGCATGCGTTCCGTGTGGACCGGCGCCGGCCCTAGCCGATGGCGCGCGGCCGTGCCGGATCGGCGATCCAGCCGCTCCAGGAGCCGGCGTAAACGCGCGCACCGTGCAGGCCGGCATGCTCCAGCGCCAGCAGCAGATGGCAGGCGGTGACGCCCGATCCGCACATCAACACCACCTCGCGCGGATCGCGTCCCTGCAGCAGCGGCTGCAGTTCCGCGCGCAGTTCCTGCGCCGGACGCAGGCGGCCGTCGCGCAGGTTCTGCGCCAGCGGCCGGTTGAGCGCGCCGGGCACATGCCCGGGCAGCGGGTCGATCGGCTCCACCTCGCCACGGAAGCGTTCGCCGGGGCGCGCATCCAGCAACCAGCCCGGCGCCTCGTGCAGGCGTGCGGCGACCTCCTCGGCGGAGACGATGCGCGTCGCATCGAACGCCTGCGGATACGGCGGCAGCGGCGACGGCGCGGAGGCCGCGTCGGTTTCCGGCAGGCCGAGCCGGCGCCATTCGGCCAGGCCGCCGTCGAGCACGGCGACACGGCGATGGCCGAGCAGGCCCAGCATCCACCACAGGCGGGCAGCGGCCATGCTGCCGTCGCCGGCGTCGTACACCACCACTTGGTGCTGCGGGCCGATGCCCCACTGCCCCAGAGTGCGCGCGAAGGCCGCGTCGTCCGGCAACGGATGCCGGCCCAGGCCTGGACGGCCGAGATCGGACAGATCCGCGTTCAGATCGGCGTAGACCGCGCCGGGCAGGTGCGATTGCGCATAGGCCTCGCGCGCGGCCGCCGCGGCGGCAGGATCGAGCAGCGCCGCCGGCACGAACCGCGCATCGACCAGGCGCAGCGCGGGATCGTCGAGCGCGGCGGCCAGCGTCGGCGCCTCGACCAGGGTGTGCCATGCGGGGGACGTTGCGGTCATGCGGCTTGCTCCAGTCGGCGGCGCAGGTTGAGCAGGATCGCCGCGGTCGCGCCCCAGATCCGCTGGCCAGGCCAGCCGTACTCCAGCACGACGCGCGGGCGTCCACGGTAATCGGTCTCGATGCTGCGCAGGTTGTCCGGCGCCATCAGATAGGCCAGCGGCACCTCGAACACCTCGGCCACCTCGCCCGGATGCGGCTGCGGCACGAAGCGCGGATCGATCGCCGCGACCACCGGCATCACCCGGAAGCCGCTGATGGTGACGAACGGATCCAGGTAGCCCAATGGCTCGGCCTGCGACGCCGCCAGTGCGATCTCCTCCTCGCTCTCGCGCAGCGCCGCGGCCACCGCATCGGCGTCGCTGGCCTCGATGCGGCCGCCGGGAAAACTGACCTGGCCGCCGTGGTGACGCAGGCTGTCGGTGCGCCGGGTCAACAGCACATGGGTGCCGTCGGCGCGCGGCACCAGGCCAGCCAGCACCGCCGCTTCCACCGGCGCGCCGTCCGGCAGCAGATCCTGCAGTTCGTGGTGGTTCCAGCCCGGCCCCGCCGGCGGCTGCTGCAGCGGGTGCAGTGCGCGCAGCAGATGCGCACGTTCGGCCAGGCGCTGCCCCGGCGACGGCGACCAGCCGCGGCCCGGCAGCACCTCGTCCATGTAGCGGCGGCGTTCGGCGTCGCTCATGCCGCGCCAGCGTGCGATCTCGTCGCCGCTGCGCAGGCAGCCGGCGCAATAACCCTGCGCATCGAGACGGCAGAGACCGATGCAGGGCGTGAGCAGGGCATGCGGAACGGGATCCATCGGATTCGACACCTTGCCAGCCTAGCGCGATTCGTCGGCGCCGTCGTCGCCTGCCAAAAAAAATTGCGCCGGCATCGCTGCCGGCGCAATCGTCGTGCACTGAAACAGCGTGCTTACTTGACGCTGACCAGCTTGATCTCGAACTGCACCGCCACGTTCGGCGGGAACGGCGTACGCGGGTCGGCACCGTAGGCCTTGTCCGGCGGCAGGGTCACTTCCCACTTGGAGCCGGCCGGCATCTGCAGCAGCGTGTCGCGCATGGCCTGCATCTCGACTTCGCTGACCTTGATCGCCGGGATCTGCTGCGCCGGACGCGCCTGCGCCGGACGCTGACCGAACGGGTACGGACCGGCCACTTCCAGCTGCACGGTGCTGGCCTGGGTCGGCTTGGCACCCTTGCCGGCCTCGATCACGCGGTACTGCACGCCGCTGGGCAGCACCTGCACGCCAGGCTTGGCCTTGTTCTGGGCCATGAACTGGTCGCTCTTGGTCTTGTTCTCGGCAGCGGCCTTCTCGTAGTCGGCCTTGGCCTGCTGGGCGCGGGCCTGCTCGCGCTTCTGGAACGCTTCCACCGCCGGCTTCAGCTGGTCGGCGCTGACCGCCGGCTGCTTCTTGGCGTAGGCGTCCTGCAAGCCTTTCACCACCGCATTGATATCGAGCTGCTCGCCGCGGCCGGTGAGTTCGGCAAGGTTGTTGCCGTAGTCGTAGCCGAAGTAATAGCTCAGCTTGCCCTTCTCGGACGAGGTGTCCTGGGCGAACGCATTGCCGCTCAGGGCGAGGGCCGCGACAGCGACCGCAATAGAACGCAACTTCATCAAACAATTCTCCAGGGTGGTGGCACAGGGCGGCCCGTGCCGCCTGAGATGACGCGTTAGGATAGCCGCCGCGGCGCGTAACCGCTACCGACGACGCTGCTCTGACTGGTGCGGCCCGCCCAGAGTTCCCATTACCTTTTTTTAACAACCAGGAATGCACATGTCCGGCACGCCGGTCCTCGCCGATACCCAGGGTGCGATCCGCATCCTCACCGTGAATCGAGCCGACAAGCTCAACGCCTTGAATCGCCAGGTTTTGCAGGCGCTGGATGCGGCCTTCGCCGCGGCCGCGGACGACCCGCAGATCCGCGTGGTGGTGCTGACCGGCGCCGGCGAGAAAGCCTTCGTGGCCGGCGCCGACATCGCCGAGATGAACGAACTGACACCGGTGCAGGGCCGCGACTTCTCGCAATTGGGCCAGCGCCTGATGCGCCGGATCGAGCGCATGCCCAAGCCGGTGCTGGCGATGGTCAACGGCTTCGCCCTCGGCGGCGGGCTGGAACTGGCGATGGCCTGCCACCTGCGCGTGGCCGCCGAAGGCGCGCGCCTGGGCCAGCCGGAGATCAATCTCGGGCTGATTCCCGGCTTCGGCGGCACCCAGCGCCTGCTGCGGCTGGTCGGCCGCGCCGCGGCGCTGGAACTGTGCCTGCTCGGCGTGCCGATCGACGCGGCGCGCGCACTGCAACTGGGCCTGGTCAACCGCGTGGTCGCCGCCGGCGAACTGCAGGCGACCACGCTGAAATTGGCGCAGCAACTGGCCGATGCCGCACCGCTGGCGCTGCGCGGCATCCTCGACGCGATCCAGATCGGTGGCGAAAGCGCGATCGAACAGGGGCTGGAATACGAGACTGCGCAGTTCGGCCTGCTGTTCTCCAGCGAGGACATGCGCGAAGGCACCCGCGCCTTCCTGGAGCGGCGCCCGCCGCAGTTCCGTAACCGCTGAGCCCGCACACGATGTCGCACGCCCCCGCTCCCGCCACGCCGCTGCAGTTGCTGCGCTGGATCCTGGACGACGATCTGGATGCCGCGATCGACGGCGGCCTGATGGACTACCGCGGCACCGATCCGGAGGACGATCGCCTGGATCCGGCGCATCCGCAGTTGCGCGCGCAGGTGCTGGCCGCGCAGCAGCGCCTGCGCGATGCGTGGGACGCGCGTGCGCGCTACCGGGCGCGCAGCGCGCGCCTGGAGCGACGTGCCAATGCGCGCCAGGCGCGACGTGCGGCAGCGACACCGATCGCCTCGACGTCGACCACGGCCGCACCGAGTGCGCCGGCCCTGCCGGCGGCCGCCGCGGCGATCCTGGCCCGCGCCAAGGCCAAGGCCGCGCAGCGAGGCGGCCAATGAGCGCGACCGCGAGCACGGGCGCAAGCGCGCCTGCACGGCGTGGACGCCTGCTGAGCAAGGACGAGATCCATGAGCTGTTCTCGCGCCTGTCCGAACTCAACCCCAGCCCGACCACCGAGCTGGAATACGACAGCCCGTTCGAACTGCTGATCGCAGTGATCCTCTCGGCGCAGGCCACCGACGTCGGCGTCAACAAGGCTACGCGGCGCCTGTATCCGGTGGCGAACACGCCGGCCGCGATCCTGGCGCTGGGCGAGGACGGTCTCAAGCGCTACATCTCCACCATCGGCCTGTTCAACGCCAAGGCCAAGAACGTCATCGCCACCTGCCGCATCCTGGTCGAGCAGCACGGCGGCGAGGTGCCGCGCTCGCGCGCCGCGCTGGAAGCGCTGCCCGGGGTCGGCCGCAAGACCGCCAACGTGGTGCTCAACACCGCCTTCGGCGAACCGACCATGGCGGTGGACACGCACATCTTCCGCGTCGCCAACCGCACCGGGCTGGCCCCGGGCAAGGACGTGCGCGCGGTCGAAGATTCGCTGCTCAAGCGGGTGCCGCCGCAGTTCCTGCACGACGCGCACCACTGGCTGATCCTGCACGGCCGCTACGTGTGCAAGGCGCGCAAGCCCGACTGTCCGCAGTGCGCGATCCGCGACCTGTGCCGGTACAAGGACAAGACGCCGGGTTGAGCGGCGTGCCGCGGCGCCGGCCGGTACAGCGCCGGGGATGTCGGCTTGGGCAACTTACGCGGCGCATGTCGTCCGCCGCTGCGCCCGTCGCGGTTGAAACCGCTTCTACAGTTCTCCACGAGAGGCCACCTGGCCGCTGTAGCAGCGACTATCGTCCACGGTCGTCGACGCGAACCGTGAAAGGCGCCCCGGCCCGCGCCCCGTCGCGCGCCTCGGCGATCGCGCCGTAAAAAAGAAAGGCGGCGCAATGCGCCGCCTTTCGTCCCACGTGCGGGAATCTCCGCGAATCAGAACGACAGGTCGCCCCAGACGCCGAATTCCTTGGTTTCCACGTCGGTCTTCTTGCTGGCGTTGTCCTGGTGCGTGTACTTGTACACGGTGGCCAGCTTCAGGTTCTTCAGCACCGGGAACTCGACGCCGACGTTCCAGTACTTGTCGGCCAGGGTCGGGTCGATGGTCTTGCTCAGGTCGGTCTTGTCGTAGCGGGCGAAGGCGTTGATGCCGCCGTCGGTCAGCGCCACGCTGCCCCACACCGACCAGCCGCTGGACTTGTCGGTGGCCGGGGTCAGCACGTTGTTGAGGTTCTTGGCCTGGAAGTACTCGCCGCCCAGACGGAAGTTGGAATCGGCGTAGGCGACCATCGCATCGGCGCGGGTGTAGTCGTGCTGCGCGTCGAGGATGTCGGTTTCCTTGCCCAGCTTGCCCGAGTAGGCGCCGACGGCGATGGCCAGGTTCTGCATCGGCATGTAGGCGACGCGGCCTTCCACGTCCATGCCCTTGCCACGGGTCGGGTTCTTGTAGCCGGCGCCGTTGACCACCGACATCGCGTAGTTGACCTGCGAGCCCAGGTCGCCGAAGGCGTGCAGGCCCCAGTCGGAGGAGTTGGCGTACTTCAGGCGGTCGGTCAGGGTGTTCTCGACGTAGCGGTAGCCGTAGAACTTCTCGACGAACGGCACCCACGGCATGTCGGCGGCACCGATGCGCAGGGCGAAGGCGTCGTCGAACTTGCCCTGCACGTAGGCCTTCTTGACGAACAGCTGAGTGTTGGACAGCGCCGAGCTGTACTGGAAGTCGGTGGTCAGGTTGGCCGACCAGATCTCGTTGAAGCTGTGGTCGACGGTCAGGTAGAAGCGCTTGACGTCCAGACCGGTGCCGCTGGCGGCGGTCTTGGCGCCGCCGCTGGTGCGGTCGATGTTGGTCAGGTCGAAGAACATGCGGCCGCCGATCTTGTTGTCGTTGACCAGCTTGGCGAGCTTGTCGACCTTGGCGGCGCTGGCCTGCGCCGTTTCGGTCGCCTGGGCCTGCACGACATTCACTTCCGACTGCGCGTCGGACTGCGCCTGCAGGGCTTCCGACTGCGCCTGCAGTTGCTGGACCTGGGTCTGCAGCGCTTCGATCTGGGCCTGCAGCTGCTGCAGCTGGGCAGCGCTGACGGCGGGCGGGTTGCTGCTGGCCTTGGCCTTCGCCGCGAACGCCTGCGGCGCCGACGCGAGGCCGAGGCTGGCGAGGATCGCCGTGGCGAGAAGATGGGAACGCATTAGAATCTCTCCGATGGGTGGTGGCAGGGTGGTATGGGTGCGGTGCGGCCCCAGTGCGATGGCCCGACCATTTGTAAAGATTCCGTCAAAGACATGACGGTTTTGAGTCAGATTCGTTTCGAAACGAAGGCAACCCCGTCCGGGAAGGCTGTCACCGGACTGACATCTGATTTTCTTCAGACGTTCATGAAAAAGTCTTGGAATGCAGCCGATGCCGGCCGGGGTGCCGGCATTCCACCTATTTCAGGAGTTCTCCCGATGCGTTCCCTCAAGCTCCGACTGCTGGCAGCCGCCGCGGTCGCTACGTTTTCGCTCGCGGCGCAAGCCACCGATGTCACTGGCGCAGGCTCCAGCTTCGTCTACCCGGTGCTGTCGAAGTGGTCGGCTGCCTATGCTGAGAAAAGCGGCAACCGCGTCAACTACCAGTCGATCGGTTCCGGCGGCGGCATCGCGCAGATCCAGGCGGCCACGGTCGATTTCGGCGCCTCCGACAAGCCGCTGAGCGGCGCGGATCTGGAAAAGTTCGGCCTGGGCCAGTTCCCGGTCGTGATCGGCGGCATCGTGCCGGTGTTCAACGTGGCGGGCGTGGCCCCGGGTGCGATGAAGCTCGACGGCACCGTGCTGGCCAACATCTTCCTCGGCAAGATCACCAAGTGGAACGACCCGGCGATCGCCGCACTGAACCCGGGCCTGACCCTGCCCGACCTGAAGATCACCATCGTGCACCGCTCCGACGGTTCGGGCACCAGCTTCAACTTCACCAACTACCTGTCCAAGGTCAGCCCGGAGTGGAAGAGCAAGGTCGGCGAAGGCACCGCCGTGCAGTGGCCGGCCGGCATCGGCGGCAAGGGCAACGAAGGCGTGGCCGCCTACGTCAAGCAGATCCGCGGCGGCATCGGCTACGTCGAGTACGCCTACGCGCTGCAGAACAAGCTCAGCTACGCCGGCATGAAGAACGCCGCCGGCCGTTTCGTGATGCCGGACGACAAGACCTTCTCCGCTGCCGCCGCCACCGCGGACTGGAAGTCGGCCAAGGACTTCAACCTGATCATGACCAACGCGCCGGGCCAGGACGCGTGGCCGATCACCGCCACCACCTGGGCCATCATGTACAAGAAGGCCAAGAAGCCGGCGTCGTCGAAGGCCGCGCTGGACTTCTTCAAGTGGTCGTTCGAGCAGGGCCAGCCGCAGGCCAAGGCGCTGGACTACGTGCCGCTGCCGGAGCCGCTGGTCAAGCAGATCGAAGCCTACTGGGCGCAGAACATGAAGTAAGCCGGCGTCTCGCCCGTCCGGCGCTCGCGCGCCGGCACGGCGATGTCCCGAAGGCGCGGACCGCAGGGTCCGCGTCTTTTTTTGTCCCCGCTGGCGGAGCCGTGCGCAGGCCAGGGGGGCACGCTGCCCTGCCCTGCCACGGTTCCGGAAGGCGGCGCGAGCGCCGCATCCGGTGAGGGCGTCCGCCAACCAGTCCGCAAGTCATCTCGCTGTAACAAAAATATCATTTCATAGCGAGCATCCGCCGGATGTCCCGGCGCTCTTCGCTACGGAGTGACCCCCCATGAAACTGCAGCCGGCGCGCATTGCCGTCCTGTCCCTCGCCCTGGCCTTCGCCGTCACCGCCTGCCAGCCCGGCAACGGCGACAAGCAGGGTGCCGCCGATGCGGCAGGCGGGACGCCCGCTGCCGCGCCGGCCGCCGGCGCCAAGACCGCGGCGGAGATTTCCGGCGCCGGTGCCTCCTTCATCTACCCGCTGATCTCCAAGTGGTCGGCCGACTACAACGCGGCCACCGGCAACAAGATCAACTACCAGTCGATCGGTTCCGGCGGCGGCATCGCCCAGATCAAGGCCGGCACGGTCGATTTCGGCTCTTCCGACAAGCCGCTGGACAGCGCCGAGCTGGCCGCGGCCGGCCTCGGCCAGTTCCCCTCGGCGATTGGGGGGGTGGTGCCGGTGGTCAACCTGGACGGCATGGACGCGGGCAAGCTGCGGCTGACCGGCCCGGTGCTGGCGGACATCTTCCTGGGCAAGATCAGCAAGTGGAACGACCCGGCGCTGACCGCGCTGAACCCGGGCGTGACCCTGCCCGACACCAAGATCAACCTGGTGCACCGCTCCGACGGCTCGGGCACCAGCTTCAACTTCACCAACTACCTGTCCAAGGTCAGCCCGGAGTGGAAGGGCAAGGTCGGCGAAGGCACCTCGGTGCAGTGGCCGGGCGGCGTCGGCGGCAAGGGCAACGAAGGCGTGGCCTCGTACGTGCAGCAGATCAAGGGCTCGATCGGCTACGTCGAACTGGCCTACGCGCTGCAGAACAAGATGCCGTACGCGTCGATGCAGAACGCCGCCGGCAACTGGGTGCAGCCCAATGCCGAGAGCTTCGCCGCGGCCGCCGCGTCGGCCGACTGGGCCAACGCCAAGGACTTCAACCTGGTCATCACCAACGCCGCAGGCGCGCAGGCGTGGCCGATCACCGCCACCAACTTCATGCTGATGCACAAGCAGGCCAAGGACCCGGCGCGCAGCAAGGCGACCCTGGACTTCTTCAAGTGGGCCTTCGAGAAGGGCCAGCCGCAGGCCGACGCCCTGCACTACGTGCCGCTGCCGCCGGAACTGGTGCAGCAGATCGAGTCCTACTGGAGCAAGGAATTCAAGTAAGCGCCACCGCGGTGCGCACTGCGCGCAGCGCGGCGGCAACCGGCGACCGGCGGTGCAGTCCAGGCGCCGCCGGTCGCCGTCTCGGCAACTTGTGATCCGGACTTTCGGGTTCCCGCCTGTGCGGGAGCGATGCAACCACCCACCGCGCGCGGTCATCCCCGCCGCGGCCACGATCGGAGCGCGCAGGCGCGTGCTCCGGCGACGACCGAGCCCATGAACAGCACTGTCCTTCCCGAAGCGATGTCGGCGCCACGCGGACGCGACCTGCGTGACGCCCGCGCCGACCGATTGTTCCGCTGGATCCTCACCGCCACCGTCGTTTTGGTACTCGTCGCCCTGGGCAGCGCTGCGCTGTCGATGCTGTGGGGCGGCCGCCATGCCCTGCAGCTGCAGGGCCTGAGCTTCTTCTACTCCAGCGAGTGGAACCCGGTCGAGAACAAATACGGCGCACTGGCGCCGATCTACGGCACCCTGGTGACTGCCTTGATCGCGATGCTGATCGCGGTGCCGGTGAGCTTCGGCATCGCCTTCTTCCTGACCGAAGTGGCGCCACGCTGGCTACGCGGCCCGGTCGGGACCGCGATCGAACTGCTGGCCGGCATCCCGTCGATCATCTACGGCATGTGGGGTCTGTTCGTGCTGATCCCGATCATGTCCGAGTACGTCACGCCCTGGCTCAACGACCACCTCGGCACGTTGCCGCTGATCGGCCCGATCTTCCAGGGCCCCCCGATCGGCATCGGCCTGCTCACCGCCGGCTTCGTGCTGGCGATCATGGTGATTCCCTTCATCTCGTCGGTGATGCGCGAAGTGTTCCTGACCGTGCCCACCCGACTCAAGGAGTCGGCCTACGCGCTCGGCTCCACGCGCTGGGAGGTGAGCTGGGACATCGTGCTGCCCTACACCCGCTCGGCGGTGATCGGCGGCATCTTCCTGGGCCTGGGCCGCGCGCTCGGCGAGACCATGGCGGTGGCCTTCGTGGTCGGCAACACGGTGCGCCTGTCGCCCTCGCTGCTGGAGCCGGGCACCACCATCGCCGCGCTGATCGCCAACGACTTCGGCGAAGCCACCGGCGATTACCGCTCGGCACTGCTGCTGCTGGGCTTCGTCCTGTTCCTGGTGACCTTCGTCGTGCTGGCGATCGCCCGCCTGATGCTGGCGCAACTGTCGCGCAAGGAGGGCAACTGAGATGGCCGCCGACATCGCACACCGCCTGTACAACCGCCGCCGCGTGGTCAACTTCGTGGCGCTCACCCTGTCCTGCCTGACCGCGCTGTTCGGGCTGGTGTTCCTGGCCTGGATCCTGTGGACCCTGCTGGCCAAGGGCATCGCCGGCATCAACCTGGACCTGTTCACGCGCATGACCCCGCCGCCCGGCGAGGACGGCGGCCTGGCCAACGCGTTCTTCGGCAGCGCGGTGATGTGCGGCCTGGCGCTGCTGATCGGCACGCCGCTGGGCGTGGCCGCCGGCACCTGGCTGGCCGAGTACGGCAACGCGCGCAAGACCGGCCAGGTGGTGCGCTTCGTCAACGACATCCTGCTGTCGGCGCCGTCGATCGTGCTCGGCCTGTTCGTCTACACCCTGTACGTGATGCAGACCGGCGGCAATTTCTCGGCGCTGGCCGGCGCGCTGTCGCTGGCCTTCATCGTGCTGCCGGTGGTGGTCCGCACCACCGACGAGATGCTGCGGCTGGTGCCGGCGCAGATGCGCGAGGCCGCGCTGTCGCTGGGCATCCCGCAATGGAAGGTGACCATCCAGGTGCTGTACCGCAGCGCCTCGGCCGGCATCGTCACCGGCGTGATGCTGGCGCTGGCGCGCATCAGCGGCGAGACCGCACCGCTGCTGTTCACCTCCTTCGGCAACCTGTACTGGAACAACAACATCCTCAAGCCGATGGCCAGCGTGCCGGTGGTGATGAACAACTTCGCCGGCAGCCCCTACCCGACCTGGCAGCAACTGGCCTGGTCCGGCGCGCTGGTGCTCACCGTCTTCGTCCTGCTGGTCAGCCTCGGCGCGCGCGCCCTGCTGGTGCGCAACAAGATCTCCAACGATTGATTCCCCTATGGACCCGGCCATGAACGATCACCACAACGCCGCCCCGATGCACCGCATCGCCATGCCCAACGGGCACACCGCGCTGGCGCCGTCGCCGGTCAAGATCGCCGCGCGCGGCCTGGACTTCTACTACGACAAGTACCACGCGCTGAAGGGCATCAACCTGGAAGTGCCGGAGAAGCGCGTCACCGCACTGATCGGCCCCTCCGGCTGCGGCAAGTCCACCCTGCTGCGCATCTTCAACCGCATCTACGCGCTGTACTCGAAGCTGGAAGCGCGCGGCGAGGTGCTGCTGGACGGCGAGAACATCCTCTCGCCGAAGTACCCGATGAACCGCCTGCGCAGCAAGGTCGGCATGGTGTTCCAGAAGCCGGTGCCGTTCCCGATGACCATCTTCGAGAACGTCGCCTACGGCATCCGCCACCACGAGAAGCTGTCCAAGGCCGACATGGCCGACCGCGTCGAGCACGCGCTGCGCCAGGGCGCGCTGTGGGACGAGGTCAAGGACAAGCTCGGGCAGAGCGCGCTGGGCCTGTCCGGCGGCCAGCAGCAGCGCCTGTGCATCGCCCGCGCGGTGGCGCTGCGTCCGGACGTGCTGCTGCTCGACGAGCCGACCTCGGCGCTGGACCCGATCTCGACCAGCCGCATCGAGCAGCTGGTGGAAGAGCTGAAGAACGACTACACCATCGTCATCGTCACCCACAACATGCAACAGGCCGCGCGCGTGTCCGACTACACCGCCTTCATGTACCTGGGCGACCTGATCGAGCACGACCGCACCGAAATCATCTTCTCGCAGCCGAACAAGCAGCAGACCGAAGACTACATCACCGGCCGTTTCGGCTGAGCCGCTGCGGCCGCCGCTGCCTCGTCGCAGCGGCCGCGCCCGCCGCCCCTCGGGCGGGCGCCCGGCGACGCCAGCACCGCACCGCCAGGCATGGCCGCGGCGACACCAACGCACCTATTGGACCTACGACATGAACACTCAGCCCAACGAGCACATCGTGAAGAGCTACGACGAAGAACAGCATCGCCTCGCCGCCGAGATCGTGCGCATGGGCGAAACCGCGGTGGCGCAGTTGGAAGCGGCGCTGGACGTGGTCGAACGCCGCGACGACAACGCCGCGCTGCGCATCGTCGTCAACGACGAAGCGATCGACGCGCTCGAGCACTCCATCAGCCACGACGTCATGCGCCTGGCGCTGCGCGGACCGATGGCGCGCGACCTGCGCGAGATCCTGGCCGGCCTGCGCATTCCCGCCGACGTCGAACGCATCGGCGACTACGCCGCCAACGTCGCCAAGCGCTCGATCGCGCTGAACATGTCGCCGCCGATGCCGCAGACCCTGGGCCTGCGCCAGCTCGGCAAGCTCGCCGCCGAACAGGTGCGCGCGGCGCTGGCCGCCTACCAGAACAACGACGCCGACGCCGCGCTGCTGGTGCGCCAGGGCGATGCGCAGCTCGATGCGCAGTACACCGCGCTGTTCCGCGAGCTGCTGACCTACATGATGGAAGACCCGCGCAACATCACCCCGTGCACGCATCTGCTGTTCATGGCCAAGAACCTGGAGCGGATCGGCGACCACGCCACCAACATCGCCGAGAACGTGTGGTTCCTGGTGCACGGCGACGAGCCGCTGCCGCCGCGCGACAAGCGCGACGAGACCAGCTCCACCAGCGGCATCTGACCCCCGGCGTGCGGACCGGCCATGCGCCGCTCCGCCGCCGCTGGCGTCCCCGGGCTCCGTGCGCAACGGAGCCTTTTTTGTCGCCACGCACCGCCGCATGCAGCGCGGTGCGGCAGCGGGTAGGCTTGGCGCACTGCCGGCCACCCCGACCGGCCCCCGTCCATCGCCAGGAGCCTGCGCATGTCCACGTCGTCCCGTCCGTCCTCTGCCCTCGCCGGTGCGGTCCTGCTTGGCGGGATCGGCCTGTCCGCCTCCGCGCTGGCGATGACCGACCTCGCCCAGGGCTATGCGCTGGGCGCGCAGGCTGCCGTCACCCCGCCGCAAAGCACCGAGGCGAGCGCGCCAGCAACGCCGACGCCCGCGCCGCCGGCGCAGGCCAGGCAGGCCGCCGATCCGGCCAAGGCCAGCGAAGGCGGCTGCGGCGCCAAGGCCGGCGAAGGCAGTTGCGGCGCGCACGCCCCGGCGGCGGCGCCGGCCAAGCCCGCGGCGGCCGGTGGCGCCGCCACGCCCCAGGCCAAGCACGACGACAAGGCCATGGCCGAAGGCAAGTGCGGCGAGGGCAAATGCGGTGGCAGCCTCTGAACCACCCCGGTACGACGCCCGGCCGCTGGCCGCGGCCAGCGCCGGCCTCGGGCTGCGCCGCGGCCTGCTGCAGGACCTGCTGCAGGCGCCGGCGGACGCGTTCGACTTCCTCGAATGCGCACCGGACAACTGGATCGGCGTCGGTGGCCGCCCCGGGGAACTGCTGCAGACGCTGAGCGCGCGGCATCCGCTCAGCTGCCACGGCCTGTCGCTGTCGCTGGGCGGCGTGGCGGCGCTGGACACCACCCTGCTGCAGCAGACCCGACAGTTCCTCGACCGGCACCGGGTCGCGCTGTACAGCGAGCACCTCAGCTACAGCGCCGACGACGGCCACCTCTACGAACTGCTGCCGCTGCCGTTTACCGACGAAGCGGTGCGCCAAGTCGGCGCGCGCATCGCCCAGGTGCAGGACGCGCTGGGCCGGCGCATCGCGGTGGAAAACGTCTCCTACTACGCCGCACCTAGCCAGACGATGAGCGAAGCCGCCTTCGTGACCGCGGTGCTGGCCGAGGCCGACTGCGACCTGCTGCTGGACGTCAACAACGTGCACGTCAACGCCAGCAACCACGGCGACGACGCGCTGGCCTTCCTCGCCGCTCTGCCCAGCGCACGCATCGCCTCGTACCACGTCGCCGGCCACCGCGACGACCAAGCCAGCGGGCTGAAGATCGACACCCACGCCGCGCCGGTGGCCGACCCGGTGTGGACCCTGCTCGCCGCCGCCTACCGCCTGCACGGCGTGCGTCCCACCGTGCTCGAGCGCGACGGCCAGTTCCCGCCGCTGGGCGAACTGCTGGACGAGGTGCAACGCATCCGCATCGCGCAGGCACACGCGCCGTCTTCGCCCGCATGAGCGAGACGCTGCGCGCGCAGCAGTTCGCGCTGACCCTGCATCTGCGCGATCCGCAGCGACACCCGCCGCCGGCCGACATCCCGCCGCAGCGCCTGGCGGTGTACCGCGCCCTGTTCTTCGACAATCTGGCGCAGCTGCTGAGCGGCCAGTTCCCGGTGCTGCGCGCCACCCTCGGCGACGCCGACTGGGAGGCGCTGCTGCGTGCGTTCTGCGCCGAACACCGCGCTCGCACGCCACTGTTCCCGCGCCTGGGCGAGGAACTGGTGGCGTTCCTGGCGCAGCGCGCACCCGATCCGCAGCATCCCTGGCTGGCCGAACTGGCGCACTACGAGACCGTGGAACTGCAGGTGCAGATCGACGATGCGGCGCTGCCGCCGCACGATCCGCGCGGCGACCTGCTCGACGGCATCCCGCTGCTGTCGCCGTGGCTGCGCCTGTTGCGCTACCGCTGGCCGGTGCAGCGCATCGGCCCGGCCTGGCAGCCGGACACGGCGCCGGCGCAGCCGACCTGTCTGCTGGCGCGGCGCGAGGCCGACGGCCAGGTGCGCTTCGCCGAACTGGCGCCGCTGGCCTACGCCGTGCTGGCGGCGCTGCAGCCAGGCACGCGCAGCGGACGCGCACTGCTGCTGGATCTGGCCGCCGCGCACGGCCTTGCGTCTGGCGCCCTGCTGGACGAGGGCGCGGCCCTGCTGGAACGGCTGCGCGCGCAGGGCAGCGTGCTCGGCACGCGTTTGCCGGAGTGACGCCGCGGCGGCCGGAGGCCGCGCTCTGCTAACCTTGGCGGATGAACGATTCGGTCGACAGTCCCTCGCAACCCCTGGTCATCACCCCGATGTCGCGGCGTTTCCGCGGCTACCTGCCCGTGGTGGTGGACGTGGAAACCGGCGGTTTCGACTGGAACAAGCATGCGCTGCTGGAGATCGCGGTGGTGCCGATCGAGATGGACGATTTCGGCCAGCTCTATCCCGGCGTCACCGCCAGCGCGCACGTGGTGCCGGCGCCCGGCACCCTGATCGATCCGAAGTCGCTGGAGGTCACCGGCATCGTCCTGGACCACCCGTTCCGCTTCGCCAAGCCCGAACGCGAGGCGCTGGACCATGTGTTCGCGCCGGTGCGCGCGGCGGTGAAGAAGTACGGATGCCAGCGCGCCATCCTGGTCGGCCACAACGCCCATTTCGATCTCAACTTCCTCAACGCCACGGTCGCCCGCTGCGGCCACAAGCGCAATCCGTTCCATCCCTTCAGCGTGTTCGACACCGTCACCCTGGCCGGCATCGCCTACGGCCAGACCGTGCTGGCGCGCGCGGTGCAGGCCGCCGGCTTCGACTGGAACGCCGCCGACGCGCACAGCGCGGTCTACGACACCGAGCAGACCGCGCGCCTGTTCTGCAAGATCGCCAACGCTTGGCCGGCCCCACCGGTCGGCGCGGCGCCATAGCCGCGGCATGGATTGCAAGGCACGCGCGCGCCGCCAGCCGCTCGCATGACCCGCCACCTGCTGTTCGTCTGCAGCCGCAACCGGCTGCGCAGCCCCACCGCCGAACAGGTGTTCGCCACCTGGCCCGGCGTGGACACCGCCTCGGCCGGCGTCGACCACGACGCGGACACCCCAATCACCCCGGAACTGCTGGAGTGGGCGGACATCGTCTTCGTCATGGAACCGGCGCATCGGAACAAGCTGTCGCGGCGGTTCAAGCGCCATCTCGGCCGCGTACGCATCGTCTGCCTCGACATCCCCGACGACTACGGCTACATGGATCCGGCGCTGGTGCAGCTGCTGACCGCGAAGGTGTCGCGGCACCTGCCTGCGCGCTGATCCTGCGCTCGCCCGCCGCATCCAGCGCGCGGGCATTGGCACTCCGCACGTGTACAAGGCCCCTCGCCTGCACACGACGACGCGCATCATGACGAACATGACCCCACAAACGATCACCCTCCTAGTGAACAAGACCGACGCCCTGACCTTCCTGCGCGCGCAGCAACCGCTGCCCGACGACGACCAGCTCACCCAGGACCTGATCGACGCCTATGACGCGGCGCGACGCCTATTCCTCGCCGCTCCGGACCACGCCGCGCTGCCGCTGTTCCTGCGCTCCTTCGGCAAGGGCGACGGCTGGGGCGTCTATCCGCTGGTCGAAGACCTGTTCCATGCCTGCAGCCGCGGCGAGGCCATCGTCGCAATCCGGGAGGCGCTGGAAGATCCCCTGCTGTCCGACGGCAGCCGCTACTGGGTCACCCAGCTGGCCGCCGCCTTCGCGGATCCGACCATGCGCAGCGGGCTGGCCCTGTCGTTGCGCTCGGAATCTGCGGATACCCGCGAGGCGGCGCAGGTGGCACTGGAGAGTGTGGACGACCAGGACGCGCACTGAAACGCTCGCGTCAACGCTGCACGCCGCCGCCAAGGGCAGCGCCCAACGACAGGCCGCCCGCGTTTCTCAGCCCACGCACACCCGATCGCGCCCCATGCCCTTGGCCCGGTACAGCGCGCCATCGGCGCGCTCCAGCCACTGGCTCGGCGTGTCGTCCGGGCGCAGCGCGACCAGGCCGGCGCTGAAGGTGACGCGCAGCGCCGGCGCCTCGGGCGCCCACTGCAGGCGTGCATGGAACAGGTCGCGCAGGCGCGTGGCCAGGCGCTCGGCGTCGGCCAGCGGCGTGTCGCCGAGCAGCACCGCGAACTCTTCGCCACCCAGCCGCGCCGGCAGGTCGGAGGCGCGGCAGGCGCTCAGCAGCAGTTGCCCGACCTCGCGCAGCACCGCATCGCCGGTGGCATGCGAGTAGCCGTCGTTGATCTGCTTGAAGCGGTCGATGTCCATTACCAACAAGCACAGCGGCGCGCCACTGCGCTGCGCGCGCTGCATGCTGTGCACCAGCACCTCGTCGAAGTGGCGCCGGTTGGGCAACGCGGTCAGCGCATCCTCGTGCGCCAGGCGCTCGAACGCAGTGGCCTGGCGCTGCAGTTCCGCCAGCAACTGGCTCTTTTCGGCATCGGCCTGCAGCAGGCGCTCGGTCTGCAGCCGCAGCGCGCTGGTGCGCCGCGCCACCAACCGCTCCAGGCGCAGGGCGCGACGCTTGTAGCGCGCGATCAGGTAGCGGTACAGCAGCACCAGCGCCAGCAGCAACGCCACCGCGGCCGCTGCATGGACGCTGTGCCGCTGCCACCACAGCGGCGCCACGCTGAAGCGCCACACGGCTTCGCGGGTGCTCCAGGCGCCGTCCGGATGCGCCGCGGCCACGTGCAGGGTGTAGTCGCCCGGCGGCAGCCCGATGAACTCCACGCTGCGCTGGTTGCCGCGATCGATCCAACCGGTGTCCAGGCCGTCGAGCCGGGTGCGGTAGCGGATGCGCTCGGGCAGCAGGTAGCTGAGGCCGACATAGGACACGGTGATGCGCTTGGCGCCGGGCAGTTGCGACGTGTTCTGCCAGGGGAAGGGCTGGCCATCCAGCAACACACTCTCGATCGCCGCCGGCGGCGGCAGGCGATCGCGGAAGCGCGCCAGGCGCCGCGGATCGACCATGCTGACGCCGCCGGCGGTGACCAGCCACACCGTGCCATCGTGGCGCAAGATCATCGACGGCCCGGAGCTGCCATTGCCCTGGGCGTTGGACATGCCGTCGATCTCGTCGTAACGGCTCACCTGCAACCGCGCCTGGCGGCCGTCGGCGACCGCGTCCAGCGCCGCCGCGGTGGTCCGCAGCACGCCGCGGTTGCTGCTGATCCAGACATTGCCGAGGCGATCGCGGACCAGTTGGAACACCGTGTCCACCGGCATGCCCTGCTCCAGCCCCACCCGCGCCAGCTGGCCATCGCGGTCGCGGTGCAGGCCGCGGTCGGTGGAAATCCACACGTCGCGGCCCAGCGCCTGGAATCCGAACACGGTGCGCGCGCCGCCCAGCGGTTCCAGCGCCAGCTTCCGCACCCGGCCGTCACGCAGCACCGCCGCGCCTTCGACCGAGCCGATCCACAGTGCGCCGTCGACGCTGGCCAGGGCGGTGATCAGGCCGTGCGGCAAGCCAGGCACGTCCGGCACCGACAGCCGATCGCCGTCGATGCGCATCACCCCGCTGCGCGTGCCGATCCAGACGGTGCCGGCGGCATCGACGCTGAGCGCACGCACCTGCCCGCTGGGCAAGCCCTCGTTGGTTCCGTAGTGGCGCACGACGCGGCCGTCGCGCAGGCGGAACACGCCGTCGGCGTAGGTGCCCATCCACAGGTCGCCGTCGCGGCCGCGCGCCAGGCTCAGGACCGATGGCGCGTCGCGCAGCGCAACCGGGGCGATGCGGCCATCCGGCGCCATCCGGTCCAGCCCGGCGGCGCTGCCGATCCACAGCGCGCCGTCCGGCGTCTCCAGCAGCGCGCGCACGTAGTCGCCACTGAGTCCGTCGCGGCGGGTGTAGCCGGCGAACAGCGTCTCGCGCAGCCGGAACAGGCCGCCATTGGCGCCGATCCAGATGCTGCCCTCGGCGTCCTGCAGCAGGCTGACGATGCGCCCGTTGGGCAGCACGTCGCCCGGCAGCATGCGCTCGATGCCGTGCACACTGATCCGCAGCAGTCCCTGGTTCTCGGTGCCCAGCCAGATCGCGCCATCGCGGTCGCGCAGCATCGAGGTGAAATGGCCGTAGCCCGGCAGGTGCTGCACCAGCACCGCCTGCTCGCCCTGCAGTCGGTACAGGTTCTCGCCGGCCACCAGCCACAGCGAGCCGTCCGGTGCCCGATACGGCCAGGCCAGCCCCGGCGGCAGGCCGAACGCGGCCGGCGCGCGCCGCAGCACGCCCTGCGGGTCGCGATACAGCAGGCCATCGAGACTGCCGATCCAGATCCGCCCCTGATCGTCGGCAGCCATGTGCGGGAAGCTCGCCGCCAACGGCAGGTCGCGCGGCGCCGGCTGGTAATCGAAGCGACCGTCCGGCCACAGGCAGCCCAGGCCGTTGCCTTCGAACAGCAGCCACATGCGGCCGTCGCGGTCCTGGGTCATGGCGTGGATCAGCGCATGCGGCCAGCCCGGCGGCTGCCGCCAGAAGCGCCAGTTGCCGGCCGCATCGTGGCGGCCGAGATTGCCGCGCGAATCGCTCAGCCACAGCGCGCCGGCGCGGTCCACGTACAGCGAGCCCACGCCGTTGTCGGGCAGGCCAGGCCGGGTGCTGCGGTCGATGACGGCGAAGTCCAGGCCGTTGTAGCGCACCAGCCCTTCCCAGGTGGCGAACCACAGGCGGCCGTCCGGGGTCTGCGCCAGATCGCGCAGGGAGTTGTGCGGCAGGCCGTTGCGCGAGGTCCAGGAATCGATCGCGTAGTCGCGTAGCGGCGGCACCCCGTCTGCGCCACCATCGGCGGCCACGGCGCGCCAGGCCACGCCCAATGCCAGCAGCAAGAACAGCAGCACCGGCCACGCGCGCCCGCAGTCGCGTGCGAACGCCGTCTCCCCCCTCCCCCTGGCGACGTTCACTGTCCCGACCCGATCCGACGCAGGCGGGGCGCGACAGGACCCTGGCGCGGGGGTCCAGCGTCAAGGGGACGGGGGCGACACAGACTCATTACCGGAGCGGAACACGGGACGAGCGCCCATGGTAGGCAAAAAAGCGTCGCTGCGGGTGGAGGCGGTAACAGGCTGCGGGAAAAGGACGCGTGAAGATTGCGCGGCGGTTAAGCCGGAGCGGCCTTCGCAGAGCGCAGCAGCAACAACATTCCATCGCAGCACCCTCCCTTCTCCCACCGGGAGAAAGTGCCCCGCAGGGGCGGATGAGGGGACGGGCGAAGCCTGGGAAGACATCGATCGCAGCGGCGACAAGCGCGCGGGCGAAGCCTGGTGTCTTCCTGATGCGCGATGGCTCCGCCCCGCACCCTCACCCCAACCCCTCTCCCGGGGGGAGAGGGGCTCCAGGCGCAGCGCGCTCCCTTCTCCCGCCGGGAGAAGGTGCCCCGAAGGGGCGGATGAGGGTACGGGCGAAGCCTGGGAAAACCTCGATCGCAGCGGCGACAAGCGCGTGGGCGAAGCCTAGTGTCGCTCTGATGCGCGAAGGCTTCGCCCCGCACCCTCACCCCAACCCCTCTCCCGGGGGGAGAGGGGCTCCAGGCGCCACGCGCCCCCTTCTCCCGCCGGGAGAAGGTGCCCCGAAGGGGCGGATGAGGGTACGGGCGAAGCCTGGGAAAACATCGATCGCAGCGGCGACAAGCGCGCGCGCGAAGCCTGGTGTCTTCCTGATGCGCGATGGCTCCGCCCCGCACCCTCACCCCAACCCCTCTCCCGAGGGGAGAGGGGCTCCAGGCGCTGCGCGCTCCCCTTCTCCCGCCGGGAGAAGGTGCCCCGAAGGGGCGGATGAGGGTACGGGCGAAGCCTGGGGAGACATCGATCGCGGCGGCGACAAGCGCGCGGGCGAAGCCTGGTGTCGTCTGATGCGCGAAGGCTTCGCCCCGTACCCTCACCCCAACCCCTCTCCCGGGGGGAGAGGGGCTTTGCTTGCTCCAGGCATGAAGATGCGCTGACGGCTTCACAACCGCGGCATCAATGCACCGCGCGCTCAGCCCAGGCGCTGCCGTACCGCTTCGAACAGGGTCACACCGGCGGCGACCGAGACGTTGAGGCTCTCGATCTCGCCCGGCATCGGGATCCGCACCAGGCCGTCGCAATGCTCGCGGGTCAGCCGGCGCAGGCCGTCGGACTCGCCGCCCAGCACCAGCGCCACGTTGCCGCGCAGGTCCTGCGCGTACAGCGAGGTCTCGGCCTCGCCGGCCAGGCCGTAGATCCACACGCCCTGCTTCTGCAGCTCGCGCAGGCAGCGCGCCAGGTTGGTCACCGCCACGATCGGCAGGCGGTCGGCGGCGCCGGCCGAGGTCTTGCGCACGGTGGCGTTGACCGGCGCCGATTTGTCCTTGGGAATCACCACCGCGGTCACCCCGGCCGCGGCGGCACTGCGCAGGCAGGCGCCGAGGTTGTGCGGATCCTGCACACCGTCCAGCACCAGCAGCAGCGCACGGCCCTCGGCGGCGCTGACCAGGCCTTCCAGCTCGCTTTCGGCCCAGGTCCGCGCCGCGGCATAACGCGCGGCCACGCCCTGGTGCCGCACCGAGCCGCCGACGCCGTCCAGCGCCTGCGTGTTCACCCGCCGCACGTCGATGCCCTTGCGCCGCGCGTTCTCCTCGATCTCCTGCAGACGCGGATTCTTGCTGCCCGCTTCCACCAGCACCTCGCGCACGTTGTCCGCGTCGTTCTCGATCGACGAGGCCACGGCATTGACGCCGACGATCCACTGGTTCTGCTTGCTCATGAGGCGGGACTACGCGTAAGGAAAGCGGGCATGGTAGGGGTTGTGGCCGCTGGCGTCATGCCTGGGGGCTGGGAATGGGGAATGGGGAATTGGGAATGGTAGAAGCGGCTTGGCCGTGACGTCGCACTTTCCTGCGATGCCCGGGGCCTGCGTGTCGCGACAGCAAGACCAACGACGCAGCGCCATCCAGACAAGGCGCGGCGCAGCCTTGTGGGAGGGACTTCAGTCCCGACGCGATGACGTCGGGAACACCGGCCAGCTGCCTGGCGCGACCGATTCCCGAGGTCGCCAGCTATCTCCCGACAACGCGCCGCGCGAGGTCGGCACTGTCAGTCACTGCTCAAGCCGGCCAGCGCTCGGTGTCGTGGTCCGGATGCTGGCGCGAGACGACATCGGCCAGGAACGGCGCGGCGGCCAGATCGCCTTCGGTGCGGATCGCCGCCAGGCGATGCAGGGCGTCGACGAATGGCAGCTTCGCCTCAATGCCGTACTGGATGGTCGGCGGCACGGCCTCCGGATGGTCGAAAGCGCCGGCCGCGATGGCGACACCATCCGGGGCCTCGTAGGTCAGAGGCGTGCCGCAGTCGGCGCAGAAGCCGCGTTGCACCAGGTTGGACGAGGCGAAGCGCCTGGGCGCGCCGCGGGTCCAGGTCAGGTCCGCACCACGGGTGGAGACCAGCGGCGCGTAGTAGGCGCCGAACGCCTTCTGGCACATCCGGCAATGGCAGATCGAGGCGTCGTGCAGCCGCCCGCGCACGCGGAAACGCACCGCACCGCACTGGCAACCGCCGCTGTACTCCTGCTCCTGCTCCATATCCGCTCTCCGCTGCGAACCGCATCGCGCAGGTGACCTCCCGCACGACGCACGGGAAGCGCGATCGCGGCGGCCGCCAGGCGGTTCGCCGCGACGCTGCGCCGTCAGTACTTCTTTTTCTTGCGCTTGGCCGGCTGCCCACGCGGTGGCGGCGGCGGCAACTCGTCATGCGCCGACGAGCCTTCCTCGACCAGCCGGAAGTCGATCTTGCGCTCTTCCATGCTCGCCTTCAGCACCAGGATGCGTACGCGGTCGCCAAGGCGGAACTCGCGCCCGCGGCGCTCGCCGGTCAGGGTCTTGCGGGTGGCGTCGAACTGGTAATAGTCCTGCGGCAACTGGGTCACGTGGATCAGGCCGTTGACCTTGGACTGGTCCAGTTCGACGAACAGGCCGAAGCTGGTGACGCCGCTGACCACGCCGTCGAACTGCCCGCCGACGTGCTTCTCCATCCACGCGGCGCGGTAGCGCTCGTCGACCTCGCGCTCGGCCTCGTCGGCGCGGCGCTCGCGCTCGGAGCACTGCAGCGCCAGCGCCGCCATCGCGCGCGGCGCGTACAGGTACTTGTCCGGCGCGCCGCGGGTCAGCGCGTACTTGATCGCGCGGTGCACCAGCAGGTCCGGATAGCGGCGGATCGGCGAGGTGAAGTGCGCGTACGCCTCCAGCGCCAGGCCGAAGTGGCCGGCGTTGTCGGGCGAGTACACCGCCATGCTCTGGCTGCGCAGCAGCACCGATTCCAGCAGCGCCGCGTCCGGGCGCTCGCGCACCTTCTTCAGCAGCTTGGTGTAGTCGCCCGGCACCACCTTGCTCCACGCCGGCAGGCTCAGCTTGAACTCCTTGAGGAACTCCAGCAGGTCGGCGTACTTGGATTCCGGCGGGCGCTCGTGCACGCGGAACGGCGCCGGAATGTGCGTTTCCAGCAGGTAGCGCGCCGCGGCCACGTTGGCGGCGATCATGCATTCCTCGATCAGCTTGTGCGCGTCGTTGCGCACCAGCATGCCGGCCTGGGTCACCTCGCCGGTGTTGTCGAGCACGAAGCGCACTTCCGCGGTCTCGAACTCGATCGCGCCGCGGCGCGCGCGCGCCTTGGCCAGGATCTGGTACAGCTGATGCAGCCGCTCCAGCTGCGGCAGCACCGCCGCCACGTCCTTGCGCACCTGCTCGTCTTTTTCGCCGACCGCCTGCCACACCTGTTCGTAGGTGAGCCGCGCGTGCGAGTTCATCACCGCCTCGTAGAAGCGCGCACCGGCCACCTCGCCCTGGCGGTCGATCTGCATGTCGCAGACGAAGCACATGCGGTCGACCTTGGGGTTGAGCGAGCAGATGCCGTTGGACAGCGTCTCCGGCAGCATCGGCACCACGAAACCGGGGAAATATACCGAGGTCGCGCGCTTGACCGCTTCGGTATCCAGCGGCGTGCCCGGACGCACGTAGTGCGACACGTCGGCGATCGCCACCACCAGGCGGAACCCGTCGGCGTTGGACTCGCAGAACACCGCGTCGTCGAAGTCCTTGGCATCGGCGCCGTCGATGGTCACCAGCGGCGTCTGCCGCAGGTCCACGCGGCCCTTGATCGCCGCCGGCTCCACCGTCAGCGGCACCGCTGCGGCTTCGTCCAGCACCTCTTGCGGGAACTCGTAGGGCAGCTCGTGGCCGTGGATCGCCGCTTCCACCAGCAGCGACGGGGTCAGCTTGTCGCCCAGCACGGCGATGATCTTGCCGATCGGCGGGCGCCGCGCATCCGGCGCGGAGGTGAGTTCGCACACCACCAGTTGCCCGTCGCGGGCCTCGCCGACGGCGTCGGCGGGGATCTGCACATTACGCTGGATGCGCTTGTCGTCGGGCACCACGAAGGCGATGCCGGCTTCCAGGCTGAAGCGGCCGATCATCCGGGTCAGGCCGCGCTCGAGCACGCGCGCGATGCTGCCTTCGCGGCGGCCGCGGCGGTCGATGCCGGTGACGTTGGCCAGGGCGCGGTCGCCGTGCAGCACCTTGCGCATCTCGTAGGGTGGCAGGAACAGGTCGTCGCCGCCCTCGTCCGGGCGCAGGAAGCCGAATCCGTCCGGATTGGCGATCACCACGCCGGGGATCAGGTTGGTCTGCTGCAGCGGCGCGTAGCCGCCGCGGCGGTTCTGCACGACCTGGGCTTCGCGCAGCATCGCACCCAGGCGCTTGCTCAGCGCTTCCTTGCGGGTCGGCTCGGTCAGACCGAGCTGTTCGGCCAGTTCGTCCAGGGTCTGCGGACCGTCGCAGCGTTCGAGCAGTTGCAGGATCGCCTCGCGGCTGGCGATCGGCTGCGCATAGCGCTCGGCCTCGCGTGCGGCATAGGGGTCGTGGATCGGCGCGGCAGTGTCGGGCGCGGCCGCCGGCGGTGGCGACGGAGGGTGCAGCGGTTGCAGCGGCGGCTTGGGGCCACGGCGCAGGAAGCTGGGCATCCAGGCGGGCAGACGCGATTTCTTCGGCGTATCGGAGGTGGGCGCGTCGCCGGACGCGGATTTGCCGGGCTTGCCGGACTTGCTTTTGCGAGTTGTCATCCGCGCATGGTACTCCCATGCAGGTGGCCGTCACCCGAACCGGGCGGCGCGCCGCGGCGAACGTGCGCCCCAGAAACGACGAAGCCCGCGTCAGCGGGCCGGTCGGTGCGAGAGTTCAGCGCTCTCGCGATCTTGCATGTGGTGCCCAGGAGAGGACTCGAACCTCCACGGTTTTACCCGCTAGTACCTGAAACTAGTGCGTCTACCAATTCCGCCACCTGGGCGCTGAAGGCCGCGAATTCTGCGGTGCCGCCGCGACCTTGTCAACGCCTATTTTTGCGCCGCTCTCGATTGCCGGCATCGATGACGCGATCCGACCGCGGCACGCAGCGGTGCGGCGCACGTGCCAACCGCCGCGCGGCTGTGCGCGCGCGCACGCTTCGGCGGTGCGCGGATTCGGCGGAAAACCGCATGCGCGATGCCGATTCCGACACAGCGTTGTCACAAGCGGACCCGCTTCGAAGATCCGGCGTGACCGCGGCGGGAGTTCGCGATTTTGTCGGTTGACCCGGATCGGCGCCTCGCTAGTTTGCATCCGGCAATCCGTCGCCCTCCCCCACGCTCCGGAGCATCCCCATGCACAGCCTGTCCGCTTCCCTGCTCGCCGCCGCCCTGTTCGCCAGCGCCACCAGCGCCTCCGCCGCCGGCGCCGACGACGCCACGCTCAATTCCCTCACCGAGATCCAGCGCGCCCTGGACAGCGGCGCCTCGGTCGCCGTGGCGATCGACCTGAGCCAGTGCACGCCCACCTCCGGCGGCGCCACGCCCAGCCAGACCCGCGGCGGCCTGCGCATCGGCGCCTACCGCGTCACCGCCGACGGCACCCTGTCCTTCGCCGACGAGCACGTGACCGTCGGCCGCGACGGCAAGCCGATCCAGCAGTTCCTGCGCTACCAGGTACATCCGGACAACAGCATCGACTTCACCATGTTCGTGTTCGCCCTGCCCAGCTACCAGCAGACCGGCAGCACCCTCGGCTACCGCTGCGCGATCAACCAGGGCCTGCGCTTCAACGTCGGCTACTGAGGTCGCCACCGACGCGTCCGCGACGGCGCTGCACTGCCGCCGTCGCAAAACGCTTGACAGCGTCTGCTGCCACGCGCACAATTCTCGTTCTGAGTTGCCCAGGTGGCGGAATTGGTAGACGCACTAGTTTCAGGTACTAGCGGGTAAAACCGTGGAGGTTCGAGTCCTCTCCTGGGCACCACGACCGACAGGTCGAGCAAGATCTCAAAACCCGCTTCGGCGGGTTTTTTGTTGGCTGCGCGCAGGCCGCGGCGCTCAGCGCTGCGGCGGACGCAACGGACCGATGTCCACGCGCACGCCCTTCACCCACACCGCCACCTTGTAGGCACGGTAGCCCGGGTTGTGGCGTTCGGCCGCACGCGCGGCCAGGTAGGCATTGGCGGCATGCACCAGCACCTGCAAGGACGGCTCCAGTTGCGCGACGCGCCGGAGTCTCACTTCGTAGGTGGCCATGCGCCCTCCCCCATGTACCGGCAGGCGCCGCGTCGTGCCGCGATCGGCCAATGCATGGCGGCGGCGCACCGCGGCGCCGACACCCTCGTGTCCACAACATCCATGTCCTGCATGCGCATCCTCGCGCGTCCGTGCATTCCGCACCGCACGAGTATTGAATCTCCGAACAATTGGAGTCAAGCGTGACTGTACGACAAGCCGGCGGATGCTCCATATCTTGGTAGGCCCGCCGTCCCCCAAGGCCCACCGCGATGAATAGCTTCGGCGAGCGTTTGCGCGAAGCCAGAAAAGCCGCCGGGCTCACCCAGGAGCAGTTGGGCTTCGCGCTGGACGTCACCAAGTCCTCGGTGTCGGCCTGGGAGAACGACCGCGAAACGCCGAGCTTCCGCCTGCTGCCGACGCTGCGCAGCGTGCTGAACCGCTCGCTCGACGAACTGGTGTGCGGAGTCGGTCCCGGCAAGCGTGTGCAGGACCTGCCCGCCGACTATCCGTTGCTGGCACAGGACGCACAGGAGCGCGCCCTGCTCGCGCGCTATCGCAACGCCTCGGTGCGGCGCCGCGAAGCCGTGCTGGAATTGCTCAAGCCGGACAACGGCTGAGTCACACTGGCGGCGCGTGTGGCGTTCGGGCATCGCCAGTAGCGACGGAATGCCATTCGCAGGAGCGGCTTCAGCCGCGACCAAACCCTACCGGTATGCCCGTCGCGGCTGAAGCCGCTCTTACGAGGACGACCACGCTTCCCGCTGAGTCGCGGCACGCGTGATGTTCGAGACGCTCTTCAGCCGCCGACGCCGAGCGTGCGCAGCGCCTCGCCCCAGATCGCGTAGCCCGCTTCGCTGGGATGGGTGCCATCGGGCATCAGCGCCGCCGGCAGCGTGCCGTCCGGCTGCAGGAAGCGCGCGCCGATGTCGAGCCAGCGCACCTGCGGGTCGTGGGCGAAGCGCGCGGCCAGCAGGCGGTTGGTCTCCAGGATCGGCGCACGCTGCGGCGCATCGGCGGCGAAGCCGCGCGGGAAGATGCCCATCAGCACGATCCGGCTGCGCGGCAGGCGCCGCTGGATCTCGGCGACCACCGCCGCCACGCCGTCGGCGGTCTCCTGCGGCGTGTTGGTGCGCGCATGCTCGGTGCCGGCGAGGTTGTTGGTGCCGAGGTTGATCACCACCCAGCGCGGCGCCAGACCGTCGACCTCGCCCTGGCGCAGCCGCCACAGCACGTTCTGGGTGCGGTCCCAGCCGAAGCCCAGGTTCAGCACCCGCGCGTCGCCGAAGGTGCGTTGCCAGGCCTGCGCGCCATTCACCCGGATCGCCTGCGGCGCGCCCGCCCAGAAATGGGTGATCGAGTCGCCGAGCATCACCACCTGCGGCTGCAACTGCCGCGCGGCGTCCAGCGCGGCATGGTGGCGGCCGTACCAGTCGTAGGAATCCTGCTCCAGCCAGGGCACCGCGATGCGCGCGGTGTCGACGTCGGTCATCGCGTCCAGCGGCACCCGCGGCGCCTCGTCGAGCAGGCGCGCCAGGGTCGGCTCGATGGCCTCGGCCATGCGCCGCTGCCCACGCGTGTCCGGATGCAGCGCGCCACTGCCGGGACGCTGCCGCGGATCGTAGAACAGGCTCGGGTCCAGCGTGCCGTCGACGCGCTGGAACACGGTGCCGATGTCCAGGTAGGCCACACGCGGATTGTCGCCGTAGCGCACCGCCAGTGCGCGATTGACCTCGGCATCGCGTGCGCTCTTCTGCGCCGAAAGCGCACTGGGCAGCAGGCCCAGCAACAGGATGCGGGTGCGCGGCAGGCGCTGCTCCAGCGTGGCGACCACCGCATCGATCCCGCGCACCGTGTCCGCCGCGCTCTGCCCTTGGTGGCCGGTGTTGTTGGTGCCGATCAGCAGCAGCGCGACCTTGGGCCGCAGGCCGTCGACCTCGCCGTGCTGCAGGCGCCACAGCACGTGTTCGGTGGCGTCGCCGCTGAAGCCGAGGTTGAGCGCGCCGCGGCTGCCGTAGAAGGTCTGCCAGGTCGACTGGAAGTCTTCGTCCGGTGCCTGCGCCTTCTCGTAGTTCTGGGTGATCGAATCGCCGATCAGCAGCAGCGGCGCATCCGGGTGCGCACGCACCTGCGCCAGCACCTGCTGGTGGCGCTCGGCCCACCAGGCCTCATGCAGGCGGTCGGCCGGGGTCACCGGCACCGGCGAAGCCGCCGGCGGCGGCGCGGCCTGCGCATGGTCCGGGTGCGCACCAAGACATAGCAGTACGAGGACAGCCGCGCGCGGAAGCGATGCGGCGAAGCGGGCGCCGAAGGCGCGAAGAAAGCGCTGCATGTGCGGGGCTGCCGAAGCCTGCGAAGAGCCGCATTCTGGTGCGCAGGCCGCGGCAGCGGCAAGTGTCCCCGCGCCGGAGCGCGACGCCGGGCATGCATGTCACTTGGCATGCCCGGGTGCGGCGCGCCGGACGGCACGCCATCAGGCAATGGCGTGCAAGCGCCGCTTGCGCACCACCATTGCAGCGGCACGGAACGGCACGGGTCGTGGTGCCGCCCGTGCCAACATGCCGCCGTCGAGGCTCAGTGGCCGCCAGCCGCCGCCGCGCCACCACCACCGCCGAACGGCGGCTTGGCCAGCCACAGGAAGAAGATGATCCCGAGGAAGGTCCAGCCCAGCAGGTAGAAGATGTCGTTGAAGCCCATCTGCGAGGCCTGGTGGTTGATGGTGTTGTTGAGCAGCGCCGCGCCGTTCTGCAGGCTGCCGTTGCCCATCATCTGCACCTGTTCCTGCATGCCCGGCGTGTAGGTGGAGATGTGCTCGGTCAGGTGCGCATGGTGCAGCTGCGTGCGCTTGGCCCACAGGTAGGTGGTCAGCGAGGCGGCGAAGCTGCCGCCCAGCGTGCGCAGGAACGTGGCCAGGCCGGAACCGGCCGCGATCTCGCGCCCGTCCAGGTCCGACAGCAGGATCTGCAGCACCGGCATGAAGAACAGCGCCACGCCCACGCCCATCAGCAACTGCACCCCGGCCACGTGCGGGAAATCCACCTGCAGGTTGAAGTCCGAGCGCATGAAGCTGGTGATGGCCAAGAAGATGAAGGCGATGCTGGCCAGCAGCCGAAGGTCGAAGCGCGAGGCGTACTTGCCGACGAACGGGGTCATGATCACCGGCAGGATACCGATCGGCGCGGTGGCCAGGCCGGCCCAGATCGCGGTGTAGCCCATGTCGCGCTGCAGCCACTGCGGAATCAGCAGCGACACGCTGAAGAACGCCGCATAGGCGACGATCAGCGCCATGGTGCCGGCGCGGAAGTTGCGGTGGCGGAACAGCCGCAGGTCGACGATCGGATCCTTGTCGGTCAGCTCCCAGATCAGGAACACCGCCAGCGCCACCGCCGAGATCGCGGCCAGCACGACGATCTTGGTCGAACTGAACCAGTCCTCGTCGTTGCCCAGATCCAGCACCACCTGCAGGCAGCCGACGCCGATGATCAGGGTGATCAGGCCGACGTAATCCATGCGCGGGCGCTCGATCGGCTCGGGACGGTCGCGCAGCTGTGAGCCGACCACGGTCGCGGCGATGATGCCCAGCGGCACGTTGATCAGGAAGATCCATTCCCAGCTGTAGTTGTCGGTGATCCAGCCGCCGAGGATCGGCCCGGCGATGGGCGCGACCACGGTGATCATCGCCAGCAAGGCCAGCGCCTGGCCGCGTTTCTCGCGCGGGTAGATGGACACCAGCAGGCTCTGGGTGATCGGGTACATCGGGCCGCAGACGAAGCCCTGCAGCGCGCGCGACACCACCAGCATGCCCATGCTCTGGGCCAGGCCGCACAGCAGCGAGGCGGCGGTGAAGGCCAGCGTGGCCCACACGAACAGCTTGGTCTCGCCGAAACGGCGGCTGAGGAAGCCGGTCAGCGGCAGCGCGATGGCGTTGCTGACCGCGAACGAGGTGATGACCCAGGTCGCCTGCTGCGAACTGGCGCCGAGGTTGCCGGCGATAGTGGGCAGCGAGACGTTGGCAATGGTGGTGTCGAGCACCTGCATGAACGAGGCCATCGCCAGGCCCACCGTGCACAACGCCACACTGGCCGGGCGGAACCCGGCGGCCGGTGCGCCCGGAACCCCGGGCGCGGCGGGAGCGGCAGCTTGGTTGGACATGACCGGGCTCAGTTCGCCTTGGCGGCGTCGGGCAGGTTGGCGTGGATGATCTGCTTCACGGCCGCATCGGCCTGCTGCAGCTGCTGCGCATACACATCGGTATCCAGCAGCGTGCCGCTGGCCGGCTTGGTCGGCAGCACCGCGCCGTTCTGGTCATGCAGGTTGACGTCGGCCTTCATCGACAGGCCGATGCGCAGCGGATGCTGCTCCAGCTGCTTGGCGTCGATGGCGATGCGCACCGGCACGCGCTGCACGATCTTGATCCAGTTGCCGCTGGCGTTCTGCGCCGGCAGCAGCGAGAACGCACTGCCGGTGCCGATGCCCAGGCTCTGCACGGTGCCGTGGTAGGTCACCGCGCTGCCGTACACGTCCGACTCCAGTTCCACCGGCTGGCCCAGGCGCATGTGCTTGAGCTGGGTTTCCTTGAAGTTGGCGTCCACCCACACCTGGTTCAGCGGCACCACCGCCATCAACGCGGTGCCGGGCTGCACGCGCTGACCGACCTGCACCGAGCGCCGTGCCACGTAGCCGGACACCGGCGCGACGATGGCGCTGCGGGCGTTGTTGAGGAAGGCCTGGCGCACCTGCGCGGCGGCGCCCTGCACGTCGGGCTGGTCGGCCACGCCGTTCTCGTCGATCAACGCGCGGTTGCGCGCCAGGGTCTCGCGCGAGCCGCTGACCGCGGCCTCGGCGGCGGCCAGCTGATCGCGGGCATGCGCCAGCTCTTCGGCGGAGATCGCACCGGTGGCGACCAGGCTGGCGCGGCGGGCGACGTCGGCGCGGGCGCGCTGCAGGGTCACCTGCTGCGCGGACAGCTCGGCCTGGGCGCCCTCGACCGAGCGGTACAGACCGCGCACCTGGCGCACGGTCCGCGCCAGATTGGCCTCGGCCTGCTGCAGGGCGACCTCGGTGTCGGCCGGGTCGAGCTTGACCAGCGGCTGGCCGCGCTCCACGCGCATGCCGTCGTCGGCGTCGATGCGCACCACGGTGCCGGCCACCATCGGGGTGATCTGCACCAGGTTGCCCTGCACATAGGCGTCGTCGGTGTCCTCGTGCCAGCGGCCGACCAGGAAATACCAGATCGCCAGCGCGATCAGCACCAGCACCACTACCACGGCCAGGCCGCGCAGCAGCTTGCCGCGCCGGCTGGGGGCGGGAGCGGAGGAAGCGGGGGTCGTTGTCTGATTCATTGCAGCGATCTCAGGAATGCGAAGGTGCGGAAGAAGAAGAGCTCGGCGCATCGGCGGCGGAGGTGGCGTCGTAGCCGCCGCCCAGCGCCTGATTCAGGCGCACCGAGACCAGGATCTGATTGGATTGCAGCGACGCCAGGCGCTGCTGCGCGTCCAGCAACTGCTGTTGCGCGCTGAGCACGTCCAGGTAGTTGCCGATGCCGGCGCGGTAGCGCTGCTGCGACAGGTCGAAGGCGGCTTGTGCCGTCTCCAGCGCCTGCGCCTGCTGCTGCGCCTGCTCGGCCAGCGAACGCGCGGCGTTGACCTGATCGGCCACCTCGCGCAACGCCGCCACCAGGGTCTGGTTGTAGTTGGCCACCGCCAGGTCGTACTGCGCATCGCGCTCGGCCAGCTGACTGCGCAGCCGCCCGCTGTCGAACAGCGGCAGGCTCACGCCCGGGCTGAGCAGACCCAGCACCGACGAACTCTTGAACAGGTCGCCCGGATTGGTGGCGGCGACGCCGCCCAGCAGGGTCAGATTGATGCTGGGATAGAACTGCGCCTTGGCCGCATGGATGCCCTGCGAGGCGGCTTCCACGCGCCAGCGCGCGGCGACCACGTCGGGCCGGCGGCCGAGCAGGTCGCTGGGCAGCACCGACGGCACCCGCGCGGCCTGCGGGTCGAGCAGGCGCGGGCGCTCGATCTGCAGCCCGCGATCCGGGCCGCGCCCGAGCAAGGCCGCCAGGGCGGTGCGCGCTTCGTCGATCTGCTGCTGCGCCGCCGCCTGCTGCTGGCGCGCCGCCGGCACCCGCGCCTCGGCCTGGCGCAGTTGCAGGTTGTTGTCGATGCCGGCATCGCGGCGCTGCCGCACCAGCTTCAGGCTGTTCTCCGAGCGCGCCAGTTCGGCGCCGGCCAGGTCGTACAGATGCCAGGCGTAACCCAGTTGCGCATAGGCCCGGGCGACGCCGGCCGACAGGTCCAGGCGCGCGGCCTGCGCGTCGACCTCGGCCGCATGCGCCTGGTCCACCGCCGCCTCCCACGAGGCGCGCTTGCCGCCCCACAGGTCGAAGCCGTAGCTGAAGTTCAGCAGCGCCTGCTCGTTGTGGATGTACTTGCCGCCGATCTCGTCGCCGGCCAGGCCCTTGGGCAGTTGCAGGCCGGTGTAGCCGGCCGACAGCGACAGCTTGGCGCCGCGGTCGGCATCGGCCGCGCCGGCCTGCGCCTGCGCCAGGCGCAGCCGCGCATCGGCGGCGTCCAGGCTGGGCGTGCCCTGCAGGGCCTCGGCGATCAGCGCGTCGAGCTGCGGATCGCCCAGCGCCTTCCACCAGTCCTGCTGCGGCCACGGCGCCGGCGCCAGCGCGTCGGCGGCCAGGGTCTTGCCGATGTGCAGCTGGCGGTCGGCATCGAGCCGGCGCCCCTGCGGTTCCAGGCCACGGCTGCTGGCGCAGGCCGCCAGTGCCAGGGTGAGGGCCGCGACCGCGAACGGGCGCAGGCGGGAGGGAGAAGAAGACAGAGTCATGTGGGCGGGTTCAGGGCGAATTGAGGGAATCGCGGACGCGGACCAACAGCGAAAACAAGTGCTCGCGCTCGTCGGCGGACAAATCGCGCAAGGCATCGGCGATGACGTCGTCGCCGCGCTGCTTGAGCTGCTGCCACAGCGCCTGGCCTTCGTCGGTCAGCACCAGGCGCAACGCGCGGCGGTCCTGCGCGTGCGCCTCGCGGCGCACCCAGCCCAGGTCTTCCAGCTTGTCCAGCAGGCGCGTCACCGCGCTGGGGTTCTGGTCGATGGCCTGGGCCAGTTCGTTGGCGGTGCACGGCGCCATGTGGGCCAGGGCCTTCATGCCGATGTAGTGGCTGAAGCCCAGGTCCGGCTCCAGCCCGGCCATGGCGCGGTCGAGGCGGCGCATCAGGCCGTCACGCACCTGGCGCAGCAACAGGCCGAACGAGGGCTGGCCAGGAAAGGAGGGAGCGCAGTTCATGGGCGCCTATTATTTTCATTTAGAAATATATGTCAAGAAAATATCCCCAAGGAAACTAGATGCTGCGTTGCAGCGAAGGAACGCTGACGGCGAGCGCACTGTAGCGGCGCGCGGCCATGGCTCGGTATTACAATCCGGACAATGGATATCGAAATCGCGCCAACCCAGCCGGTCGACGTTCCGGCCACCGTCGGCTCCGACAGCGCGCTGGACCCGCGCGCCATGGAGTGGTTCGAGCGCGCCGATGGCCCGCCCGCGCTGGCCTTCATCGCGCATTCGCCGGTGTCGCTGCGGCGCGAGGTGGACTGGCACCGCCACGTGCGCGGGCAATTGATCTATGTGGAGGACGGCGTGCTGAGCACCCGCACCGCGCACGGCCAGTGGTCGCTGCCGCCGGGCTGTGCCGGCTGGATGCCGCCGCAGGAACTGCACACGGTGCAGGTGTCCGGGCGGGTGCGCAGCTACCTGGTGCTGATCCGCCCCGACGTCTGCGCCGACCTGCCGCCGCGGACCTGCGTGATCGGCATGAACGGCCTGTTCCGGGAGGTGCTGCGGCGGATGAGCCAGTGGGGGGTGCCGCCGGTGCTGGCGGCCGAGCAGCAGCGCCTGTGCGCGGTGCTGCTGGACGAGGTGCGCAACGCCCCGGTCGAGCATCTGCACCTGCCGATGCCGCGCGACCGCCGGCTGCTGCGTATCGCCACCCAGTTGCTGGAAACTCCCGCCGACGACCGCTCGCTGGCGCAGTGGGCGCACTGGGCCGGGCTGTCGGCGCGCAGCCTGAGCCGCCACTTCCGCGACGAGACCGGCTTCGGCTTCGCCGGCTGGCGCCAGCAGGCGCGGCTGGCCGAGGCGCTGCGCCGGCTCAGCGACGGCGCCAGCGTCGCCGACACCGCCTTCCGGCTCGGCTACAGCAGCCCCAGCGCCTTCGTCACCGCCTTTCGCGGCCGCTTCGGCCATCCTCCGGCCCGTTACCTGGCCAGCGCCGGCGGCACGCGCGGCTTGGCATCGCCGGCCGCATCCGGATAATCGACCGGCTGACCTGCGGCGCCTGGCGCCGCGTTCCCCTATAGGTATTTCCTGCGCATGACCGATCTCGCCCGCCCCGCCTTCCATGGCTTCGAACAGCTGCCGCTGCGCGAATACGCCGAACGCGCCTACCTCGACTACTCCATGTACGTGGTGCTGGACCGCGCCCTGCCCTTCCTCGGCGACGGGCTCAAGCCGGTGCAGCGGCGCATCATCTATGCGATGAGCGAGCTGGGCCTGAACGCGACGGCCAAGCCGAAGAAGTCCGCGCGCACCGTCGGCGACGTGATCGGCAAATACCACCCGCACGGCGACAGCGCCTGCTACGAAGCGCTGGTGCTGATGGCGCAGCCGTTCTCCTACCGCTACCCGCTGATCGAAGGCCAGGGCAACTTCGGCTCCACCGACGACCCGAAGTCGTTCGCGGCGATGCGCTACACCGAGTCCAAGCTGACCCCGATCGCCGAAGTGCTGCTGGGCGAACTGGGCCAGGGCACGGTGGACTGGTCGCCGAACTTCGACGGCACCCTGGACGAGCCGACCTGGATGCCGGCGCGGCTGCCGCACCTGCTGCTCAACGGCACCACCGGCATCGCCGTGGGCATGGCCACCGACGTGCCGCCGCACAACCTCAACGAGATCGTCAGCGCGCTGATCCGCCTGCTCGACGATCCCGATGCCAGCGTCGCCGACCTGTGCGAACACGTGCGCGGCCCGGACTACCCGACCACCGCCGAGATCATCACCCCGGCCGCCGACCTGCGCACCATCTACGAAACCGGTCATGGCAGCGTGCGCGCCCGCGCCACCTACCAGAAGGAAAACGCCAACATCGTGGTCACGGCGCTGCCCTACCAGGTGTCGCCGTCCAAGGTGATCGAGCAGATCGCGCAGCAGATGCGCGCCAAGAAGCTGCCCTGGCTGGAAGACATCCGCGACGAGTCCGACCACGCCAACCCGGTGCGGGTGGTGCTGGTGCCGCGTTCCAACCGGGTCGACGCCGAGCAGTTGATGGGCCACCTGTTCGCCACCACCGACCTGGAGCGCAGCTACCGGGTCAACCTCAACGTGATCGGCCTGGACGGCCGCCCGCAGGTCAAGAACCTCAAGACCCTGCTGGAGGAATGGCTGCGCTTCCGCAGCGACACCGTGGTGCGCCGCCTCAACCATCGGTTGGAGAAGGTCGAGCGCCGTCTGCACCTGTTGGAAGGCCTGCTGACCGCGTTCCTCAACCTGGATGAGGTGATCCGCATCATCCGCACCGAGGACGAGCCGAAGCCGGCGCTGATCGCGCGCTTCGCGCTCAGCGAGGAACAGGCCGACTACATCCTGGAAACGCGCCTGCGCCAGTTGGCGCGGCTGGAAGAGATGAAGATCCGCGGCGAGCAGGACGCGCTGGCCAAGGAACGCGAGCAGCTGCAGGCGCTGCTGGCCAGCAAGACCAAGCTGAAGAAGCTGATCAAGGACGAACTGACGGCCGACGCCAAGAAGTTCGGCGATGCGCGGCGTTCGCCGCTGGTGCAGCGCGGCGCGGCCCAGGCCATCGACGAGACCGAGCTGGTGCCGAGCGAGCCGATGACCGTGGTGATGTCGGAGAAGGGCTGGATCCGTGCGGCTAAGGGCCACGACGTGGACCCGGCGGCGCTGTCCTACCGCGACGGCGACGGCCTGCTGGCGGCGGTGCGCGGGCGCAGCACGCAGCAGGTGGCGTTCCTGGATTCGGAAGGCCGTGCCTATTCGACCCTGGTCCACACCCTGCCCTCGGCGCGCGGCAACGGCGAGCCGCTGACCGGACGCTTCTCGCCCGCGGCCGGTGCCTCGTTCCAGGCCATCGCCAGCGGCGAGAACGACAGCCGCCTGGTGCTGGCGTCCTCGCACGGCTACGGCTTCGTCACCCGCTTCGAGAACCTGACCAGCCGCAACAAGGCCGGCAAGGCCATGCTCAACCTGACCCCGAACGCCAAGGTGCTGCCGCCCGCGCCGGTGAGCGGCGCCGGCAGCGACCGCATCGTCGCGGTCACCAGCGCCGGCCACCTGCTGGCGTTCCCGGTCGCCGACCTGCCCGAGCTGGACAAGGGCAAGGGCAACAAGATCATCGACATCCCCAAGGCCAAGCTCAGCACCGAGCGGGTGGTGGCGATCGCCGCGGTGGCGCCGGGCAACACGCTGCTGGTGAAGAGCGGCCAGCGCACCATGTCGCTGTCGTTCAAGGACCTGGACGCCTACCTCGGCGCCCGCGCCAGCCGCGGCGGACTGCTGCCGCGCGGGTGGCAGAAGGTCGACGATCTGGCGGTGGAGTAAGCGCGCCTCGCTGGACATCCGTCCAGCCCCGGCTTGTCAGTCATCTCAACGAAGGAACGCAACGATGAACGAGAACGTGAGCAATGCCGGCAATGACGCTTCCTTGATTGCCAGGGTGGAGCGGCTGGAGCAACAACTCCAGGCCAAGGACCAACGCCTGCGCCGTGCCGTGACGGTCAACCGGGTGCTGCTGTTCGGCGTCGCCGCCCTGGTGATCGCCAGCGCCGGCGCCATCACCAGCGTCGGCGAACAACTGAGCCAGTTCATGGAGTTCTCCAGCACGCCGGTGTCCGCGCCGGCGCTGGACACCTCCGTGCGCTGGGGCCGGCGCGATGCGTCCAATGTTGGCCCCGGCTACACCAACGAGATCCTGTCGCTGATCTCCGAGTCCGACCAGCAGAACTCCTTCAGTTGGCCGCTGTACATCCAGCTCAATGCGACCAAACATCCCAACGCGACCCAGGACAGTTCGCAGAGCGTGGGCGCCACCGTCCGGGCGTTCCAGCGCAGCACCGGTTCGCCGTGGCTGGCGGGTTTCCACACCGAACTGTTCCACGGCTACGACGGTATCGCGGGGCAAAACGTCGCAACGCACGGCACCAGCATCCTGTTCAACGGCGAATTGACCTCCTACACCAACGGCGGGTCGACGATCGGCCTCAATCTGCTCAACACCCCGGGTTCCAGCACCGCCGGCACGCATGCCATCCAGATCCAGCCGGGCACGCGTGGCTGGCAGAACGGCATCCACTTCGACAGCGGCGCGCTCGGCAACATCGGCATCAACTTCGACCAGTCCAACTACAACATGGGCATCGACCTTGGTGACAACAGCCTGAGAATGAATGCCAATCAGCGCATCATCCTCGAGAAGTACGGCAGCGTGTATCTGCGCTACAACAGTACGAGCGACAAGGTGGAAGTGGTCAAGAAGGGCAGCGTCGTCGCTTCCTGGTGAGACATCCGCGGGATCGGAACTTACGGGGATACCGAAGTGGATCCACTCCTATCGTAGGAGCGCCTTCAGCCGCGACACCTCAGCGTGTCGCGGCTAGCGCCGGCCGCTCCGGCGATAAGAAGCACAATGGTCTGCGCGCCCGTTCTCGAGTGCGGGGATATTCTCGCTAGGCCGCATCGCGCAACTGCTCGATATGGCTGGCGATCATCGCCGCCACCGTATCGGCCACCGCGCGGGCGCTCAGGCGGGTGTCGAACAGCAACTCCACGGTCGCATAGATCAGGTCGACCACGATGCGGCTGACCAGGCGCAACTGGCGCGGGTCGGCGTCGGGGAAGGCCTCGCTGAGGAAGCGCACCTGGCCCTTGGTCACCTGCGCATGCGACTCCAGGCGCACCTGCTGCAGCGCCGGCACCGCGCGCAATGCGCGCAGCACCCAGACACCGCCCTCGGTCGCCTTGGTGACGCGGTAGGTATCCAGCACCAGTCCGGCCAGCGCACGCTGCAACTCCTCGCGCGTGCCGCTCATCGCCTGCAGGGTGATCCACTTGGGGATGAGCTGGTTCTGCCGCTCCATCAGCCGCCGGCCCAGTTCCGACAGCAGCGCGTACTTGTTGGGGAAATAGCGGTACAGCGCCGGCGGCGTCAGCCCGGCACGCGCGCACACCAGGTTGGTGGACAGCCGCTCCACGCCGACGTCGCCGAGCAGTTGCGCGGTGACCGAGAGGATCTGTTCGTAGGTCTCGGTGGCGCGATGCTGGGCCGGCACCTTGTTCCCGGTCAGGCGCGGGCGGTGCGGTGCGGAGGGACGCGGCGTGTCGGCGGGCATGGGATCTCGATGGTGGTAAAGCAGCAGGCGCCGCAGTGGCGGCACGTCGCCAGCCTGACGGCACGCATCGCCGCGGCAATGGGTGCGCGGGCTGCGCCGCGACGTCGCGGCACGCGCCGATATCGCATCTTACCGCGCCGGCCGCTGGCACACCGGCAGCGTCGCTCAACGCCGTGCCAGCCAACCGCTGAGGCCGGCCGCCAAGCGCCGCTGCAACGTGGTGTACGGAGGAAAGAACGCCTTGACGATCGGCTGGCGGCCGCCCCGCAGCAGCGCGCGTTCGTGCGAGAAGGTGCGGAAGCCGTGCACGCCGTGCGCGCTGCCGAATCCCGAGGCGCCCACCCCGCCGAACGGCAAACCGCTGTGCACGAACTGCTGCAGGCAGTGGTTGACCACCGCGCTGCCGGAACTGGTGCGCGCCAGCACCTGGGCGATGCCGGCACGGTCTTGGCTCCACAGGTACAGCGCCAGCGGCTTGGGCGCGACGTCGAGCCGATCGAGCACCTCGTCGAGGCGCGCGAACTCGACCACCGGCAGTACCGGACCGAAGATCTCTTCCTGCGCGATCCGCGCCTGCGCCGGCACCTGCGCCAGCAGCGTCGGCGCCACGTAGCAGCGCTCCGCGTCGTGCTCGCCACCGGCCAGCAACTGCGCGCCGCCGGCGCGCGCTTCGTCGATCAGCGCGGCCACCCGCGCGGCATGCGCCGGGTGGATCATGCGCGCCAGGTGCGGGCTGGAGGCGACCGCCTGCGCGTCGGCACCGTAGCGCTGCGCCAGCAGGGCGCGGCAGTGTGCGAGCAGGCGCGCGCTGACGTCGCGATGCACGAACAAGGTATCCGGCGCGATGCAGGTCTGTCCGGCATTGACCAGCTTGGCCCAGACGATCACCTCGGCGGCAAGACGCAGGTCGGCGCTGCGGTCGACGATCACCGGCGACTTGCCCCCCAGTTCCAGGGTCACCGGCGTCAATTGCCGCGCCGCCGCGGCCATCACCTCCCGGCCGACCGACGCCGAACCGGTGAAGAACACATGGTCGAACGGACAGGCCAGCAAGGCCTGCGCAGTGGCCGCACCGCCCTGCACCAGGACCACCTCTTCCGGTGCGAATGCCTCGTCCAGCACCGCCTGCAGCACCGCGTTGACCTGCGGGGTGAATTCGGAGGGCTTGATCAGCGCCGTGTTGCCGGCGGCCAGTGCCGACACCAACGGCGCCAGCACGGTGGCCACCGGGTAGTTCCAGGGCCCGATGATCAGGCAGCGGCCCTTGGGCTGGAACGCGATGCGCGCGCGCGTACCCAGCGCAAGCAAGGTGGGCGAGACCTTGCGCGGACGCATCCAGCGCGGCAGCTGCGCGATGGCGGTGGCGATCTCGTCGACCACCGGCAGCAGCTCGGTCAATTCCACTTCCAGTGCGGGCTTGGCGAAATCGGCGGCGAAGGCGGCGATCAGCGCCTGCCGTCGCGCCAGCAGGGCATCGCGCAGCGCACGCAGATGCGCGCGCCGCGTGTTCGCCGAGGAGCCGCGCCAGGCCAGTGCGGTGGCCTGCTGCGCGGCGAACAGCGCCGCGACCGTCTCCGGTGGGGTGTCCAGCACGGGCTCAGGCGCCATCGCCGCGCTCCTGCTTGGCGGACATCGGCCATCGCCCGGTGCCTGGCAGTCTCCTGCCCTGTACCATGCGCGGCCGACGGAAGCGCGTCATCGCAGCGGCCAGCACGCTCGCACGGCCACCCGCATCAGCCCGCATGCGAGCCCGCCTCCACGACGGCCGGACGGCGCTGCCGCCGGCCGATCCACAGCGCCAGCAGCGCCGCGGTCAGCGCAAAGCCCAGACCGACCAGCGGCACCGGCGCCGGATCGTCGGCGTGCAGCAGCAGCGACGCCAGCAACGGCCCGCAGGCCGACCCGATCAACTGCGCGGCCGGCACCAGCACCGCCACCCGCCCCTGCGCATCGGCGCGCAGCGCCAGGCCGACATGGAACGGCATCAGGAACATCCAGGCGAAGCCGAACGCCACGCACACCGCGGCAAAGCCCAGCGCCGCATTGCCCGGAACCCGGTACATCGCCGCGGCCACCAGGCACAGCGCCACGCTGCCCAGGGTCAGGGTCGCCGTCACCGACAGCCGGCGCACCCAGTAGATCGCTGCCAGGCCACCGACGATCTGCATGCCCAGCACCCACGAGGTCTGCAGTTGCGCCGCATGCGCGTCCAGTCCCGCGCGCAGCGCCAGCGGCTCCAGGTACGCCCACAGCGCGCCGATCGCCGACATCTGCAGGAACGCCACCAGCAATGGCGCCAGCGTCGCCGGCGACCAGCGCAGCCTGGCGGTGGCGGTCGCCGCGCACTGCGCATCGGCGGCGGGAGCCAGGCTTGCCGGCACCGACAGTGCCGCCGCCAGCGGCAGCACCAGCAGGCAGGTCGCGGCCATGGCGACGAAACCGCCCTTCCAGCCGGCCGCCGGCAACACCCACAGCGCCAGCGCCGCCGCCAGCGCGATCTGCGCCAGCGCCTGCAGCACCATGAACACCGCGGTGACCCGGTCCGGGGTGGCCGCGCGCACGATGCTGACCGTTGCCACCCAGACCAATAGGCCCTCGGCCAGGCCGGCGGCCGCACGCAGCGCGACGAACGCCGCGTCGCCCTGCGCCTGCACGGTGGCCAGGTTCAGCGCCGCGGCCAGCAACGCCGCCACGATCGCCGTGGCACGCTGCCAGGACACCGGCAGCAGCGCATCGCCCAGCGCCACGCCGATCCCCAACGCGATGATCTCGCCCATCGCCACCACGCCCACGCCGGGCAGCGTGATCAGGTGCTGCTCGACCAGTGCGCCGAGCACGATCGGCTGCACGCCGAGGATCAGCAGGGCGATGGCGCCGATCGACAAGGCCGCGGCGAGCGGACGTGTCGCGTGGACGGCGGTTGATGCGAGGGAAGACGGGGATGGCGCGGCGGTCATCGCGATGGACCCTCAGTAGCCTTTGCTTTCGGCCGGCAGTTCGCCCGCGGCGAAGGCCGCGGCGGCACGCACCTGGTCCTTGCGCAGCCGCGCGTTGGCGATGCGCCGCACCCACCAGGGCAGCTCCCGCACCTGCCCGCCGGTGGCCGCGGCAAGCACATAGGCCTTGGCGCATTTCTCGAACAACTCCACGTTCAATGCCAGCCGCTGCGCGGTGATGCCAAGACACAGCGGGCGTCCGCCGAACAGCAGGACGCTGCCGACGCCCGGCGCGGCCGTCGCCAACGCGTCGACCGCAGGAAATGGCGCCGGCATCGGCCCGATGTGCCGCGCCTGTTCGTCGAACACCTGCGGCAGCACGCCGCCGACATTGGCCAGAAGGTGGCCGAACGCACCGGCCGACCAGGCGCTGGCGCCGACATCCGGACGCCGCGCGTACACCTGCGCGTGCACCTGCGCCGCGGGCGGCAGTGCCGGGTCGCGCCAGTCCAGCCACTGCGGCCGCTCCGCCTCGAGCGCGCCACAGCACATCGCCGTGCTGCCCGGACAGCGCAGCGCCAGGGCTGCCACGTCGTCGCCGAGCAAACGCTTGGCCACGAGCCGCTCGCGGGTGTGCAGCCAGAGTGCTTCGATCTGCGGGACGGTGGGCATGCGCTACACCAGCTTGAACACGTCGTCGAAGCGGTTCAGCGCCTCGTCGACCACCGCATCGGTATCGGCGCGGCTGGTGTAGATGCGGCTGCCGGCCAGGGTGATCAGCCCGTGCGCGGAATACGCCGCGCCCATCTCCTCCATCATGTGCTTGCGCTCCTTGGCTTCGTTGCGCACGCGCCACAGCTTGTACAGGTTGCCGGTATCCAGCAGCAGCACGCCGGAGGTCTGCAGGTGCACGATCGAGCCCATGTTGTAGACCACGTACGGCAGGCCGAGACGGCGGATGATCGCCTCCAGGCCCTGCCGCAGGCGATCGCCTGCGCGGCCGGCCTGGCCGGCGGCATCGCTGCGCTGCGCTTCCAGCAAGGCGTGGTAACCGGCCACGCAGGACAGCGGATTGGCCGACAGCGTGCCGCCGACGAAGGCGCGCCGCGCGGTGGTGCCGATGCCGCCGACCAGGCTCATCATCACCTCGCGGCGGCCGCCGATCGCGCCGGCCATCGGATAGCCGCCGGCCAGGCACTTGCCGAGCACGGTGATGTCGGGCATGACCCCGAAGTAGCCCTGCGCACCGCCCGGGCCGAGCCGGAAGCCGGTGACCACTTCGTCGAAGATCAGCAGCGCGCCGAACTCGTCGCACAACTTGCGCACCTGCCGGTTGTAGTCGTGATGCACCGGCCGCGTGCCGCTCTCCGGCCCCAGCGGTTCCAGCAGCACCGCCGCGGTGCCGCCGCGCAGGCGATTGAACTGCAGCTTGCGCCGCAATGCCTCCAGATCGTTGGGATGGCATTCCTGGGTGTAGGCGGTGGCGCCGCGCGGGATGCCGATCGCCTCCATGCGCCCGGTGCCCGGCAGGCGCATGCCGTACACCAGCTGGTCGCTCCAGCCGTGGTAGGCGCCGCCGATCTTGATGATCCATTTCTTGCGGGTGTGGGTGCGGGCCAGGCGCACCGCGCCCATCACCGCCTCGGTGCCGGAGCCGAGCAGGCGCAGCATCTCCACCGCCGGCATGCTGGCGCAGACCAGTTCGGCCAGTTTGACCTCGTACGCGTGCAGCAGGCCGGTCACCGGGCCGCACTGGTCCAGCACCGCCTGCACGTGTTCGCGCAGCTCCGGCGGATTGGACCCGAGCAGGGTCGGGCCGCCGGCCTGCAGGAAGTCGATGTAGCGGTTGCCGTCCACGTCGGTCAGGTACGCGCCCTCGGCGCTGTGCATCGCCAGCGGGAACGGATGGTTGAACGCCAGGTTGTGCTGCACGCCACCGGGGATCACCTGCTTGGCCGCCTCGCCCAGGCGCCTGGAGCCCTGGCAACGCGCGTCGAAATAGCGCATCACCTTGGCCATGCCGGCGGCGCCGATCGGCCGCATCGGCTGGTTCACCAGCGTATGGAAGCGCGCGTACAACTGGTCCACATCGGGCCACTGCGAAATGGCGGGGGTCTGGCTCATGGTCGGTGCCGGGCTCGGGGGAACGGAAACGGAAAGCGCGTGCATGGGGTCAGGCCTCCAGGGCGGTGAGGACGGCACGCAACGGCGCGGCCAGGCCGGCGTCGTGCAGCGCGCGGCGTTCGATGCGGCGCGCCAGGTGATCGCGCGCCACCTGCTCCAGCGCATCGACCGCCGCCACCGCCTGCTCCAGGCTGCGGCCGCAGCACAGCACGCCGTGGTTGCGCATCAGGTAGGCGTTGCTCGACGGCCGCAGCTGGCGCGCCAGCAGCCAGGCCAGCAGCCCGGTGCCGGACGGGAAATAACCGACCATCGGCACGCGGGCACCGATCGTTGCCTGCAACGCCGGATCCTCGACCGGCAGCGCCGCACCCAGCAGCGCGCAGGCGCTGGCCACCGGCTGATGGGTGTGGATGCTGCAGGCCACGTCGGGGCGGCGGCGCAGCACCTGCGCATGCAGCCCGGTCTCCACCGACGGCGTGGCCGCGCCATCCAGTTGCCGCAGGTCGGCCAGGCGCACCACGCAGATGTCCTCGGCGCGCATCGCCAGGTAATCGATGGCCGAGGGCGTCACCGCGAAGCGCTCGGCATCCAGGCGCAAGGCGACGTTGCCGCCGGTGCCGGCCAGATAGCCGCGCCGCGACAGGTCCACGCACAGCGCGACCACGCGCGTGCGTTGTTCATGGGCAAACATGCTGGGGAACCTCCGGCACGCATTCGGGAAGGGGATTCATGCGCCGGTAGATCGGCGCCAGGGTGCGCTGCAATTCGCGGAACATCGCATAGCGGTCGTCGTACAGCGCGCGGGTGAGCGGCGACGGCTCGTACACCCGGCGCGCGCGTTGCAGCGCCGGCAGGTCGGCGAAGCGCAGCCGGCCCAGGCCGACGCCGGCGATGAAGGTGGCGCCGATCGCATTGGCCTGGATCGGGTTGTGCAGTTGCCGGATCGGCTGGCCGCTGACGTCGGCGATGATCTGGCACCACAGGTCCGACTGCGCGCCGCCGCCGACCGCGGCGATCACGCCCGGATCGCGGCCGAGCAGCCGCGCGAACGGCTCCATCATCCAACGCGTGTTCAGCGCCACGCCTTCCATGAAGGCACGGATGATGTCCTCGCGGGTGTGCATCAGCGACAGGTTGACCAGCCCGGCGCGCAGGCTGTGATCCTCCACCGGGGTGCGCTCGCCGAACAGCCACGGCATGTACACCAGGCCGTTGGCCCCGGGCGGCACGCGCGCGGCGATGACGTTGAGCACCTCGTACACGTCCGGGCGTTCCTCGTCGCGCAGCAGTTCGTCGGGATGGAACAGGATGCGGTCGCGCAGGAACGACAGGTTGGCGCCGGCGGTGGACTGCAGCGCGGTGGCCAGGTAGCGCCCGCTAACCGCGCACGGCACCGCGGCGATGTTGCTGAACACGTCGGTCTTCATCCGCGGCACGTGCGCGCCCAGCCACGACGAGGTGCCCAGATACAGATGCGCGGCGTAGTCCTCGACCGCCGCGGCCACCGCCACCGCCGAGTTGTCGATGGCGCCGGCGATCACCCGGGTCTGCGGCGACAGGCCCAGTTGCGCGGCCACGCCCGGCAGCAGCGGCCCCAGCACCTCGGTCGAGGCCACCAGATCCGGCAGCTTGTCGCGCTCGATGCCGAGCAGCCGCAGCAGGCCGTCGTCGTAGCGGATGCGCATCGGGTCGCGGTTGTCGGTGACCCAGGTGGTGAGCACCGAATCGGCGGTGGCGCAGAAGCGCCCGGTCAGGCGCAGGTTGAGATAGTCCAGCGCGTTGAGGAACTTGTGCGTGCGCTGGTAGCGCAGCGGCTCGTGGTCGCGCAGGTAGGCGATATGGCCGGCGCAATCCTTGCCGCTGCCGGCCGGCGCGCCGCCGCTCAGGCGCAACCAGCGCAGCAGCTTCAGCGGCGCATAGCCGCGCACGTTGAGCCAACGCCCGCGCAGGCGCCGCGCGATCGCGGCCTGCCCGCGCATGTCCAGCCACAGCATGGCGTTGCCCAGCGCGCGGCCGTCGCGGTCCACGCAGACAGTGCACTCGCCCTGGGTCGAGCAGCACACCGCGGTCACCCGGCGGCGCAGCGCCTCGCCGCCCTGCAGCACCGCCGCGGCGGTGACCAGCAGCGCGTTCCACCAGTCGCGCGGATCCTGCTCGGCGCAGACGCCATGCACGTGCAGCGGCACCGGTTCGAAGGCCCAGGCGATCACCTGACCCTCCAGGGTGACCAGCGCGCACTTGCAGCCGGAGGTTCCCAGGTCCACCGCCAGCACCAGCGGCTGGTCGCCGCCCCGGTCGGCATCGAGCAGTTCGCTGCGCATCGGTCAGAACGTGTAGCCGATCGAGGCTACCAGGGTGTCGCCATCGGTCTTGCGGATGCGCGCGCCGTCCTGCACCCAGTACAGCTCGTGCGCATTGACCCGGGTGCTGACCCAGTCCAGGTTCCAGTCCAGGCCCCAATGCTTGTGGGTGACGCCGATCTGGTAGTCGGCGAAGCTGCCCTCGCTGAAATTGCGCAGCTTCTGGTAGCCGGCGTGCAGGCGCAGCGTGGTCGACGGCAATACCGACGGCAGCAGCGGCGTCTGGTAGTTCAGATCGCCCAGCAGCGTGCCGCGCGAGTCGTGCTCGCCACGGGCGAAGCAGCGCAGCGCCGTCGTCGGGTCGGCGGCGAACTGCAGGATCTGTGCGCACACGCCGCCGGTATCGGCACCGCGGTAGGTCTTGGAGAACACGTACAGCAGGCGGCCCTCGACCGCGCCGTAGCCGAGTTCGAGCACGCCGAAATTGCTGTCGTAGTCGGTGCGGCGAATGTCCTCGGGCGTTCCCGTCTCCAGGTCGATCCGGTGCGGTGCCAGGAAGCTGGCGCCGGGGAAGCGCTCCGTCGCCAGACCGACGCCCGCATGCCAGGCATCGGGATTGCCGAAGCGGTAGCCGGCCGCCGCGGTGATGCCCAGCCCGTCGCCATCGAGGAACTGCTTCTTGCTGACCTTGGCCACCTCCAGCAGCGCGACGAAACCGCTGGCGTGCACGAACTGGGTGGTCCATTTCAGCGATGGGCCCATCAGCGAGTCGGACACGCCGCGCGTGCGCTGCTCGCTCATCAGCTTGATCTGATTCTGGAACTCGTAGTTGACCATGCCATCGGCGTCGGCCTGCTGGGCGTGGGCCCGGGCGCAGCACGCGCCGTGCAGGGCCAGTGCGCCCGCGAAGGTCGCCATGAAGCGGACTGCAGTCATCTCAATCTCCCCTGTTCGCTGAGGAAGGTGGGACGCGCGGCGGCCGTCGCTGGCCCCGCACATCGATGACGCCGGCGCGTTGCGCGCGCGGCGGGTGATTACTTGGCGCAGACCGGCGTGCTGGGCAGCGCCTGCACGCGGGTGAAGCGTTCGGTCTCGCCGAGCACTTCCACGCCGACGAAGGCGCGCAGGTCCAGCGATTTGCCGCTGGCGCGCAGCGTGGCCTTGTAGCGCTTGCCGCTGCGCGGATCGAACGCCCAGCCGTCGCGCCAGGTATCGCCGTCCTCGCGCCCCAGACGTGCGATCTGCACGCCGCAGGTATCGGTGGCGGTGCCGGCGTCCTTGTCCCAGACGATGCGTCCGCACAAGGCCGTGGCCGCATCCATGCAGGGCGCGAACTCCACCACCGCGTCCTTGGCCGCGGTCAGCCACAACCCCTGCGCCGCGGCCGGCGCGGCGCACGCCGGCGCGGTCGCCAGCAGCCATCCCGCGACCACCACACCGACCACGCCGTACCGCCTGATTCCCGGACTCGCCTGCATCGAACGCCCCCTCGCCATCGCGCAATTAAGTAGTGAAAGCTACCGTATAGCGATCACTACCGTTTTGCAAGCATCGTCCATACGGCCTTTGCCGCGGACGTGGCGAGGCGCGCAAACGCCTGGATTTCAAGGGTTCGCGTGTGCAGCGACATGCGTGCGACGGCCGATTTTTGCGGCGTTGCAACAGCCATCGGCGAGGACGGCGACAACAGATCGGCTCGTCCGATCGCCATGGCGTCGCACTGCGAACCGAGCGAATGCGCCAGCCACGCCATCCAGCCACGCGGCCGCGCGCGGCCGAACCCGATCGGCGGCGTCAGGAAACGAGAAGGGCAGAAGGCGTGTCGGCAGTCGCTGCGACCTTGCTGCAGCAGCAACCGCCGCGACACCGCGATGCGCACTGTCGCCCGCGAGGGTCGGCAGCGCCGGCGCGGGCCAGCGAGAGTTGTGGCGACCGGCACGATCGGCGGGTCAGAAGCGGCCGGCGATGGCACGGCCGCGATGGCGGGGATGGGTCCCGCTCAGTGCATCGGCGCCTCCCGCAAGCGGGAGGCGCACGGACGGATCAGGCGTCCTTGCCGGACACGTGCCCGTCGATCTTCGAGGTCTGGTACAGCGCCATGCCGATGCGCTTGATCAGGCCGAGCTGTTGCTCCAGCCACCAGGCATGGTCTTCCTCGGTGTCGCGCAACTGCGCCAGCAGCACGTCGCGGCTGACGTAGTCGCCGTGCTGCTCGCACAGTTTCATGCCCGCGGCCAGGTTGGCGCGCACTTCGTACTCGACCTTCAGGTCCTTCTCCAGCATTTCCTCGACCGTGCGCCCGGGTTCGAAGGCATGCGGGCGCATGTCCGGGTCGCCCTCCAGGAACAGGATGCGCCGCAGCAGCGCATCGGCGTGCTCGGTCTCCTCTTCCATCTCGTGGTTGATGCGTTCGTACAGCGCCAGCAGGCCCTGGTCCTCGTAACGCCGCGAGTGGATGAAATACTGGTCGCGCGCGGCCAGTTCGCCGCGCAGCAGCTCCTTGAGGCATTGCACAACGTCGGGGTGTCCCTTCATGGGGCGGGCTCCGTGGGGTCGACTGAGGGCGCCATAGTGCCCGATGCCGCCGCGCCGCGTTCCAATCGGAATCATTCACATCCCGACTCGCACATCCGTGATGCGTGACCCCGCGCACAGCGCGCCGCGCCTACGCGGGAACGACACGCAGTCGTGTCTAGAATCGGAGACTTGCCCACCGGAGAGAGACGATGCGCGGTCGATGGAAACGCCTGCTGCTGGGGACGCTGCTGCTGACCGCGGCCGTGGCGCTGGGCATCTGGCTGCTGCTGCGCGGCAGCCTGGCCACGCTCGACGGCAAGGCCCCGCTGCAAGGCCTGCGCGCGCCGGCAAGCATCCAGCGCGACGCGCTGGGCGTGGTCACCATCGATGCCGCCGACGAGGCCGATGCGATGCGCGCGCTCGGCTACGTGCACGCGCAGGAACGCTTCTTCGAGATGGACCTGCTGCGCCGCGCCGCCGCCGGCGAACTGTCCGAGCTGGTCGGTCCGCACGCGCTGGACGTGGACAAGGCACGGCGGGCGCATCGCCTGCGCGCGCGCAGTAGCGCGCAACTGGCCGCGTTCGCCGGCACGCACGCGGCGGCCTTGCAGGCCTACAGTGCGGGCGTCAACCAGGGCCTGCACGCGTTGCGGATACGGCCGTGGCCTTACCTGATGCTGTTCGCCGCGCCGCGCGACTGGCAGCCGGTGGATTCGGCGCTGGCCGGCCAGGCGATGTACTTCGACCTGCAGGGCAAGCAACTCGAGCGCAAGCTGGCCCTGTATCGCCTGCAGCAGCGCTTGCCGGCGCCGCTGTACGCCCTGCTGCGCCACGAGGGCAGCAGTTGGGACGCGACACTGGACGGCAGCGTGCGCGGCGACGCGGAGCTGCCCTCCGCCGATCAGGTCGATCTGCGCCGCCTGGCGGGCGCGCCCGCCCCCGCCGCGACCGAGGCGGTCGCCACCAGCGCGCCCGGCAGCAACAACTGGGCGATCGCCGGCAGCCGCACCGCCGACGGCCGCGCCATCGTCGCCAACGACATGCATCTGGGCCTGCGCGCGCCCAGCCTGTGGTTCCGCGTGCGCCTGCGCTATGCCGATGCGCAGGCGCCGGGCGGCCGCGTGGACGTGTCCGGATTCTCGCTGCCCGGCCTGCCGGCGGTGATTGTCGGCAGCAACGGTCACGTCGCCTGGGGGTTCACCAACAGCTATGCCGATACCGCCGACTGGTACCGGCTCACCCCGTGCGCCGCGGTGGCGCAGCCCGGCTGCACGCCGGTCAGCGTGCATCGCGAACGGATCAAGGTCTCGGGCGCCCCCGACACCGAACTGCAGGTCGAAGACACCGCCTATGGCCCGATCCTGCAACACGAACCCGACGGCAGCGCGCTGGCGTTGCGCTGGGCCGCGCAGTTGCCGGGTGCGCTGAATCTGGGGCTGGCCGACTTCGCCCGCGCCACGTCCCTCCCCGACGCCTTCGCCCGCGCGCAACGCATCGCCACGCCGGCGCAGAACCTGGTGCTGGCCGACCGCGACGGCCATATCGGCTGGCGCGTGCTCGGCCCGCTGCCGCTGCGCGGCCCGCATTGCGCAGCCGATGCGGTGATGCACGACGTGCGCGCGTCGGTGCCGGCGGACGCGCGCTGTGCGCCGTGGCCGCTGTCCACGACCCAGTCGCCGCAACGCATCGATCCCGCCGACGGGCAATTGTGGACCGCCAATGCGCGCGTGGTCGGCGGCGCCGAACTGGCGCCGCTCGGCGACGGCGGCTACGCGCTGGGCGCACGCGCACAGCAGATCCGCGACGACCTGCGCCTGCATCCGCACCTCGACGAACGGCAGTTGCTGGCGATCCAGCTCGACGACCGCGCCCTGTTCCTGCAGCGCTGGTGGGCGCTGCTGCAGAAACGCGACGCGGGCGCGGCCACGCCGGCGCTGCACGCCGTGTCGCAGGCGGCCGCGCACTGGGAGGGCCGCGCCAGCACCGGATCGGTGAGCTACACCCTGGTGCGCGCCTGGCGCCTGGCGGTGCTGACCCGGATCCGCGACGGCCTGATCGCGCCGGCACCTACAGGATCGGACGCCGATGCCGCGCCCCCGCCGCTGCCGCAACTGGAAGGCGTGGCCTGGCCGCTGCTGCAGCAACAGCCGCTGCACCTGCTGCCGCGCCGCTACGGCAGCTGGCAGGCGCTGCTGGAAGACGCCGCCGCCGAGGTGCGCACGCACCTGCAGGCCGATGGCCCGCTGGACACACGCCGCTGGGGCCAGGAGAACCGTGCGGCGATCTGCCATCCGCTGGCGCAGGGCCTGCCGGCGCCGCTGCGCGGCTGGCTGTGCATGCCGGACACGCCGCTGCCCGGCGACGACGACATGCCGCGGGTGCAGCGCCCGGCGTTCGGCGCCTCCGAGCGCATGGTGGTGGCACCGGGCCACGAGGCCGAGGGCATCGTGCACATGCCCGGCGGCCAGAGCGGCCACCCGCTGTCGCCGTTCTGGGGCGCCGGCCACGCCGACTGGGTGCAGGGCCGCGCCACAAAGTTCCTGCCCGGCCCGACCCGGCACACGCTGACATTAAGCCCGTCCGCACCACAATGACCCGCGATGAGCTCCGCGCCGGCGTCCGACCGCATACGCCGGCCTGCCTTCCCCCTTCCCCCACTGCCGAGTCTGCCTACCGATGAAGCGCCCTCCCCTGCTCGCCCTGTTGCTGCCGCTCGCCGCGGCCGTGTCGTTTTCCGCCTGTGCCGCGCCGGCTGCCGACGCGCCCGCGGCCGCCTCCGACTGCAGCGTGCGCGCCCAACCCGGCGACGATCTGCAGGCCGCGATCGACCGCGTCCCCAACGACGGCAAACCCGCCACCGTGTGCCTGAGCGCCGGCGAGTTCCCGGTTAGCAAGTTGATCTCGATCCAGCGCGACGGCCTGCGCCTGCGCGGCCAGGGCGACAGCACCGTGCTGCGCATGCGCGACCACGTGCAGCAACCGACCATCGTCATCGGCGACTATCAGAACGAGCGCCCCATGCGGCCGATCCGCGACGTGCGCGTGGAGCAGTTGCAGATCGTCGGCGGCACCATCGACAAGGAGTTCATGCCCGAACGCCCGTACCTGAGCAACAGCCTGGTGGTGGTGCGCAACGGCCAGAACATCCAGCTGACCCACCTGCGAGTGAGCAAGTGCCGCAGCGCCTGCCTGCTGAGCGAGTTCGACAGCCGCGACCTGCTGATCGCGCACAACGACGTGTCCGGCGCGACCTGGGACGGGGTGTCGTTCAACCGCACCGCCAAGGTCAAGCTGATCGACAACGTGATCCACGACAACGTCGCCGCCGGCATCACCACCGAGCATCTGGAAGACAGCGAGATCCGCGACAACCGCCTGGAGCGCAACGGCAGCCAGGGCGTGTACCTGGCCGACGCGCGGCGCAACCTGTTCGCGGGCAACCAGTTCATCGACAACAAGGGCGCCGGGCTCTACCTGACCTGCTCGATCCGCCAGCGCACGCCGCAGATCCTGTGCTGGGACGACAGCATGAGCCAGGACAACACCTTCGAGAACAACACCTTCCGCGGCAACCCCTACACCTACACCATCGGCGTGGACAGCGCGGCCAACTGCACCGGCCCGGAGTTCCGCCCCAATCTGTGGCGCAAGAACAACCAGGCCGATGCCTCGGGCATCGACATCCAGCCCGAACGCTACGGCCACTGCGTGCGCTTCGAGTAAGCGCGCGCGGCCGCGGCGCCTGCGCACGCCACCCGGCCGGCCTTGAACAGGTCGGCCGGGGCGCGCCCGCCCGCGCGTGGCGGCAGAACCGGGGTGATCGGCAGGCCCGGTCGCGTCCAGGCGGGTGTCGCCCCCAAGGCGGGCGACACGCACGCCGCGACACATCCATTAAAGCTCTGCCTGCAGCGGCCGCTAACCGGTGACGACGCCCCAGCGACCGACGGACCGCGCTGGACCACCGACCGGCCGTGCCGCAGACGCTGGAGTGCCGCGGCGCTCTGGGAGAGCAGATGAACTACCACCTTCATGTCCGCCGCACCCTCGACACGCCGATCCTGGCGATCCAGGGCCTGACCCTGTGCGTCTGGCTGGCGCTGCTGCTGTGCAACCCCTACCTGAACCACCCACTGGACGCGCGCTACGCGCTGGCGTTCGCCGCCATGCTCGGCAGCGGCCTGGTCATGCGCATGGCCAGGCGGTCCTGGCAATGGCGGCTGGGCGCCTTCCTGTCGGTGATCGCGTTCGATGCCGCGTTCCGGCTGCAGTTGCACCACATGGGCGGCGCCGGCCTGGCCTGGATGCTGCCGGTGGCGGTGACCCTGAGCCTGGGGTACAGCGTGCTGTTCTGCCACGCGCGCGACTATCTGCTGGCGCTGGCCTGCACCTGGGCGATCATGCTCGGCTGGCACGACAGCCTGGTGCCGGCCTCCGCCGACCTGCCGCTGCTGGAGATCCTGGTGGCGGCGGTGACCATGGTCGGGTTCGCGTTGAACCGCATCTTCGTCACCACCATGCGCAGCAACCACGCACTGAAGGAAGGCTATCGGCGCCTGGCCGCGACCGACGCACTGACCGGCATCCCCAACCGGCGCGCGCTGATGGCCGACCTGCAGGCAGCGGTCGGCACCCAGCACGCCGTGCAGTTGGCCATGCTGGACATCGACGACTTCGAGCGGATCGGCGCCGAGCACGGTCACCACGTCGGCGATGCGGTGCTGCAGGCGCTGGCGACGGAACTGGTGCGGCTGGACCCGCGTTGCCGCGTCGGCCGCCTCGGCGGCGAGGAGTTCGGCCTGCTGTTCGAGGGCGTGTCGCAGGACAAGGCGAGCGCACTGGTGCGGCGCCTGCAGCAGCGCATCCGCGGCCTGCGCGTGGATGGCACCAGCTTCACCTGCAGCGTCGGCATGGCCTCGTTGCCGGCCGGCGGCGAACTGTCCGACCTGCTCGCCCGCGCCGACCGCGCGCTGTCCGCCGCCCGGCAGGCGGGCAACGGCAGCCTTCGCCTGGACGGCGCCACGCCGGTGTCGGCCAGCACGTCCGCGGCGTTCGCGCGCGATCCCGTGCTGCCGGCCGCCACGTCGCTGTAGCAGGCAGCACCAACAGCCCCCCCGCGGGGCGGCGCATGCCGCCGCCCCGCAGCGCACTCGCTCGTGGTGCACGCGCATCAGGCCCGACGCAGACAGCGCAGACGTCCACCCCGCTTCACCGCCGCTGCGTGCGGCACGAACAGGCTGAACCGCAGACGCTGCGGCCACTCAAGCCGCCACGCCGGCATGCCGATAAGCTGCCATCGATCCAGCGCGTGCGCGTCGGCGTCCGCACATCACGAACCGGCCGGGACGCGCCGTTGGGCAGCACATGACGTACCCGGAGTACATCCGCCACCTGCTGGGCCGGTCGACCACCGCCATCCAAGCGCTGACCCTGTCGATCTGGGTCGCGACGCTGCTGTTCAATCCGTATCTGCAGCGACCATGGGGCCTGGTCAATTTGATCCTGCTGGCCGCGCTGCTCGGCGCCGCCGCCTGCACCCTGCTGGTCCGCCGCTTCTGGCACTGGCGCCTGAGCGGCGCGCTGTATGTGCTGCTGCTGTCGTGGGCGTATCAGATCGAGCTGCGGCAGATGGGCGTACATGGCGAATTCTGGTGGCTGCCGACCACGGTCACCCTGTGCCTGGGCATCAATCTGTTGTTCCCGTTCACGCGCGACTACCTGCTGGCGCTGGCATACACCTGGACGATCATGCTGACCGGTCGGGCGCTGCCACCGGCGGCCGCCAGCGACCCGATGCTGCTGGGGCTGCTGGTCGCCGCGGTGTCGCTGATCGGCTTGGCCATGAACCGCACCTTCGCGCGCAGCATGCTGATCACCTATCGCCTGAAGGAAGACTACCGGCGCATCTCCGAGACCGATGCGCTGACCGGGCTGGCCAACCGGCGCGCCCTGATGGCGCAACTGCATGCGCTGGCGGCCGAGCGCGGTCGCCGCGGCACGCTGCAGTTCGCGATGCTGGACATCGACGATTTCAAGCAGGTCAACGACCGCCATGGCCACGATGTCGGCGATGCGGTATTGCTCGCCCTGGCCGCCGAACTGACCCGGCTCGGGCACGGCTGCCGGGTCGGCCGGCTCGGCGGCGAGGAATTCGGCATCGTGCTCGACGGCATGAGCGACACCCAGACCGATGCCCTGCTGCAGCGGCTGCTGGAACGCGTGCGCCAGACCCGCGCCAAGGGCGTGGCCTTCACGTTCAGCGCCGGGGTCGCGCGCATGCACCCCGACGGCGACGTCTCGGATCTGCTCAAGCGTGCCGACCGTGCGCTGTATGCCGCCAAGCGCGACGGCAAGAGCCGGATCTGCCTGGACAGCGCCACAGGGCCAGCCCCCATGGCGGCCGTGCACGGCGCCCTCGACAGCGCGGCGCCGACGGCGGATCCGGCGTAGCGGGAGGCGCGCGGCACGCATCGCCGGCGTCGAACACGCACGCTACCCGGGCAGCGCGACACGCCTGCGCTTGCGGCTACACCGCCCGCCACAGCAGGCGCAGGCCCAGGCCACTCATCAGCACCGCACTGAGCCGGTCCAGCGGCCGCCGCGCGCGCAGCCACCAGCGCCGCGGCGCGGGCGCGGACAGCAACCCGGCCACCAGCGCGAACCAGGCCGCATTGATGGCGAAGGCCAGCGATGGCAGCGCCACGTACTCGGCGGGCACGCGCTGCGCCGGCAGCAGCGCGGCGAACAGGCCGGCGAACACCAGCGCGGTCTGCGGGTTGCCGAGCTGGGTCAACAGGCCCATGACGAAGGCCGAGCGCACCGCCGGCACCTGCTGTTCCGGCGCGGTGGCGGCCAGCGACGCCGGCGTCCGCCACGCCCGCCAGGCCAGCCACAGCAGATAGGCGGCACCGGCGACCGACAGCGCGCGATGCAGCGCCGGCACCCGCTCCAGCAACGCCTGCAGGCCGAACAAGGCCGCCAACGCGAACAGCGCGCAGCCCACGCCCATGCCCAGTGCCGCGGCGAGCCCGGCCGCGCGCGAGCGCCCCGCGGCCAGCCGCGCCACCAGCAGGAAGCTGGCGCCGGTCACCCCAGCGCCTGCGCGTGCACCCCGGCCACCGCACGGCCGGAGGGATCGGCCATCGTCGCGAAGCTGGCATCCCAGGCGATCGCCGCCGGCGAGGAGCAGGCGATCGACTTGCCGCCGGGCACGGTCTCGGCCGCGGCCGGCGTCGGGAACACGCGCTCGAACAGGCTGCGGTAGTAATAGGCTTCCTTGGTCTGCGGCGGGTTCACCGGGAAGCGCTTGTCGGCCGCGGCCAGTTCGCGGTCACTGACCTGGGCCTCGGCATGCGCCTTCAGCCCATCGATCCAGCCGTAGCCGACGCCGTCGCTGAACTGCTCCTTCTGCCGCCACAGGATCGACTCGGGCAGATAGCCCTCGAAGGCTTCGCGCAGCACCGCCTTCTCGATGCGCTTGCTGCCGTCGGCGCGGGTGCCGGCCATCTTGTACTGGGCGTCCATGCGCATGGCCACGTCCAGGAACTCCACGTCCAGGAACGGCACGCGCGGCTCCACGCCCCAGGCCATCATCGACTTGTTGGCGCGCAGGCAGTCGTAGTTGTACAGCGCGTCGAGCTTGCGGATCAGTTCTTCGTGGAATTCGCGCGCGTTCGGCGCCTTGTGGAAGTACAGGTAGCCGCCGAAGATCTCGTCGCTGCCTTCGCCGGAGAGCACCATCTTCACCCCCATCGCCTTGATCCGCCGCGCCAGCAGGAACATCGGCGTGGAGGCGCGGATGGTGGTGACGTCGTAGGTCTCGATGTACCGGATCACCTCCGGCAACGCGTCCAGGCCTTCCTCAAAGGTGTACTCGAAGCCGTGGTGCACCGTGCCCAGCGCCTCGGCGGCGATCGCCGCGGCGGCCAGATCCGGCGAGCCCTTCAGGCCGATCGCGAACGAGTGCAGGCGCGGCCACCATGCCTCGGCCTCGTCGTTCTCCTCGATGCGCTTGCGCGCGAAGCGCGCCGCCACCGCCGCCACCAGCGACGAATCCAGTCCACCGGAGAGCAGCACGCCGTACGGCACGTCGGTCATCAACTGGCGATGCACGGCGCGCTCGAAGGCCTCGCGCAGTTCCTGCATGCTCACCTCCACGCCCTGCACCGCCGCGTAGTCGCGCCACGGCTTGCGGTAGTACTGCACGAGTTCGCCGCTGGCGCTGTCGTAGTAGTGGCCCGGCGGGAACTGGGCGACGTCGGCGCAACTGTCGGCCAGCGACTTCATCTCCGAGGCCACGCGCAGCCGCCCTTGCGCGTCGTGGCCCCAGTACAGCGGGCACACGCCCATCGGATCGCGCGCGATCAGCACGCGGCCGGCGGCCTTGTCCCACAGCGCGAAAGCGAAGATGCCGTTGAGGCGGTTCAGCAGCGCGTCCGGCGTGGTTTCGCGGTACAGCGCGTTGATCACCTCGCAGTCCGAGCCGGTCTGGAAGGCGTATGGCTGCACCAGCTGCTTCTTCAGTTCGCGATGGTTGTAGATCTCGCCGTTGACCGCCAGCGCCAGCTGCCCATCGTCGGAAAGCAGCGGCTGCGAACCGCCGGCCGGGTCGACGATGGCCAGGCGCTCGTGGACCAGGATCGCGCCGTCGTCGACATACACGCCGCTCCAGTCCGGGCCGCGGTGGCGCTGCCGCTGCGAGCAGTCCAGCGCCTGCCGCCGCAGCGCCTGCAGGTCGTCGCCCGGTTGCAGGCCGAAGATGCCGAAGATCGAACACATGGGAAAGCTCCTGATCGTGGGGTGTTGGTTGCGGAGGGGAACACCCAGGCACAAAAAAAACCCGCATCGGCCGATGCGGGTTTTCTGGTGGCTGGGCGTGGTGTTTCTGGTAGCGCCTAGTCGCAGACCCGCATCGGCCGCGCACGATTATTCGCCAGCGCATTATTGCGGCCGTTGGCGTTGCTCGAGCGGAGGGCGGACAGCGAGGTCATGGAACGACCGTAACCCGGCACGCGGGCCGGCGCAACTGTTACCGCAGCAACCGTTCGATCAGGCGCAGGTACAAATCCGGCAACGCCTCCAGGTCGGCCACGCGCACGTGCTCGTCGACCTGGTGGATGCTGGCGTTGACCGGGCCGACTTCGATGCACTGCGCGCCCAGCGGCGCGATGAAGCGTGCATCGGAGGTGCCGCCGCCGGTGCTCTCCTCCGGCGGCGCGCCGGCGACCTCGCCCAGCACCTCGCGTGCCACCCGGCGCAGCATGCCTTCGGGGGTGTAGAACGGCTCGCCGCTGCGGTGCCAGCGCAGGTCGTAATCCAGGCCATGGCGATCGAACAGCGCGGCGATCTCCGCTTCCAGCCGCGGCGCATCCCAGTGCGGGGTGTAGCGCAGGTTGAAGGCGACCTGCAGTTCGCCGGGGATCACGTTGTTGGCGCCGGTACCGCCATGGATGTTGGAGAGTTGCAGGCTGGTCGGCGGGAAGCTTTCGTAGCCGTCGTCCCAGTGCCGCGCGACCAGCTCGGCCAATGCCGGCGCGGCCAGGTGGATTGGGTTGCGCGCCTTGTGCGGATAGGCCACGTGCCCCTGCACGCCGCGCACGCGCAGCGCGCCGGAAAGACTGCCGCGACGGCCGACCCGCAGCAGGTCGCCAAGCCGCTCGGTGGACGAGGGTTCGCCGGTGATGCACCAGTCGATGCGCTCGCCACGCTCGGCGAACACGCGCGCCACATGGCGCACGCCGTCGATCGCATCGCCTTCCTCGTCGCTGGTCAGCAGCAGCGCCAGCGTGCCCGGATGCTGCGGCCGCGCGGCCACGAACCGCTCGGCGGCGACCACGAAGGCGGCCACGCTGCCCTTCATGTCGGCGGCGCCGCGCCCGTACAGCACGCCATCGCGGACCTGCGGCGCGAACGGATCGCTGCTCCAGGCCTCGCGCGGCCCCGGCGGCACCACGTCGGTATGGCCGAGCAGCGCCAGCACCGGACCGTCGCCGCCGCGATGGGTGGCCCACAGGTTGTCGACCTCGCCGCAGCGCAGCCGCTCGATGGCGAAACCGGCGCGCTGCAGCCGCTGCGCGATCAGCGCCTGGCATCCGGCATCGTCGGGGGTGACCGACGGGCGGGCGATCAGGTCGCAGGCGAGTTCAAGGACATCGGACATGCAGGGATACCGTTGGAAAACACGAGGGAGACGCGATGCGGATCGGCGGCGGCAGCGTCGCGTGCCGACGGCGCACGTTGCGCAGTGTACGAGCGGGACTTGCGGATTCGAAGCATCGGCCGGGATCGCCGGACGGGTGCGCGGTCGCGGCGCCGGCCGTCGCTACGGCGCGATGCCGGGCCAGCGCATGTACTGCACGCGCACCGCGAAAGCTTCGTTGCCAGGCATGCGCCCGCCGTGCGTGCCGGTTTCGACGAAACCGCAGGCGCGGTAGAACGCCAGCGCCGCGGCATTGCCCTCCAGCAATTCCAGCGTCAGGCCAGCCGGACTGGCCTGCTGCACCGCGACCACCAGCGCCTGACCGACGCCGCGCCGGCGCGCGGCCGGATCCACGTACAGCCAGGCCAGTTCCTCGCCGTCGTCGGCGACGAAGCCGAGCACCTGGCCGTGCGCTTCTGCGACCTGCACGCGGTAGTCGAACAAGCCTTCGCGCTCGGCCGCGATCGGCAGCGGCAGGAACGCCTCCGGCAGCCCCGCCGCCTGCAGCTCCTCCAGCCGCGCGGCATCGTGGATGGCGCACAGGCGCGCCCAGTCGTCGGCCCGGTACGGGCGGATATTCACGCGATCCCGAACCGCTGCTTGAAGCCGTTGTCGGAGAAGCCCTGGCTGAGCTTGCCGTCGTCGGTTACCACCACCGGGCGGCGGATCAGTTGCGGATACTCGCGCAGCAGCAGCTTCCATTCGGCATCGGAGCCGGGTGTCTTCTTGTTGTCGGGCAACTGCCGCCAGGTGGTGGAGGACTTGTTGACCAGCGCGTCGAACCCACCGGCCTGGCCGGCCCAGTCCAGCAGAGTCTCCGGGGTCGGCTTGTGCTCGCGGTAATCGACGAAGGTGTAGGCCACGCCGAAGCGGTCCAGCCACTTGGTCGCCTTCTTGCAGGTGTCGCAGTTCTTCAATCCGTACAACGTCGTCATCGAAACATCCCTTCAAGCGAATGAAGCCCCTCTCCCAGCGGGAGCGGGGTTGGGGTGAGGGTCGGTCGGCCCAGAACAGATCGCACTCCAAAGCACCGCGCACCGCCTTTCGGCGGGCGATGCCATCAGCAGACGAACCGGGCATGCCGTCATCGACAGGCCGCAGCGCGCGTGATCTTACCCGCCGCGCGCGCCATCGGCCTCCCAGGCGCAAGAAGACGCCGCCAGGCCTCACTGCACCGGCACTTCCTGGAGCTTGGCCGAGTCGATCCGCCAGCGCAGCTGCGCCGCCGAAGCCCCGTCCACACCGTTGACCCGGCGCAGCACGTAGTCGCCGCGGAAGCGTTGCCGCGTGCCGTCGGCCAGCGTCGCCTCCACGGTGACCGGCACCGGCTGGTACACCGAACCGGCGGCGCCATCGCTGGCGCCCAGCGCGCCGATCGTCGCCTTCACCGTACGCGTCTGCGCAAAGCCGGCCTTGAAGGCCGCGTAGGACTGCCCCGGGCGCCCGTCCTCGCCCCACTGCTGCCAGGCCGTGGCGTAGTCGCGCGCATTGATCGCCGCGTAGTAGCGCCGCACCACGTCGGCCGCGGCCTGCGGGCTGTCGGCGGCCGGGCCGCACCCGGCGGTGGCCTGCCCGTCGCGGCCGAGCAGCGCGCAGCTGCGGGCGATCTCGTCGTCGATCATGGCGCAGCTGTTGGCGGCATTGCAGGGCGGGTGCGTGGCCGGCGACACCGAGCGACAGGTGGCCGCACGCGCCGCCGCGGCGTCGGCGCCGATCTCGTCGGCGCAGGACAGCGGCGCGCCCGCCGCACCGGCAGTCCCCGTCGTCGTCGCAGGCGCTTGCGCAGGCGCAGGTGTCGCGGCCGGCGCCGGATTTGGCGCAGCGGCGGCCGCCGCAGGCGTGTCGCCCTGCTTGGGCGTCGTCGACGCCGGCGCGCCCTCACGGCCGCACCCGGACAGCGCGAACGCCGCCGTCATCCAGCAAGCCCACATGATCGTACGCATCGGTCTCTCCTGTTCGTTCGTGGCAGCGCGCCAGGCCTCTTCCGTTCCGCCCCCTGACGTGGCGGCAGTGGCGCAATCGCGTGCGCCAGCGTATCGGGCCACCCATGTACGCCGGGTATGCACAGCGCTCCCGACCGGCCGCGGGATCGCCCGGTTCAACCGACGGCCGGCCGTCCATCTCCTGCAACGTCGATCACCAAGGCGGAGGCGAGCGTCGACGCAACAGGGCACGGCAACGCTGCGGTGCAACCGGCGCGCATGGCCCTGTGCCGCGGGCACGCGACGGAACCGCTCGAACAGGTTGCAAGCTGCCGGCGTTACCCAGGCGCCAGGCGCTCAGAGCAGCCGTTCGGACACCACCCGGAACGCGACACGCGGCAGGCGAAAGGCCAATCCCTCCTCCAGCGCGACACCCAGCGCCTGCAGCCTTGGGCAGTCCAGCGCACCGGTCAACTGCAACGGCTGCAGCGTAGCCGGATCCACCGGCAAGGCGATGCGGGTGCTGGCCCAGCGGCCGTCGCAGGTGCGGGCGATGGCCTCGTCCTGGCAGGTGAGGAAGCGCAGCAGCGCCTCGCGCGTTGCGAACGCCGGCGTCCAGTCGGCATCGTGCCAGGCCTCGGCAGGCTGCCAGTGCAGTTGCAGCGCGGGCGCGCTGCCCTGCCCCGGCTCGATCTGCGTGTGGCCGCTGCCATCGGACTGCAGCGCGTGCACGAAGCGCGCGGCCAGGTGCGGCTGCATGGCGTCGCTGGCGGCACGTGCGCCGGCCACGTAGGCCAATCCATCCATCACGTTGCGGTCGAACAGCACCACCGGCCCGGCGTTCACATCGTCCACGCGACGCAGGTACCACCGCCAGTTGCTCTGCAGCGGCGATGGCAGCAGCTTCCGCAGCGGTCCGGCCAGGGCCGGACCGAAATGGCCGTGGCGATAGCTGAGGATGGTGTACGGCGTGCGCCCCTGGTGGACGACGTGGGCGTAGCCCGGCGGCGGTGGCGGGGCGCGACGCACGTCGACCCACCAGTTCAGATAGACCACCTCGCGCACGTCGCTCACAAGCACCGGCAGCGGCCAGCGTTGCGTCAACGCACGCCGCAGCCGGGTCCAGCCAGGCGCATGCAGCAGGCGCGGCAGCGCGCGCCCGTACCAGGCGGCGGACGGGTGCCGGTAAGCCGCGGCCTCGGCCAGGTCCGGCACCGCCGCCGGCATCTCAGTCGGCCAGGCCGCGCAGCAGGTCGTTGACGCTGGTCTTGCTGCGGGTCTTGGCGTCGACCTGCTTGACGATCACCGCGCAGTACAGCGAGTGCGAGCCGTCCTTGGACGGCAACTGCCCGGACACCACCACGCTGTACGGCGGCACGTAGCCGTAGGAGATCTCGCCGGTGGCGCGGTTGTAGATGCGCGTGCTCTGGCCCAGGAACACACCCATGCCGATCACGCTGTGGTGGCCGACCACCACGCCCTCCACCACTTCCGAGCGCGCGCCGATGAAGCAGTGGTCCTCGATGATGGTGGGGCTGGCCTGCAGCGGCTCGAGCACGCCGCCGATGCCAGCGCCGCCGGACAGGTGGCAGTGCTTGCCGATCTGCGCGCAGGAACCGACCGTGGCCCAGGTGTCGACCATGGTGCCCTCGCCCACGTGCGCGCCGATGTTGGTGAAGCTCGGCATCAGCACCACGTCCTTGCCGAAGTAGCTGCCGCGGCGCGCCACCGCGCCCGGTACCACGCGCACGCCAGCCTTGCGGAACTCGGCTTCGTGATAGCCGGCGAAGCGCGCTTCCACCTTGTCCCAGAACGGCGCCGGCTGCGCTTCCACCACGGCCATCTCGTTGACCCGGAAATACAGCAGCACCGCCTTCTTCAGCCACTCGTTGACCTTCCAGCCGCCGTGCCCGTCCGGCTCGGCGACGCGCAACTCGCCGCTTTCCAGGCCATCGATCACGCGATTGACCACCGGCCGGGTCGAGCCCTCGATCTCGTCGAGCGTCAGCGTGGCACGGCGCTCGAAGGCGCTGTCGATGGTGAACTTCAGCTCGTCGGCGCTGGGCACGGCCACCGGCTTGGCGCGCAGCGGCTTCGGTGCGGGCTTGGCGGGCTTGCTCGCCGCGGTCGGCGCCGCAGGCTTTGCGGCAACCGGCTTGGCCGTCTTCTTGGGGGCCGCCGTCTTGGCAGCGGACTTCTTGGCGGCAGGCTTCTTGGTGGCCATCAGCGGGGGTCTCCAGGCGGGGTATCGGGGTCCAGGCAGGCCTGCAGCGCGGCCTGCAACGCCTGGCGGGCGGCGTCGGGCAACGGCAGGTTGTGCTCGTCGGTGATGTGGAACAGATCCTCGGCGCGCTCGCCGAAGGTGGCGATGCGCGCGTCGTGCACGCGCAGGTGCTGCCGGCGCAGCACCTGGGCCACGTCCGACAGCAGCCCGGGGCGGTCCGGCGCGACCAGGCTGAGCCGGGTCAGGCGGCCGTCGAGGCTTTCGCGGAATTCGATGCGCGGGGCGAAGCGGAAATGCCGCAGCTGGCGCGGCACCACCCGCCGTGCCGGGCGCAGCCGCGCCAGGTCGCCGGCCAGCGCCTCGCGCAGTCCGGCCTGCAACTGCGCGATGTCGCCGCTGGCGAAGGCGTCGGCCGGCATCACCTCGAAGGTGTCGAAGATCGCCCCGTGCGGGGCGTCGAGCACGCGCGCGCGATGGATGCCGTAGCCGAGCCGGTCCAGGGTCATCACGATCGCGGCGAACAGGCCGTCGCGGTCCGGCGAATACACGAACACTTCCAGCGCCGCGTCGTCGGGGGTGACCGGGCGCACCTTGACCAGGGTGCCACCGAGTTCCACCTCCATCAGCGAGGTCGCCTGCCAGGCCAGTTGCTCGGGACGGAAGCGCAGGAAGCTCTCGTCCGGCATGCCGGCGAACTGGCGGTCGATGATGGCGTCGTCGTGGCCCTGGATGTGCATCAGCGCGCGCGTGGCCTCGCGCGCCTCCTGCAGGCGCTCGGCCACCGGCAACGGATGCTCCAGGCCTTCGCGCAGGGCGCGGCGCGCGGCGAAGTACAGGTCGGCCAGCAGCCGGTCCTTCCACGCGTTCCACAGCTTGGGGCTGGTGCCGGCGATGTCGGCGCAGGTCAGCAGGTACAGATAGTCCAGCCGCTCGCGGTCGCCGACCAGGCTGGCGAAGCGATGGATCACCTCCGGATCGGCGATGTCCTGCTTCTGCGCGGTCACCGACATGCGCAGATGCTGCTCGACCAGCCAGGCGACCAGCTCGGTGTCGGCGGCGCTGAGCGCGTGCGCGGCGCAGAACGCGCGCGCATCCACCGCGCCCAGCTCCGAATGGTCGCCGCCGCGGCCCTTGGCGATGTCGTGGAACAGGCCGGCCAGCAGCAGCAGTTCCGGCTTGCGCAGCCGCGGCCAGACTTCGTGGGCGATGGAGAAGCGTTCGTCGGCGCGCGCGTTGGCGAACACCGCCATGTTCTTCAGCACCATCAGCGTGTGCTGGTCGACCGTGTACACGTGGAACAGGTCGAACTGCATGCGCCCGGACACCTGCGCGAACGCCGGGATCCACTGCCCGAGCACGCCCAGCCGCGCCATCCGGGTCAGCGTCTGCACCGCGCGCGGGCCGCGCAACAGCGCCAGGAAGCGCTCGCGCGCGGTCGGGCTGGCGCTGGCGTAGGCCGGCAGATGCGGCAGCGCCTCGGCCAGCGCGCGCGCGGTCAGCGAATGCAGGCCGCGGATCTCGCCGTGCGCGGCCCAGGTGGCGAACAGCGCGAACACCTGCACCGGATCGGCCTGCGGCCAGCGCTCGTCGTCGGCGGCCAGGTAGCCGCGGCGCAGCGAGAAGCCGCCGTGGAGCGGCTGCGGCTGCGCTTCGCCGTCGAACTGTTCCTCGAAGCGCTGCAGCAGCCGGTCGCTGAGCCGGCGCACGATCGCCGCGCTGCGATAGAAGCGCTGCATCATCTTTTCGACGCCCAGGCTCTCGACGTCGTCGGAGAAGCCCAGGCGCTGCGCCAGGGTCTTCTGGTAATCGAAGCGCAGGCGCTCTTCCGGACGGTTGGCGACCAGGTGCAGCCCGTAGCGCAAGCGCGCCAGTTCGCGGCGCTCGCGGCGCAGCGCGGCGGCCTCGTCGCCGCCGACATGGCCCAGCCCGATCAACGGCTCCAGATCGCGCACGCCGAACGCGCGCAGCGCCATCCAGCCCAGCGTATGCAGGTCGCGCAGGCCGCCGGGGCCGTCCTTGATGTCCGGCTCCAGGTTGTCGGCGGTGTCGCCGAAGCGCTGGTGGCGGGCCTGCAGTTCCTCGCGCTTGGCCATGAAGAATTCGCGCGGCGGCCACACCCGCTGCGGGGCGATGGCCGCCGCCAGCGCTGCCTTGGCGGCGGCGTCGGCCTGCAGCGGGCGCGCCTCGATCAGCGCGGTCAGCACGGTCTGGTCGGCGCAGGCCGCGGTGCACTGCGCGGCCGAGCGCACCGCATGGCTCACCGGCACGCCGGCGTCCCACAACAGCGGGAACAGCCGTGCCAGCGCCGGTTCGCAGGCGGGATCGAGGTCGCCGAACACCAGCAGGTCGATGTCCGAGCGCGGGAACAGTTCGCCACGGCCATAGCCGCCAACCGCGAACAACGCCAGCCCGGCCTCGCGCGGCACGCAGCGGCTCCAGGCGTGGCGGATCAACTGGTCGAGCGCGCGCGCGCGCAGCGCCAGCAGGCGATCGATGTCATCGCCCTGGTCGAAACGCTTGCTCAGCCGCGCATCGGTCTGCGCCAGCAGTTGCCGGACCGCAGCCGCCCAACCGGCGTCGTCGACGCCGGCACCGGGCATGCCGGCATCGGCACCGGCCGGCAGCAGGCTCACGGTTCGCCGAGGCCGCCCGGCGACAGGGTCAGGACCTCCACCCCATCCTCGGTGACGGCGACCATGTGTTCCCATTGCGCGGAGAGCTTGCGGTCCTTGGTCACCACGGTCCAGCCGTCCGGCAGCACGCGGGTGTAGCGCGTGCCCTCGTTGATCATCGGCTCGATGGTGAAGGTCATGCCCGGCTTCAGCACCAGGCCGTCGCCCGGCCGGCCGTAGTGCAGCACCTGCGGTTCGTCGTGGTAGACCTTGCCGATGCCGTGGCCGCAGTACTCGCGCACCACGCTGAAGCGCTCGCTCTCGGCGTACTGCTGGATGGCATGGCCGACGTCGCCGAGCGTGGCGCCCGGCTTCACCGCGCGGATGCCGCGCCACATCGCCTCGTAGGTGGCCTCGATCAGGCGCCGCGCCATCACCGACGGCGTGCCCGCGCAGTACATGCGGCTGGTGTCGCCATGCCAGCCGTCCTTGATCACGGTGACGTCGATGTTGACGATGTCGCCGTCCTTCAGGACCTTGCCCTCGCTGGGGATGCCGTGGCAGATGACGTTGTTCACCGACGTGCACACGGTCTTCGGAAAGCCGCGATAGCCGACGTTGGCCGGCACCGCCCCCTGCACCTTGACGATATGGTCGTGGCAGATGCGGTCCAGCTCGGCGGTGGTGACGCCGGGCTTCACGTACGGGCCGATCAGGTCCAGTACCTCGGCGGCCAGGCGGCCGGCCACGCGCATCTTCTCGATGTCCTGCGGAGTTTTCAGATTGACGGTCATGGTCGTCATTATCGCTCATCCCGGCGCTGGCTGAACGCGCCGGACGCGTTGCCGGGTTTTTGGCACGCCGGCGCGGTCGCCGCTGCCTTCATCGCACTGAACACGGCGCCCTGTGGCGGTCATCCCATGTGAAAACTGGATAACGATCCATAAAAATGTGAACTGGCGCGCGTTTTGCACTGGCGGTGGCACCGGCGGTTGTCCGCCCTCACCGAAGAACTCTGCCATGTACCTCTTCCATCGCGTTCTCGCCTTCCTCGTGCTGTTCGCCGCCGGGACCGGCCTGGCCTGGGCCCAGTCCGACTCGCGCACCTTCAACGTCAAGATCCAGATCACCAGCGTCTGCGACATCCAGACCGCGCCCACCGACGTCGATTTCGGCAGCGTCAATTCCACCCAGACCGCGATCAACAGCACCGGCACCTTGAACGTGCGCTGCACCTCCGGAACCCCTTACAACATCGCGCTCAACGCCGGTTCCGGCTCCGGCGCCACGGTCACCACCCGCACCATGGGCAGTGCCGACGCCAGCAATACCGCACGCGTGCCGTACGCGCTGTACCGCAATGCCGCGCGCACCCAGAACTGGGGCTCCACCATCGGCACCGACACCCAGGCCGGCACCGGCAATGGTGCAGTGCAACCGATCACCGTCTACGGCCAGGTCGCCAGCACCAACTACCCTGCCGGTTCGTACAGCGACGTCGTCACCGCCACCGTCACCTGGTAACCGGAGCCGCCTGCATGCGTTCGCGACTGTCTTCCTTCCTGCGCCTGCCGGCGCTCGCCGCGCTGTGGCTGGCGGCGGCCGGCGCGGCTGTCGCCGCGAGCCTGCAGGTGGCGCCGACCTCGGTGTCGCTGCGTGCCGAGGAGACCGCACAGGGCCTGTGGCTGAGCAACAGTGGCGACGTGCCGCTGCGCGCGCAGGTGCGCGTGTTCCGCTGGCAGCAGCGCGACGGCGAGGATGTGCTCGACCCCAGCGACCGCATCGCGCTTAGCCCGCCGATGCTGCAACTGGCGCCGCACGCGCGGCAACTGGTGCGGGTGATCCGCCTGGATCCCGCGCCCACCACCGGCGAGGACGCCTATCGCATCCTGGTCGACGAACTGCCCAGCCAGGATGCCGGCGGCAACGCCAGCGCCGGGCTGCAGTTCGTACTGCGCTATTCGGTGCCGGTGTTCCTCAAGCCGGCCGCGACCACGGCGCCGGCACTGCGCGCGCGGCTGCTCCGCGACGGCGCGGGCGCGGCGCTGGAAGTGCGCAATGAGGGCAACGGCCACGCGCAGCTGGTGGACCTGCAGTTCGTCGCCGGCGACGGCCGCCGCAGCGCGATCGCCGAAGGCCTGGCCGGCTACGTGCTGCCGGGCCAGCGCAAGCGCTGGCCGCTGCCGGCGGCGCTGGCGCAGACCCAGGGAACGTTCGAGGCAAGGATCAATGGCGAGCCGCGCGCGCAGTCGCTGGTCGTGGACGCCGCGGCGCCCTGAACTGCTGCTGGCGCTGTGGGCCGGCAGCGCCGCGCTCGCCGTCGCCCAGCCGCAGCCCCCGCCCCGGCCCGAGGCGACCGCTCCGGCGCAGGAGACCCTGTACCTGGAGGTCACCCTGAACCAGACCCGCCAGCCCGGCCTGTTCCAGTTCCAGCGCGACGGCGAGCAACTGCGCGCCAGCGCCGCCACCCTGCGCCAGCTCGGCCTGCGCGTGGACGGCAGCGACGCCAGCGCGGCGATCGCCCTGGGCGACCTGGACGGCGTGCGCTTCCGCTACGACGCCAGCCTGCAGCAGGTGACGATCGACGCGCCGGTGGCGCTGCTGGACGTCGCCACCACCCGCATCGACGCGCGCGGCGGCGTGCCGTCGCTGCCGGCGACCAGTTCACCCGGCGCATTGCTCGACTACGACCTCTACGCCAGCCGCCAGGGCGGCGCCAGCAATCTCACCGCCAGCGGCGAACTGCGCGTGTTCGGCCTGGGCCAGGGACTGCTGCGGCAGTCCTTCGTCGGCCGCGTGTACCGCGAGCCGCAGCAGGACTGGCGTGCCCAGACGATCCGCCTGGACACGCAATGGCAGTGGTCGCTGCCAGAGCGAATGACCAGCGTGGTGCTGGGCGACACCTTCAGCAGCAGCACCAGTTGGAGCCGCACCGTGCGCCTGGGCGGCGTGCGGGTGGGCAGCGACTTCGGCCTGCAGCCGTATCGCGCGATCACCCCGTTGCCGGAATTCCTCGGCGAAGTGGCGGTGCCGTCCAGCGTGGACCTGTACGTCAACGGCATCCGCCAGTACGGCGCGCAGCTGCCGGCCGGGCCGTTCCAGCTGTCCGCCGCGCCGGGCGTGGACGGCGCCGGCAATGCCCAGGTGGTGATCACCGACGCCTACGGCCGCACCCGCTCGCTGGCCTTTCCGTTCTATGCGACCCAGGATCTGCTGGCCAGCGGCCTGACCGACTGGTCGCTGGCGCTGGGCCGGGTGCGCGAGGAGTACGGCGTCGCCGATTTCGCCTATGCCGGCGACACCGTCGGCAGCGCCAGCTGGCGGCGCGGCCTCGGCCCGCGCTTCACCGCCGAGGCGCATGCCGAGGCCGGCGCCGGCGTGCGCAACGCCGGGGTCGGCGGCCTGTGGCTGTTGCCGCGCGCCGGCGTGTTCGGCGCCTCGCTGGCGCACGGCGGTGCGGCCGGCCAGCAAGGCCTGCAGTACGCGTTGAGCTACCGCTGGAACAACGGCCGCTTCAACCTGGCGATGGACACCCAGCGCGCGCAGGCCGGCTACCGCGACGTGGCCGCGCGCTACGGCGCCGCGCCGCCGCGAATCAGCGAGCGCGCCCTGTTCGGCAGCACCTGGGACGGCGTCGGCAACATCGCCCTGAGCTACGTGCGCCTGGCCTACCCCGACAGCGGCGACCAACGCTACGCCAGCCTGTTCTGGACCCGTGCCCTGCCGCGGCAGTCGTCGTTGAACCTGAGCATCAACCAGAACCTGGACCAGGCCCGCGACCGCAGCGTGTACCTGGGCTGGTCGATCGCGCTGGACGGCCGCCGCCAGGCCGGCGTCGCCGTGCAACGCATCGGCGAACGCACCAGTGCGACGGCCGACCTCAGCCAGGCGGCAGCCGCCGACGGCGGCAGCGGCTGGCGGCTGCAGGCGCGCGGCGGGCAGGACGGCGGCGGCGGCCTGGCCGAGGCCAGCTGGCGTGGCGACAGCGCCCGCTACGCCGGCGGCATCGCCAGCGCCGGCGGCCAGCGCTACGCCTATGCGGAAGCGTCGGGCGGCGTGGCCTGGATCGGCGGCGGCTGGTTCCCTGGCCGCGATCTCGACCAGGCCTTCGCCCTGGTCTCCACCGGCGGCGTCGCCGACGTGCCGGTGCTGCTGGAGAACCGGCCGATCGGCCGCACCGATGCGCGCGGCTTCCTGCTGGTCACGCCGCTGCTGGCCTGGCAGCACAACCGGCTGTCGATCGACCCGATGCGCCTGGCGCCCGAGTTGCGGCCGGAGCAGGTCGACCAGATCGTGGTGCCGCGCGATCGGACCGGGGTGGTGGTGGCGTTCCCGATCCGCCGCAGCGACGGCGTGCTGGTGCAACTGCACGACGCCGCCGACGCGCCGCTGCCGGTCGGCAGCCGGGTGCATGGACCGGGCGTCGACACCGTGGTCGGCTACGATGGCCAGGCCTATGTGGAAGGGCTCGCGCCCGGCCGCAACGACCTGGAGGTGGACATGCAAGGAAGCCGCTGCCGGTTCCGGATCGAGCGCCCGACGCAGGCGCCGCCCACCCGGCTGGGTCCGCTGCGCTGCCTGTCGGGGCGCACGCCGTGAGCGCGCGCGCCTGGCGGATATGGCTGCCGGCGCTGCTGCTGGTGGCCGCGGCGCTGCTGCCGCAGCGCGCTGCCGCGACCACCACCTGTACCGCGCAGGCCACGGCGGTGAGCTTCGGCACCCTCTCCGACACCGCCGCCACCGACGCCACCGCACAGATCCTGGTGACCTGCCAGACCGGCGCGATCAGCGTGCTGGGCACGATCTACGTGCGCATGTGCCTGAACATCGGCGAGGGCGCGCAGGGTGCCGGCCTCGGCATCACCCCGCGGCGCATGCTCAACCCGCTCAACGACAGCCTCGGCTTCCAGCTCTACCGCGACAGCGCGCGCAGCCTGGTCTGGGGCAGCGCGCTGAGCGGTTCCACCCCACTGCAGGTGGACCTGACCTATTCGTCGCTGGCGACCGGCGGCAGCGGCACCGGCACCTACACCATCTATGCGCGCGTCCCGTTGCAGAGCGGTATCGCCACCGGGGCCTACCAGAACAATTTCAGCGGCGTGTACACCAACCTGCAGTATCGCTACGACGAGCCGTTGGTCGGCAACCCCGCGGTGATTCCCACCTCCTGCACCACCGGCGGCAAGGGCGGCGGCACCTCGGTGCAGTTCCCGTTCGTGGCCAGCGCCACCGCCGCACCGACCTGCACCATCGCCAGCATCGCCGACCTGGACTTCGGCACTCAGTCCGGCCTGATCGACAACCCGCTGAACTACACCACCGTGCTCAGCATGAACTGCCGCTACCGCACCGCCTGGCAGGTGAGCCTGGACAATGGCCAGAACGCCAGCGGCAACGTGCGCCGCATGCGCAGCGCCAGCGGCCAGTACCTGACCTATGAGCTGTACCGCGACGCTGCGCGCACCCAACGCTGGGGCAGCACCCTGAATACCGATACCCAGACCGGCACCGGGACCGGCAGCGCACAGGCGCTGACCCTGTACGGGCAGGTCCCGGCCCGGCAGACGCCTGCCCCGGGCAGCTACAGCGACGTGGTCAAGGTCACCGTCACCTACTGAGGCCTGAACAGCGCCAGCGTGCCGGTCAAGTTGTCGTGGCGAGGGCCGCTATTGGCTGTGTCCTCCCCGGAGTTCCGCTCGATGACTGCGCCGTTCCTGCGACCGCTGCTGCTGGCGAGCCTGTGCGTGGCCGGCGTCGACGCGGCGGCGCAACCCGCCGTCGGCACCGGCGGCGCGATGTTGCGGATCGGTATCCGTATCGAACGCAGTTGCGAGATCGGCGCCCCGGCGCGTCCGCAACCCGGAGCACTGCCGACGGTCGCCTGCAACCGCCCGCTGGCCTACCAGGTCAGCATCGACGGCACACCCGCGCCCGGCGCCGGCATGGCGTTGGCCTTGAGCCTGCCCGCCGCCGGCATCACGCCGGGCACGTCGGCGGGCTACGCCACGGTCGCGTTCTGATGGGCAGCGCCCGCGCGCGCCTGCTGCCGGCGCTGCTGCTGGCGCTGGCCGGCAGTGCCGGCGCGGCCGGGGTGCGGATCAGTCCGACCCTGGTGCAACTGGCACCCGGCGAGACCAGCACCGACATCTGGCTGAGCAATACCCAGGACCGCCATTGGCAGGCGCAGGTCACGGTGTACCGCTGGCGGCAGACCGACGGGATGGACGACCTGGAGAGCACCGACGAGGTCCGCGCCAGCCCGCAATCGATCGACATCCCCGCGCAGGGGCGGCAACTGCTGCGGCTGGTGCGTCCCGGACCGGCCAGCGCCGAGGAAAGCGCCTACCGCCTGGTGCTGGAGGAACGCCCCGCCCCAGCCGACCCGGCCGCACCGGCGCCCGCCACGCCGGCCCCACCCTTGCTGCTGCGCTATTCGACCCCGGTGTTCCTGAGCCCGGCGGACCCGGCAGCCGCGCCGCGCCTCAGCGCCCACCTGAGCGCCGGCGCGCGCGGGCCGGAGCTGGTGGTGCACAACCGCGGCAGCGCCCACGCCCGGCTCAGCGACCTGAGCTTCGTCGGCGCCGACGGCCGCACCCTGCCCCTGTTCCCCAGTCTCTCCGGCTATGTCCTGGCCGGCGCCTACAAACGCTGGCCGCTGCCGGCCGCCGCGACCGCGCCCGGCGGCCACTTCGCGGCCAGGCTCGACGACCAGGCGCCGCTGCAGGCGCTGCCCGCCGAGTGAACCGCCCGGCACATTGCGCCAGCGGCCCCCGCCAGGTATAGTGCGCGGCTTCGTCGTGCCCGTCATGGGCCGATGGACCGTCCACGCCGGACGCACCGGCGAATTCACACCTGCCGCCATCGCCCGTGCCGGGGTGCTCCGCAAGGAGTTCGGCCACGGAGGCAGCAGGGAGGCCCAACCCCGGAATCGTCGTGCGGCCCGCAAGGCCGTCGTCATGCGCGCGCTTCACCCATTCCTGCCCGCGCACGGCCGGTTCCCCATCAGGAGTCACTGCAATGCCTCAGGTCACCATGCGTCAGATGCTGGAAGCCGGCGTCCACTTCGGCCACCAGACCCGCTACTGGAACCCCAAGATGGCGCCGTACATCTTCGGCGCGCGCGGCAAGATCCACATCATCAACCTCGAGAAGACGGTTCCGCTGTTCAACGACGCGATGAACTTCATCTCCAGCGTCGCGCAGAAGCGCGGCACCATCCTGTTCCTGGGCACCAAGCGCAGCGCCCGCGACGCGGTGAAGGAAGAAGCCGAGCGTTGCGGCCAGCCGTTCATGACCCAGCGCTGGCTGGGCGGCACGCTGACCAACTTCCGCACCGTCAAGCAGTCGGTGGCGCGTCTGAAGGAGCTGGAAGCGGCCGAAACCGACGGCACCTTCGACAAGCTGGTCAAGCACGAAGTGCTGACCCTGCGCCGCGAGCGCGACAAGCTGGAAGCCTCGCTGGGCGGCATCAAGGAAATGAACCGTCTGCCGGACGCCCTGTTCGTCATCGACATCGGCCATGAAGACATCGCCATCAAGGAAGCCAAGAAGCTCGGCATCCCGGTGATCGCGGTGGTCGACACCAACTACAACCCGGACCTGGTCGACTACGCCATCCCCGGCAACGACGACGCCATCCGCGCCGTGCAGCTGTACGCCCGTGCCGCCGCCGACGCCGTGCTGGAAGGCAAGGCCGCTGCGCCGAACGCCGCCAGCGTGCGCGAGGAAGAGTTCGCCGAGGGCGGCGACGACAAGGGCCGCGGCCCGCGCAAGAACGGCAAGAAGGCCGAAGAGACCGCTCCCGCCGCCGAGTAACCGGCGCGCCATGCGTCTGCGCGATCATGCGCAGCCGCCGCCCGGCGCGTTCGGCGCGCCCGGCTTCGCGAGCGCCGCCTGCGGCGCCCGCTTCCCAGATCTACCGGCCGGCCGCAAGCCGGCCTTTTCCCACCTTTCGTGAGGACATCCCGTGGAAATCACTGCTTCCCTGGTCAAGGAACTGCGCGAGCGCACCGGCGCCGGCATGATGGAGTGCAAGAAGGCACTCACCGAGAACGCCGGCAACATCGACAACGCCGCCGAGTGGCTGCGCAAGTCGGGCCTGGCCAAGGCCGACAAGAAGGCCGACCGCGTCGCCGCCGAAGGCCGCATCGCGATGGCGCAGGACGGCGGCAAGGCGGTCCTGGTCGAAATCAACTCCGAGACCGACTTCGTCGCCAAGGACAACAACTTCCTGGCCTTCACCGACGCCGTCGTCCAGGCCGCCCTGGCCTCCGGCGCCGCCGACGTCGAAGCGCTGAAGAGCGCCAAGCTGCCCAGCGGCGAGACCGTCGAGGAAGCCCGTGCCGCGGTCATCGCCAAGGTCGGCGAGAACGTGCAGGTGCGCCGCCTGGTGCGCATCGACAGCGCCAACAACGTCGCCGCCTACGTGCACGGCGGCCGCATCGGCGTGCTGGTCGAGGTCAAGGGCGGCGACGCCGACCTGGCCCGCGGCATCGCCATGCACATCGCGGCGATGAACCCGCCGCACGTCAAGGCCTCCGACGTCCCGGCCGAGTTCGTGGCCAAGGAAAAGGAAATCGAGCTGGCCAAGATGTCGGAGAAGGACAAGGCCAAGCCGGCCGACATCCTGGAGAAGATCATCAGCGGCAAGATCGCCAAGATCGTCAACGAGGTCACCCTGTACGGCCAGCCCTACGTGCTGAACACCGACCAGACCGTGGAGCAGGCGGTGAAGGCCGCCGGCGCCGACGTGGTCGGCTTCCAGCGCCTGGCCGTGGGCGAAGGCATCGAGAAGGTGGTGGAAGACTACGCCGCCGAAGTGATGAAGCAGGCCGGCTTGGCCTGATCCCGCGCCCGGGAAGAAAAGAGCCGCGCATTGTCGCGGCTTTTTTTTTACGGGTGTACGCTGCGCAGGCCGGGACAGGCCGCTCCCCCACCTCTCATTCCATGCCGTATCGGAAGTGCATGCATCCTGAACTCGAAGCGATCCTGAGTCACTCCCGCGACCTGCCCTCGCCCCCCGGCGTTGCCTTGCGCATCATCGAACTGGCGCAGGACGCGGACGTGGACCTGGCCGCGACCGCCGATGCGATCGCCATGGACATGGCACTGAGCGCGCGCATGCTGCGCATCGCCAATTCCCCGCTGTACGCCAGCCGGCGTCGCGTCGACAACCTGGGTCAGGCGCTGACCATGCTCGGCCTCAACGCCGCGCTGAGCCTGGCATTGGGCTTCTCGATGGTGCAGAGCCTGCGCGGCGGCAGCGGCGAGCCACAGGAACGGCTGTGGCGGCGCAGCGTGCTGGCGGCACTGGCCAGCCGCCTGCTCGGCCAGGCCGCGGGGCTGCGCAAGCACGAGGAACTGATGCTGGCCGGGCTGCTGCAGGACATGGGCGCACTGGCCCTGCTGCACGTCTGCCACGACCAGTACGCCGCCCTGCTGCACGAGGCGGCTGGCGATCCGCAACGGCTGAGCGCGCTGGAGCGCGAGCACCTGGGCGCCGACCGCGCCGAGGTCGGCGCCTGGCTGGCGCAGAAATGGAAGCTGCCCGCGTACCTGCAGCGCAGTATCGGCGGCGGCGGCACTGCCGGCGCCGCGACCGAACCCTTCGACATCTGCGTGCGCCTGTCCGGCGCCGTCGCCGACATCTGGCTCAGCGACGATCCCGAAGCCGCGCGCACCCACGCCATGCAGTGCGCCTATCGCGACCTGCAACTGGACAGCCGCCGTTTCGACGAGGTGGTGGGCCACATCGCCGAGGCGCTGCCGGCGGTCAGCCCGATCTTCGATGTGCGCATCGCGCAGCCGGAGCGGGTCGACGCGATCATCAGCCATGCCCGCGAACTGATGGTGCTACGCAACCTGCGCGAAGTGCAGGAAGCCAACCGCGTGCGCCAGCGCGCCGACGAGTACGAGCAGCACGCACGGCGCCTGGCCGAACAGGCCAGCCGCGACGCCCTCACCGGCGTGTTCAACCGGCACCAGCTGGACACTTTGCTCAAGCAGCAGTTCGAACTGGCCAATCGCCACGACTGGCCGCTGTCGGTGGCCTTCATCGACCTGGACGATTTCAAGAAGATCAACGACGCGCACGGGCACCTGGTCGGCGACCAGGTCCTGCGCGCATTCGCGCAGACCCTGCAGCCGATGCTGCGCGCCAGCGACACCGTGGCGCGCTTCGGCGGCGAGGAATTCCTGGTGCTGTTGCCCAACACCGGCGAAGAGGCCGCGCTGGGCGTGATGCGGCGCATCCTCGCCGAGATCGCGCAGCGGCCGATGGCCGACACCAAGCAGGGGCCGCTGCACATCAGCTTCTCCGCGGGCGTGGCCACCCAGGGCGGCCGCGAGCGTTTCAACAGCGCGCAGGAACTGCTGCAGGCGGCCGACGACATGCTGTACAGCGCCAAGCACGGCGGTCGCAATCGCGTCACCGCGCGCTCGTGCGGCGAGGCGCAACGCTGAAGCATCGCCGGCGGCACAGACGCGCTGGCGCGCATCGGCTAAAATCGTGTGGTTTGCCCGTCATCCCCCAACGAGGTCGCCATGTCCCAGCTCGCCTATCGCCGTATCCTGTTGAAACTGTCCGGCGAAGCGCTGATGGGAGACGGGGACTACGGCATCGACCCGAAGATCATCAATCGCCTCGCCCATGAGGTGATCGAGGCGCAGCAGGCCGGCGCGGAAGTGGCGCTGGTGATCGGCGGCGGCAACATCTTCCGCGGCGCCGGTCTGGCCGCCAACGGCATGGACCGGGTCACCGGCGACCACATGGGCATGCTCGCCACCGTCATCAACGCGCTGGCCATGCAGGACGCGCTGGAAAAGCTCGGCGCCAAGGTGCGGGTGATGAGCGCGATCAAGATCAACGACGTGTGCGAGGACTTCATCCGCCGCCGTGCGATCCGCCACCTGGAAAAGGGCCGCATCGCGATCTTCGCCGCGGGCACCGGCAACCCCTTCTTCACCACCGACTCCGGCGCCGCGCTGCGCGCGATCGAGATCGGTGCCGACCTGCTGCTGAAGGCGACCAAGGTCGACGGCGTGTACGACAAGGATCCGAAGAAGCACGCCGACGCCGTGCGCTTCGACAGCCTGACCTACGACGAAGTCATCGCCCGCAACCTGGAAGTGATGGACACCGCCGCCTTCGCCCTGGCCCGCGACAGCGACCTGCCGCTGCGCATCTTCAACATGGGCCAGCCCGGCGAACTGCTGAAGATCCTGCGCGGCGCCGAGATCGGCACGTTGGTCAAAGGTCGGGGCTGAAAAGCCGGGAATCGGGAATCGGGAATCGGGAATCGCAACAGCGTTGCGCACTGCAACATTGGCGCCAGCCCCGATTCTCGCGCCACTGGCGTTCAGTCAGGCGCGCAGGGATCCGCCCTCGCCATTCCCCATTCCCGATTCCCCACTCCCAGCAGGCTATAATCGTCCGATTCAGATTCAGCACGGACACCGGCGATGCTCAACGAAATCAAGCAAGACGCACAGACCCGCATGGCCAAGAGCATCGACGCGCTGCGTCATGCGCTCATCAAGGTGCGCACCGGCCGCGCGTCGACCGCCTTGGTCGAGCACCTGAAGGTCAACTACTACGGCTCGGACATGCCGCTGAGCCAGGTCGCCAGCGTGGCCGTCGCCGACGCCCGCTCGCTGACCATCACTCCGTGGGAAAAGCAGATGGTCGGCGCGGTCGAGAAGGCGATCCTGGCCTCGGACCTGGGCCTGACCCCGAACACCGCCGGCACCACCATCCGCCTCAACCTGCCCGCGCTCACCGAGGAGCGCCGCCGCGAGCTGTCCAAGGTCGTGCACGGCGAAGGCGAGGACACCAAGGTCGCGATCCGCAACATCCGCCGCGACGCCAACCAGCAGGTCAAGGATCTGCTGAAGGACAAGAAGGTCACCGAGGACGAGGCCCGCGCCAGCGAGGACGACATCCAGAAGCTGACCGACAAGGCGATCAAGGACGTGGACGACGTGGTCAAGGGCAAGGAACAGGAACTGATGGCGGTCTGAGCCTGCGCCTGCCGGCCATGCCTTCCGACCCCGTCCCCATGTCCCTGCCCCGCCACCTGGCCATCATCATGGATGGCAACGGCCGCTGGGCGCAGCGCCGCCGCCGGCCGCGCGTGATCGGCCACCGTGCCGGCGCGCGCGCGGTCAACCGCACCATCGACTTCTGCCTGGAGCGCGGCATCGGCGCGCTGACCCTGTTCGCCTTTTCGAGCGAGAACTGGGGGCGTCCGCAGGAGGAAGTGGACGCGCTGATGAAGCTGTTCCTGCACGCGCTCGACCGCGAGGTCGAGGAGTTGCAGCGGCGCGGCGTGCGCGTGCGCTTCATCGGCGACCGCTCGCGCTTCGCGCCGTCGCTGTGCGAGCGCATGGCCCAGGCCGAGGCGCGCACCCGCGACAACCAGGCCCTGCACCTGTCGATCGCCGCCAGCTACGGCGGCCGCCAGGACATCGCCCTGGCCGCGCGCGCGCTGGCCGAGGACGTCGCCGCCGGACGCCTGCGCCCGGAGCAGATCGACGAGGACGCGCTGTCGGCGCGCATGGCGCTGGCCGACCTGCCGCCGCCGGACCTGTTCATCCGCACCGGCGGCGACCTGCGCATCAGCAACTTCCTGCTGTGGCAGCTGGCCTATACCGAACTGTGGTTCACCGAGACCCTCTGGCCCGAGTTCGGCCCCGAGGTGCTGCAACAAGCCCTGGACGACTACGCCCGCCGCGAGCGGCGTTTCGGCCTCACCAGCGCGCAGGTCGCCGAAGCGGCGACGGAGAACGTTTCCGCATGACCCGTACCCGCGTCATCGCCGCGCTGATCATGGCCCCGCTGGCCATCTGCGCCATCCTGCTGCTGCCGACCCAGTGGCTGGTCGCGCTGGCCGCCCTGATCTTCCTGATCGGCCTGTGGGAATGGCTGAAGCTGGCCGAGGTCGACGACACCCTGCCGCGCACCATCCTGCTGATGCTCAACCTGCTGCTGATGGTGCTGCTGGTGTGGGCCTCGGCCGGCTCCCTGGTGCTGTTCCAGCTGACCACCCTGATCGGCGCCGGCTGGTGGTGCGTGGCCTTGCTGTGGCTGGGCTTCTACCGCTTCGGCTCCGACCACGCCACCTACGCGCGGGTGTTCAAGCTCGCCGCCGGCACCCTGGCGATCGTGCCGGCCTGGGCCGCCCTGGGCCTGATCCACGCCAGCGAGCCGAACGGCCACCGCTGGCTGCTGACCGCGCTGGCGACGGTGTGGGCCGCCGATTCCGGCGCCTATTTCGCCGGCCGCCAGTTCGGCAAGCACAAGCTCGCGCCGCGGATCAGCCCCAACAAGACCGTGGAAGGCCTGGTCGGCGGCCTGCTGGCCGGCCTGATCGTGGCCGCCGGTTTCGGCTGGCTGGCCGGGGTGACCCTGCCGCACCTGCCCGGGCTGCTGATCGTGGCCGCGGTCAGCGTGCTGGCCTCGGTGGTCGGCGACCTGTTCGAGAGCCTGCTCAAGCGCCACGTCGGCGCCAAGGACTCGGGCAACGTGATTCCCGGTCACGGCGGCGTGCTGGACCGGATCGACGGCGTGCTGGCGGCGCTGCCGATCTTCGCGCTGGGCAAGGACATCTTCGGGTTCTGAGCCAGTGAACACGCAACGCAGCAAGACCCCAGCGGTCCGCACCATCGCCGTGCTCGGCGCCACCGGCTCGATCGGCGCCTCGGCGCTGGACGTGATCGCGCGCCATCCGCAGCGCCTGCGCGCCGGCGTACTGGCCGCCGGGCGCAACGTCGACGCGCTGCTGGCGCTGTGCGCCACGCACCGTCCCGCGCATGCGGTGATCGCCGATCCGGCGCTGTACCCGGCGCTGCGCGACGGCCTGCGCGCGGCCGGGCTGTCGACCCAGGCGCATGCCGGCGACGCCGCGCTGGACCAGCTGGTGGCCAGCGACGCCTGCGACAGCGTGGTCGCCGCCATCGTCGGCGCGGCCGGCCTGGCCTCGACCCTGGCCGCGGCCCGCGCCGGCAAGCGCCTGCTGCTGGCCAACAAGGAAGCGCTGGTGCTGGCTGGCGAACTGGTCACCGCCGCGGCGGCCGCGGCCGGCGCCGAGATCATCCCGATCGACAGCGAGCACAACGCCATCTTCCAGTGCCTGCGCTCGCGCCAGACCGGCGCCGAGGTGCGGCGGGTGCTGCTGACCGCCTCCGGCGGCCCGTTCCGCGGCTGGGACCGCGCGCGCCTGCAGGCGGTAACCCCGGCGCAGGCCGTGGCGCACCCGAAGTGGTCGATGGGGCCGAAGATCTCCGTCGATTCGGCGACGTTGATGAACAAGGGCCTGGAGGTGATCGAGGCCCACCACCTGTTCGCGCTGGCGCCCGAGCGCATCGAAGTGCTGGTGCACCCGCAGAGCCTGGTGCATTCGCTGGTCGAGTTCATCGACGGTTCGACCCTGGCGCAGATGGGCCTGCCGGACATGCGCACCACCCTGGCGGTGGGCCTGGGCTGGCCGGACCGCATCGCCTCTGGGGTCGCCGGGCTGGACCTGCTGACGCAGGGCCGGCTGGATTTCGAGGCGCCGGACCTGGACGCCTTCCCCTGCCTGGGCCTGGCCTGGCGCGCGATGCAGGCCGGCGGCAGCGCCCCGGCGATCCTGAACGCGGCCAACGAAGTGGCTGTTTCAGCCTTTCTTCAGGGCCGGATCGGTTTCCTATCGATTCCTGCGCTGGTCGAGAACGCCCTGACCGAGCTGCCTGCGGTCGCGGCCGATTCCCTGGACGCGTTGCTGGCGGCGGATGCGCACTCGCGCAAGATCACCGAACTCGCCATTGCCCGCCATTTCGCCCATGCTTGATCCCCACGCCGCCATGAGCCACGCGCATGGGTAATGTCGTCGGCTCCATCTGGTGGATGCTGGTCAGCCTGGGCATCCTGGTGACCTTCCACGAGTTCGGCCATTTCTGGGTCGCCCGCCGCTGCGGGGTCAAGGTGCTGCGCTTCTCGGTGGGCTTCGGCAAGCCGCTGTGGTCGCGCTACGACCGCCACGGCACCGAGTTCGCGATCGCCGCGATTCCGCTCGGCGGCTACGTGAAGATGCTCGACGAACGCGAGGGCGAGGTGGCCCCGGCCGAGCGTGCGCAGGCCTTCAACAACAAGAGCGTGTGGCAGCGCATCGCCATCGTCGCCGCCGGCCCGATCGCCAACCTGATCCTGTGCGTGGCGTTCCTCTGGGCGATGTTCGTGATCGGCAAGCAGGACTACGCGCCCATCGTCGGCCGCGCCGAGGGCCTGGCGCAGCAGGCCGGGTTCCAGCCCGGCGAGCGCATCGTCCGCGTCGGCGACCGCGACGTCGCCACCTGGAGCGAGGCCGCCATGCAGCTGACCGTCGCCGCCATGGACCGCGAGGACGTGCCGGTGCAGACCGAGGACGCGCAGGACGGCGCCAGCCATACCCGGACCCTGCGCCTGTCGCAGCTGCCGGTCGGCTTCGACGAGCAGCAGGTGCCGGCCCTGGCCGGCCTGACCTGGCGCTTCACCCTGCAGCCGGCGGTCATCGCCAACGTCACCGCCGGCTCGGCCGCCGACGGCGTGCTGCGCCCCGGCGACCGCGTGCTGGCGGTGGACGGCACCCCGATCACCAGCGCCGACCAGGTCGCGCCGCAGGTGCAGGCCCTGGGCCGCGGCGGCGGCAACGGCCTGATCGAGGTCGAGCGCAACGGCGAGCGCCTGGCCCTGGACGTCCATCTCAAGCAGGCCGCCGGCCCCGGCGCGCCGCGCTGGACGCTGGGCGTGGCCATCGGCGAGCAGCGCCGCCCGACCTACGACGCCACCCTGCGCTACGGCCCGCTGGCGGCGATCCCGGTCGCCTTCCGCGAGACCGGCCGGCTGGCCGGCGACACGCTCGGCATCCTGCGCCGCATGCTGACCGGCGAGGCCTCGCTGAAGAACGTGTCCGGCCCGATCACCATCGCCAAGGTCGCCAACGTCTCGGCCAAGCAGGGCCCGGACTGGTTCCTGAATTTCCTGGCGCTGCTGTCGCTGAGCCTGGCGATCATGAACCTGCTGCCGATCCCGATCTTGGACGGCGGGCACTTGCTGTATTACCTTATCGAGTTGGTCAAGGGCAGCCCGCTGAGCGAGCGCGCCATGGCGGCGGGGCAATTCGTGGGCCTGACGTTGCTGGCAGGACTGATGGGGTTGGCGTTCTACAACGACCTCTTCGGCCAGGCCCTGCGATGACCCGCGCCGATCCACTCGACCCGCTGTCGTCTTGCGCCGGCGCCCATGCAACAACGATATCGACCTCTACCGGACGTGACATGACGAGATTTCCCACTCGCCGCCTGCTTGCCCTCGCCCTCGCCGCCAGCCTCAGCCTGCCGGCCCTGGCCCAGGTAGCGGAGCCCTTCACCGCCAGCGACATCCGCGTCGACGGGCTGCAACGCATTTCGTCCGGCACCGTGTTCACCTACCTGCCGGTGGAACGCGGCGACACCGTGGACGAGGCCAAGGTCGCCGAGGCGATCCGTGCCCTGTACCGCACCGGCTTCTTCGAGGACGTGCGCGTCGACCGCCAGGGCAACATCCTGGTGGTCACGGTCAAGGAGCGTCCGGCGATCAACAAGCTGACCGTCACCGGCAACAAGGACATCAAGAGCGAGGAACTGCTCAAGGGCCTGTCCGACATCGGCCTCAGCGAAGGCGGCACCTTCGACCGGCTGAGCCTGGACCGGGTGACCCAGGAGCTGACCCGCCAGTACAACAACCGCGGCAAGTACAACGTCGAGATCACCCCGACGGTGAGCCCGCTGGACCGCAACCGCGTCGACGTGGCCATCGCGATCAAGGAAGGCAAGGCGGCCAAGATCCGCCACGTCAACCTGATTGGTACAGAGAAATTCCTCAACAAGGACATCCTGGAGAACTGGGAGTCGCGCGAGCACAACTGGCTGTCCTGGTACCGCCGCGACGACCAGTACTCCAAGGAAAAGCTGTCCGGCGACCTGGAGAAGCTCAACTCCTGGTACCTGGACCGCGGCTACGTCGACTTCAGCGTCGACTCCACCCAGGTGGCGATCAGCCCCGACAAGCGCGACATGTACCTGACCGCCGGCATCACCGAAGGCGAGCAGTACAAGATCTCCGACATCAAGGTCACCGGCGACACCATCCTGCCGCAGGAAGAGATCGAGAAGCTGGTGATCCCCAAGGCCGGCGACACCTTCTCGCGCGCGCTGCTGGAATACAGCTCCGACGCCATCACCAATACCCTGAGCAACATCGGCTACGCCTTCGCCAAGGTCACCCCGATCCCGACCACCGACCGCGAGAAGCGCACGGTGGCGGTGAACCTGCAGGTGACCCCGGGCCCGCGCGTGTCGGTGCGGCGCATCGTGTTCCGCGGCAACACCCGCACCTCCGACGAAGTGCTGCGCCGCGAAATGCGCCAGTTCGAGGACACCTGGTACTCGCAGGCGGCGATCGACCGCTCCAAGATCCGCCTGCAGCGCCTGGGCTACTTCGAGTCAGTGGACGTGGAAACCCCGCCGGTGCCGGGCAGCAACGACAAGGTCGACGTGGTCTACAACGTCAAGGAGACCACCTCGGGCAGCTTCACCTTCGGCCTGGGCTACTCGCAGACCTACGGCGTCACCACCTCGGTGCAGCTGTCGCAGAACAACTTCCTCGGCGGCGGCAACCGCGTCGCGGTGGACGCCTCGCGCAGCAGCTACCAGGAGCGCTACGCGTTCTCCTACACCAATCCGTTCTTCACCGACGACGGCGTCTCGCTGGGCTACAACCTGTCGTGGCGCAAGCTGGACTACTCCGACTTCGGCACCGCGCAGTACAACAGCACCAACGGCGCGGCGCAGGTGATCTTCGGCGTACCGATCACCGAGACCGACAGCGTTTCGCTGATGTTCGGCGTGGACAGCAACCAGATCACCACCTATCCGGGCTTCACCCCGCAGGCGATCATCAACTACATCGACGCGATCGGGACCAAGACCTTCCATGCCTGGCGCAGCGAGCTCGGCTGGGCGCGCGACACCCGCAACGACTACTTCATGCCCACCCGCGGCATGTACCAGCGTGTGGGCCTGGAAGCCACCCTGCCCGGTTCGACCGTGGAGTACTGGAAGCTCAACTACCAGATCTCCAAGTACTGGCCGATCTCGCCGGCGCTGGTGCTCAACACCCGCGCGGAGTTCGGCTACGGCGACAGCTACGGCAGCGACGTGTCGCGCGACATCTGCGGCACCTACACCAGCGATGCGCAAGGCACGACGACCTACAACCCGCAGGCCTGCAACGGCTCCAACCTGATCCGCAGCGTCACCGCCTCGGGCCTGCCGTTCTACGAGAACTTCTACGCCGGCGGCACCAACTCGGTCCGCGGCTTCGAGGACAACACCCTCGGCCCGCGCTCGGAGGCCACCGCCTCGTACCGCCGCGGCCAGCCGCTAGGCGGCTCGTTCAAGACCGTGGGCTCGGCGGAAATGTACTTCCCGAAGCTGTTCGACAGCCCGTCGGCGCGCATTTCGGCGTTCGTGGACGTCGGCAACGTGTTCAATGGCGTGGACAACTTCAAGTCCAACCAGTTGCGCGCCTCCACCGGTATCGCCCTGCTGTGGCGGGCCCCGGTCGGCCCGATCTCGATCAGCTATGCGATTCCGTTGAAGAAGGAAGACAACGACGAGATCGAGCGCCTGCAGTTCACCTTTGGTGGGCAGTTCTAAAAGAACTGCCCACCCGCTGCCAGGGCTGCGCCCTGGCAGCGAGGTTTTCGCTGCGCGAAAACCTGCTGGGGCTTGGCTTGCCTAATCCCCGCGCCTGTCGGCGCGCCCCGAGCGCGTCACCGCATTCGCGCTGACGCCCCACGATTCGCGTTGCGAATCGCGGGCCCCGGCTCATCACTCTCCGAATCCCCGCGCCTTCGGCGCGCCCCCTTTACCAAAGGGGGGGAGCGCGCCACCGCATTCGCGCTGACGCCCCACGATTCGCACTGCGAATCGCGGGCCCCGGCTCATCGCCTTCCGAATCCCCCCGCCTTCGGCGCGCCCCCTTTACCAAAGGGGGCTTTGCTCGAGTCGGTCGATCGTGGCTTGCAGGTGATCGAGCCTATTCGGCTTGGTGTACGCGAGCGGGTCCCACGCCCTACGCGGGCGTACGTATGACCGTGCTGGTGGCACACGGTAGAATCTCCCGGTGAATACTTCGACCTATACCGCTGACGAGATCGCCGAGCGTTTCGGCCTGCAGGTGCATGGCGACGGCAGCGTCGCGGTGCGCGGCGTGGCCACGCTGGCGCAGGCCGGCCCGGGACAGCTCAGCTTCCTGGCCAATCCCCGCTATCGTGCGCAACTGGCCGACAGCACCGCGGCGATCGTGGTGCTGCGTGCCGACGACGCCGAGGCCGCGCCCGGCACCGCACTGATCGCGCGCGATCCGTACGTCGCCTTCGCCAAGATCGCCGCGCTGTTCGACGTGGCCCCGCTGCGACCGCCCGGCATCCATCCCAGCGCCAGTATCGATCCCAGTGCGCAGGTCGCGGCCAGCGCGCACATCGGCGCGTTCGTCAGCATCGGCGCGCGCAGCGTGGTCGGCGAGGGCTGCGTGATCGGCCCCGGCTGCGTGATCGGCGAGGACTGCCAGATTGGCGCAGGCAGCGAACTGATCGCCCGCGTCACCCTGGTCACCCGGGTGCGTCTGGGCCAGCGCGTGCGCGTGCATCCCGGTGCGGTGCTCGGCGCCGACGGCTTCGGCCTGGCGATGGACGCCGGCCGCTGGATCAAGGTGCCGCAGCTCGGCGGCGTCCGCATCGGCGACGATTGCGAGATCGGCGCCAATACCTGCGTGGACCGCGGCGCGCTGGAAGACACCACCCTCGAAGAAGACGTGCGCCTGGACAACTTGGTGCAGGTCGCGCACAACGTGCACATCGGCGCGCACAGCGCCATCGCCGGCTGCACCGGCATCGCCGGCAGCGCCAAGATCGGCCGCTACGTGATGCTCGGCGGCGCGGTCGGCGTGGTCGGCCACCTGGAGATCTGCGACAAGGTCGTGGTCACCGGCAAGTCGGTCGTGCGCAACTCCATCCACGAGCCGGGCGAGTACTCGTCCGGCACCCCATTGACCGACAACCGCACGTGGCGCAAGAACGCCGCGCGCTTCAAACAGCTCGATGCCCTGGCCCGTCGCATCCTGTCTGTCAGCAAGGAGAAGGAATGAGCCACGATCAGCCCCTGCCGGACGCCACCCTGCCGGACATCAACCAGATCCGCGCACTGCTCCCGCACCGCTACCCGTTCCTGCTGGTGGACAAGGTGGTCTCGCTGGATTTCGAGAACCGCCGGATCGTCGCGCACAAGAACGTCAGCATCAACGAGCCGTATTTCCAGGGCCATTTCCCCGGCCAGCCGATCATGCCCGGCGTGCTGATCATCGAGGCGCTGGCGCAGGCCGGCGGCATCCTGACCCAGCTGGCGATGGGCCGCGACGCGCAGTCCAAGCTGTTCTACATGGTCAAGGTCGACAACGCCCGCTTCAACAGCCAGGTGGTGCCCGGCGACGTGCTGGAGCTGCACGTGGAAATCAAGCGGGTGATCCGCAACATGGCGGTGTACTACGGCGAGGCCAAGGTCAACGGCAAGGTCGTGGCCTGCGCCGAAGTGCTGTGCGCCGGCACCCGCGAATGACCCTGGCAGGAGACCTGCGATGAGCGCCAACGCTCCCCTGATTCACCCCTCCGCGATCATCGACCCGGGCGCGAAACTCGCCGCCGACGTGCGCGTCGGCGCCTTCACCGTGATCGGCGCCGAGGTGGAGATCGGCGAAGGCTGCGAGATCGGCTCGCATTGCAGCATCGTCGGCCCGACCCGGCTCGGCCGCGACAACCGTTTGGTCGGCCACGTCGCGCTCGGCGGCGACCCGCAGGACAAGAAGTTCGCCGGCGAACGCACCGAACTGGTGATCGGCGACCGCAACGTGATCCGCGAGTTCGTCACCGTCAGCCGCGGCACCGGCAGCGGCGGCGGCATCACCCGCGTGGGTAGCGACAACTGGTTCCTCGCCTACACCCACGTCGCCCACGACTGCATCGTCGGCAACCACTGCGTGTTCTCCAACAACACCACCCTGGCCGGGCACGTGGAAGTGGGCGACCACGTGATCATCAGCGGCTTCGCCGGCGCGCACCAGTTCTGCCGCATCGGCGATCACGCCTTCCTCGGCATGGGCGCGCTGATCAACGGCGACGTGCCGCCGTTCACCATGGTCGGCGGCAATTCCCTGGGCCGCCCGCGCGGCATCAACAGCGAAGGGCTGAAGCGCCGCGGCTTCGATCCCGAGCGCGTGGCCGCGATCAAGCGTGCGTACCGCGCGCTGTACGTGGCCGGCCTGCCGCTGGCCGAGGCCAAGCACCAGTTGGCGGTGCTGGCCGAAGGCAGCGAGGACGTGCGCGCGATGCTGGAGTTCATCGAATCCAGCGAGCGGCCGTTGTTGCGATGACGGCCGGGAATGGGGAATCGGGAATGGGAAATGGGAAGAGCGTTCGCCCGCCCGGCCCCGGCTCCGCTGTTGCTTTAACCATTCCCCATTCCCCATTCCCCACTCACCGCGCAGCGAAGCTGCGCATCGCCCTGGTCGCCGGCGAAGCCTCCGGCGACCTGCTGGGCGCGGGGCTGATCGAGGCGTTGCGCGCGCGCTATCCCGACGCGGAGTTCGCCGGGGTCGGGGGCGAGGCGATGCGCCAGGCCGGGTGCCAGACCTGGTTCGACGCCAGCGAGCTGGCGGTGATGGGTCTGCTGGAAGTACTGCGGCACCTGCCGCGCCTGCTGAAGCTGCGCCGCGCGCTGCGCGAGCGGCTGCTGGCCTGGCGCCCGGACGTGTTCGTCGGCATCGATGCCCCCGACTTCAACCTGGGCGTGGAGCGCTGGCTGAAGCAGCGCGGGCTGCGCACCGTGCATTACGTCAGTCCATCGGTATGGGCCTGGCGCGAGCAGCGCGCGGCCAAGATCGGCGCCAGCGCCGACCGGGTGCTGTGCCTGTTCCCGATGGAGCCGCCGATCTACGCCAAGCACGGCGTGGACGCGCGCTTTGTCGGCCACCCCATGGCCGATGCGATCGCGCTGCACGAAGACCGCGGCGCGGCGCGTGCGTCCCTGGGCGTGGCCGCCGACGTGCCGGTGCTGGCGGTGTTGCCGGGCAGCCGCCTGGGCGAGATCGGCAAGCTCGGCGACACCTTCTTCGCCGCCGCCGCGCAGGTGCTGCAGCAGCTTCCGGACGCGCGCGTGCTGGTGCCGGCCGCCAATGCCGCGTGCAAGGCGCTGATCGAAGAACAACTCGCGCGCTCGGCCTTGCCGGCGGCCGCCACCCGGGTGCTGGACGGCCACGCGCGCACCGCGCTGCTCGCCGCCGATGCGGTGCTGCTGGCCTCCGGCACCGCGACCCTGGAAGCCATGCTGGTGAAGCGGCCGATGGTGGTCGGCTACAAGGTCGCCCCGCTCACCTACCGCATCGTCAAGGCGCTGGGCCTGCTGAAGGTCGACCGCTACGCCCTGCCCAACATCCTCGCCGGCCACGACCTGGCGCCGGAACTGATGCAGGACGCCTGCACCCCCGACGCCCTGGCCGCCGCGCTGCTGCACTGGCTGCGCAACCCGCAGGCGGTGGCGGCGCTGCAGCCCGAGTACGAACGCCTGCACCTGCTGCTGCGCCAGGACGCCTCGGCGCGCGCGGCCGATGCGGTGCTCGAATTGCTGGAAGGCCGTGAATCGGAAGTCGGGAGTCGGGAATCGTCAGGAGCAACGGCATGAAGCGCTCCCTTTCCCCGCCGTCGCCGCAGCAGTCGCTTTTGTCCCATTCCCCATTCCCCACTCCCGATTCCCGGCTCTACGCCGGCGTCGACGAAGCCGGCCGCGGTCCCCTGGCCGGGCCGGTGGCGGTGGCGGCGGTGGTGTTCGATCCGGCGCGCACCCGCATCAACGGGCTGGACGATTCCAAGCAGCTGACCGCGGCGCGCCGCGAGACGCTGTATGCGCGCATCGTCGAGCGCGCGCTGGCCTGGCAGGTGGTGCTGATCGAGGCCGAGGAGATCGACCGGCTGAACATCTACCAGGCGACCATGCTGGGCATGCGCCGCGCGGTCGAGGGCGTGGCCCACGTGGCCGGCTTCGCCCGCATCGACGGCAACCGCGTGCCCAAGGGTCTGCCCTGCGCCGCCGAGGCGCTGGTCGGCGGCGATGCCCGCGACCGCGCGATCATGGCCGCCTCGATCATGGCCAAGGTCACCCGCGACCGGATCATGCAGCGCCTGCACGACGAACACCCGCACTACGGCTTCGACCTGCACAAGGGCTACGCCACCCCGGCGCACCTGGCCGCACTGGCCGCGCACGGCCCCTGCATCCACCACCGGCGCAGCTTCGCGCCCGTCAGGATGGCCCTAGCGGGCCGGGAGCCGGCCGTGGAGATTGGGGATTCGCTGGAGTCGCTGCAGCTCGCGTAGGACGTTCGACTGGGTCGGGCCGGCATCGCGCGCACTCAACGCGCAATGAGACCGCAAACGAATCCCCAATCCCCACTCCCGAATCCCCGCCCCTCGCTGTCAAGCCTTGCCCGGCTCGCCCCCCGCCGCTACCCTGCCCGGGCATCGCTCTGGTTCCGCATGTCCACTTCCCGCTTCGCCCATCTGCACATCCACACCGAGTTCTCGCTGGCGGATTCGACCATCCGTGTGCCCGAGAAACCGGATCAGGCTGACCCGAAGAAAGCCAAGCAGGCCAACCTGCTCAGCCGCGCGGTGGAGCTGGACCTGCCCGCGCTGGCGGTCACCGACCTCAACAACCTGTTCGCGCTGGTCAAGTTCTACAAGGCCGCCGAGGGCGTGGGCATCAAGCCGATCGCCGGCGCCGACCTGCTGATCGCCGACGGCACCCAGGCGCCGTGGCGGCTGACCGTGCTGTGCCGCAATCGCGACGGCTACCTGAGCCTGTCGCGACTGCTGACCCGCGCGTGGCTGGAAGGCCACCGCAACGAAGGCGGCGTGGCGCTGCGCCCGGAATGGCTGCAGACCGGCAGCGACAACCTGTTCGCGCTGGCCGGCCGCGAGAGCCTGGCCGGGCGCCTGGCCAGCGAAGGCCGCCACGATCTGGCCGAGCAGCAACTGGCCGACTGGCAGCGCATCTTCGGCGACGGCCTGCACCTGGAACTGACCCGCACCGGCCGCGATGGCGAGGAGGCGTTCAACCAGTTCGCCCTGCACGCCGCCGGCACCCGCGGCCTGCCGGTGATCGCCAGCAACGACGTGCGCTTCCTGTACGCCAGCGACTTCGCCGCGCACGAGGCGCGCGTGTGCATCTCCTCCGGCCGCGTGCTCGACGATCCCAAGCGACCGCGCGACTACAGCGACCAGCAGTACCTGAAGTCGGCCGAGGAAATGGCCGCGCTGTTCGCCGACATCCCCGACGCGATCGACAACACCCTGGCGCTGGCGCAACGCTGCAACATCGAGATGCAGCTGGGCACCTACTTCCTGCCCGCCTATCCGGTGCCCGACGACGAGACGCTGGACAGCTGGATCCGCAGCCAGTCGCGCGACGGCCTGGCCGCGCGCCTGGAAAAGAACCCGCTGGCGCCCGGCAAGACCCGCCAGGACTACGTGGACCGGCTCGAGTTCGAGCTGGACACGATCATCAAGATGGGCTTCCCCGGCTACTTCCTGATCGTGGCCGACTTCATCCAGTGGGGCAAGAACCAGGGCATCCCGATCGGCCCGGGCCGCGGCTCCGGCGCCGGTTCGCTGGTGGCGTGGGCGCTGCAGATCACCGACCTGGATCCGTTGCCGTACAACCTGCTGTTCGAACGCTTCCTCAACCCGGAACGCGTGTCGATGCCCGACTTCGACATCGACTTCTGCATGGATCGCCGCGACGAGGTGATCGACTACGTGGCGCGCAAGTACGGCCGCGACCGGGTCAGCCAGATCATCACCTACGGCACCATGGCGGCCAAGGCGGTGGTGCGCGACTGCGGCCGCGTGCTCGGCTTCCCGTACGGCCTGGTCGACGGCGTCGCCAAGCTGATCCCCAACATCCTCGGCATCACCCTGAAGGATGCGATGGGCGAAGGCAAGGACAGCGAGATGGCCTCGCCGGAGCTGATCCAGCGCTACCAGGCCGAGGACGACGTCCGCGACCTGATGGACCTGGCGCGGCAGCTCGAGGACCTCACCCGCAATGCCGGCAAGCACGCCGGCGGCGTGGTGATCGCGCCGACGCCGCTGTCCGACTTCTGCCCGCTGTTCGCCGAACACGACGTCGACACCTTCGGCAAGAACCCGGTCACCCAGTTCGACAAGGACGACGTCGAGCAGGTCGGCCTGGTCAAGTTCGACTTCCTCGGCCTGCGCACCCTGACCATCATCGACTGGGCGGTGAAGGCGATCAACGTGCGCCACGCGCGCGCCGGCATCCCGCCGGTGGAGATCGCCACGATCCCGCTCGACGACGCGCCGACCTACAAGGGCATCTTCGCCTCGGGCAACACCGGCGCGGTGTTCCAGTTCGAATCCTCGGGCATGCGCCGGCTGCTGAAGGACGCCCGCCCCGACCGTTTCGAGGATCTGATCGCGCTGGTCTCGCTGTACCGCCCCGGCCCGATGGACCTGATCCCCTCGTTCAACGCGCGCAAGCACGGGCAGGAGGAGATCGTCTATCCCGATCCGCGCACCGAAGCGATCCTGAAGGACACCTACGGCATCATGGTGTACCAGGAGCAGGTGATGCAGATGGCGCAGATCGTCGGCGGCTACTCGCTGGGCGGCGCCGACCTGCTGCGCCGCGCGATGGGCAAGAAGGTGCCGGCGGAAATGGCCAAGCACCGCGAGATCTTCCGCGAGGGTGCGGCCAAGGGCGGCGTCGGCGAGGCCAAGGCCGACGAAATCTTCGACCTGATGGAGAAGTTCGCCGGCTACGGCTTCAACAAGTCGCACGCCGCCGCCTACGCGCTGGTCAGCTACCAGACCGCGTGGCTGAAACGCCATTACCCGGCCGAGTTCATGGCGGCCACCCTGTCCTCGGACATGGACAACACCGACAAGGTGGTCGGCTTCCTCGACGAGGTGCGCAACCTCGGCCTGACCGTGCTGCCGCCGCGCATCAACGCCTCGGCCTACATGTTCGAGGCGGCCACGCCGGACACCATCCAGTACGGCCTGGGCGCGATCAAGGGCGTGGGCCGCGGCGCCTGCGAGGCGATCGTGGCCGAGCGCGAGCGTGGCGGCGAGTACGCCTCGCTGCTGGACTTCTGCACCCGCGTGGAATCGGCCAAGCTCAACAAGCGCACCCTCGAGGCGATGATCAACGCCGGCGCGATGGACGGGCTGGGCGCCAACCGCGCCACGCTGATGCTGCAGCTGCCGGAGGTGATGAAGGCCACCGAGCAGATGGCGCGCGAGCGCGCCTCCGGGCAGAACTCGCTGTTCGGCGGCGCCGACACCAGCACCCCGGCGCTGCGCCTGGACCTGCCGGAGAGCAAGGAATGGCCGCTGGGCCAGTTGCTGGCCGGCGAGCGCGAGACGCTGGGCTTCTACCTCAGCGGCCATCCGTTCGATCCGTACCGCGACGAAGTGCGCGAACTGGTCGGCTGCGACCTGAGCGCGCTGGAGAAGATCTGCGCGCAATCCGGCGGCGGCCGCGGCGGTGGCGACGGCGAGAAGCGCGCCTGGCGCCCGGAGGTCAGCGCGATCCTCGCCGGCCAGGTGGTCGGCGTGCGCCGCAAGGGCGACAGCCAGGTGTTCGTGCAACTGGAGGACGGCCGCGGCCGCATCGAGTGCAGCGCGTTCTCCGACGCCATCGCCGAGTTCGGCCACCTGCTGACCCGCGACCGCATCCTCATCGTCAAGGGCGGTGTGCGCGAGGACGAATTCAACGGCGGCTACGCGATGCGCATCCGCCAGTGCTGGGACTACGAACAGATCTGCACGCACCACGCGCAGCGCCTGTCGCTGCGTCTGGACCTGCGCCAGCGCAGCGCCTGGCCGCGCATCGACGGCCTGCTCGCCCGCCACCGCCCGGGCAAGACCCCCCTGCGCCTGGACCTGCTGCTGCAGTCGGCGCAGGGCGGCATCGCCGGCATGCTCGACCTCAACGGCAGCCATTCGGTGCGCGTGGACCCGCAACTGCTAGACGCCCTGCGTGGCGACCCAGCGGTGCGCGCGGTGAAGGTCAAATACAACCCGCCATGGGCGAACTGAGCCTGGCGCGCAGCGCGGCGCGCCCGTTGCGCATGACCGAAGGAAGGAGGCCGCGATGAAGACCGTGCTGTTCCCGTTCGCTGCCGCGCTCGCGCTGGCGGCGTGCTCCTCGTCCAAGGTCGACTTCCAGATCGACAACCCCACCGCCGCGCCGCTGTCGATCACGCTCGACGGCAAGACCCTGCAGGTGCCGGCGCAGCAGGCGCAGCCGGTGACGTTGGCGGCCGGCGAGCACCACCTGCGCAGCGAACGCCTGGGCGATGTGCGCTTCATCGTCTACGCCGATACCAGGGGCGGGCTGATCAATCCGACCCTGAGCGAGTACGTGACCGCGAACGCGATCTACCTCACCGGCCCGGACAAGGCGAAGAACTTCGGTTCGATCAACGCGCGGATCGAACTGAACGGCGTCACCTTCGAAGGCCCGTTCAAACAGACCCACAACCTGTTCATCGACAAGGACTGGACCTTCGGCGTGCGCGAGCCGTTCCCGGATGAGCAGGTCGTCGCGCATGTCGATCCCAGCGGCGGCAAGATCTCCAGCAAGATCTTCACTGCGCCGGACTTCATCGCCTACGTCGAGACCGGCATGGGCCAGCCCGGCGCGTTCGAGCGCGCGCGGCCGGGCCGTTACGTGACGCCGCGCTTCGCGCTGGAGAAGACCCCGGCGACGTTGCCGCCGCTGGACCCGGCCTACGAGGCCCATGCCGGCCCGCTGCGCGCGCTCTACGCGCGCCACCTGCGCGCGACCAGCGCCGACGCGCAGCGTGCCCTGCGCAAGGAAGCCTTCCAGGCGCAGATGGCGTTCACCACCGCCACCGCGACGCTGGGCGCCTCGCTGCCGCCCTCGGCCAACGAGGCCTGCAACACCTTCGTGCACGCCTTCGGCGAGCTGACCGGGCGCAGTGCGCTGGTCGTTCCCTGAGCCGCCGCCGCCCCCGGCCAGCCGCGCCCCGCCGGCCTTTCCACACCGGAGCGTACGGGCAGTTGCCGTACATTCGGCTAAGCTTCCCCACCTTTGATCCATCCGACGGCTTCCAATGAACCCGAACTACCTCGACTTCGAGCAACCCATCGCCGATCTGGAAGCCAAGATCCAGGAACTGCGCAACGCCAGCACCGGCCCGGCGGTCAACGTCGATGCCGAGGTCAGCGCGCTGGAAGACAAGCTGCGGGTGCGCACCGCGCAGATCTTCCGCGACCTGTCCTCGTGGCAGATCTCGCAGCTGGCGCGGCATCCGCAGCGCCCGTACACGCTGGACTACATCAACGTGTTCTGCGACGAGTTCCAGGAACTGGCCGGCGACCGCGCATTCGCCGACGACAAAGCCATCGTCGGCGGCCTCGGCCGCATCGACGGCCGCGCGGTGGTGATCATCGGCCACCAGAAGGGCCGCGACACCAAGAGCAAGATCGCGCGCAATTTCGGCATGCCGCGCCCGGAGGGCTACCGCAAGGCGCTGCGCCTGATGAAGCTGGCCGAGCGCTTCAAGCTGCCGCTGCTGACCTTCATCGACACCCCCGGCGCCTACCCCGGCATCGGCGCCGAGGAGCGCGGCCAGAGCGAAGCGATCGCGCGCAACCTGCTGGAGATGGCCGAGCTGAAGGTGCCGGTGATCTGCACCGTGATCGGCGAAGGCGGCTCCGGCGGCGCGCTGGCGATCGGCGTGGGCGACCGCACCCTGATGCTGGAATACGGCACCTATTCGGTGATCTCGCCGGAAGGCTGCGCCTCGATCCTGTGGAAGGACGCCTCCAAGGCCAAGGACGCCGCCGAACAACTCGGCCTGACCGCCAAGCGCCTGTCCGCGCTGGGCCTGGTCGACAAGGTGATCCGCGAACCGATCGGCGGCGCCCACCGCAATCCGACGCAGATGGCCAAGCGCCTGAAGGCGGTCCTGCTCAACGAACTGGACGCCCTGGAACAGCTGCCGATCGAGCAGTTGCTGGAGAAGCGCTACGCGCGTCTGCGCAGCTACGGGGCGTACGAAGCGGCCTGATCGCGACACAAGGAAGCGTTGTCCATGAATCCCATCGTCCTGCTGTCGCTGGCCTTGCAGTTGGCCTGCTGCGTGCACGTGGTGCGCAGCGGCCGCCCGCTGTATTGGATCTTCATTCTGCTGATCTTTTCGTATCTGGGGATCCTGATCTACGTGATCGCCGAACTGCTGCCGGAGTGGCGCAACGATCCGCGCGCGCGCCGCCATCTGCGCAAGGTCGGCGCCACGCTCGATCCGAACCGCGACAAGCGCACCGCCGGCAATCGCCTGGAACTGGCCGACACCGTGGACAACCGCCGGCAACTGGCCGAGGTGCACCTGGATAACGGCGAGTACGCGCAGGCGGCCGAGGTGTTCGAGAGCGGCTTGCGCGGCATCCACCGCGACGACCCCGGACTACTGCTCGGACTGGCCAAGGCGCAGTTCGGCCTGGACCAGCCGGCCGCGGTGAAAGCCACGCTGGACCGGCTGATCGCCGCCAACCCGCAGTTCCGCTCGCAAGACGGCCACCTGCTCTACGCGCGCGCCACCGAGGCGCTGGGCCAGACCGACGCGGCGCTGGAGGAATACGCCGCGCTCGCCGACGACTACCCCGGCGAAGAAGCGCGCGTGCGCTACGCGCAACTGCTGCAGCGCGCGGGCCAGCCGCAGCGCGCCGGCGAAGTGTTCAACGAAGTGCTGAAGCGCTCCAGCCTGGCCCCGCGCTACTACCAGCGCGACCAACGCCAGTGGATCGACCTGGCCCGCAGCGAACTGAAGCAACTCGACAGCCGCAACGCCTAGCTGCTGGCGCAAACCCGGAAAGGGTCGGAAACGGGGACTTTCGAATCCCCAATCCCAAATCCCCAATCCCCGCTCAAAACGGCTTGGCCAGCACCAGCCAGATCACCACCAGCAGCGCGAGCACCGGCAGCTCGTTGAACAGGCGCAGCGCGCGCGAGGACGGCAGCGCGCCGGCCTGGCCGACGCGCTTGAGCCAGCGACCGGTGAAGATGTAGTAGGCCAGCATCAGTGCCACCAGGCCGAGCTTGGCGTGCAGCCAGCCGCTGTGGCCGGGCGCGACCATGGTCGGGAAGTCCGGCAGCACCTTGTAGCCCAGCCACAGGGTCAGCCCCAGCAGCAGCGCCAGGCCGAACATGCTGTGGCCGAAGCGGTACAGGCGCCGCCCCATCAGCGCCAGGCGCTCCTGCACCTGCGGCTGGCCCGCGCTCTCGGCAATGTTGACCAGGATCCGCGGCAGGTAGAACACCGCCGCCATCCATGCGATCACGAACAGCAGATGCAGGGACTTGATCCACAGATAGAGTTGCATGCGCTGGCTCCGTGTCGCTGGCGTAGGATGTGCGGCCATTTTCGCCGATTCGTCCGGCGCCCGCACGGACCACACGCCCGCATGGACAAACAGTACGACGCCGACTACTTCCAGCGCTGGTATCGCCGCGACGGCATCGTCGATGCCGCGCGCCTGGCGCGCAAGGTCGCGCTCGCCGTGGCCCAGGCCGAGTACTACCTGGAACGGCCGATCCGCAGCGTGCTCGACATCGGCTGCGGGGAAGGCTCCTGGCGCGCGCCGCTGCTGAAGCTGCGGCCGAAACTGCACTACCTCGGCTTCGACAGCAGCGACTACGCGGTCGCCCGCTACGGCCGCCACCGCAACCTGCACCCGGCGCGCTTCGGCGATTTCGCCTGGCTGCGGCCGTGCGCACCGGTGGACCTGCTGGTGTGTTCGGACGTGCTGCACTACGTGCCCAGCCGCGAGTTGCGCCAGGGCCTGCCCGGCCTGGTGGAGCTGTGCGGCGGCGTGGCGTTCCTGGAGACCTTCGCCGCCGAGGACGATTTCGACGGCGACCACGCCGGCTTCCAGCCCCGCGCGGCGCGCTGGTACCGGCGCCAGTTCGGTGCGCTCGGGCTGCGCCCGGTGGGCAGTCATTGCTGGCTGGCGCCAGCGCTGACGGGGGATGCGGCGGCCCTGGAGACGATTGGTCTGGTGCCCCATTAAGGTGCAAACCGCGCGGATGCGTTATGCTGCACGGCAGCATACGCTCAGGATGGAAACACCGGCATGCTCTACCAGTGGCACGAACTGACCCGTAACCTGCTCGCCCCCTGGGTGCACCAGGCCGAAGCCAACGCCAAGATCTTCTCCGACCCCAACAGCCTGTGGTCGACGCTGCCGGGCGCCGAGCGCCTGGCCGCGAGCAACGAGTTGATGCACCGCCTCGGCAAGGACTACGAGAAGCCGGCCTGGGCGCTGGACCATGTCGAGGTCGACGGCCACGCCCTGCCGATCGTCGAGCAGGAAGTGCTGCGCAAGCCGTTCTGCCGCCTGCTGCGCTTCAAGCGCTTCAGCGACGACGCCAAGGTCGTGGACGGACTCAAGAAGCAGCCGGCCGTGCTGGTGGTGGCGCCGCTGTCCGGCCACCACGCCACGCTGCTGCGCGACACCGTGCGCACCCTGCTGCGCGACCACAAGGTCTACGTCACCGACTGGATCGACGCGCGCATGGTGCCGCAGTCCGAAGGCGACTTCGGCCTGGACGACTACGTGCGCTACGTGCAGGACTTCATCCGCCACATCGGCGCCGAATCGCTGCACGTGATGAGCGTGTGCCAGCCGACCGTGCCGGTGCTGGCCGCGGTGTCGCTGATGGCCGGGCGCGGCGAGACCACGCCGCGCTCGCTGGTGATGATGGGCGGGCCGATCGACGCGCGTCGCAGCCCCACCGAAGTCAACAACCTGGCCACGCGCAACCCGCTGTCCTGGTTCGAGCACAACGTCATCCATACCGTGCCGCCGGCCTACCCCGGCCACGGCCGCGCCGTCTACCCGGGCTTCCTGCAGCACATCGGCTTCCTGGCGATGAACCCGAGCCGGCACTTCATGTCGCACTGGGATTTCTACGCCAACCTGGTCAAGGGCGACCTGCAGGACGCCGAGGCGCACCGCCGCTTCTACGACGAGTACAACGCGGTGCTGGACATGCCGGCCACCTACTACCTGGACACCATCCGCGTGGTGTTCCAGGAATTCCTGCTGCCGCGCGGCGAATGGGTGATCGACGGCGAACGCGTCGACCCGGCCGCGATCCGCGACACCGCGCTGCTCAGCATCGAAGGCGAACTGGACGACATCTCCGGCCTGGGCCAGACCGCCGCCGCGCAGGACCTGTGCACCGGCATTCCCGCGGCGCGCCGCCAGCACCTGGAAGTGCAAGGCGCCGGCCATTACGGCATCTTCAGCGGCCGTCGCTGGCGCGACATCGTGTATCCGCAGGTGCGCAGCTTCATCGCCGCCAATGCCGGCGCCAGCCGCGCGCCGGCGGCCGGCAACGTCACCCCGCTCAAGCGCCGCGGCAGCCGCAAGGCCGGCTGAGCCGCGTCGCGCCCGCGGCCGGCGGTCGCCGGCCGCGACGCCTCGTCATTGCCCCGTGCTGTGCACCAGTAGTTGCTTGGCCAGCAGGCCGTGCAGCTTGCCGACGGCCCGCGCCAGGTGCAGCGTGACAAAGAGCAACACGACACCCAATGCGGTGGACAGCGGCAGCAGCCACAGACCTGCACCGGCGGCGCCGAGATCGCCGAACGCCACGCCAAGATAGAAGTGCTCGGGGAACAGCAGGCCCAGTGGTGCCGCGGCCAACCCCAGCGCGGTGCTGAGCAGGGTGACGAACACGGTGAAGTAGGCGATCCCCAGCGGCAGCATCAGCAGTAAGTACAGCATCGTGGTCCAGGTGCGCGCATCGGTGAACATCTGCCCGATGCGCTGCAGCCACGGCTGTTGCGGCGCGCTGTACAGCGGCCGGCGTGGCATGCGCTCGCCCAGCAGGACTTCCACCACGCGGCCCTCCACCAGCGACAGCAGCCGCACCGACCCGAAGAACAGCACCAGCAGCGGCACCCCGATGATCAGGATCAGCAAGCCCGCCGACACGCTGACGCCGGTCACCAACCAGGTGAAGTAGAAGATGCCGGTGACCAGCGACAGCAGCATGTAGAACAGGCTGCCGTAGGCGCGCGGGTCGGCGATCACGCCGAAGAAGCGGCCGGGCAACGATTTGCGCCTGGGCGGCGCCGGCGGCTTCAGCGCGCGGCTCACCGTGACCTCGGTATCGCGGTAGATCTCGGCCACCTCCTCCGGCGCGCCGTAGCTGCCGGCGACGCCGGCGATGACCTCGGCCTCGCTCTTGCCCGGCTGCTCGGCCAGCTCCGAACGCAGGTATTCCTCCGCGTCGTACAGCGCGTCCTGGACCAGCGCGGGGTCGGCGCCGGCCAGCGCCGCGCGCAGTTGCGCCAGGTAGTCGGGAATGGTGGTCGGCAAGGGCCGCGGTGCGGTGTGTGCGCTGCTCATTCTGAAATCCCCTTCAGCACGGAATCGACGGAATCGCGGGTGGCGCGCCACGCCGCGGCCCATTGCCGCAGCGTGGAAAGACCCGCAGCGGTGATGCGGTAGTAACGCCGTGGCGGCCCCGCCACCGACGGCTCGACATGGCTGGACAGCAACCCCGCCGCCTCCAGGTTGCGCAGCACCGGGTACAGCGCGCTCTGCTTGCCGCTGAGCACGCCCTCGCCCACCTGTTCCAGGCGCTTGGCGATCAGGTAGCCGTACAGCGGCGCCTCGGCCGCGGCCAGTACCGCCAGCAGGGCCAGCGACACGGTGCCGGCGCTCAGTTCCTTCTGGAATTTCTTCAGCTGTGCATCCGGCTCGACCATGGCGCCCTCGCTAGGTTGATCTAGATACTAGTACCGAGTTCGACATAGTGATCGTGCCATTGGTCATGCACGCCGCCCAGGCGCCGCGATTGCCGCGGCAAACGTTTCGACAACGTCGCGCGCCCTACACTCGTGACGGTTCCGTTCCACATGCATTCCAGGAGGTATCGCATGAGCCCGTCCCCCACCGAACAGCAACCCGGCCAGGCCACCGACCCGAGCTTCGCCAGTTCCGGCAACCAATACTCCGCTGGCCCGATCAAGCGGGATCCGAACGCTGGCGCAGGCTCCCTCGAGTACAGCCGTACGGTCACCGAAGCCAGGCGTGGCCCACTGGAGTACGCCTTGGTGCAGACCGGCAAGGTCGGCGCCGGCAGCAAACAGGAAGACGGCAAGACCGTGTTCAACGTGGAGATGGAGTTCACCCAGGGCCATCGCATCGAGGGCGCATTCAAGGCCGGGCGCCTGGCCGTCGACGGCAGCCTGACCCAGGCGGTCGGCGAGCGCGGCCGCTACGAGGTGCGCCTGCCCGGCGAGGCCAAGGCCGAAGCCGCTACCCAGGTGAATCCGTTCGACCCGCAGACCATCCCGGTGGACGGCAGCGTCAAGCTCGATGGCCAGGCCTTCGCCAAGACCTCGATGGAGGCGACGTTTCGCGGCCTGGCTACCTCCAGCGAGCGCACCGATGCGGCCGGCATGAGCTACGCCGTGCAGCGCGTGGACGAGCACAGCGTGCGCGTGGCGGTCGGCCCGACCCAGGCGCTGGAGCGGCTGGAGGCGGTCGGATTCAAGACCGACATCGCCCAGGCCATGCTCGGCCGCCAGGACGCGCTCGGCCAGGCGACCATGCGCACCGCCACCTTCGACCTGCGCGAGCCGCAGGCGCAAGCCGCCTATCGCGACTTCCTGGCCAGCGGCAAGCTCGCCGCCAACGTACCCGGCGTCAGCGACGTACAGAAGGTCGAAAGCCTCACGATGAGTTCGGAAACCCGCGCCCAACTCGGGGTAGGCCCGTTCAAGGCCGAGCTGGGCGGCCAGCGCAACACCGGGGAGAACGTGCGCACCACCTATGCCGACGGCAGCTACAGCCTGGTCGGCAAGGTGCAGTACGCCGGCAACGTGCCGATGACCATGACCCGCCAGTTCGACGCCGCGAACAACGAGCGCGTGGACGAACGCAGCTACCAGTTCAAGTTCGACAAGGTCGACGAGAACCAGGCGCAGCTGCTCAACTCGGTGCTCGCCGGCAAGGCCGGTGCCGCGGGTCCGGCGAAGGCCGGCCAGGACCTCACCCTGCACTTCTCCGAGCGGCAGATGGATGCGCTGCGTCAGCAGTACCAGCGCGCGGCGCAGGCCAGCCCGATGACCGCGCACGAGGCGGCGCAGTACGCCAAGCAAAGTCCGCAGGACTTCGCGATCGGCCTGGCGCGCAACCTGGGCAATTCCCAGTACGGTCTGAGCGAGCGCCTTTTCCGCGTGGCCGACAGCGCCGGCGGCACGCCGGGCGGCGATCTGCAACGCATCGACGCCAAGGCCGAAACGCCAGAGCAGAAGTCGCCGACGGCGCCGACACGCGCCACCGGCAGCGGGCCGGAGCCGCACGCCGCTGCCGCCGCCGACCCGCGGCAACAGGCGATGCAGCAGGCGATCGAGCGCAAGCTCACCCCGTACGATGCCAACGTCGCCAGCAACTTGCTGCTGGCAGCCAGGCGCGACGGCCTGACCCAGGTCGATCACGTGCTGCGCAACGACAACGGCCGCGTGTTCGCGGTGCAGGGCGACCCCAGCGCCGGCGACAAGCGGGTGGCCTACGTGGACGCCGCGCAGGCGGCCACCATCCCGGCGGCGGAAAGCGCCAGGCAACTGGCCGCGCTGCCGCCGCTGCCGAACCAGGCGCCGGTGCAGGACACACAGGAACCGCAGAAGCGCGCGCTGTCGTAGACAGCGCTGTCGGCGGCACGGCGGTCGCGCCATGCCGCCGGCACATTGGCAGCGGCCGCCGCTTCGGTGAGAATCGGGCGCTCACCGACCGGGCCGCCCTCATGCCGCTGCGCACTTCCCTGCTCGCCCTCGCGTTGTCGCTGTTCACCTTCGCCGCGTCGGCCGGGGCACCGCCGCCGGCCGTGCCCTACCGCAGCCCGCAACAGATCCTGGACGCATCCAAGCCCAGCGACTGGCGCACGCTGGATCCGGCCAACACGCTGTACCTGGAGCTGGACACCGGCCGGGTGATCATCGAACTGGCACCGGCGTTCGCGCCGCAGCACGTCGGCAACATCCGCACCCTGGCCCACGAGCACTTCTGGGACGGCCTGAGCATCTACCGCGCGCAGGACAATTTCGTGGTGCAGTTCGGCGATCCCGACGGCGAGGAAGCGGGCAAGGCCAAGTCGTTGGGCAGCGCCAAGACCCACCTGCCCGCCGAATTCCAGCGCCCGGCCGCGGGCCTGGCGTTCCAGCCCCTGCCCGACCGCGACGGCTGGGCGCCGCAGGTGGGCTTCGTCGACGGCTTTCCGGTGGCGCGCGATCCCAAGGCCGGCACCGCCTGGCTGGCGCACTGCTACGGCACGCTCGGCGCCGGCCGCAACAACGACGAAGACAGCAGCATCGGCGCAGAACTGTACGTGGTCACCGGGCAGTCGCCGCGGCAACTGGACCGCAACATCACCGTGGTCGGCCGCGTGGTCAAGGGCATGGAACTGCTCAGCGTGATCCCGCGCGGGCCGGACCCGATGGGCTTCTACGAAAAACCCGAACAACGCACCCCGATCCGCGCCATCCGCCTGGCCAGCGACGTGCCGGAGAACGAGCGCACCCCGCTGCAATTGCTGCGCACCGATACGCGCACCTTCCGCGAGGTGGTCGAGGCGCGACGCAACCGCCGCGACGATTTCTACAAGCGTCCGGCCGGGCACATCGACCTGTGCAATGTGCCGCTGCCGGTGCGTACGCCGCCGAAGTGACGCGTCATGCGCGCGCCGGACGGTGCGCGCTCAGGCGCCGCCGACGCTGCGCCGCTGCGGTTGCTGCGCGTGCAGGAAGCGGGTGAACAGTTCGCGCGGCTGCTCCACGCCGCACTCGGTCAACAGCATGGCGATGTTGCCGCGGTGGAAAGCGCCATGCGCGAGCACGTGGAACAGCATTTCCTCTCGGCGCATGCGGCCGGCATCGCCATCGGTGAAATGGAAGGCCAGTGTCTGCTGCAAGGCGGGCGCGTCGATCCGGGCGACATAGTCGGCATACCACCGGTCCGATTCGGCCACCGCCGCACCCAGCGCCTCCAGTTCCGGCGTCTGCGGCGTATTGCTCGCGGTGAACGCATGCGTGCCGCCCTCCAGGTGCGCAGCGAAGATCCGGTCCACCACGTAGGTATGGTTCAACAGCCGGATCGCGCGCTGCCGCTGCGCCGGAAACGCCGCACCATCGATCTGCGCCAGCGCCTGCAGCAGTTCGGCGTTGGCCCAGGCCTTGAAGGCGAACTGCGATGCGAGCAGGGAATCGGTCATTGCGTCGTTCTCAGGCAAAGTGTGGACACGGAATTTGCGGCGCGCCGACGTCCTCGCGCACGCCTGCCAGTTGCGCCGCTACCGCGCGCGCTGGCTGAAGGCGACGCTGCCCAGGATCAGCATGCCGGCCAGCAACATGGTCCAGGTCAGCGGCTCGCCGAGGATCGCCCAGGCCAGCAGCGCGCCGAACACCGGCACCAGATAGGTCACCGTCGACGCGCGCGCCGGGCCGATGCGCTGGATCAACCGGTAGTACAACAGGAACGCCAGGCCGGTGCAGAGCACGCCCAGGCCGCCGGCGCAGGCCCAGGCCACCGCCGGTACCGGTGCGGCCGGCCAGTGCGTCCAGGCCAGCGGCGCCAGCAGCAACGCGCTGCAGCCCAGGGTTGACGCCGCCGCCGCGGCCGGCGGCAGATCGCTCATGTGCCGCTTCACCAGGCTGTAGCCGATGCCGTACAGCAGGGAGGCAGTGGTGCCGGCCAGCGCGGCGGGGCCCACGCTGATGCCGGCCGACTTGCCGGTGGCGAGCACCACGATGCCGGCGAAGCCGATCAACAGCGCCAGCGCGCGGCGCGTGCCGATCTTCTCGCCGAAAAACAGGAAGGCGATCAAGGCGGTGAACAGCACGGTCATCGCGTTGCAGATCGCGCCGATCGCCGCCGGCGCATGTTGCGCGCCCCAGGCGAAGAGCAGGAACGGCAGCGCCGAGTTGAGCAAGCCGATCGCCGCCAGGGTCGGCCAGCGCCGCAACGGGAAGCGCGCCCGCGCCAGCCACAGGAACGGCAGCAGCACCGCCGCGCCCAGCGCCAGGCGCAGTTCCACCAGCGCGTAGGCGCCGAACTGCGGCGCGGCCACGCGCATGAACAGGAACGAGCAGCCCCAGACGACGCCGAGGAAACCCAGTTCCAGCGGCGTGCGCCAGTCGCGGGCTGGCGCGCCGTCGGATGCGGAGGCAGCAGCCGCGGAGGCGATGGCCGGCTGCAGGGAAGGATCGGAGGTGGGCATGGAAGAGGCTCGCGGTCGATCGGACACGCGCCGCAGCGGTCGTGCGACGCCACGCATCCGCTGCCGGCTGAGGACGCCGGGCGGCGCATCCGCACCGACTCCGCATCACCGCTGCCCGCCGCGCATGTCGTGTTCGGCTGCCAGCATCGCCCTGCACCACGGGGCCGACAAGCGCGTAGTATCGTCGCGAGCCACAAATCTGCCGCGTGTCTGCTCATGCAACTGCGCCCGTCCCTGCTGCCCGCACTCGGCGTGTTCGCCGCCGCGGCGCGCCACCAGAACTTCGCCCATGCCGCGGAGGAACTGCATCTCACCGCCAGCGCGGTCAGCCACCATGTGCGGCGCCTGGAAGCCCTGCTCGGCGCCACGCTGTTCCAGCGCCACGCGCGCGGGGTCAAGCTGACCGCCGAAGGCAGGCAACTGGCCGATGCCGCCAGCGCGGCGCTGGCCGACATCGCCGCGGTCGCCGGCAACCTGCATCCGCAGGCCGACACCGCGCCGCTGCGCCTCACCACGCTGCGCTCGCTCTCGTACTGCTGGCTGCTGCCGCGCCTGCCGCGCTTCTGCCAGGCGTATCCGCACGTGCGGCTGGACATCCAGACCGATGCGGCGTTCTCGCGCTTCGAGGAGGGCGGCCCGGATCTGGGCATCCGCTACGGCCAGGGCGCCTGGCCGGGCCTGACCTCGCACCACCTGATGGACGACGAACTGTTCCCGGTGGCCTCGCCCGCCCTGCCGCAACTGGCGACGCTGCGCCGACCCGAGCAGATCGCGCAGTTGCCGCTGCTCACCGACATGTCGCCACAGGGCTGGCGCGACTGGTTCCGCGCCGCCGGCGTGCGCGGCGTGGCGCTGCCGCCCATGCACACCTTCAACGACAGCACCGATGCGATGCGCGCAGCGGTGTACGGCGTGGGCGCGGTGCTGGCACGCAAGCACATCGCCCAGCCCTACCTGCAGCGTTACGAACTGGTGCGCCTGCCCGGCCCGGCGCTGACCGCGCGCTATTCCTACTACATCGTGCATCCGACCCACCGCCTGCTCAGCCCGGCCGCCAGCCACTTCGTCGACTGGCTCAAGCGCGAGGCGCTGGACGAGCGCACGCCGATGCCGGCGCTGCCGGCGGAACTGCTCGGGTTGCCACCGAAGGCGGGCTAGCGCCCCTCCCCGCACGCATTCGCAGGCGCGGCCTCCGCCGCGACGGAGAGCGCCTTGCGGACGCAGTCGCACGGCGACGAAGCCGAACGCAGCGCGCGTCAGGGCGACGTTCCTGCGGCTCCTGCGACCTGCAACGCACGCGCGCCCGGCTGCAGGCGCGGCAACGGCCGGATGCGCACGCGGTGGGCACAGACGTCCACATCCGGATACAGCATCGAACGTCCGTTGCGAAAGGTGAAGCGGAGGTCGTAGCGGCATGCGGCACCTGCGAGCGGGAAGGTCGCTGCGTCACCGCCACCCCGCAACGGCGCACCGAGCGCGACGTCACGGAAGGCATGGCTGCCTGGGGCAGCGACTGCCAGCGCCGTCAGCGCGTCGTAGGCGCGGTTGCTCAATTCCAGATAGCGAACCGGCTCGGCGGCGGCCGCAGCTGCGGTCGCGACGGACAGGGAAAGGGTCAAGGCAAGGACACGGATCGAGGGCATGACAGAGCTCCGATGGGAAGGATTCGCCAGCCGCGAGGGAACAGATTCCCTTGGTGCTGACGTGCCCATCAGGCCGTGTGACCGTGCGGCTGCAAATCGATTCGGGACGAATCGTCGTTCTCGCGCTCCCAATCGTAGTGCGCGCGCATCGGCGCTTTCCATGGCGTGTCGCTGCGCCTAGGATGCGCCCGTCACCCCTCGGCCATCCCTGGATGAACGTCCGACTCGGCAGTACCCAAATCAGCCTGTGGCGCTATGTCGCGCTGTGGACGCTGGTGGCTATGGTGTTCATGCTCCAGAACATCATCAACAACGGTGCGTCTGCCGGCAGGTGGCCTCTGGAGGTGCTCATCCGGTGGTCGCTGATCCAGTGGTACAGCTGGGCCCTCCTGGCGCCCACCGTCTTCCGGCTCGCCGAACGTTTCCCTGTCCGCGGCGCCCAGCGCTTCCACGGGCTTGGCGCGCAGGCAGCCGCAAGCCTGTGCGTGACGTTCGCCGCGATGGTCATCGGCGCGCTGGTCTCCACTCTGTTCGAGCCCAGCGGTTTCGCTGAACAACTGGGGTATTTCCTGGAGCAGCACTTCGCCATCGGGTTGCTGACCTACTGGACCTTGTTCGCGATCCAGCAAGCGCTGCACTTCCACGCCGAGAAGGCCCGGCGCGAGGTGGAAGCCAGCCGTCTGGCCGCCGAACTCGCGCAGTCGCGCCTGCAAGCGCTGAAGAGCCAGCTGCAACCGCATTTCCTGTTCAACACGCTGCATGCCATCGTCACCCTGCTGGATGAAGACACCGTCGCCGCCGAGGACATGCTGCTGCGGTTGAGCGAACTGCTGCGCGCCTTCCTGGAAGACTACGACGGCCAGGAAATCACCCTGGAACGCGAACTGGCCCTGCTCGACCTGTATCTCGGCATCCAGCGCAAGCGCTATGGCGAGCGCCTGAGCACGAAGCTCTATGTTGCGCCCGGCACGCTGCACTGCGCAGTGCCCAGCCTGCTGCTGCAACCGCTGGTGGAAAATGCGATCCGCCATGGCATCGGCCAACGTGTCGGCAGCGACCGCATCGAGATCGAGTGCCGACGCGAAGGCGAAACGCTGTCCATCGAAGTGCGCAACGGCAACAGCACGCTGCAGGACAACAGCAGTGTGGGCGGACACGGCATCGGTTTCTCCAATAGCCGCCTGCGGCTGAAGGAACTCTACGGCGACAACGCCGACATCCGGCTCGACATGCTCTATCCGCAGGGCGTGTCCTGCCGTATCCGGCTACCGTTCCGCGAACTGGACGCCGAGGACGCTCCGGAGCACGTCGCTGCATGAGCATCACGGCGCTGGTCATCGACGACGAGCCGATCGCGCGCCACGCCATCGTGCGACTGCTGCGCGCCGATCCGGATATCGCACTGCTGGGCGAATGCGGCGATGGCGCCTCTGCGGTGATCGCGATCCGCAGCCAGTCGCCCGACCTGGTGTTCCTGGACATCCAGATGCCGGCCATGACCGGCATGGACGTCGTCGCCACGATCGGCGCGGCCAACATGCCGGCGACGATTTTCGTTACCGCCTACGAGCAGTACGCGGTCCGTGCGTTCGAGGCCAATGCGGTGGACTATCTGGTCAAGCCCTTCAGCCGCGAACGCTTCGCCGAGACGTTGCAACGCGCCAAACGACGACTGTCCTTCAGCAGCGGCGCGGGTTCCTTTGTCGAGACGCGCATTCTGCAAACCCTGGATGCGCTGCGCCAACGCGACGACTATCTGCAAAGGATTCCGGTACGCGTCGACGAAGCGGTGGTGCTGGTCGCCGTCGAGGACATCGTCTGGATCAAGGCCAGTCGCAACACGGTGCTGATCCACCTGGCCGACCGCACCCATGAACTGCGCGAGACCATGGCCACGCTGGCCGCACGGCTGGACCCGCGCCACTTCGCCCGCGTGCATCGATCGGCGATCGTCAACCTGCGTCGGGTGAGGGCGATCCACCCCTGGTTCAACGGCCACCACGTGGTCACCATGGAGACGGGGCAGCAACTGCGGATGAGCCGCTACCAGCACGAAGCCTTCCTGCGCCTGGTGACGACGCACAAGGAAGGTTGACGAACGGGGGGCTGCGCCCGTCACCTCTTCAACACGGCGGCTCTTCTCATGGATGGCGAACCTCCTTGGGGGAAACCGCGTCACCGCGCCGATTCGGCACTTGACATAGACAAGGCAACACGTCATTAATTAACTAATTCGTTAATTAGCTAATCCCCGATGTCCATCGACCGCGTCTTCGAAGCCCTCGCCTCGCGCCCCCGCCGCGAGATCCTGGCCTACCTGTCGGCACAGGAACTCACGGCCGGCGAGATCGGGCAGCGCTTCGCGATGAGCGCGCCGGCGATCTCGCGGCATCTGTCCGTGCTGGAAGCGGCCGGGCTGGTGGCGAGCGAGCGCCGCGGCCAGTTCGTGGTCTACCGGCTCACCCCCGACAACCTGGTCAACACCCTCAGCGGTTTCGCCTTCGAGATCTGCCCCAGCGCCGGCCCGCTCAAGCGCGAGTCGCGCAGGCAGGCCAAGCGCACCGCCTGATCCTTCCGCCACGGCAACAGGAGTCCGCCGATGACCGCCGCACCGCTCAGCGAACACGCCGCCGCGCAAACCGGATTCCCCTCGGTGCGCCTGCCCTCCTACAGCGGTGGCTTACCGGTGGAGGTCATCCTGATCGCCCAGCTCGGCGTCGGCGCCGGCGATCCGCTGATCGCCCAGGCCTGCCTGCGCCAGCGCGCGCATCCGCAGTTCCGCGACGCGCTGGACGAACCCTCGACGCGCCTGGCCGGCACCGATTTCGGCAACGGCGAGTCCACCGCGCTGTACTCGTTCGCGGTCGGCAGCGGCGGCCATCCGTTCCATTGCCATGCCGGGCATCGCATGTTCACCGCGATCACCGGCAGCGGCGGCGCGCTGCTGCGTTTCAGCACCGCGTCGCCGGCACAGCTGGCGGAAGATCCACAGCATTTCCTCGCCGCGCTGCGGCATGTCGAATTGCCCGCCGACTGCCTGTTCAGCGTGCGCTTCGGCGGGGGCACCTGGCACCAGTTCGCGCCGCTGCGCGCGCAGTCGGGGCACCCGGCGTTCTTCGCCCTGTCCTGCCACAGCGACGAAGCCGGCGGCGCGCTGGCCGAGGATGTACGCGCGCAGGTGCTGGCCGGCACCGCCGATATCGCCACGCTCACCGAATTGCTGCCGGCGCCGGTCGCGACCCTGCTGGCGTCGCCGCAGGCGCAGGGGCTGGCCGTACCGACCGTGCGATTGTCGCTGGCGGCCTCGCCAGGCAGCCGACGCCTGGCCTGGTGCGCCGGCCTGCGCGCCCTCAGCGGGCGCCTGCGGCAGCGGCTGGGTGCCTGGCGGCATCCGGCCGGCTTCGCGGCACTGGCGCCGCGCCTGCCGCGGGCGCGGGTGACGCCGCAGTTGCTGCCCGGCTCGCTGCTCGAACCGCAGCTGCCTGCGCACCATCACTAGGACAGCGTGCGGCTGACGGTGCCGGCGCAGGCGCTGCGGCCGCTGGGTGCGCATGCGCTGATGACGGCGTTGCTGGACGGTTTCCTGCAGCACCCGCCGCGTGGCGTGACATGGCTGATGCGCCTGCGCAACCTGCTGGTGGCGCCGCTGCGGTTGCGCACCTCGCCGCTGGGCTGCCCGGTGTCCTCGCTGCTGTCGCCGCAGCGCGATCAGCTGTTCGCTGGGCGCTTCCCCGTGCTGGCGCAGGCATCATCAGCACAAGCGCGGCGCGTGCAGGTGCTGCTCGGTGCCGACGATCGCCACCTGGTGTTCCGCAGTTGCGTCGGGGTGACGCTGCGCGACGACGGCAGCGCCGAACTGAGCCTGGAAACGCGGGTGACCTGCCGCAACCGCTTCGGGCACCTGTACATGGCGCTGATCGCCGCCGCGCACCGCCGCTACATCGCCCCGACGCTGCTGCGCGCGGCCGCCGAGGCGCTGCTGCCCGTGGCCGAACATGCCGGGCCGGATGCGGTCGCGCCGATGCATTGAGCGCGTCATCACCCCGCCTTAGCCGATGCCTGCCTAGCCTGCGCCTTCCCCCCAAGAGGAAGGCCCATGCCCCAGCTCCGCATCCGCATCACCGGCAGCGAGGACGACGCCCGCGCCATCATCAACCTGCTGTCGAGCCTGGACGGCATCGAGCACGTCGAGGAAATCGACGACCTGATGCCGCACATGGACGACGACGATTCCAGTTCCGCCGGCCTGCCCGACGACCAGGGACCGGGCACCCACGAAGTGGAAGTGGAAGCCGGCAACGCCGCCACCGCCCAAAAGGTGCGCGAGGCCGTGGAAGCCCTGGCGTTCGAACTGGACGTGGTCGTGGAGTTCGAACAGGACGAAGGCTGAGGCCTGCATCCGGGACGTTGCGCCGCATGGCGCAGCGTCCTGGCGTGCCCATGGCAAGCATCCTGGATTTCCAGAGGGGCCAGCCGTGCCTCAGGCACCCGACTTCAAGGCGTCGGGACTGAAGTCCCTCCCACAGTGCTCCCAGCCAATGTATCGCGAGCCCCGGCAGAAGTCGTTTTGCTGTTGCTCAAGCTTGAGGGTCAGACGAGAAGAACGGTAGCAGCCGCTTCAGCCGCGACCCGCCCCCCTCATCGTTCACGGCCGCTGGATGACGTGCCACCGTTCCGTCGGCAACGCGTGGCAGCACCGCGCACACTCACCTCCATCCGCTCCCGCCCGATCCCATCGGACGGGAACAGCACCTGTCTCCTAGGCCGAACGACGCCGACGTCGGCGCCAGGCCATCAGCCGCCACAGCGCATAGCCGAGCAGCACAAACGGGGCCAACCCCACCACTACGCGGATCGCCCAGGCGATCGATCCGGCGAAGATTTCGCCGCTGTCGTGCAGCGCCTCGCCGATGTCGCTGCGACTCCGCTCGGCGGTCGGCGCGGCGAAGGTCAGCGTCACCCGCTGCGTATCCAGGCGCCGGCGCTGCTGTGCGGCTTCCTGGCTGGTGGCGAGCAACTGCGTCTCCACGGCGGCCAGTTTCTCCGACAGCGCGATCATGTCGGCCACGCTGAGATCGCGGCGCTGCTGGAACTCCTGCAGGCGCCGCTGCTCGGCCTGCAGGCGCTGGCGCTGCGCGTCGTTGTCCTGCACCGCCTGCGCCAGATCCTCGGCATGGGTGGTGCGGCTTTCGATCTGGCCATCCTGGCCCGCCTGCGCGATCAACGGCTCGACCCCGGCCGGCGCGATCCGCACGCTGAGCTCACCGCGCGGCTGCTCGCCGCCGCGCTGCTCGACCTGCAACACGGTGCATGCCCCGAAACTGGATTTCAGGCAGCTTTCCTGGAGTTGTTTGAGGCGTGCGGGAATCTGCGCCACCGGCAATGCCACATCGACCTCGTGCTCATAGGCCAGGGACGGCATGGCGAAAGCGCCGGGACTCGGCGGCGGCGCTGCGACGGCTGCCTCTGCCGCCTGCGCTGCGGCCTCGGCGGCACTGGCCGCGCTACTGGCGGCATCGGCGGAATAGAGATGAGCGGCCGGCAGCGCCGCGCTCTCGCCGCCGCGGCTGCAGGCAGCGATCGACACCGCCAGCGCCAGGGAAGCGCCCCAGCGACACCAGCGCCCACGCGCAGGCGCTTCGACATCGAGCGTGCCAGCCGCTGCTGCGACGCCATCCGGATCGAACGCGGTGTCGCGTACGACATGGCCACGATGGCAACGTCCCTTGTCCTGCATTGCAGTGCTCCTGAATGGCGAAAGCCTTCAGGGTAATCCAATGGCAGGGGCGCCGGCAGCCACAGCGGCGCTACCCTGGCAGATCGACCCACTCCAGGAACCCCGATGCGCAAGCACCTGCTCGCCGCCGCCCTGCTCGCCGCCCTCGCCGGCTGCCAGAAACCCGCCGACGCGCCCGCCGCCAGCAACGCAGCCCCCGGCCAGGCCGCGGCCGCGCCCGATGCAGCCGCTGACGCCAGCTTCGCCGCGCTCTCCAAGCGCGCCGTCGACACCTGGATGCAGCTGTCCCCGGTCGGCGCCACCCAGACCGGCGACCATCGCTACGACAGCGAACTGGACGACCTCAGCGCCGCCGGCCGGCAGAAGAGCCTGGACGCGAGCAAGCAGTTGCTGGCCGAACTGGACAAGCTCGACACCACCAAGCTCTCGCGCGAGAACCAGGTGGATGCGGCGATCCTGCGCAACCAGTTGCAGTCGGACATCTGGAATAGCGAGGTCGCGCAGGGCTGGGCGACAGATCCGCAGGTCTACAACGGCCTGGCCGGCGGCGCGATCTACGGGCTGATGGCGCGCGAGTTCGCGCCGCTGCCGGAGCGGCTGAAGTCGGCCACCGCGCGCATGGAGAAGATCCCGGCGCTGTTCGCGCAGGCGCGCGCCAACCTGGACCCGGCGCGCGTGTCGGAAATCAGCGCCAAGACCGTGGCCAAGCAGAACCGCGGCATCCTCAGCATCGTCGACAGCTTCATCGTCCCGCACATCCAGAAACTGCCGCAGGCCGACGCGCAGCGCCTGCAAGCGGCGATCGAGGGCCTGAAGAAAGCCGTGGCCGAACAGCAGACCTGGCTGGACCAGACCCTGGTGCCCAACGCCAAGGGCGACTTCCGCCTTGGCGCGGAGAAGTACGACCAGAAGCTGAAGTTCGCGCTCAACTCCTCGCTGTCGCGCGCCGACATCAAGCAGCGCGCCGAGGCCGAGCTCTCGCGCGTGCGCCAGGACATGTACGGCATCGCCCGCACCGTGCTCAAGGACAAACCCGGCGCGCCGGCCCTGGTCGATGCGCCCAGCGACGAACAGCAGCAGAAGGCGATCGAGGCGGCGCTGGAACTGGCCTATGCGCAGCATCCGGCGCGCGACAAGGTGGTCGAGGCCGCCAAGGCCTCGCTGGCCGATGCCACCGACTTCGTGCGCAAGAAGGATCTGGTGACCCTGCCCGATGCGCCGGTGGACATCATCCTGATGCCCGAATTCCAGCGCGGCGTGGCGGTGGCGTACTGCGATTCGCCCGGTCCGCTGGACAAGAACCTGAAGACCTTCTACGCGGTGTCGCCGATCCCCGACGACTGGAACGCGCAGCAGGCCGACTCGTTCCTGCGCGAATACAACAGCCGCATGATCCACCTGCTGAGCATCCACGAGGGCGTGCCCGGGCATTACGTGGAAGGCTGGCATTCGGCCAAGTTCCCGTCGACGCTGCGCGGCGTGCTGCGCTCGGGCGTGTTCGCCGAAGGCTGGGCGGTGTACACCGAGCGGATGATGCAGGAGCAGGGCTACCTGGACAACGATCCGCTGTTCCACCTGGTGCAGCTGAAGTTCTACCTGCGCAGCATCGCCAACGCACTGCTCGACCAGGGCGTGCACGTGGACGGCTGGAGCAAGGAACAGGCGCTGCACCTGATGGTCCACGACACCTTCCAGCAGCAGAGCGAGGCCGAGGGCAAGTGGGTGCGCGCACAGCTGACCTCGGCGCAGTTGCCGACCTACTTCGTCGGCGTGCAGGAGCATCTGGACCTGCGCAAGGCGATGCAGGACAAGCTCGGCGCCAAGTTCAACCTCAAGGCCTACCACGACCAGGTACTGTCCTACGGCGCCCCGCCGGTGCGGTTCGTGCGCGAACTGATGCTGGACGAGCCGATCAAGTAGTCGGGATTGGGGAGTCGGGATGACGGGCCTGCGGCCGTGGTGAAGCGCTTGAGGATTGGCAAGCACGTCTGGCCCCTGCTGCATGGTCGTTGATACGGGCGCGATACCGTGTCTGCGCGATGCGGGGTTGATGGGCTGTCGCTGCGCGCTGCCTCACCCTCACCCCAACCCCTCTCCCGGAGGGAGAGGGGCTTTGGCCTCTCCCTTCTCCCCTCGGGAGAAGGTGCCCCAAAGGGGCGGATGAGGGTACGGGCGCCGCCTCGTGCAATCACGCGGATACAGGCTGGTTTCGCGACGCTTCGCGGTGGCTTGCATTTTGTGCAGCGGCAGGCCAGAGGTGAGGCGCGAGGTCAGGCACCGCCAGCGCGGCGACGCCTGCTCATCGGTGCGCGGCGCACGCGTCGTCGATGCGTTCACCGGCTGGGCGTAACAACGCCACCATCTTCGCCAACGCGTTCGATCGACGGCCGCCACGACCGCACGACCTCACGCGGGTCAGCCCACGCGGTCTGCCGGCGTCTCGCTGCTCCACAACAGCATCGCGTCGCCGTAGCTGAAGAAACGGTAGCGCTCGGCGATGGCGTGGCGATAGGCGGCGAAGATGCGCTCGCGGCCGGCGAAGGCCGAGACCATCATCAGCAGCGTGCTTTCCGGCAGATGGAAGTTGGTCACCATCGCGTCGACGCTGCGGATACGGTAGCCCGGCAGGATGAAGATCTGCGTCTCGCCGGCGAACGGATGCAGTTCGCCGTCCTTGGAGGCGCTCTCCAGCGCGCGCACCACCGTGGTCCCCACCGCAATCACGCGGCCGCCGGCCGCACGCGTGCGCCGCACCTGCTCGACCAGGCTGGCGCCGACATTGAGCCACTCGCGGTGCATCTGGTGCTGCTCCAGCGCTTCCACCCGCACCGGCTGGAAGGTGCCGGCGCCCACATGCAGGGTCACGTGCCCGACCTCGACCCCGCGCTGCTGCAGCGCCTGCAGCAAGGGCGCGTCGAAATGCAGCCCGGCGGTCGGTGCGGCGACCGCGCCGGCCTCGCGCGCGAACACGGTCTGGTAGCGCTCGCGGTCGTCCAGGCCCGGCTCGCGGCGGATGTAAGGCGGCAACGGCAAGCGTCCTGCCTGCTGCAGCCAGTGCTCCAGCGCGCCGTCCACATGGAACTGCAACTGGTAGAACTCGCCATCGCGGCCCAGCACCTCGGCCTCGCCGCCGGCATCCAGGGCGATGCGTGCGCCGGCCTTGGGCGACTTGCTCACGCCCAGTTGCGCCCGCGCGCGCTGGCCGCCGAGCAGCCGCTCGATCAGGATCTCGACCCGCCCGCCGGTGCTCTTCTGCCCGAACAGCCGCGCCGGGATCACCCGCGTGTCGTTGAAGATCAGCAGATCGCCGGCACGCAGCAGTTCCGGCAGATCGCGCACGTGCCGATCGGCGAAGGCCGCCGGCGCCGGCGGTACCATCAGCAGCCGGCTGGCCGAGCGCTCGGCCAGCGGTTCCTGCGCGATCAGGTCTTCAGGCAGGTCGTAGTGGAAATCGGACTTTTTCAAGGCGCCGGGGACGATCGAGAGCAGGGCCGAATATTGTAGCGGCGCCGGGATTGGGCATTCGGGATTGGGGATTCGTTGAAGCAAAGCGGGATCGCGCTCTTGCGAGCCCCACTCCTTAGTCCCCAATCCCGACCTCTCACCGCTCGAACTTGGTGGACAGAATGATCGACGAAGTGGTGCGCTCCACCCCGTCCAGCGCGCCGATGCGGTCGGTCAGTTCGTCCATGTCGTTGACGCCCGGCACCACGCCGAGCGCGATCAGGTCGAAGGAGCCGCTGACCGAATGCAGCACGCGCACCGCATCGATCTCGCGCAGTGCCTTGACTACCGAGGTCATCTTCTTCGGCAGCACGGTGATCAGGATGTGCGCGCGGATATGGCCCTGTTCGTAGTCGTCGCGGGTGCGCACGGTATAGCCGCAGATCACGCCCTCGCGCTCCAGGCGCTCGATCCGGCTCTGTACCGTCGTGCGAGACAGACCGAGGCGGCGGGCGATCTGGGCGGTGGAGGCGCGCGCATCCTCGCGCAGCAGCGACAGCAGGGCGTCGTCGGAGGCGGTGATCTTCATGACCGGCGATTTTCGTCGAATCGACGAAAATGCGTCAATTCCTGCACGGATTCACGCTGCCATTCGACGATCCTGTCCCGATAATAGACAGGATCGTCGCCAGACAGCCCGCCTTCAGGAGATCGCCCATGACCGTACTCGGCCCCCTCGCCCCGCTCCGTGCCCATGCCGGCGACCGCCTGACCCATGGCCTGGACGACGCCAGCATCGAACGCCTGGCGGCCTCGCATCCGGCGCTGCGCGCGGCGATCGAGGCGGCGGGCGACGACTACGCGCGCATCGCTGCCGAATTCGGCGAATTGCTGGACCTGGACGAAGCCGAGCAGATCCGCCACCTGCAGGCCGGGTTCGTCAATTTCTACGCCGACGACGCGGTGACCCCCTACGTGGCGCTGAGCGCACGCGGCCCGTGGGTGGTCACGCTCAAGGGCGCCGTGCTGTATGACGCCGGCGGCTACGGCATGCTCGGCTTCGGCCACACCCCGGAGGCGGTGCTGGAGGCGATGGCGCGGCCGCAGGTGATGGCCAACGTGATGACCCCCAACCTGTCGCAGTTGCGCTTCGAGCGCGCGCTGCGCGCGGAGATCGGCCACCGCCGCGGCGGCTGTCCGTACGCCCGCTTCATGTGCCTCAATTCCGGTTCCGAATCGGTGGGCCTGGCCGCGCGCATCGTCGACATCAACGCCAAGCTGCAGACCGATCCGGGCGCACGCCACGCCGGCGCCAAGATCAAGCGCCTGGTGGTCAAGGGCAGCTTCCACGGCCGCACCGACCGGCCCGGCATGTACTCCGACTCCAGCCGCAAGACCTATCTGCAGCACCTGGCCAGCTACCGCGGCGACGATGGGCTGATCGCCATCGCGCCCTACGACGTGGACGCGCTGCGCCGCGCATTCGCCGAGGCCGAGCAGCACGGCTGGTTCATCGAGGCGGTGTTCCTGGAGCCGGTGATGGGCGAAGGCGACCCCGGCCGCGCGCTGCCGCCGGCGTTCTATGCCGCCGCGCGCGAACTGACCCGCACCCACGGCAGCCTGCTGCTGGTCGACTCGATCCAGGCCGGCCTGCGCGCGCACGGCGTGCTGTCGGTGGTGGACTATCCCGGCTTCGAGCAGCTCGACCCGCCGGACCTGGAAACCTATTCGAAGGCGCTCAACGCCGCGCAGTACCCGCTGTCGGTGCTGGCGGTGACCGAGCACGCGGCGCAGGTGTATCGCAAGGGCACCTACGGCAACACCATGACCAGCAACCCGCGCGCGCTCGACGTCGCCACCGCGACCCTGGCGCAGCTGACCCCGCAGGTGCGCGCCAACATCCGCGAGCGCGGCGCCGAGGCGGTGCAGAAGCTGGAGAAGCTCAAGGCCGAACTCGGCGGCGCCATCACCCAGGTCCAGGGCACCGGCCTGCTGTTCTCCTGCGCACTGGCCCCGCAGTACAAGTGCTACGGCGCCGGCTCCACCGAGGAGTGGCTGCGCCAGCACGGCGTCAACGTGATCCACGGCGGCGAGAATTCGCTGCGCTTCACCCCGCACTTCGCGATGGACAGCGAAGAGCTGGATCTGCTGGTCGGGCTGATCGGCCGCGCCCTGCGCGAAGGCCCGCGCGTGGCACAGGCCGCGGCGGCCTGAACCCCGCTGCTTGCGGTGCCGCGGGACGGCGCCGCAAGCGGCCAATCCCGACAGCATTGGCGCGTGCCGCCCTTGCACAGAGGGCGAGTATCGGCCTGGCTTCGTGGTCCGCCGACACTGGCGACGCTCATGGCGACACGCAATCTGGCACTGCACCACCCGCTCCTTCGGCATACGTTGAAACGCACCTGGTGCGACGATCCGGCAGCGACAGTGCGCCGTCGGTACCACGCCATCTCCGGGCAGCATCGGCTGCCTGACACCGGCGCGCCTCTCTACCGCCCCTAGTTCGGACTTCCACCTACCCGCAGCGCCCGTCTGGTCGGCGCTGGCGTCGCGCGCCCGCACGGACGGGCCCCAAACCACTCAGTGCCGGGTCCTTTGGCCGATTGCGCGCCTCGGTCGATGGTCCGCATTTTCTGGCGAGTCCGGCTATCCGAACCGCGGCGGACCGGCACCGATGACAAAGAGATTGCAAACAATTCGTATTTGCATGGAAAATGAATGCGCTGCCTGCATCGCATGCGCGGCAGACACCGTTTCGCCCAGCCGCCCGATCTCGCCGCCGCGGCCGCTCCCACTGGGGGACGGCCGCTGCCCGCGATCGGGGTGCCGCCCCTCCTGCAAACCGAACCGCCCATGACCTCTCCGATCAAGCGCCGCAAACATGCCGTGACCCGCCAGGCCGCCGCACCGACCCTCACCACCGTCGTGCTGCTCGGCGGGCTGAGCCTGCTCTCCCCCGCGCATGCGGACACCGGCGACCAGCCCACCACCCTGGACAAGGTCGACGTGCAGGCCCAGCGCGCCAAGCGCTACCTGGTGGAAGTGCCGGACTCGCCGAAGTTCACCCAGCCGCTGATCGATACCCCGCAGACCCTCAACATCATCGGCAAGGACCTGTTCAACGAACAGGGCGCCACCACCCTCACCGAAGCGCTGCACAACAGCCCGGGCGTGGGCACGTTCTATGTCGGCGAGAACGGCAACACCAGCACCGGCGATGCGATCTACATGCGCGGCTTCGACAGCTCCAGCAGCATCTTCGTCGACGGGTTGCGCGACCTCGGCTCGATCTCGCGCGACGTGTTCAACATCGAGCAGATCGAGGTCGAGAAAGGCCCGGCCGGCACCGACAACGGCCGCAGCGCGCCGACCGGCGCGATCAACCTGGTCAGCAAGCAGGCGCACCTGGACAACGCCAGCAGCGCCACGCTGTCCGGCGGCGACCATGGCCAGCGCCGCGCCACCGCAGACTGGAACCAGGCGCTCGGCGCCAGCAGCGCGCTGCGGTTGAACGTGATGGGCCAGGACAGCGACGCCATCGGCCGCGACCATGTCGCCAACAAGCGCTGGGGCCTGGCCTCGTCGCTGGCGTTCGGCCTGGGCACCGACACGCGCTACCTGCTCGACCTGCTGTACGTGAAGCAGGACAACGTGCCCGACGGCGGCGTGCCCACCCTCGGCCTGCCCGGCTACAGCTCGCCCGACCCCGCACGGCCGTGGCTCGGCGGCGCGGCGCGCGTGGACAGCAGCAACTTCTACGGCACCCGCGACGACCACGACGACGTGACCGCGAAGATGGCGACCTTCCGCATCGAGCACGACGTGTCCGACACGGTCAAGCTGACCAATACCGCGCGCTGGGGCCGCAACGAGCAGGACTACCTGCTGTTCGCGTTCATGCCCAACGCCGCCAACCTGCGCACGCCGAATCCGGCGGATCCTGCGACCTGGACGGTGCTGCGCAGCCTGCCGACCTTCAAGGATCAGCAGTACACCACCCTCGCCGACCAGTTGAACCTGCGCGTGGACTTCGCCACCGGCGCAGTGCAGCACAACCTCAGCACCGGCGTGGAAGCCTCGCGCGAGGAACTGCGCAGCTGGGGCCACAACATCGTCGACCGCGCCGCCTGGCTGGCGGCCAATCCGGCCAACCTCTATGCGCCGGACTGGAACACCACGCCGCTGCGCACCGCGCGCAACGGCGCGCGCAGCCATGGCACCACCACCACCTACTCGGCCTATGCCTTCGACACGCTGAAGTTCGGCGACAGCTTCCTGGTCACCGCCGGAGTGCGCGCGGATCGCTACAAGACCGACTTCGACAGCCTGGTGTGCAGTTCAGCCACCTCCACCGCCGCGCCCTGCACCACCGTGGTCGGCCTGGACACCGACATCGCCGACACGCTGTTCAGCTGGAAACTCGGCGCGGTCTACAAGGCCAACGAGGACGTGAGCGTGTACGCCAACTTCGCCACCTCGCAGCAGCCGCCCGGCGGCAGCACGCTGGAACTGAGCGCCTCGGCCAACAACGCCAACAATCCGCGCTTCGATCCGCAGAAGGCCAAGACCGCCGAAGTCGGCACGAAGTGGAATTTCCTCGACGATGCGCTGTTCGCGACGCTGGCGCTGTTCCGCACCGACGTGAACAACGAGATCGTGCAGGGCAGCGACGGGCTGTACTACCAGAGCGGCGCGAAGCGCGTGCAAGGCATCGAACTGTCGGCGGTGGGCAAGCTGACCGAGCGCTGGTCGCTGTCCAGCGGCTACACCAAGCTAGATGCGCGGGTGCGCCAGGGCACGACCGTCTCGCAGGACGGCAGCCAGGATCTGGCCTACACCCCGGACAGCGCGTTCACTGCCTGGACCACCTACACCCTGCCATTCGGGCTGACCGTCGGCGGCGGCGTGCGCTACTCGGGCGAGATGAAGCGCGGCCGCGACGGTGCGGTCGGCACGCCGGCGTTCGTGAAGTCGTACACGGTGTGGGATGCGGTGCTGAGCTATCCGGTCAACGACCACGTGGCGCTGCGCCTGAACGCCTACAACCTGTTCGACAAGGACTACGTCGCCGCGATCAACAAGAGCGGCTTCCGCTACACGCCCGGCGCGCCGCGCTCGGTGCTGCTGACTGCCGAGGTCCGCTTCTGAGCGACCGCGCCTGCCAACGCGCGGTGGACGCCCTATCCTGGGCGTCCATCGCCGGAGCGCCCCATGCTGCTGCACATTCCCGACATCCTCAGCGCCGATGAGGTCGCGCGGTTCCGCCAGGCACTGGAGAGCGCCGACTGGGTGGACGGCCGCGAGACCGTCGGCGCGCAGGGCGCGCAGGTCAAGCGCAACCTGCAACTGGCCGACGCCTCGCCGCTGAAGCAGGACCTCGGCCAGGCGGTGCTGAGCGCGCTGGCGCGCAGCCCGCTGTACTTCGCCGCGGCGCTGCCGCTGCGCACCATCCCGCCGCGCTTCAACCGCTACAGCGGCGGCGGCAGCTACGGCCTGCACGTCGACGGTGCGGTGATGACCCAGGCCGCCACCGCTACGCAGCCGGCGCTGACCGTGCGCAGCGACCTGTCCTGCACCCTGTTCCTGAGTGCGCCGGAGGAGTACGACGGCGGCGAACTGCTGATCCACGACACCTACGGCGAGCATGAGGTCAAGCTGCCCGCCGGCGACCTGATCCTGTATCCGTCCAGCAGCCTGCACCGGGTCGCGCCGGTGACCCGCGGCGCACGCATGGCATCGTTCTTCTGGGTGCAGAGCCTGGTGCGCGACGCCGGCTGGCGGCAGACCCTGTTCGACCTGGACACCGCGATCCAGGCGCTGACCGCCAGCGGCGCGGACGCGGCGGCGCTGCTGCGCCTGACCAACGTCTACCACAACCTGCTGCGCGACTGGTCGGAGACATGAGCGGGCGTGGCGACCGGAACGCCGAACATGCCGCCGGCACACGGTCGCGCAGCGTAGGGCACCTGCGCGCTGCCGTTGTACGGTCGCGCTGCGTCGACGCGTGAGTCGCCCCGCTTCACCGACCGCAGTCCGCGCCAGCGCCGGCATCGCCACGCTGCACGGCAGCAGCATGGGCACGCGCTGGAGCGCCAGGCTGCTGCCGCCCCAACGCAGCGACCTGCACGCATTGCGCGATGCGATCCAGGCGCAGCTCGATCTGGTCGTCGCGCAGATGAGCACGTGGGACGCGCAATCGGATCTCAGCCGCTACAACCGCGCCGACGCCGATACCTGGCATGCCTTGCCCGTCGCGTTCGACACGGTGCTGCGCTGCGCGCTGGAGGTGGCGCAACGCAGCGACGGCGCCTTCGATCCCACGATCGGCGCCGTGGTCGGCGCATGGGGTTTCGGCGCCACCGCCGGAGATCGGCGGGTGCCGGAACCCGCCGCACTGCAACAGGCCCGCGCCGCGGGCGACTGGCGCCGGCTCACCGTCGACGACGCGGGCCGCTGGCACCAGCCGGGCGGGCTGCATCTGGACCTGTCGGCGATCGCCAAGGGCTACGGCGTCGACCTGGCAGCGACGGCGCTGCGTGCGCATGGCGTGGAAAGCGCACTGGTCGAGGTCGGCGGCGATCTCTATGGCTACGGTCGCAAGCCGGACGCGCAACCGTGGCGGGTGTTGATCGAGGCCGCTGCGGACGAGCAGGTGCATGGCGACGCATCGCCGCGCGCGCTCGCGGTCGACGGCCTGGCGGTGGCCACCTCCGGCGACCGCTGGCACCACTTCGAACAGGACGGACGACGCTATGGACACCTGCTGGATCCGCGTCGCGGCCGACCGATCGCCGCGACGCTGGCCGCGGTGACGGTGGTGGCCGCCGATGCAATGCGTGCCGATGCCTGGGCCACTGCCCTGAGCGTGCTCGGTGTGGAGGCGGGACTGGCCTGCGCCGAGCGCGAAGGACTGGCGGTGCGCTTCCTGGTGCGCCACGACGGCGCAGTGCAGGAACGGCTCAGCAGCGGCTTCGCGGCGTTAGCACGGGGCTGAGCTGAGCGCGGCACGCTGCTCGATGAGCCGCGGCCGGGAGAACACCAGTGCACCGCGCGAGACCTCGCGCCGGCGTGTTCCGGACAACGCGCCGCGACCCGACCGCCACTGCTACGGTGGCGGCTTCGGCCGCGGCGACGCCAGCAACGCCACGCCGTCGCGCCATCAGCGCGACGCCGGCAACCCCATGCGCTGCAGCTCGAACACATAGCCCTTGCCGCGTACCGTGCGGATCCATTGCGGCACCAGCGGGTCGTCGCCGAGCTTCTGGCGCAGCCGCGAGACCTGCAGATCGATGCCGCGACTGCCCGCAGGCATGCTGGCCTCGCCGTCGCCCAGCGCGGTGCGCAGCGTCTCGCGCGTGAGCACCTCGCCCGGCTGCTCCAGGAACACCGCCATCAGCCGCAGTTCGCCGGGCGACAGCGGGATCGTCCGCCCGTCCGGCGCCACCGCCTGGTGCCGCGCGGCATCGACTTGCCAGCCGCCATGCGCCGCTGCCGGCGGCTGGGTCGCGCGCACCCGACGCAGCACCGCGTTGAGCCGCGCCACCAGTTCGCGCAGGTCGGGCGGCCGCACCAGGAAGTCGTCCGCGCCCAGATCCAGCCCGATCACCCGGTCCACGGGCTCGGCGCGGTCGGCCATCATCACGATGGCGATGTCGCCGCGGTCGCGCAGTTGCCGGCACAGGCGCAGGCCCTCGGCACCGTCGAGGCCGGCATCGAGCACCACCGCGTCGTAATGCCCGGCCGCCAGTTGCGCCTGCAGGTGCGGCGCACTGTCGGCGTCGTGGGCCTGCAGGTTGAAACACGCCAGGTAATCGCGAATCCGGTCGCGCAAGACCGCGTCCGCGTCCGCCACCAGAATTTTCGCCAACCACCTTTTGTCCGAGAGCACCTGTCGGCTTCCGCTGTACGGCCCGGATGGCCGCGTTCGCGCATTGGACGCGGTCGGCGTCGACGCTGCAAGAGCCGCGCGCGTGGTGCAGCGGGCTCAGTCCGCGGGCGTCTGCAGGGCCTCGATGCGCATCGCCAACACCTCCCCGCCCCCGCTCAAAGCAAAGCGGCGCCTGGCATCGGCGGCCAACCAGGCACTGTCGCCGGCCGCCAATGGCGGCAGTCCGCTGGCCGCATCGAACTGCGCTTGCCCTGCCAGAAGATGAACGGCCCAGGCGACACCAGGTTCGGCGAAGAACAGCATCGGCCCGACCAGTGGCCGGTGCAGCAGTTGCGTGCGCAGCCGGTCGCGTCGCCACATGAGGTTGAAATCGTGGGTCGGCCCGTCCAGCAACTCGCCACGCAGCGGCCGCTCGCCGGCGAAGCGCAGGCGCGCGCAAGGATCCTGCAGCACCTGTTCCTCGCCGTCGTCGAAACGCAGGCGCACGCCGTTGCCGCGCAGCAGGACCAGTTCGCGGTCGATCCCGGGGAAAGGCGAAAAGGCGGCATCCTGCTCGATCTCGGCGATGGACAGGCGCAGCAGCCAGTCGTCGCCGACCGCCGGCAGACGCAGGATCTCCCGGGTCCAGCCCAGGCCGTTGCGCCAGCGTTCGCGGCGATACTCATTGGCGGGGATCACCCGCGCGGGCAGCGTGCACCAGTCCATGCGCGCATTCTGCACGATCAGGGCAAGCGGCCTGTCCCTGGCCAGCCCGAATAGGCGACGCAAGAGGCGCCATGGCGCCCAAAAAAACATCGCCCGGCTGCACGTCACTGTGCAACGCCGGGCGACGATGTACCTCCCTGTCGGCTTCCTGCCTTCCCCCTTCGCATCCTGCTCAGTGAGGCTGCGGCCGCGCGTCCAGCGCCGGCCCTATCCTTTCGTTGCAAATCCCTTTAACGCCTTTCCACCGGCTTGGCAGCTGCCTGCTTGGCGGCTGTCGGTGCGGGTGCCTTCGTGGCGCCCACATCGATCCGGTCGCGGTTCCGCTCGACCGTCTTGAGTCCGATGCCTTTCACCAGTGCCAGTTCCTCGGCGCTCTTGAAAGGTCCGTGCGCCTGCCGGTAGTCGACGATCGCCTGGGCCTTGGAGGCCCCCACGTTCACCAACACCTGGTCGATTTCCTCCGCTCCAGCGGAGTTGATGTTGACCTTGTCCGCGGCGAGCGCGGAACCGGACAGCATCAGGGCAACGACCAGCGACTTCAGGACCACGATAAAAGACTGCATGGCAACGCTCCTTGTGACTTGGATGGGGACTTCGCCGGCCTTTCCTGCCGGCGTTGTCAGCATCGCTCGCCACATGGGTACAGCCTATCGTCGGAACGCGTCACAAACAGCAGGTAAACGGCGCGTCGCCGTGTAGGAAAAACCCTACACGGGCACCGGGGCGTAGAATGGCTGCACACGTGTGCAATCACTTCGGAGCTTTTCATGGACAGTGCCAAGATCGACCGTTTCCTGAGCGAAAAGTGGGATGACGACATCGTCCCGCAACTGGTCGATTACATCCGCATCCCCAACAAATCGCCGATGTTCGACGCCGATTGGGTCGCGCATGGCTACATGGCCGATGCGGTGGCGCTGATGGAGCGCTGGGCGCGCGCGCAGGCGATCCCCGGCCTGCAGGTGGAGGTGGTGCAACTGGAAGGCCGCACCCCGTTGATCTACCTGGAGGTGCCGGCCAGCAGCGACGCGACCGGCGAGGACACCGTGCTGCTGTACGGGCACCTGGACAAGCAGCCGGAAATGACCGGCTGGGACGCCGACCTGGGCCCGTGGACGCCGGTGCTCAAGGGCGACCGCCTGTACGGCCGCGGCGGCGCCGACGACGGCTACGCCCTGTTCGGTTCGCTGGCGGCGATCCAGGCGCTGCAGGACCAGGGCATCCCGCACGCGCGCTGCGTGGTGCTGATCGAGGCCTGCGAGGAATCGGGCAGCTACGACCTGCCCGCCTACGTCGACCATCTGGCGGCGCGGATCGGCAAGCCGTCGCTGGTGGTGTGCCTGGATTCGGGCTGCGGCAACTACGAGCAGCTGTGGTGCACGACCTCGCTGCGCGGCCTGGCCGGCGGCAACTTCAGCGTCAAGGTGCTCAGCGAAGGCGTGCATTCGGGCGACGCCTCCGGCGTGGTGCCGTCGAGCTTCCGCGTGCTGCGCGACCTGCTGTCGCGGCTGGAGGACGAAGCCACCGGCAAGATCAAGGTCGACGGCCTGTACGCCGACATCCCCGAGGAGCGGCTGGCGCAGGCGCGCAAGGTCGCCGAGGTGCTGGGCGACGAGGTCTACAGCAAGTTCCCGTTCCTGCCCGGCATGCGGCCGATGCACGAGGACCTGTCCGAGCTGGTGCTCAACCGCACCTGGCGCCCGGCGCTGTCGGTGACCGGTGCCGACGGCCTGCCGCCGCTGGCCTCGGCCGGCAATGTGCTGCGCCCCGAGACCGCGGTGAAGCTGTCGCTGCGCCTGCCGCCGACACTGGACGGCAAGCACGCCGGCGAACTGCTCAAGGACGTGCTGCTGCGCGATCCGCCGTACGGCGCCGAGGTGTCGCTGGCGCTGGAGAAGTCCTCCTCCGGCTGGAATGCCCCGGCGCAGTCGCCGTGGCTGACCGATGCGATCGAAGCGGCCTCGCAGGCGGCGTTCGGCAAGCCGGCGATGTACATGGGCGAAGGCGGCTCGATCCCGTTCATGGGCATGCTCGGCGAGAAGTTCCCCGGCGCGCAGTTCATGATCACCGGCGTGCTCGGCCCGCATTCCAACGCGCACGGCCCCAACGAGTTCCTGCACATCCCGATGGGCAAGCGGGTGACTGCCTGCGTGTCGCGGGTGATCGCCGCCCACCATGCCGCCAGCCTGCGCGGCGAGACCACCGGCAGCGCGGCGGTGGCCGGCGGCGAGCAGCATGGCGGGCATGGGTGCTGCTGAGGGGGGGGGACTGGGGAGTCGGGATTCGGGATTGGCGACGCCGGTTTCCTGAGTGACTGATCCGTCCCCTATTTGCGGTGGGAGAGGCGTCGGCTCCGACGCGGCGCCTTTCCGATGGTGTCATCCGCGCAGCGCGGGCGGCCGCCTTCCATGGGCGTGCCGACTGCGCGGCGTACGCAAGCATCGACGCCATCACAGTCGATCTGGCACGATCCGACGCTGATCCCCCTCCGCGCTCGGAACGCTCTCCATGCACACTCTGTTCGGCAGCGACAGCTGGCTCTACATCATCCTGGTGGGCTTCGTGGTCGGCCTGCTGGCGCGTTTCCTTGGCCCCAGCAGCGGACGCTCCGGCTGCCTGTTCACCGTGTTGCTGGGTATCGCCGGCGCGCTGCTGGCCGGCTGGTTCGGCCACTACATGGGCTGGTACAGCCGTGGCGAGCCGGCGGGCTTCCTCGGTGCGCTGCTCGGCGCCATCGCCCTGCTCGCGCTGTTGCGGCTGTTCTCCAGCAAGCGCTGAGGCACGGCGCGCCGCTCGCCACGGCGGCGGCACCCGTTTACGCTGTGCGGCTCATTTCCGCCGCAGCCTGCCGATGAGCGCCAGCCCGATGGTTCCCGATGTCCTTGCGGCACGCGCCGCGCAACGCCTGGCCTGGGCGCGCACGGCCCTGGACGACGCACAGGCGACGCTGCAGCGCGCCTCGGTGGACGCCGGCCAGCGCAGCTACTGGCGCAGCCATGGCCAAAGCGTCAGTCGCATCGTGATGGATTCGCCGCCGGACCTGGAAGACGTGCGGCCGTGGCTGCGCATGCACGCGCTGCTGCACGGCGGCGGCGTGCGGGTGCCGACGATCCTGGCGCAGGACGCGGAGGCCGGCTTCCTGCTGCTGGAAGACCTGGGCCAACCGACCCTGGCGCAATGCCTGGACACGAGCACGGCGGACGCGCACTTCGACGCCGCGCTCGGCCAGTTGCTGCGGCTGCAGGCGATCGCGCCGCCACCGGGCATGGGCGTGTTCGGCGAGGCGCTGCTGCAACGCGACGCGGGCCTGTTCGAGGACTGGTTCCTGCAGCGCCACCTGGGCATCACCCTGGATGCCGACGAACGCGCGGCCCTGCACGGCGTGCAGCGTCAGCTCATGGACAACGCGCTGGCGCAGCCGCAGGTGCTGGTGCACCGCGACTTCATGCCGCGCAACCTGATGCCGGCGGCCGACGGCCCGGCGGTGCTGGATTTCCAGGATTGCGTGATCGGCCCCGTCGCCTACGACCCGGTCAGCCTGTTCAAGGACACCACGGTCAGCTGGCCTTTGGCGCAGGTCGACGCCTGGCTCGCCAGCTATCACGCGCGTGCGCTGCAGGCCGGGATTCCGGTGCCGCCGCTGGCGCAGTTCCTGCGCGACGCCGAGTGGATGGGCGTGCAGCGCCACCTGAAGAACATGGGCATCTTCGCGCGGCTGAACTACCGCGACGGCAAGGCCTGGTACCTGGACAACGTGCCGCGCTTCATCGCCTACCTCGACGAGGCGCTGCCGCGGCACCCCAGCCTGCAGCCGCTGGCGCAACTGCTGCAGACGCGGATCAAGCCGGCCCTGGCGCAGCGCGCGGCGGCCGGCGCATGAAGGCGCTGATCTTCGCCGCCGGCCTCGGCGAGCGCATGCGTCCGTTGACCGCACACACGCCCAAGCCGCTGCTGGCGGTGGGCGGCACGCCGCTGATCGTCTGGCACCTGCGCAAGCTCGCCGCGCTGGGCGTGCGCGAGGTGGTGATCAACACGTCCTGGCTAGCCGAACAGTTCCCGCAGACGCTCGGCGACGGCAGCGCGTTCGGGCTGCGCATCGCCTATTCCTACGAAGGCGCCACACCGCTGGAAACCGGCGGCGGCATGCTGCACGCGCTGCCGCTGCTCGGCGAGGCGCCGTTCCTGCTGGTCAACGGCGACATCTGGACCGACTTCGATTTCGCCCGGCTGGCGCCCGAGCCGCCCGGCCTGGCGCAGCTGGTGCTGGTGGATCCGCCGGCCTATGCGGCGCACGGCGATTTCGCCCTGCAGGAAGACGGGCGTGTGCACAACGCCGGCGACCGGTTGCTGACCTACGCCGGCATCGGCATGTACCGCCCCGCCCTGCTGCGCGACTGGCAGACCATCGCCGCCCCGGCGCCGACCGCGCCGGGCGTGCCGCCCCGCTTCTCGGTGGTGCCGCTGCTGCGTGCGCAGGCCGAACGAGGCCAGCTGCACGGCCTGCACCACCCTGGCCGCTGGACCGACGTGGGGACGCCGCAGCGGCTGGCGGAGTTGGATGAGGTGCTGGGAATGGGGAAACGGGAATCGGGAAAAGCTGAGGTCCCATAGCTTGCCTGCCCCACGGCGGCACGCGGGCATCTCCAGAACCCTTCGATTCAGAGCACGACACGCGGAACATCAGCGGCGCCGTGCCGGTTACGCGGCGCGAAGCGCTGTTTTTCTCGAATGCCGCAGTCCGGCCTCGGTCGCGGGGATCTCAGTTTTTCCCCATTCCCGATTCCCCATTCCCGATTCCCACCCTCCGCAAAAACGGCACCGTCACCCGCCGCTGCGCCGCCAGCGATTCGCGGTCCAGGCGCTCCAGCAGGCCGATCAGGCCGGCCAGGTCGCGCCCGGCGTGGGTCAGCAGCCAGTCGATCGCCGCGTCTTCCAGCACCAGGCCGCGGCGCTGGGCGCGCTCGCGCAGCACCGCGGCGCGGCCGGCGTCGTCCAGCGGCGCCAGGGCGATGCGGGTGCACTGCGACAGCCGCGAGCGCAGGTCCGGCAGACTGAGCGCCAGGCCGTCGGGCATCGCCTGCGCGGTGTACAGCAGGGTCACCCCGGCGCTGCGCGCACGGTTGTGGAAATCGAACAGCGCCACCTCGTCCTCGCGCTGCCCGGCGATCGCTTCCAGGCCGTCGAGGGCGACCAGATCGCGTCCTTCCAGTGCTTCCAACGCATCGCGCAGACGGCCGGCGGCGGCCTGCAGCGGCAGGTAGGCGGCGCTGCGCCCGGCCTGTTCGGTGGCCGCGCACAGCGCCAGGGCCAGATGGGTCTTGCCGGTGCCGGCGGGGCCGGACAGGTACACCCAGTCGTCGGCGGCGCCGTCGGCGACCGCCTGCAACTGCGCCAGCAGTCCGTCCGGCGCGCCCAGATAGCGGTCCAGGCGTTGCTCCGGCGGATAGCGCAGGGCCAACGGCAGTTGCGGCACGCTCACGGCTGATCGGGGCTGCGCGGCGGCAGTTCGATGATGGTGGTGCGCTCGGTGACCGTATCCAACAGGATCGCCGACTTTTCGCCCGCGTACAGGTCGCTCTGCCGGTACTGCTCGTGCAGGTAGTGCAGCAGCACGTTGGCCACCGCCGCCACCGGCAGCGCCAGCAGCATGCCGAGGAAACCGAACAGCTGGCCGCCGGCCATCACCGCGAAGATCACCGCCACCGGATGCAGGCCGATCTTGTCGCCGACGATGCGCGGGGTCAGCACGTAGCTTTCCAACAACTGGCCGACGGTGAACACCACGCCGACCAGGATCAGCAACTGCAGGTCGAAGCCCTTGGCCTGCACCAGTGCGGCCAGCACCGCCAGCAGGATGCCGGTGGTCGCGCCCAGGTACGGGATGAAGCTGATCAGGCCGGCGACGATGCCGATCAACAGGCCGAGCTTGAGACCAACCAGGGTCAGGCCGCCGGCGTAGATCACGCCCAGCGCCAGCATCACCAGGAACTGGCCGCGGATGAACGCGCCCAGCACCTCGTTGGACTGCTGCGCCAGGCGGGTGATGGTGCCGACGTGGTTGCGCGGGATGGTGGCGGCCACGCGCGCGACCAGCAGGTCCCAGTCGCGCAGGAAGTAGAAGGTCAGGATCGGCAGCAGCACCAGGTTGACCACCCAGGTCACCATCGCGAAGCCCGAACGCGACAGGTAGCCGAAGAAGGTCGCGGCGACGCCGCCGGCCTGCTGCCAGTGCCCGCGGATCCAGTCGATCAGCCGCTCCGGGTCCAGCCAGCCCATCAGCTCCAGCCCGGTCTTGTGTTCGGCCCAGGGGATCGCGGTGCCGATGAACCAGTCGCGCGCCTGCGGCAGCACGTCGATGAAGGTGACGATCTGCCGCTCCAGCATCGGCACCAGGATCACCAGCGCCAGCACCAGCAGCAACACCATCAGCACGAACACCAGGGTCACCGCCATGTTGCGCGAGCGCCCGGCGCGCTCCAGGCGGTCCACCAGCGGGTCGCCGAGCCAGCCGAGCAGCAGCGCCAGCACGAACGGGGTCAGGATCGGCGCCAGCAGCCACACCACCCACAGCACGCCGACGATCACCGCCGTCCATTTCAGGCGGCGCAGGAACAGCGCGATCTCGGCTTCGGGCGACAACGTCATTTCAGGCGGTACTCCGTCGGCTCGCTGTTGAGGATCACCGGACCCTCGACCGGCGCGACCACCGGCTGCAGCGCGCCGTCCGGGCCGAGCATGCGGTTCAAGCCGGACACGCCGCTGAGCAGATCCAGATCCAGTTCCAGGCGATCGCCGTCGGCGCGGACCGGCACGATGCGCCGCACCACCGAGGCGTTCTGCAGCGCGGCGGAGGCGCGCAGGTAATCGTCGGCGCTGCGGATGCCGGTGATCACTACCCGATAGATCCCGGCCGGGCCGGCGCTGACCGCCTTGGCGTAGCGCTTGACCAGGGCATCGGCGGCGCCGTCGGCACCGCTGGCCATGGCGCGGCGCGCGTCGGCGTCGCTGGACGACCAGGTCGACAGCACCTTGCCGCTATCGACGAAGGTCCAGTCCGCGGTCCAGCCGCCGGCCTTGCCGCGGTACAGCTTGCCGATCAGCTGCATCGGCGGGCTGTAGCGCGACGAGGCGCTGGCCACCGCGGCGGTGTCCTGGCGCCAGATCGCACCGGCCAGGGCCTGCTCGGCGGCGTTGCCGGTCGGCAGGCCGAGGCGGAAGCCACGCTCGATCGCACGATCGAGCAGGCTGCGCGCGGCGTTGGACTGCTGCACGCCGACCAGGCGCGGGCCGCTGCCGTCGTCGATGGCCAGCCACACCACCGGCTTGGGCCGCGGCTGCGGCCACACCGGCAGGCCCAGCGCCGCCGCCAGGCCGTCCACGTCCTGCGGGCGGAAGCGCGCCACCAGGATGGTGCGGAAGGTGGGCGCACCGCTCGGCGAGGTGCCCTGGTCCTGGCGGTAGTCGAAGGTGTCGACCAGATTCTTGGCGTTGCGCAGCGCCTGGGTCACCCCGGGCCGCGACATCACCCCCTTGTCGCCGGAGATCTTGCCCAGCACCACGCCGAGCGCACGGGCCAGGGCACCGTTGCGGTCGGCCTCGCTCTGGCTGTTGACCGGCACCTCGGCATCGTAGGGGCCGGTGGCGCCGGCCACGTCGCCCTCGGTGCGCAGCTCGGCCTGAGCCAGGGCGGTCGCGGCGGGCAGGCACAGCGCGAAAGACAGGAGGAAGGCAAGGCTGCGGCGCATGAAGGGTCCAATACTCGGCGTATCCGGGGCGAATTGTTGCCCGAATGCGGGCCTAGCGCCAATGCGGCCTGTTAAAATCGCCGCCTTTCCGCCGACCCCGCCGCCCGTGACCACTTCCCAGCCCCCCGCCGCCGCCCCGTTGACCTACCGCGACGCCGGCGTCGACATCGATGCCGGCAATGCCGTCGTCGAACGCATCAAGCCCCTGGTCAAGCGCAGTTTCCGCCCCGAGGTGATGGGCGGGCTGGGTGGCTTCGGCGCGCTGTTCGACCTGTCCGGCAAGTACCGCGAGCCGGTCCTGGTGTCCGGCACCGACGGCGTCGGCACCAAGCTGAAGCTGGCGCAGCAGCTCGGCCGCCACGACACCATCGGCATCGACCTGGTCGGCATGTGCGTCAACGACGTGCTGGTGCAGGGCGCCGAGCCGCTGTTCTTTCTGGACTACTTCGCCACCGGCAAGCTCGACGTGGAGACCACCGTGGCGGTGGTCGGCGGCATCGCCCGCGGCTGCGAACTGGCCGGCTGCGCGCTGATCGGCGGCGAGACCGCGGAAATGCCCGACATGTACCCGCCGGGCGAGTACGACCTGGCCGGCTTCACCGTCGGCGCGGTGGAGAAGTCGCAGCTGCTCGACGGCGCCCGGGTGCGCCAGGGCGACGTGCTGATCGGCATCGCCTCCTCCGGCCCGCATTCCAACGGCTACTCGCTGATCCGCCGCATCTACGACCGCGCCGGGCGCCCGGACGCGCTGCAGGTCGGCGGCGTGGCCCTGGCCGACGCGCTGATGGCGCCGACCGCGCTGTACGTCAAGCCGATCCTGTCGCTGCTGCGCGAACAGGGCGAAGCCATCCACGCCATGGCGCACATCACCGGCGGCGGCCTGACCGAGAACATCATCCGGGTCATCCCCGACGGCCTGGGCCTGGACATCCGCGCCAGTGCCTGGACCCTGCCGCCGGTGTTCGAGTGGCTGCAGCGCGAAGGCGCGGTGGCCGACAGCGAGATGTGGCGCACCTTCAACTGCGGCATCGGCTTCGTGCTGGTCGCCGCGCCGGCGCAGGTGGCCGCGCTGGAGCGCAGCCTGGACACCCTGGGCCTGGCGCACTGGCAGATCGGCGCGGTGGTGGCCGCCGCGGACGCTGGCGAACGCGTCCACATCGGCTGAGCCGCATGGCGGCGGCCAAGCGCGCCTGGCTGACGCTGGCGCTGGCGGTGTTCGCCGCCAGCTGGCTGCGGCCGCTGTGGCCGGCGGAACAGGCCATGCACAGCTCCCTGGCAGTGCTGGGCCTGGTCTGGCTGGTCTGGCACGACCGGCGCTGGCCGCTGCGCACCGGCCATTTCGCGGCTATCTGCCTCTTCATCAGCGTGCACAACATCGCCGCGCACTGGCTCTACTCCAATGTGCCCTACGACCAGTGGCTGCGCGCGCTGACCGGTGGCTGGTCGCCGAGCGCGGCGTTCGGCTGGCAGCGCAATCACACCGATCGGCTGATCCACCTGCTGTTCGGGGTGTGCTTCGCCCCGGCGCTGCGCGACCACGCGCGCCAGCGCTGGCCGGCGCTGTCGGCGCGACAGGCCTTCGTCCTGGCGACGATGGCGATCATGTGCGCCAGCCTGGTCTACGAATGGCTGGAATGGCTGATCGCGCTGCTGCTGTCGCCGGAGCAGGCCGAGTCCTACAACGGCCAGCAGGGCGATCCCTGGGATGCGCACATGGACATGCTGCTGGCCACGCTGGGCTGCGCCAGCGCCTGGCCGTGGCGGCGCACCGCGCGCCCGCTTCCTTCCACCCCGCGCTGAGACAGACGATGTCGCTGCCACCGCCCCTCCCCGTCCCCGGCGGCCATGCCGCCGATGTGGTGCGTGCCACCTCCGACCTGAACACCCTGGCGACGCTGTATGCCGTCATGGCGGGGCTGCAGGTCGTCGTGGTGCTGCTGGTGGGCGCCGTGCTGGCCTACGGCGTGCACGAGGAGGCGCAGCTCAACGCCGTCGGCCAGAGCCCGGACCAGGCGCAGAGCGGCGTCATCGCGATCGTGATGCTGTCGATCCTGCTCGGCTTCGGTCTGCTCGCGCTGCTGCTCAAGGTGCTGGTTGCGCGCGCCTTGCGCCACCGCCGCCAGTTGGAGCTGTGCTATGCCGGCGCCGTGATCACCTGCCTGGGCTTCCCGCTGGGCACCGCACTGGGCATCGCCACCCTGCTGACATTGCAGCGCCCGGCCGTGGGCGCCCTGTTCCGGACTCCCGCCCGATGACGCTCCGCCTCGCTGTCCTCGCCTCCGGGCGCGGCTCCAACCTGCAGGCCATCCTCGCCGCGATCGCCGCCGGCACCCTCGATGCCGAGGTGGTCGGCGTGTTCGGCGATCGTCCGGAGGCGCCGGCGCTGGCGATGGTGGCGCCGGACCGGCGCTGGTCGGCGCGGCCCAAGGACTTCCCCGATCGCGTCGCCTTCGAGCAGGCGCTGGGCGACGCGGTCGCCGCGGCACGGCCGGACTGGGTGGTCTGCGCCGGCTACATGCGCATTCTCGGCGCAGGCTTCGTGCAGCGCTTCGGCGGGCGCCTGCTCAACATCCACCCCTCGCTGCTGCCCAAGTACCGCGGCCTGCACACCCATGCCCAAGCCTTGGCGGCCGGCGACGCCGAACACGGCGCCAGCGTGCATTTCGTGGTGCCGGAACTGGACGCCGGCGCGGTGATCGCGCAGGTGCGGGTGCCGGTGCAGCCCAGCGACGGTCCCGACGACCTGGCGCAGCGCCTGCTGCCGCGCGAACACCGGCTGCTGTGCGCGGTGCTGCGGCTGGCCGCGGCGGGCCGTCTGGCTGAACGGGACGGCAAGGTCTGGCTGGACGGTCAGTGCCGGTTTAGTCCGCTGCGCCTAGATTGCGACGACGTGCTGCTTCCCTGAATGCGCTGCCGCACCTTCCGCGGCTCCTCCCTCCCCCTCTTCCCTCCCGCTCACGCCAGCCGATCCCATGAAGCTCGCTCCGCGTCCGTTCGCCTTCCTCGTCGCGTCCGGCCTCGGCCTGCTGGCGCCCATCGTCGCTGCGCAGGTCGCGCCGGCGCCCGCCGCGCAGCCGGCGCCGCAGACCGCCCCCGCCCCGACCGCGCCCGCCACCGGCGCACCTGCACCTGCACCGGCCGCCGCAGCGGCGCCGGCGCTGCCGGCGGAGGCCTGGACGCCGCCGCCGCTGCAGCCCTTCGTCGCCACCTACGATGCCCTGTACAAGGGCAAGCCGGCCGGCGACGCGCGCATGGACGTGGTGCATACCGGCGGCGACCAGTGGCGGGTCGACCTGGGCGTGCATGGCCGCAGCGGCTTCGCCAGCATCCTCGGCCTCAACATCGAACAGAGCACGGTGTTCACCGTGCAGGACGGCCGCTACGTCCCGCAAAGCCAGAGCACGGTCAAGAAGGCGGTGTTCTTCGGCAAGAAGGTCACCGGCGTGTACGACTGGAAACAGGGCGTGGCGCGCTGGGACGGCGACCTGAAGAAGGACCGGCAGGCGCCGATCCCGCTGCAGCCCGGCGACCAGAGCGCGCTGCTGCTCAACCTCTCGCTGATGCGCGACGCACAGCCCGGCAAGACCATGACCTACCGCTTCGTCGACGTCGGCCGGGTGCGCGAACATGTCTACCGCGCCGCCGACCAGACCGAGACCGTGCAGGTCGGCGACATCAGCTACGACGCATTGCGGGTGTCGCGCACCAATGGCGGCCGCAATGAGACCATCCTGTGGATCGCCAACGGCGTGCCGACGCCGGTGCGCATCCTGCAGCGCGAAGATGGCGAAGACCGCATCGACCTGCGCCTGACCGAATACCAAGGAGCCTGACCATGACCCGCATCGCCCGCCCGCTGACCGCCCTCGCCGCCGCCCTGCTGGCCACGGCGAGCCTGCCCGCCCTGGCCCTGGAGCCGTTCACCGCGGACTACCAGGCCAGCTACATGGGCATGCAGGCCAACGGCGTGATGACCCTGGCCAAGCAAGGCGCCGACCGCTGGCGCTACAGCCTGGCGATCAAGAACCAGGTCGCCGACCTCAGCCAGAGCACCGTGTTCGAGGAAAAGGGCGGACAGCTGCGTCCGCTCAGCAGCGACGACCGCTCGGTGTTCCTGATCAAGAAGAAGGCGGTGACCGCCAACTACGACTGGAGCACCGGCCAGGCGACCTGGGGCGGCGATCTCAAGGCCGACCGCCGCGGCCCGGTGAAGCTGCAGCCGGGCGATATGGACGCGCTGCTGATCAACCTGGCGATCGCGCGCGACGTCAACGCCGGCAAGACCCCGAGCTACCGCATGGTCGACGAGGGCCGCGCCAAGCCGATGACCTACCGCGTCGCCGGCAAGGAAGCGGTCACCGTCAACGGCAAGACCGAGCAGGCGACCAAGGTCAGCCGCACCGACGGCTCCAAGGAAATCATCGCCTGGATCGTGCCGGACATGCCGGTGCCGGTGCGCATCCTGCAGCGCGAGAACGGCCAGGACGCGCTGGACCTGACGATCAAGGCGTTGCGCTGAGAAGCCGGGAATGGGGAATGGAGAGTGGGGAATCGTGAAAGCGGCTTCGCCGCGGGAATTGGGAATCGGGAGTGGGGAATCGTGAAAGCGGTTCCCCGTGCGTGATCGTTCCCGTGTGAGGGCTGGGATTGGGGAGCCGGGATTGGGGAATCGCAACAGCAACTCCCTGCCCGTGGTGCTTCCCATGTGGGAGGGGCTTCAGCCCCGACGCGAGTACGCGAATCGCCCTGCGGAAACCGGCGAGCGCTTGCAGGAGCTCCAAACGGCGCGAGTCGACGCCCATCCATGGAACATGCAACGGGGCGACAGGTAGCGCTCTGCCTTGGTGAACAGCCTAGGCGGGCGCCGCTCAGGCAGCGCCCTGCCCCACGCCGTTACTTCTTCTCCGCCGGGGCGGCCTTGAAGGTGGTGCGGCAATCAACGCGGATCTGCGCGCCGGTGCTGCGCCAGTAGAAGGTGCTGCATTCGCGCGGGCCGTTCTGGGTGCGGCTCACGCCGACCGCATAGAACGACTGCCAGATCTCGTCGCGGGTGACTTGGCCGTCGCCGTTCCAGTCCATGTCGCGCTCCTCGATGCCCTGGGTGATGGCGATGCCGGTGTACCAGGCATAGCCGACCCAGGCCAGCAGCACCACCACGATCGCCAGCAGCACCTTGCGCCGGCGGCTGAAGCGGCCGCTGAGGATCATGCGACGCGCCGGATGGACGCGCCCAGCGCCCCCAGCTTCTCCTCGATGTTCTCGTACCCCCGGTCCAGGTGGTAGATGCGGTCGATGGTGGTGTCGCCGTCGGCGACCAGGCCGGCCAGGATCAGCGAGGCCGAGGCGCGCAGGTCGGTGGCCATCACCGGCGCGCCGCTGAGCCGCTCGGCGCCGCGCACGATCGCCGTATGCCCTTCGATCTGGATGTCCGCGCCCAGGCGCAGCAGTTCGTTGACGTGCATGAAACGGTTCTCGAAGATCGTTTCGTTGATCACGCCGACGCCATCGGCCACGCAGTTGAGCGCCATGAACTGCGCCTGCATGTCGGTGGGGAACGCCGGATACGGCGCGGTGGTCAGGCTGACCGCGCGCGGGCGCTTGCCGTGCATGTCCAGGCGGATCCAGTCCTCGCCAGCCTCGATGCTGGCGCCGGCCTCGGTGAGCTTGTCCAGCACCGCGTCGAGGGTGTCGGCGCGGGCGCGGCGCACGGTCACGCTGCCGCCGGTCATCGCCGCGGCGACCAGGAAGGTGCCGGTCTCGATGCGGTCCGGCAGCACCGCGTGGCGGCCGCCGGACAGGCGCTCCACGCCGTGCACGACGATGCGCGAGGTACCGGCGCCTTCGATCTTCGCGCCCAGCGCGATCAGGCAGTCGGCCAGGTCGCTGACCTCCGGCTCCATCGCCGCGTTCTCCAGCACGGTGGTGCCGTCGGCCAGGGCCGCGGCCATCAGCACGTTCTCGGTGCCGGTGACGCTGACCATGTCGAACACGTAGCGGCCGCCCTTGAGCCGGCCGTTGCTGCTGGCCTTGATGTAGCCGTTCTCGACACTGATCTCCGCGCCCAGCGCCTGCAGGCCCTTGATGTGCTGGTCGACCGGCCGCGAGCCGATCGCGCAACCGCCCGGCAGCGACACTTCGGCCGCACCGAACTTGGCCAGCAGCGGGCCCAGCACCAGGATCGAGGCGCGCATGGTGCGCACGAGTTCGTACGGGGCGACGTGCTGGTGGACCTTGCGCGGGTCGACGGTGATCGCGCTGCCGCGCGACAGCGTGCCTTCGTCGATGGTGACTTCCGCGCCCAGCTCGCCGAGCAGCTTCACCGTGGTGATCACGTCGTGCAGCTGCGGCACGTTGGTGATCTCCACCGGCGCATCGGCCAGCAGGGTCGCGCAGAGGATCGGCAGCACGGCGTTCTTGGCGCCGGAAATGTTCACTTCACCGTGCAGCGCGTTGCCGCCGGTCACTACGATTTTGGCCATGGGTCTCGTGGGGGAATTGAAAGGGGAGAAACGGGCGCGCTGCGGCTCAGCCGGCGGCGCGCTCGGCCTGTTCGGGGGTCAGGGTGTTCAGCGCCAGCGCGTGGATCGCGCCGCCCATCAGCTCGCCCAGGGTGGCGTAGACCATGCGGTGGCGGGCCAGCGGCAACTTGCCGGCGAAGGCGGCGCTGACCACGGTGGCCTCGAAGTGCACGCCGTCGTCGCCCTGCACCTGCACCTGCGCGTCCGGCAGGCCAGCCTCGATGAGTTTACGGATGGTTTCGGCGTCCACCGGGCTTTCCTAATAAAATGATCGGCCATTCTACCCTCCGACCGGCACCCGCATGGATGTATCGCCCCTGTCTCCCACGATGCCCGACGACGCCGGCCTGGTCGCCAGCGGCCGTCGCGTGGTCGAGATCGAGCAGGCCGCGCTGGCGGCGGTCGGCGCGCGCATCGGTGCCGACTTCGCCGCCGCCTGCCGATTGATCCTGGGTTCGCGCGGGCGCGTGGTCGCCACCGGCATGGGCAAGTCCGGCCACGTGGCGCGCAAGATCGCCGCCACTCTCGCCTCGACCGGCACCCCGGCGTTCTTCGTGCACCCGGGCGAGGCCGGGCATGGCGACCTGGGCATGATCACCGATGCCGATGTGGTCCTGGCGCTGTCCTACTCCGGCGAGTCCGACGAGATCCTGATGCTGCTGCCGGTGCTCAAGCGCCAGGGCAACGCGGTGATCGCGATGACCGGGCGCGCGCAGTCCACGCTGGCGCGCGAGGCCGACCTGCACCTGGACGTCAGCGTGCCGGCCGAGGCCTGCCCGCTGGACCTGGCGCCGACCTCCAGCACCACCGCCTCGCTGGCGCTGGGCGATGCGCTGGCGGTGGCGCTGCTGGACGCGCGCGGCTTCACCGCCGACGACTTCGCCCGCTCGCACCCGGCCGGCAGCCTCGGCCGCCGCCTGCTGCTGCACATCACCGACGTCATGCACCGCGGCGACGAACTGCCCAAGGTGCGCGAGGACGCCAGCCTCAGCGAGGCGCTGGTGGAGATGAGCCGCAAGCGCCTGGGCATGACCGCGGTGGTGGACGCCGAAGACCGCCTGCTCGGGCTGTTCACCGACGGCGACCTGCGCCGCGCCCTGGACAGCGCGCTGGACGTGCGCCAGACCCGCATCGCCGAGGTGATGACCCGGCAGCCGCGTACCATTGGCGCCGACCAGCTCGCCGCCGAGGCCGCACGGCTGATGGAGACCCACCAGATCAACGGCCTGATCGTGGTCGACGCGGCCGGCCGCGCGGTCGGCGCGCTCAACATTCACGACCTGTTGCGCGCCAGAGTGGTTTAACAGGCTGAACCCGTTCACTGCCCGCGGTGCCCCACGCCGCTGGCCCTGGCCGCTGGAAAGCCGGCCTCCCCGCCCCGATATCCCGAACATGCCCTATTCCCCGCTGGCCGACCTTCCCGCCGACCTGATCGACCGCGCCGCCCGGATCCGCCTGGCGTGCTTCGACGTGGACGGCACGCTGACCGACGGCCGCCTGTACTACGACCGCGACGGCAACGAGAGCAAAGCCTTCAACGTGCTCGACGGCCAGGGCCTGGTGCAGTTGCGCCGGCACGGCATCGACGTGGCGCTGATCACCGCGCGGCCCAGCCTGGCCGCGGAGAAGCGCGGCCAGGAGCTGGGCCTGCTGGTGCAGATCGGGGTCAAGGACAAGCGCGCCGGGGTGCAGGCGCTGTGCGACGAGCGCGGCATCGGCCTGGAGCAGGTCTGCTTCATGGGCGACGACCTGCCCGACCTGGCGCCGCTGCGCGTGGTCGGCCTGGCGGTCGCCCCGGCCAACGCCCATCCCTGGACCGCCGAACACGTGCACTGGACCACCCGCGCCCGCGGCGGCGAAGGCGCCGCCCGCGAATTGTGCGACGTGCTGCTGGCCGCACAGGGCCATGTCCCCTCACTGCTGCAGGAGCATGGCGCATGAACTGGCGTACCACTCTCGGCGGCCTGCTGCTGGTCGGCGCCCTGATCAGCGGCTGGTCGGCCTGGAACCAGCGCAGCAAGCCCAGCCGCAATCCGTCCGACGAAGCCAGCGTGGACTACATCGCCCGCGACTTCGAGATCGTCAGCCTGGACAAGCAGGGCAAGGAAGCGATGACCCTGCGCGCGCCGCAGATGGAACGCAGCCGCGCCGACCAGACCATGTCGATCGTGACCCCGCTGTTCCTGCTGCCCGACGCCAACGGCCAGCACTGGGAAATGCGCAGCAAGACCGGCTGGGTCAGCGCCAACGGCGACGAACTGCGCCTGCGCGACGACGTCGCCGGCGACAGCCCCAAGGTGCCCAGCATCCCGCCCACCACCTTCCGTACCCAGAGCCTGGACGTCTTCCCGCAGACCAACAGCGCACGCACCGCCGACCCGGTCACCATGACCCGGCCCGGTATGATGCAGACCGGCGTCGGCTTCCAGGTCGACTTGAAATCCCGGCAGTACAAGCTCCTTTCACAGGTCAAGTCCCGTTATGAACCGAATGCTGCCCGCTAAGCTCGCCCTGCTCGCCCTGCTGCTGCCGACCCTGGCGCTGGCCAAGTCGACCGACCGCAACCAGCCGATGGACATCAATTCTGACGCCAGCGATTGCAACCTGATTGACGATAACGGCAAGTGTCACTTGTCCGGGAACGTCGTCATCACCCAAGGCACGCTGGAAGTGCACGCCGATAGCGCCGACATCTTCCGCAAGAATGGGGAGATCGACCGCGTGCTACTCAAGGGCAAGCAGGCAACACTCAAACAAGAAATGGATGATGGTTCACCAATAGACGGTGTCGCCGACAATATTGACTACACGGTCTCCAACGACACCGTGATCCTGACGGGGAACTACCGCATGACCTCACCGAAGGGAACCAACGCTGGCCAGCGCATGGTCTACAACACTAAGACCGGAAACATGCAGGGTGGCGGTGACGGTACGCGTGTACATACAGTGATCCAGCCGAAGAACCCCGTCCCAGCCAATGGCGCCAAATCCGCCGCCAAGCCAGTTCCGGCAGCAGGCAAGCCGAAGCAAGGAGGCCAGTGATGTTACTCGTCGAAGGCCTGCGCAAGCGCTACAAGCAACGCGAAGTGGTGCGTGACTTCGCACTGACCCTGGAGGCCGGCGAAGTTGTTGGCTTGCTTGGCCCCAACGGTGCCGGCAAGACCACCTGCTTCTACATGATTGTCGGCCTGGTCGACGCCGATGCCGGACGCATCGTGCTTGACGGCAACGACATCACGGCATTACCGATGTACAAGCGCGCCAAACTCGGCGTCGGCTACCTGCCGCAGGAACCGTCAGTGTTCCGCAAGCTCAGCGTCGCCGACAATATCCGCCTGGTGCTGGAACTGCGCGAGGATTTGGACGCCGCCGGCCAGGAACGCGAACTGGTGGCGCTGCTGGACGAACTTCAGATCAGCCACGTCGCCGACCAACTCGGCGCCAGCCTCTCCGGCGGCGAGCGCCGTCGTTGCGAGATCGCCCGCGCGCTGGCGGCCAAGCCGCGGCTGATGTTGCTCGACGAGCCCTTCGCCGGCGTCGACCCGATCTCGGTCGGCGAAATCCAGCGCATCGTCACCCACCTCAAGCAGCGCGGCATCGGCGTATTGATAACCGATCACAATGTTCGCGAAACCTTGGGAATCTGCGACCGGGCTTATATTCTCAATGACGGCAGCGTATTGGCGCAAGGCTCTCCAGAGACCCTACTCGCAAATTCTGAAGTGCGCCGAGTATACCTCGGAGAAACCTTTAAGCTTTAGCTTCCACGATCATTGAACTTAATACCGGCTAATTTGAAGAAATCGAATTTACCTTGGGATCCACAGAGAAGGAAAATCTTTTTTCTATGACATCCCCAACTACATCCGAAGTCTCCATAAGGCCATAGACTGGATTTGTTTTTCCAAGTGTAGATTCAACGAGATTAGGATCATCAACCCCGCCTTTCAGGCGCAGCGCCCCAATACACACCGTAGTTCCGCACTCAAAATCAACTCCACTTATATCACTACGCCCTGACAACTGACGCTTCATATCGGAGAAATACAACCTCTTCAAAGCTTGAGCCTCAGGATCGCCAGAGTATTTCCTCTCAAATCCATTCAGCAGGGACGGAAAATTTTCCCTATCGAAAAGAATCTTAGCTTTACCCAGCGACATACTATCCCCGCTCAGTAATACAGCTTCACCAGCAAAAGGTCCCGATCCAGTCTTCAGACCGCGCAAGGACGTCTTTGTTACATCCGCAACCTCTCCAGCACTCTCCCCATCATTGCCGCCTACGTTAACAGCTGTTTCGGTGGAACTCTTACCACTGGCGATGGGAGAACTCCTGAGCTGCGCACCATCTAATTTGCGCACACTAAAGTGCCCCTCCCCCACATAAAACGATGCCGCCACCACAATCAAAAGGGCTGCAATAAAGACACCAATTAACCTTAGATGACCAATCTTCATTGCAACCCCGATACAAAAATTAAATTATTGGAAGTTAAGCGCCAGGCTTGGTGCGCGGCATAATAACAGTTTCAATTCTCCCGCCACAGCAATCAGTAATCGAATAGCCGCCATTTCCAGTCAGAGTTACAACACAACTGTTCTCGCAAGTTGTGGTTGTACCGCCAATGGTTACAGAACTGCTAGCGGAAGCAGAATTACTGAAGGCCAGAAGAGCAAAAAAGGGGAGAACTTTGATGAAATTCTTGACACCGGGAACGACGAAAGCCATAGCACAAACTCCTTTTGTAATTTAGCCGTAGTTTTTGCGCCAACCTGAAAGAGCCGGCACCGGGATACTTATCACAAAAATTAACAAATCGTCAAGATGCACTATTGAGACGTCGCTTTGCCTGTTCCGCCAAGAGCAAGCAAGTAACCTCTGCCATACAGCGCTAAGATTTAGGGCCGTTTCCCTAATCACTTAAGACGGATGAAAGCACGGCTGCAGACATCGCTGGGACAGCACCTGGTCATGACGCCGCAGTTGCGGCAGGCGATCAAGCTGTTGCAGATGTCCAGCGCCGAGCTGGAGGTGGAGATCGCCGAGGCGGTGGAGAGCAATCCACTGCTGGAATGGTCCGAGGACGCTGCACCGGCGTTCGAACGCAGCGAAGGCGCCGACCACGGCCTTGACCGCGACCACGCGGCAGGCGAGACACGTAGCGACGGCGATGGCGACCGCGGCGAATCCGCGCCGGCCAGCGACGGCGCCGACTGGGCCGACGCCGAACCGGCCTGGGCCGGCGGCAGCGGCGGGTCGTTCGACGACGACGACCTGGGCAGCGCGGCCGAGCGCGTGGCCGAGCCGGACACCCTGATCGATCACCTGCTGTGGCAGTTGCACCTGTCGCCGCTGTCCGCGCGCGACCGCAGCATCGGCGCGGCGCTGATCGACGCGCTGGACGACGATGGCTACCTGCGCGAACCGCTGGCCGCGATCGCCGAGACCCTGCGCCCGGACATCGCCGCCGAGGAGGACGAGATCCTCACCGTGCTGCACCAGATCCAGCGCTTCGACCCGGCCGGCATCGCCGCGCGCAGCCTGGGCGAGTGTCTGACCCTGCAGTTGGACATCCTGCCCGAGGACACGCCGGGGCTGGCGCTGGCCCGCATCATCGCCAACGGTCCGCTGGAGCGGTTGCCGCGCAGCGGCGTGGCCGGACTGGCCCACGAACTCAAGCGGCCGACGGCGGAGGTCGACACCGCGGTCACGCTGCTGCGCTCGCTGGACCCGCGCCCGGGCAAGCAGATCGGCGAACTGGGCAGCGACACCTACGTGGTGCCCGATTGCGTGGTCTGGCGCCAGCGCGGGGTCTGGCATGCGGCGTTGTCGGCGCACGCCCAGCCCAAGGTCACTATCCACCGCGGCTACGAGCGGCTGATCCGCCAGTGCGGCGAAAGCGACGCCGGCTATCTGCGCGGGCAACTGCAGGAAGCGCGCTGGCTGCTGAAGAGCCTGGAGGCGCGCGGCGAGACCCTGCTCAAGGTGACCCGGTGCCTGCTCAAGCAGCAGGCCGGCTTCCTGGAGTTCGGCGAACAGGCGCTGCGGCCGCTGACCCTGCGCGAGATCGCTGGCGAACTGGGCCTGCACGAAAGCACCATCTCGCGCGCCATCGCCCGCAAGTACGTGCGCACCCCGCGCGGCACCATCCCGCTGCGCGCCTTCTTCGCCTCGGGCATCGACACCGACAGCGGCGGCGAGGCGTCCAGCACGGCGATCCAGGCGATGATCCGCCGGCTGATCGAGGCGGAAAATCCGCGCAAGCCGCTTTCTGACGCCAAGCTGGCCGACCTGCTGAAAAGTGCCGGCGTGCCTGTAGCGCGCCGCACCGTGGCGAAGTATCGTGAGGCCATGAACATTTCCGCCTCCCACGAACGCGTTCGAATCGGCTAGCGGCGGCGGCGATGGTTCATAGGTGTGAAACCCGAACCAAGGAGTATCCGATGCGTATCGAGACCTACGGCCAGCAGATCGAAGTCACCCCCGCCCTGCGCGAGTATGTGGAGACCAAGCTGCAACGGCTGAAGCGACACTACGAGGAAACCATCGAGGTCCGCGCCCAGCTGGCGCTGCGCAAGCCCGACCATCACGTCGAGGCCACGGTCAATGTCCCCGGCCGCACCCTGCACGCCGACGCCACCGCGCAGACCATGTACGCGGCGATCGACCTGCTCGCCGACAAGCTGGACCGGCTGATCATCAAGCACAAGGAAAAGAAGCACGACCACCATGCGGCCGAGGTGCGCGACAATCTCGCGTGATCCTCCCCACGTTGCGCCGCCATGCCCTTGACCGATCTGATGGCGGCCGTCAGCACCCAGGTGCTTCCGGCCGCCGATCGCGACACCCTGCTGCACACCGCTGCCGGTCTGCTGGCCTGCCAGCAGGCCGGCGCCGATGAACTCTTCGCCAGCCTGCGCGAGCGCGAGCAGCTCGGCAGCACCGCCATCGGCCACGGCATCGCCATCCCGCACGGCCGCGCGCCGGACCTGGACGCCCCACGTGGCGCGCTGCTGCGCCTGCAGCAGCCGATCGATTTCGACGGCCAGGGCACCCTGGTCGACCTGATCTTCGCCATGGCGGTCCCGGCGCACTACACCCACCAACACCTGATGCTGCTGTCCGAACTGGCCGAGCAGTTCTCCATCGAGGAATTCCGCGACGCCCTGCGCAATGCGCCGGACGCCGCCGCACTGTATGCGCTGCTCGGCGGCGCGCCACGGGCCGCCGCATGAACACCAGCATCGACGCACGCGAGCTGTTCGACCAGCAGCGCGACCGCCTGGGCCTGCGCTGGATCGCCGGGCACAAGGGCGAACACCGGGTGCTGGAGGCCGGCAATGCGGTCTCGCGGCGCCCGTCGCTGGCCGGCTATCTCAACACCATCTACCCCAACAAGGTGCAGATCCTCGGCACCGAGGAACTGGCCTGGCTGGACTCGCTGGACGCGCGCCAGCGCTGGGAGACCATCGAGAAGATCGTGCAGGTGCGGCCGCTGGCGCTGGTGGTCACCAAGAACCAGTCGTGCCCGGAAGACCTGCGCGCGGCCGCCGACGAATCCGACACGCCGCTGTGGGTCTCGCCCAAGCGCGGCCACGAACTGCTCAATCACCTGTCCTACCACCTGGCACGCACGCTGGCGCCGCGGGTGATCCTGCATGGCGTGTTCATGGAGATCTACTCGATCGGCGTGCTGATCACCGGCGAGGCGGGTTCGGGCAAGAGCGAACTGGCGCTGGAACTGCTCAGCCGCGGCCACCGCCTGGTCGCCGACGACGCCCCCGAATTCACCCAGATCGCCCCCGACGTGCTCGACGGCACCTGCCCGGAACTGCTGCAGGACCTGCTGGAAGTGCGCGGGCTCGGCGTGCTCAACGTTCGCGAGATGTTCGGCGACACGGCTGTAAAGAAGAACAAGTACCTTCGGCTCATCGTGCACCTGACCCGGCCCATGACCGAGCCCACGCCCCATGGCTACGAGCGCCTCACCGGCGATTCCGGGACCCGCCACGTGCTGGACCTGGACGTGCCGCTGATCACCCTGCCGGTGATGCCCGGCCGCAACCTGGCGGTGCTGACCGAGGCCGCCACGCGCCTGCACATCCTGCGCACCAAGGGCATCGATCCGGCGGCGATGTTCATCGCCCGCCACAGCAACCTGCTGGAGCGGCGCAGCCCATGACCGACGGCGCCCCCACCTCCACCCTGGTCATCGTCAGCGGCCTGTCCGGCTCCGGCAAGTCGGTGGCGCTGAAGACCTTCGAGGACCTGGACTACTACTGCGTCGACAACCTGCCGGTGGAACTGCTGCCAGCCTTCGTCAAGAGCCTGGTACGCGAGGATGCCGGCCCCAGCAAACTGGCGGTGGGCATCGACGTGCGCAGCCGCCATAGCGACCTGAGTCAGCTCTCGCGCTGGCGCGAGGCGGTGGCGCAGTTCGGCCTGGATGCGCGACTGCTGTTCTTCGACGCCAACGACGAGGCGCTGATCAAGCGCTACGCCGACACGCGCCGGCGCCATCCGCTGTCGCGTCAGGGCCTGTCGCTGCCGGAAGCGATCGAGCGCGAGCGCGCCCTGACCGAGCCACTGCGCGAGGCGGCCGATGCGGTGATCGACACCAGCACGCTCAACGTGCACCAGCTGCGCCGGCGGGTCACCACCGAGTTCGCGCTGTCCAGCGAGAACACCCTGTCGCTGCTGTTCGAGTCCTTCGCCTACAAGCGCGGGGTGCCGGCCGAGGCGGATTTCGTGTTCGACGCGCGGGTGCTGCCGAATCCGCACTGGGACCCGGAACTGCGGCCGATGACCGGCCGCGACAGCGGCGTGCGCGAGTACCTGGACGCGCAACCAGATGTGCAGCGCTACACCGCGCAACTGATCGACTTCCTCGACACCTGGCTGCCGCGGCTGCGCAACGACACCCGCAGCTACGTGACCATCGCCTTCGGCTGCACCGGCGGCAAGCACCGCTCGGTCTACCTGGCCGAACGCCTGGCCGGCCACGCCCGCGAACAGGGCTGGCCGGAAGTGGCGACCTTCCATCGCGAGCAGGATTGATCGAAAAGCCGGGATTCGGGATCGGGGATTCGGGATTGGCAAAAGCGGCATTGCTCTGGCTCTTGCGAATCCCAATCCCGAATCCCCAATCTCCGCTCCCCACAGGCATTCCCTGCGCCCTGCCTGACCTGTTAACGTTCTCCCATGGCCTGTGGCATTCTCCTCATCACCCACCCTGGGATCGGCGCCGCGCTGCTGAGCGTGGCGACCCGGCTGTTGCGGCAATTGCCGCTGAAAACCGAAGCCTTCGAGGTGCCGTTCGACGCCGACCTCGACGCGCTGCTACCGAACGCATCTGCCGCGTTGCGGCGGGTGGACGACGGCGATGGCGTGCTGGTGGTTACGGATCTGTACGGCGCCAGCCCGAGCAACCTCGCCGCACGGCTGGCGCGCCTGGGCACGCCGGTGCGGCGCGTCTCGGCGTTGAGCCTGCCGATGCTGCTGCGGATCATGAACTACCCCGAACAAGGACTGGAGCAGTTGCCCGCGACCGCCGCCGCCGGCTCGCGCAACGGCGTGGTGATCGACGATGCTTGAACGCGAACTGCTGGTCTCCAACCGCCTCGGCCTGCACGCCCGCGCCACTGCCAAGCTGGTGCAGACGCTGTCCTCGTTCCGCTGCAACGCCACGCTGGCGGCCAAGGGCCGCGAGGTCAACGCCAAGAGCATCATGGGCGTGATGCTGCTGGCCGCCGCACAGGGCACGCCGGTGACGGTGCGAGTGGACGGCGCCGACGAAGCCGAGGCGCTCAAGGCCGTGGTCGACCTGTTCGAGCGGCGCTTCGACGAGGACAGCTGAGCATGCGCCCCCGGCGGCCGCAGGCAGGGACGCGGTGCCGCCGCATGGGGCACGCGCGGTGAGCGTGCGTATCGCCGGCCATGGCGCCTCGCGCGGCAATGCCCTGGGCCGGGCGCGGGTGCGCCTGCCGCATGCGCTGGAGGTGGCCGAGCAACGCATCGGCGCCGCGCAGATCCCCGAAGAACTCGATCGCCTGCACCGCGCGGTGGACGCCGCGCGCGAGGAGATGCACGGCCTGCGCCAGCGCCTGCACGGCGCCCTGGCCAAGGAGGTCGGCGAATTCCTCGACCTGCACGCGCTGCTGCTCGACGACCCGGAATTGCTGCACGGCCTGGACGAACTGATCCGCACCGGCCGCTACAGCGCCGACTACGCGCTGCGCCTGCAGCGCGACCGCCTGGCGACCGTGTTCGACGACATGGAAGACGCCTACCTCAAGAGCCGCATGGACGATCTGGACCATGTGATCGGGCGGATCCATGCGTTCCTGCAGAAGCGCCAGCCGGACAGCGAAGGCCTGGCCGGCGAGATTCTGGTGTGCGAGAACGTGGCGCCGTCGGAACTGGCGCAACTGCAGGCGCAGGGCGTGGTCGGCATCGTCACCAGCGCCGGCAGCACCCTCTCGCACAGCGCGATCCTGGCGCGCAGCCTGCACCTGCCGCTGGTGGTCGGCGTCGCCGACGCGCTGCAGAAGATCAACGACGGCGACGTGCTGATCATCGACGGCACCCAGGGCGCGGTGCTGGTCGACCCGACCCCGGACGACCTGCGCGACTACCGCAGCCGCGTGCGCGAGCAGGCCAAGCTGCAGCGCAGCCTGGGCAAGCTGCGCTCCAAGCCCAGCCGCACCCGCGACGGCGTGGACATCACCCTGCTGGCCAATGCCGAGTCGCGCGACGACGTCACCCGCGCGCATGCGCTGGGCGCCGACGGCCTGGGCCTGTACCGCACCGAATTCCTGTTCCTGCAGCGCGACGCCCTGCCCGACGAGGAAGAACAGTTCCATACCTACCGCGACGCGGTGCTGGGCATGAGCGGACGGCCGGTCACCATCCGCACCCTGGACCTGGGCGCGGACAAGGCCGATCGCACCGGCCTGACCATGAGCAACGAAGAAAACCCGGCGCTGGGGCTGCGCGGCGTGCGCCTGTCGCTGGCCCGGCCCAAGGTCTCCGACACCCAGTTGCGCGCGCTGCTGCGCGCCTCCGCCTACGGCCCGGTGCGGGTGCTGGTGCCGATGGTCAGCACGCGCGAGGAACTACTGGCGATGCGCCGCCATCTCAAGCGCATCGCCGCGCAGTTGCGCCGCGACGGTCATGCCATCGCCGAGCAGGTGCAACTCGGCGCGATGATCGAGGTGCCGGCCGCAGCGCTGGCCCTGGATACCTTCATCGACACGATCGACTTCCTGTCGATCGGCACCAACGACCTGGTGCAGTACCTGCTCGCCGCAGACCGCAACAACGAAGCAGTGGCCGCGCTGTATTCGCCGCTGCATCCGGCGGTGCTGCGGCTGATCGCGCAGGTGATCGCCACCGGCCAGGCCCATGGCAAGCCGGTGGCGGTGTGCGGCGAGATCGCCGGCGACCCGGCACTGACGCCGATGCTGCTGGCGCTGGGGCTGCGCGAGTTCAGCCTGCACCCGGCGACGATGCTGGAAGTACGCCAGGTGATCCGCGACACCGACCTGCAGACCCTGCGCCAGCGCGGCGCCAAACTGCTGCAGGCGCGCGACCGCAAGGGCATCGAGCGCTGGCTGGGTTGCGCGATCGGGTAGTTCCCGTGCGTGTTGCGGCATTGCCTTGTGGGAGGGACTTCAGTCCCGACGCCCGAACCCTTATCGCGTCGGGACTGAAGTCCCTCCCACAAAAAAGCCGTCGCCCGCGTGCCGGCGTACATGCGTCATTCCGATCGACATCCCTCTCCCTGCCTTTCTGCCTTCCTGCCTTCTGGTCTGCTCTCTGCTTCCTTCTCGGTGCTACCCATTCTCCTGCTCCCCTGTTCCTGCCCCCTGCCATTTGCCTCTCGCCCCCTTCCCCGAGAGCAGTTTTTCGCTTGCTACCCCGTCGCTTTTCTCCCCGCGCACTGACGCTGCTTCGCTCTGCACTTGCGATTCCCGATTCCCCATTCCCCACTCCCGGCTCCACCAACACTGTGCTTCCCGCAACATGCAGGCGATAATGTTGGGATGAACATCTGACCCACCGCGTTTCTCCGGAGCGCGGCCTCACCCCAAGGGAGCAGCGCATGGCCGACGCCGTCCGCCACGACAAGACCGCGCGGCAGCTGCGCATGCTGTCCGATGCGCTGGACAGCGGGCGCCTGGGCCCGGTGCGGCGGCTGGTCAATACGCTGGCGCCGGCCGAGATCGGCAACCTGCTGGAGTCGTTGCCGCCGGGCAAGCGCGAGGTGGTGTGGGGGCTGGTCGATCCGGAGGACGACGGCGAGGTGCTGGTCCACGTCGGCGAGGAAGTGCGCGAGAGCCTGCTCGCGGACATGGACCCGGACGAAATCGTCGCCGCGGTCGAAGACCTGGACATCGACGACCTGGCGAACCTGGTCGAGGACTTGCCGGACACGGTCATCGACGAAGTGCTCAAGTCGATGGACCGCGAGAACCGCGAGCGGCTCGAGCAGGTGCTGTCGTATCCCGAGGACAGCGCCGGCCGCCTGATGAACCCGGACGTGGTCACCGTGCGCGCAGACGTCAACGTCGACGTGGTGCTGCGCTACCTGCGCCTGCGCGGCGAATTGCCGGACCACACCGACCACCTGTTCGTGGTCAGCCGCCGCCACCAGTACCTGGGGCGGGTGTCGCTGGCGGCGCTGGTGACCCACGAGGATTCCACCCCGATCAACCGGCTGATCGACGACGAGCAGCCGGCGATCGACGTCGGCGAAGGCGCCGACGAGGTCGCGCGGCAGTTCTCCGACCACGACTGGATCTCCGCGCCGGTGGTGGACGACAACAACATCCTGCTCGGCCGCATCACCATCGACGACGTGGTCGACATCATCCGCGACCAGGCCGAGCACCAGGCGATGAGCGCCGCCGGCCTGGACGAGGACGAGGACCTGTTCAGCCCGGTGCGGCGCGCGTTCCGGCGCCGCCTGCTGTGGCTGACCATCAACCTCGGCACCGCCTTCATCGCCTCCAGCGTGGTCGGCCAGTTCGAGGGCACCATCGCCAAGCTGGTGGCGCTGGCCGCGCTGATGCCGATCGTGGCCGGCATGGGCGGCAACGCCGGCACCCAGGTGCTGGCGCTGATGGTGCGCGGCCTGGCCCTGGGCCAGATCGGCGCCTCCAACGTGATCGTGCTGCTGCGCAAGGAACTGTCGGTGGCGCTGATCAACGGCCTGGCGCTGGGCATCGGCCTGGGCCTGATCGTGCTGCTGTGGTTCAAGCAGCCGCTGCTGTCGCTGGTGATCGGCTCGGCGCTGACCATCAACCTGCTCACCGCCGCGCTGGGCGGCGTGCTGGTGCCGCTGACGCTCAAGCGCCTGGGCTTCGATCCGGCGCTGGCCGGCGGGGTGATCCTGACCACGCTGACCGACGTGATGGGCTTCCTCAGCTTCCTCGGCCTGGCCACCTTGGTCCTACTGTAGGGCGTATGCGTACGGCGGGCGCGGTTCCCGCCGGCGCGCCGCACGGAGCGGCAGCAGCGCGCGTCGCCGCATCCACCGGTGCACGACGGTCACGCCACGCCAGCACGCGCCTTGGCCGCCGGCTGACTGGCGCATGTCCGCCGCCCCTGCCCGGGTTGTCGTGGAGACGTCGCGCCCACGATACTGCGGCCTTCCCATCCGAGGGCCGGCCATGTCGATGCGTTCGTTGCTGCTTCTGCTGTGCCTGTCGATGGTCGGCTGCAGCACTCTGCCCAGCGACCCGGCCACCGGCCACTTCGTCAGCCGCCAGCTCAGCCTCGACGGACGCATCTACCGCTACCAGGTGTTCGTGCCGGCGCCGGCGCATCGCCAGGGCCCGGTGCCGGTGGTGCTGTTCCTGCACGGCTCCGGCGAGCGCGGCGACGATGGCCGCGACCAGACCACGGCCGGACTGGGCCCGTACCTGCGCCGCCACCTGGCCGATTTCCCGGCCCTGGTGGTGATGCCGCAGGCACCCGACGGCGAGGAATGGAACGGCGCCAACGCGACCATGGCGCTGCAGGCGCTGGACGACAGCAGTGCCGAGTTCAACGGCGACCCGCAGCGCACCTACCTGACCGGCATGTCGATGGGCGGCTACGGCACCTGGGAGATCGCCCTGAAGCAGCCGCAGCGCTTCGCTGCGCTGGTACCGATCTGCGGCGCGATCCTCTCCCCGCACGAAGACCGCGAATACCTGGTGGTGACGCCGGTGGCCTATCTGGCCGACCCCTACAGCGCCCTGGCGCAGCGCCTGCGGCACGTGCCGGTGTGGATCTTCCACGGCGCCCAGGACGACGTGGTGCTGCCGCACGACGACCGCAAGATCGTCCGTGCATTCAAGAACCTCGACGCCGACGTGCGCTACACCGAATACCCGCAGGGCAACCACAACGCCTGGGATGCCACCTACCGCGATCCGAAGATGTGGCAGTGGCTGTTCGCGCAGAAGCGCAGCGACGCCGCCACGCAGACGACCGCGGACAACTGAGCGCGGCCCGCCCTGCGCCGCGCGCACGTGCGCGACGGCGTAACCGGCCTGTCCGCGCACTGCCGATCTTCGATCACCGTTCGATGCAGGGGGATGCATGCGACACAAGGGGATGCTGTGCGCCATCGTGTGCGCGCTGTTGGCCTGCGCCAGCCACGGCGCGACGGCACAGGCGCTGACCGAACCGGTCACCACCTACCTGCAGAGCAAGGCGGCGACCGCCCGCCCCGGCGTGGAATACCGCAAGGACATCGCCGCGCTGCAGACACGCTTGGACAGCATGGATGCGGCGGACATCGCCCTGCTGGACCGGATCATCGCCCATTGCAGCAGTTGGCAACGGCCCGGCCTGCGCGTGATCAGCGTCGCCGACGTGCACGAGTACGAGGCCTACATGGCCGCCCATGACGACGGCCAGCCGACCGAATGGATCGACCTCAGTTGCGCCAACGCACTGCAGATGCGTGGCTTTGCCGCCGCCGCACAACGGCAGTGGTCGGAGGCGCTGGCATGGCTTGATCAGGCCATCGCGCTCGGGCCGTATCTGTTCTCCGCCTACACCGAACGCGGCTATGCGTTGCGCAACCTCGGGCGCACGGACGAAGCGCTCGCCACCTATCGGCAGGCGCTGGCCCTGGCCGACGTCTCGCCGCGGGCGCGGGCAGGCCGCGCGATCGCGCTACGCGGCATCGGCTCGCTGTTGATCGACACCCCGGACAAGGCCGGCGCCCGCGCGGCCCTGCAGCAGTCGCTGGAGCTTGAACCCGGCAATGCTGTCGCCCTGCACGAACTGCAGTATCTCGACCAGATGGAAGCGGCAGCGTCGCAAGCGCATTAGGTCCTGCCCGCGCTTCCGCGCATGCCGCGCCGAGGTGATGCACGCCTCCGGCAGCGACACCGCCGCAGGCCTGTGTGCATGGGTCCACTGCCACGCCGATCGGCGCGGGCCTGGCAGGTGCGTCGCCGACACGCGCAGCGTACGTCGACGGCCGGCAACACCGACGGTGCGATCGGGCCCAACGCGGCGAACATGGCCGCTGCGCTGCAGGCAGTGCGCAGCGGCAGCGGCCCCGCGTGACGCGCCCGGTCGACGACGACAGTTCCAGCTGCGCGACGCCATCGGCTGTGCGGCGACGCGCCAAACCGCGTACAGTCCGCGCTTTCGTGCATAGGCCCGGCATGGCGACCGCCATCTCTTCATCGCAAACCGCGTTCCATGCCCGCCTGCGCGCCCTGGAGCCGAGCGCAGCGGTGGTCGCCGGCGCGGCGATTCCGCCACTGCTGGTGCCGGCACACGACGACGCCGCTGCGTTGCAACTCAGCGACAGCGGACGCTGGCTGTTGCAGGTGCTGGATGCGCTGGACGCGCTGCACCAGGCAAGCCAGGCCACCCGCCTGTCCGCCGATGCGCTGCGCCGCGACCAGAAGTTCGCACCGCCCGGACGGCCGTCGCTGCACCTGGTGCAGTTGCGCCAGCAGCAGGCGGCCGCGCAGCAGGCCGTGCGTCGTGCCAACCAGACGCTGGCGCAGGCCGCCGCCGGCTTCGTGCGCAGCGCCGGGCTGACGCCGCCGCCGCGGACCGGGCCGGTGGCGTTCGTGCAAGGATGGCTCGCACGCCATCTGGGGTAGCGGCACCGCGGTGCCGCGCGGCCCGGGCGTGCATCGATATACGGCCCGCCACGCCGCGCGTGTCTACGCAAGCTAAACCGCGGGCGCCGGAGCGCCCATGCCAGCCCGGCCTGCACCTGCCCCGCTGCTATCCTGCACGCCCCTCGCACTCCGCTGCCCGACGCCCCATGCCCGTGCCCGCTCTCGTTGCCCTCCCCTGCCCTGCCCCGGCGGCCTGCTCGCGCACGCGCCTCGGCGCCCGTGCCACGGCGGCGGCATGAGCATGCCCGGCGCGCACACGGCCAATTTCGCCACCTGGGGCATCTGCGCGCTGGCCACGGCCGGCGTGATCGCGCGGCCGTTCAAGCTGCCCGAGGCGTGCTGGGCGGTGGGCGGCGCGCTGCTGCTGATGGTGCTGGGGCTGATGCCCGGCGGCGAGGCCTGGCAGGCGGCACTCAAGGGTCTGGACGTGTACCTGTTCCTGATCGGCATGATGCTGCTGTCGGAGACCGCGCGCGCCGAAGGTCTGTTCGACTGGGTGGCGATGCATGCGGTGAACCTGGCCAAGGGCTCGACCCAGCGCCTGTTCGCGCTGGTGTTCGGCGTCGGCATCGTGGTCACCGCGTTCCTGTCCAACGACGCCACCGCGGTGGTGCTGACCCCGGCGGTGTACGCGGCCGCGCGCAAGGCCGGCGCCAAGCCGCTGCCGCTGCTGTTCGCCTGCGCGCTGATCGCCAACGCCGCCAGCTTCGTGCTGCCGATCTCCAACCCCGCCAATCTGGTGCTGTACGGCGGCAAGATGCCGACCCTTGGCGCGTGGATGGCCGCGTTCGCGCTGCCGTCGCTGCTGGCGATCGGGGTGACCTTCGTGATGCTGCGCTGGGCCGAGCGCAAGGACCTGACCGGCCATTGCGCCACGCGCGTGGACACGGTGCCGCTGACCCGCGGCGGCACCTTCGCCCTGGTCGGCATCCTCGCCACCGCCGCGCTGCTGGTCGGCGTCTCCGCGCTCGGCCTGGACCTGGGCCTGCCGACCTGTCTGGCCGGCCTGGCGACGCTGGGCGTGGTGTGCCTGGGTGGCCGCCAGTCGCCGCTGCCGATGGCCAAGGCGGTGTCGTGGTCGGTGCTGCCGCTGGTCGCCGGCCTGTTCGTGCTGGTGGAGGCGCTGTCGCGCACCGGCGTGATCGGTCTGCTCGCGCGCACCCTGGCCGACGCCGCTGCGCACTCGCCGCAGGCCACCGCCGGCATCGCCGGCACCCTGCTGGCGTTCGGCTCCAACCTGATGAACAACCTGCCCGCCGGCCTGATCGCCAGCACCACCGTGGCCCAGGCGCAGCCGCCGCAACTGGTGGTGGACGCGCTGCTGATCGGCGTGGATCTGGGCCCGAACCTGTCCATCACCGGCTCGCTGGCGACCATCCTGTGGCTGACCGCGATCCGCCGCGAAGGCGAGGACGTGGGCTTCTGGCGCTTCCTCAAGGTCGGCGCGCTGGTGATGCCGCCGGCGCTGCTGTGCGCGCTGGGTGCGCGGCTGCTGCTGGGCTGAGTCGCGCGCGCCCACTTCGCGGATTGCCCATGGCGGCCAGCCCGCGGAATGGGCACCCAGGCCCGGCCTGCAGCGACCGCGGGTCGGCCGCGGCGGCTTCTACCGCACCGCGTCGCGGCCGAAGCCGCTGCTCCGAGGGAGTCTGCGAGCTGTCGGTGCCGTCACAGGAGCGGCTTCAGCCGCGACAGGCTTACCACGGCAACTGCCGCGGTTGATCCATGAAAAGCAACGAGCGCCGCTGTACGGCAGCAGACATGACGCGCGCGGAGCCCGCGCCTGTGGGAGCGACCTCAGTCGCCACGAGCGAAGCCCGACACCGGCCGACACCCTCACGCGTCGGGACGGAAGTCCCTCCCACAACGGCATGCCGCCACCGCTGGAGCGCGCGCCCTACCCCGCGCGCAGCCGCCGCGCCACGCCGCTGACCACGGCAATGACCGCGGTCAGCGCCGCCATCGACAGGAACTGCGTGCGGGTATCCGGCGAGGCCACCAGCAGGCCGAAGATCAGCGCCAGGATCGCCAGCGCCAGCACGGTGAGCACCGGATAGCCGCGCATGCGGAACGGCAGGCGGGTGCCGGCACGGTCGGCGCGCGCACGCAGGATCAGCTGCGACAGCAGCGAGATCGTCCACACCAGCAGGCAGGTGGCGCCGACGATGTTCAGCAGCACCGGCAGCACCCGGTTCGGATACAGCAGTTCCAGCACCGCGGCGACGAAGCCGAACAGCACGCTGGCCAGCACCGCCAGCCACGGCACCTGCTGGCGGCTGGACGCGGCCAGCGCGCGCGGCGCTTCGCCGCGCTGGGCCAGCGAGAAGATCATCCGCGAGGCACCGTACAGATTGGCGTTGAGCGCCGACAGCAGCGCAATCACCGCGATCAGGGTGATGCCGGTGGCGGCGCCGGGAATCCGGGCCACCTGCAGCACCGCGGCGAACGGCGAACTCAGCGCCTCGCTCTGCCACGGCACCACCGCGATGATCACGCTCAGCGAGCCGATGTAGAACACCAGGATGCGCCAGGCGACGGTGCGGATGGCGCGGGCGATGCTGCGCTCCGGGTCGGCGGTCTCGGCCGCGGCGACCGCCACGATCTCGGTGCCGCCGAACGCGAACACCACCACCAGCAGCGCGGCACCGATGCCAGCCAGGCCCTTCGGCGCGAAGCCGCCGTTGCCGGTGACGTTGGACAGGCCCGGCGAGGCCACCCCGGGCAGCCAGCCGGCCAGCAAGGCGATGCCGACCAGGATGAAGCCGACGATCGCCGCGACCTTGAGGATGGCGAACCAGAATTCGAACTCGCCGAAATTGCGCACGCCCAGCAGGTTGATCGCGGTGAACGCGGCCATGAACGCGATCGCGGCCAACGGCACCGGCAAGCCCGGCCACACCGTCGCCAGCAGGCCGGCGGCACCCACGGCCTCGGCGGCGATCACGATCACCAACTGCAGCCACCACAGCCAGCCCACGGTGGCGCCGGCAGTCGGACCCATCGCGTCGGCGGCGTACACCGAGAACGCACCGCTGGCCGGCTTGGCCGCCGCCATCTCGCCCAGCGCGTTCATCACGATGATCACCAGCGCGCCGGCGACCAGGTAGGAAATCAGCACCGCGGGCCCTGCCGCGTGCACGCCGACGCCGGAGCCCAGGAACAGGCCGGCGCCGATCGCGCTGCCCAATCCCATCATGATCAGTTGCCGCGGTTTCAGCGCATGGCGCAAGGCGGGTGCGGCGGCAGGCGGGACAGGCGCGGACGGATGCGGCATCGGCTCGGTCGGGTGCGGAAAACGCGACACGATACAGGCTGGCGACGATGCCGTGCGGCTACGCGCGCGTTTGGCCGCCTGCGAGCGCGGATCGGCGCACAGCGGCGGCATGGCTGCTGCAACGCAGCGCGGATCCGCGCACGCGGCCGCGATCCACACCGCCGGGGCGGACGGCGAGCGCGTTGCTGGCGGCCCTCCCACGTCCGGCAAGACGACGGCACCGCTCGATGCCCGACATGTACGGATATTCCTTACCCGCAGCCATCGCGGACTTTTGCTCCATCTCGTTGATTTAGCATATTGACAGCGATACTAACGTCAGAAATACTGAACTCGACGCCCACCGAATCTCCTGTCTCCGTACCAGCCGATGAGGGCATGCACGCTGAGCCAGGAGGACGGCAGGCGACGACGGACCGGGAGACGGCCCGTTGCGGGCGCTCAGGCCGGAAAGGACCACGGCTGCCGCTCGTCCCATGGCGTACAGGTCCGTACCATCCAGACAAGGAGAGACACCATGATCAAACCGTTGCTGACCCTGACGGTGCTGGCGGCCGCGCTGGCCGTGCCCTGCCTGCAGGCCGCCGAGCGCGCACCGCTCAACGCCGCCGATGCCATCCAGGGCATGGGCGAACGCCTGCCCATCGGCAAGAAGAACGTCAGCCTGTCGCCGCTGTTCAAGGTCTACACGTTCGAGAAGGCCGGCCTGCGCTTCGTACAGATCAACTCGTTGCGGGACGAGGTCATCACCGTGCTCACCGCCACGCCGGGCACCGAGGCACGGCTGCCGATCGGCAGCGCCGCCGAGGAGCAGATGATCGCGGTCAACGACGCGAAGAACCAGCCGCTGGGCATGGTCACCGCCGCGGCGAGTTGCCCGTGCAACGCCACCGTGGTCTACCGCGACGCCAACACCACCATCGTGGTGGTCTACGGCTCCAACGGCGAGTACATCACCTCGTACGTGATCAAGAGCCCGCAGACCAAGCCGCCGCAGTAAGTGCCGACCGCGCTGCGGCCGCGCCCGGCGGCCGCAGCGTGACCCACCGCCGTCGATCGGCGGACGCGGGTGCCCTGATCGGCCCCGTCGCCCGGCGAGCGATCGGCAAACGCGTGCGGCCGCCTTCCGAGGAAGGCGGCCGCACCAACGACAGTCCGGCGACCGGACCGCAGCGACTCAGAACTCCTGCCAGTCCTTGTCCAGCGCCACCGCCGCCGCGAACGACGGCGCGCGGCGTGCCGGTGCGACCGCGGCCTGCGGGCGCGGACTGCGCGTCATCGTCTGCGTCGCGTGCCTGCCGCGCGGCAACGGAGCCGGCATCGGCGCCGCAGCCGGCGCGCCGTCCAGCTTGAACAGCGCCACGGCCTGGGTCAGCTCCACCGACTGCTGCTCCATCGAGCGCGCCGCCGCCGTGGCTTCTTCCACCAGCGCCGCGTTCTGCTGCGTGCTTTCGTCCATCTGGGTGACGGTCTGGTTGACCTGCTCGATGCCCGCCGACTGCTCCTGCGACGCCGCCGAGATCTCGCCCATGATGTCGGTCACCCGCTGCACCGACGCCACGATCTCCTGCATGGTGCTGCCTGCCCGGTCGACCAGCGCCGAGCCTTCGGCGACGCGGGTCACCGAATCGTCGATCAGCGTCTTGATCTCCTTGGCGGCATTGGCCGAACGCTGCGCCAGGGTGCGCACTTCGCTGGCAACGACCGCGAACCCGCGGCCCTGCTCGCCGGCACGTGCCGCTTCCACCGCCGCGTTGAGCGCCAGGATATTGGTCTGGAAAGCGATGCCGTCGATCACGCCGATGATGTCGGCGATCTTCTTCGACGAGGCCTCGATGCCGCTCATGGTCTCGACCACCTGACCGACCACGGCACCGCCCTGGGACGCGACCGACGCCGCGCCGCTGGCGAGCTGGTTGGCCTGGCGCGCGTGCTCGGCGTTCTGCTTGACCGTGGAGGTCAGCTCCTCCATCGACGCGGCGGTTTCTTCCAGGCTGGCGGCCTGCTGCTCGGTGCGGCGCGACAGGTCGTCGTTGCCGGTGGCGATTTCGCTGGCGGCGGCATTGATGCTGACCGCGGCGGTCTGGATGCGGCCGACGATGCCGGTCAACTGGTCGGCGGTGGCGTTGGCATCGTCGCGCATCCGCGCGAACACGCCGTGGAAGTCGCCGTGCATGCGTGCGGTGAGGTCGCCGGCGGCGATCGCCTGCAGCAGGGCGGACAGCTTGCCCAGGTTGCGGTCGCTGACCTCCATCATCGCGTTGAGGTCCTGCACCATCAGCCGGAAGTCGTGCTGGAAACTGGCCGCATCGCCGCGGGCACTGAAGTCGCCGGCCGCGGCCGACGCGGCCAGGCGCTTGATCTCGGTATTGATCGCCAGCAGGCTGGCCTTGGCCGCATCCATCGACTCGTGCAGCACCGCACGGCTGCCGGGCAGCCGGCGCGCGTCGCGGCGCAGATCGCCGTTGGCGTATTCGTTGAGGATCTCGACCGCCTCGACGATGGCGTCCAGGTGCTCGAACATCATGGTGTTGATGCCCTTGCTCAGTTCGCCGTACACGCCGGGGAAGTCCTGCGGCATGCGGTGGCTGATGTCCTTGTCGGCGTGCAGCTCGATCATCAACGCGGTTTCGCGGGAGAAGCGCTGCAACTGCGTCTGCATCCCACCCATCGCCAGCAGCAGGCGGCCGGGTTCGTCACGCGCGTCGGTGGCCACGTCGTTGTCCAGGCGGCCGGCTGCGATGGCCTCGGCGGCACGGGTGGCGCGATTCAGCGGCACGGTCAGGCTGCGGGTGATCAGCCACGCCAGCAGGCTGCTGACCAGCACCACCGCCAGTCCGCCGGCGATGAGCATGGCGCGCCCACGCGCCATCGCCGCCGTCGCTTCCGCATAGGCCTCGTTGCTGCGGGTGGCCTGCAGATCGGCATAGCGGGCGATGGCGTCCTGCCATTTCTGCGTCAGCGGCGCGGACTCCCGCATCAGCAGGGCCAGGGCCTCGTCCGGCTTGTCGTGCATGCCCAGATCCATCACCCGGTTGTTGACGTCCACGGTCATCTGCCGGGCGCGATCGACGTCCTCCAGCACGGCCTGGCTCTGCGCACCGCTGGGGATGGCGCCCGCCCGCTTGCGCGCCTCCTGGTAGCGTGCGCGCTGCTCGACGACGACCTTGGCGAAGCGGATGTTGTCTTCCTGGGAGGTCGGCAACACGATGTTGCGGACATTGATGGCCACGACCGAACTGGCGTTGAGCATGTCGCTGGACGCGCGGATGGCGGCGATGTTGCGGTTGACGATGCCGTCCAGTCGCTCGCGAGCCTGGAACAGGGTCAGCAGCCCGGCGACGACCAGCGCCGAGGACAACAGGATGAGGATGCCGAACGCGGTGGCGAGCCGGGCACCGACGTTGTAGCGCTGAAGGAATGCAATCATGGAATGGCCTTTGGGGGAATGAGAGGGGCGATGGAACGCCGCGGACCACGCACGCCGACCAGCCGCCGTTGTGCACGCCCGCATCGAACGAGATGAATGAGTCGTGAAAAAGCGTTTTGAATCAGACGCCTGATGACGCATCCCGCTCGATGTGCGGGCGATGTAACGGCGCCCCGCGCGGGGACTTGAGAGGCGATTGCACGGAATTTATTGAACACCCTCAGGCACATCACAGGGATGTGGAGAGACCATTCGCACAGCGTCCGGATCGGCGTTTTCGCGTGAATACCGCGTGCACGTCATGTTGCAACGGCCGGCACGACGCTTGCTTGCGGCGCGAGGGCGCAGCGAGGAAAAAGTTTTCCGATTGACCGCACAGCGGCGACCTCGACACGCGGTGCGAAGACCAGGAACGCGATCGCGGTCACTTCGCAGCGTCGGCCGGGAACCCGCGGCCGCAGCCACGGCGGCAACGATGCTGTCGTACAAGGGACGCGTCGCATCACGCGCACTGCGTCTGCCGCACGGCGGCGGCGCACGTGACGACGTGCTGGATGCTCACGCGGGCAACACGCGCGTAAGCCCCACGCAGGCGTGAGGACGCAGCAGGACGCCCACGCGCGCGGCGTGGGCGTCGGTCAGAAACAGCGTGCCGCGCCAAGGCAGGCACGGCATCGCGACCGCAGTGGAACATCCTCGGATCGGCGGGACGCGGCACCGGCAGCCGCAAGGCAACCGCCACGCGACAGGCGAGCGACGCGCACTGCGCCGCTCGCCGATGACAGGCGCCGTGCGGCTCAGAACTCCTGCCAATCCTTGTCCAGCGCCATCGCCGCCGCCGGCTGCGCCGCACGCCGCGCAGGTGCGGCCTTGGCCGCTGCCGGAAGGACGTTGCGCTTGCCCGCGGGCGTCGCGGTGGCCTGGTGCCGCGGTGCCTGCGCTACCGGCGTGGCCGCGGATGCGTCGAGCTTGAACAGCGCCACCGCCTGGCTCAGTTCCACCGCCTGCTGCTCCATCGAGCGCGCCGCCGCACTGGCCTCTTCCACCAAGGCCGCGTTCTGCTGGGTGCTCTCGTCCATCTGCGTCACGGTCTGGTTGACCTGTTCGATGCCGGCCGACTGCTCCTGCGAGGCGGCGGAGATTTCTCCCATGATGTCGGTGACACGCTGCACCGAGGTCACGATCTCGGTCATGGTCTTGCCGGCCTGGTCGACCAGGACCGAACCTTCGGCGACGCGGCTCACCGAATCGTCGATCAGGCTCTTGATCTCCTTGGCCGCGCTGGCCGAGCGCTGCGCCAGCGTGCGCACCTCGCTGGCGACCACGGCGAAACCGCGCCCCTGGTCGCCGGCACGCGCGGCTTCCACCGCCGCGTTGAGGGCCAGGATGTTGGTCTGGAAGGCGATGCCGTCGATCACCGAGATGATGTCGGCGATGCGCCGCGACGCATCCTCGATGCCGCTCATGGTGGTCACCACCTGGCCGACCACGTCGCCGCCCTGCGAGGCGACCGAGGCCGCACCGGCGGCGAGTTGATTGGCCTGACGCGCGTGCTCGGCGTTCTGGCGAACGGTGGAAGTCAGTTCCTCCATCGAGGCTGCGGTTTCTTCCAGGCTGGCGGCCTGCTGCTCGGTGCGGCGCGACAGATCGTCGTTGCCGGCGGCGATCTCGCTGGCCGCGGCATTGATCGAAACCGCCGAGTGCTTGATGCGGCCGACGATGCCGGCCAGCTGCTCGGCGGTGGCATTGGCGTCGTCGCGCATCTGCGCGAACACGCCGCGGAAATCGCCGTGCATGCGCGCGGTCAGATCGCCAGCGGCGATCGCCTGCAGCAGGGTCGACAGCGCCTGCAGGTTGCCATCGGCGGTGGCCATCAGCTGGTTGAGGCTGTCCACCATCACCCGGAAGTCGTACTGGAAGCGCTCGGCGTCGCCGCGCGCGCTGAAGTCGCCGTCGGCGGCGGACGTCGCCAGTTCCTTGATCTGCCCGTTCATCGCCGACAGGTTGGCCTTGACCTCGTCCATGGTCTGGCTCAGCACCGCCTCCTCGCCAGGCAGGCGGTCCATGTCCTGCGACAGGTCGCCGATCGCGTAGCGGCCCATGATCTGCGCCAGGCGCGTCTTCACCGCAAGATGCGAGGCCACCAGCGCATTGGTCTCGGCCGCCATGCGCCCGTAGTCGCCCGGGAAGGCCTGCGCTTCGATGCGATGGCTGACTTCGCCCGCGTCGTGGCGCTTGGCCATTTCCAACTGCGCGCCGATCAGGTTGCCGACCTGCTGCTGCATGCCCTGCATCGCGACCAGCAGACGTCCGGTTTCGTCGCGGGCATCGGTACGTACGTCGTTGTCGAGCTTGCCGCTGGCGATGGCCTCGGCGACACGCGTGGCGCGGGTCAGCGGCACGGTCAGGCTGCGGGTGATCAGCCAGGCCAGCAGACCGCTGACCAGCACCACGAGCACGCCACCGGCCACCAGCAGGCTGCGGCCACGGTCCATCGCGACGTTGGCGCTGGCGTAGGCCTCGGCGCCGCGCGTGCGTTGCCGGTCGGCATAGGTATTGATCGCCTCCTGCCATTGCTGCGTCGCCGGTCCGGCCTCCGCCATCAGGACTTTCAATGCCTCATCGGCCTTGTTGGCCATGCCCAGGTCCAGGACCTTCTGGTTGGCGAGACGGGTCCGATCGTAGGCGTCGTCGATGGCCTTGCGCATCTGCGCGCCGGTGGCATCGCTGACCGGGATCGCATAGAGCTTGTCGTGGACCTCGCCGTAGTAGCGGCGCTGCTGGTCGACGACCTTGGCGAACCGCTCGTTCTCTTCCTGCGTCGTCGGCAGCACGATGTTGCGCAGATTGACCGCCACCTGTGCGCTGGCATTGCGCATTTCGCCGGTGTAATCGAGGATCTGCATGCGCCGGTTGACGATGGTGTCCATCATCGCGCGCGCCTGTTTCAGCGTCAGCAGCCCGGCGACGACGAGCGCACAGGAGAGCAGGATGAGGACGCCGAAGGCGGACGCGAGCCGCGTCCCGACGTTGTAGCGTTGCAGGATTCCGATCATGAGGGGCCACCAAGTAAGAAAAGGAGAGCAGCCCGCGCCACGACCTGAATCGCGCAGGACACCCTCGGGCCAACGGCCTGGGCGCGATGCGACGGAGAAGAAGGAAAAGACACTTCCAGCACCGGCCGCATCGGGGGTGTCCCATGCGGGTACTCGTACTAGGTAACGGCGACCCGCCCGGAATCTTGATGCGCAACTGCGCACAGTTTCCTAAATCCCCTCAGCATCGTGACTACGATGTACACATTGCGCGTCTCCCTTACGCCACCGTTGCGCACCCGTAAATTCCATGTGAAACAAGGATTAGAAGGCGCCTTAGCGGCGCTGGCGCACGTGACACTTACCGCCGCAGGCGTCGCCACGCGCACACCGAAAATGCCGTAAACGGCATATATCCGCGACCGCCCGGGCGACCGGCCTCCGCGCCGTCGGGCGCGGAGGCGGCGTGCCTCACTCCGCCAGGTTGGTGCCGGCACCGGCGGTGGCGATGACCTTGGCCTTGACCTGCGCGGCAGGGATCGCCGTGTACATGTAACCCAGCGACTCGGGATAGGTCTTGGACGAGATCCAGGTGGTGGCGTTGGCGTAGGGCTTGCTGGTGCTCTCCGGCACCGTCCAGGTGATGCCGCTGCCGACGTAGTTGTTGATCAGGTCCCAGTAGCCGATCTCGCTGCTGTCGCGCGAGGTCACCGGGTTCTTGATGTTCTCGAAGTAGTTGGCTTCGATCAGCGCCACCCCGCCCATGCGCACGTTGATGCCGGAGGTGAAGACGTTGTTGAAGTAGTTGTTGTAGATGTGGCTCAACCCGCGCCGCTGCAGCGGCAGGCGCGATTCCACGTTCTCGAAGCGGTTGTGATGGTAGGTGGTGCGCGCCGCGGCGTTCTGGGTATCGCTGTCGCTGTAGCCGTTGAGCGCGACCTTCTGGTAGTCGTGGATGTAGTTGTACGACACGGTGACGTGGTTGACGCCCTTCTTCATGTCGATGCCGCCGTCGAAGGACGCGTCGCCGGCGCCGGGGCATTTGGTCAGCGAGGCGAAGATGGTGTTGTGGTCCACCCAGATGTTGGACGGCTGGCCGCTGGAATTGCCTTCCAGCGAGATCGAATCGGCGTCCTCGCCACCGGGCAGCAGGCCGATGGTCATGTTGCGGATGATGACGTTGTGCGCATTGCCGACCACGCGCACGCCGAAGTTGGCCGAGGAGCCGTTCGCCCCCTTGATGGTGATGTCGCGCTTGTTCTTGATCTGCACGGTCTTGGCCGGCAGCTTCCATTGCGTGCATACGTCGGTGATGCTGGCGTAGTTGAAGCTGCCGGTGTAGTTGAGCACCAGGCCGCCGGAGCCGGCGTAGTTGTCGATCGCCGCCTGCATCGCCTCCATCGTGGCGACGTTGACCGGAATGGCGTTGCCGCCACCGGTGGTGTTGGCGCCGTAGCCGACCGGGCCGGCGAAGGCCGGGGCGGCGCCGACGGCCAGAGCGAGCGCCAGTGCGCCCCTGCGGAACTGCTGCTGCATGATGTCTCTCCCATCTGTCGCGATGAGTGCAGGACGCATGACAGTGCATGCATGCGCCGGCACGGGGCGTGGGGGCCGGCGGCATTCTTGGAATGCACGCGGCGGCCCGCGCAATCGCCGCGACGCAGAACTGGAACCCTGCGCTCCGTTCGCCGCGCGGGACAGGACAAGCGGACACGCACGGTCCGCAGGAGACAGACAGCGACAGCCGGGGACAGGCTTCCCGCACGCACGCTGCGTTGGACGCACCTCGCCGGCAACGACGGCGAACGGCCGTGCATCGCGCGCATCGCCATCGCCGTCGGCGCACCGCGCGGGGGACAAGCGCACGCCGGCGCTGCGCGGCCGCGAATGTTGCGGCCGCAGCACGTTTGCGCGGGCCATCCGACGCCGAACAGGCGCCGGATGGCCGCAACGCGCTCAGCTCACCGTGTCCAGGCGGTTGTCGCTGCGGTCGGCGTCGGGCAGCACATGGTCCGGATCCAGGGTCACGTGCAGCACCTTCTGCGTACTCGGCACCCGGATCTGCGGCTGGGTCTGCTGCATCCAGGTCTCCACCGGCACGCGCTGATCCAGATGACTGCCGTCGGCGAAGTCGATGCGCAAGGTCGCCGGCATCACCAGCTTCTGGCGGCTACGCAGGGTCACCAGCAGGCCCTTGGCCGGATCATGATCGACGTAAGCGGCCGCGCGCACGCCCATGTCCAGCTGCCAGTTGTTGAAATACCAGCCGCGCCACCACCAGCTCAGGTCCTCGCCGGCCTCGCTCTCCATCAGCCGGAAGAAATCCGACGGCGTCGGGTGCTTGTAGGCCCAGGTGGCGATGTACTTGCGGAACGCCGGATCGAAGCGCGCCGGCCCGAGGATCTGTTCGCGCAGCAGCACCAGGCCCAGCGCGCCCTTGAAGTAGGTCATCGGATGCCGGTATTTCTCGCTGGTGGCGTCGGCGCGATCGAGCAGGGTCGGCGCCTGCGCGTCGGCCAGCAGTGGCAGAATCTCGTCCACCGGGTTGCCGCCGCCGGGCGCGTACTCGCCATCGCGCTTGGGTGCGAACTCGCCATGGTTGATCGCGTCGGAGGCGTAGACGTCGATGAAGGTATTGAAGCCCTCGTCCATGAACGCATGGCGGCGCTCGTTGGAGCCGACGATCATCGGGAACCAGCCGTGACCGAGTTCGTGCGCGGTGATCCAGAACAGTTGCTTGCCGCCGTCCTCCATGTCGTCGAAGACGATGCCCGGATATTCCATGCCGGCGCCGTGGCCGCCCAGGTTCACCGCCGCCGGCCACGGGTACGGATACCACTGCGAGAAGTGCTCGATCGAGGCTTTGACGAACTCGGTGGAGCGGCCCCACTTGTCGCTGCCGACCGCGCTGCGCGGATACACCGACATCGCCAGCGCATGCTTGCCTTCGGGCAGGTTGATCCGCGCCGCATCCCACACGAACGCTGGCGAGGCGGCGAAGGCGACGTCGCGGGTGTGGTCCATGTGGAAGCGCCAGGTCTGGGTGCCGCTGGCGCTGGGCCGGCTGGCCGGCGTGCCCACCTCATCGGCGCCGCGGATGGTCACCGTGCTGTCGCTGGCGGCGGCTTGCGCGAGGCGCTGGCGCTGGGTGGCGGTGAGCACCTGCGCCGGGTTCACCAGCTCGCCGGACCCGGCCACCAGGTAGTCCCACGGCACCGTCACCGCGTAGTCGAAATCGCCGTACTCCAGGTAGAACTCCGCGCCCAGGTAGGGCTGGGTGTCCCAGCCGCGCAGGTCGTCGTACACCGCCATGCGCGGATACCACTGCGCGATCTCGTAGATGTCGCCGTCGGCGGTGGGCGTGACCGCGGTGCGGCCGCCCCAGGTGCCGGGCACGGTGTAGGTGTAGTCGATGTGCAGCTTGAGCGCCTTGCCGCTGGCCAGCGGCTGCGGCAGATCCACGCGCATGCGTGTGTCGTCGATCAGGAAGGTCGCCGCCACGCGCTTGCCGCCCTGCTCCAGTTCCACCTTGGCGATGCGGCAGCCCTCGGTGCTCTGCGGCGCGGGCCGGTCGGCACGCGCGGCGCGCAGGGTACGGGCGCGGGCATCGACGCGATACAGGTTCTGGTCCAACTGCAGCCACAGCACGTCCAGCGTGTCCGGGCTGCGGTTGCTGTAGGTGATGGTCTCCTGGCCGCGCAGGGTGTGCGTGGCCGGTTCCAGGGTGGCGTGCAGGTCGTAGTCGGCGCGGTTCTGCCAGTACTGCGGGCCGGGCACGCCGCCGCCGCTGCGGTAGGCGTTGGCCGGCTGCGGCAACTGCAGCGGTGCGAACAGCGCCTGCGGATCATAGGTGCCGGCGCTGTCCGCGGCAGCAGTGGCGGCGTCGGCCTGGGCGGCGGCGATAAGGGAAACACAGGCCGCGGCGAACGCAGCGCGGCGCAGGACAAGGATCATGGTGGCGTCCGTGGGGAGGATCGCCGCCGATGGTAGGCCGATTGGGGATGGCGCGAATGTGCCGTTCGCCACCTTCGGCAGCGGATGCTCGGCAAGGCGGGGTAGCAGCGGCTTCAGCCGCGATGGGCGCTACCGGGAAGGCCCGTCGCGGCTGATCCCCGAAAAGGGGACAAGCGCCGCCCCGACGACGACAGGACGACGCGCGCCGGGCTCAGCCCAGCAAGGTCTCCAGCACCGCCATGCGCACCGCCACGCCGTTGGCGACCTGGCGCAGGATGCACGACTGCGCGCCGTCGGCGACTTCGTCGGTGATCTCCACGCCGCGATTGATCGGGCCCGGATGCAGCACCACTGCGTCCTTCGACGCGCGGCGCAGCCGCTCGGCGGTGAGGCCGTACTGGCCGTGGTAGTCCTCCAGCGAGGTCACCAGGCCTTCCTCCATGCGCTCGCGCTGCAGGCGCAACATCATCACCGCGTCCACGCCGTCGAGCATGGCGTCGAAATCCTCGCCGACCACGCAGCCGTCCAGGGTGTCGTCGTCGGGCAGCAGCGCGCGCGGACCGCAGACGCGCACTTCGCCGGCCCCGAGGGTGCGCAGCGCGTGCAGGTCCGAGCGCGCCACCCGCGAATGCTTGACGTCGCCGACGATGACCAGCTTGAGCTTGGAGAAATCGCCACCCTTCGCGTGGCGCAGGGTCAGCATGTCGAGCAGGCCCTGGGTGGGATGCGCGCTGCGGCCGTCGCCGGCGTTGATCAGCGCGGTGCCCTCGCCCGCCGCCTCGGCCAGACGCTCCACTGCGCCATCCTCGGGGTGGCGCACGACGAAGCCGCGCACGCCCATCGCTTCCAGGTTCTTCAGCGTGTCGCGCGCGGTCTCGCCCTTGCGCGTGGACGAGGTGGAGGCGTCGAAGTTCAGCACGTCGGCGCCGAGCCGCTGCGCGGCCAGCTGGAACGAACTGCGGGTGCGCGTGGACGGTTCGAAGAACAGCGTGCACACCGCGGTGCCGGCCAGCACGTTGCGCTTGCCGACCCGACCCACCGCCGCGTCGCGGATCTGCCCGGCGCGGTCCAGCAGTTGCAGCAGGGTCGCGCGCGGCAGCCCTTCCAGGGTCAGCAGGTGGCGCAGGCGCCCGTTCGAATCGAGTTGCGGATCAGTCATGGCGGGTCCGGGCAGTGGATCAGGGAGGGGGAATGGCGTCGTCGGGCGCGGCCAGCCAGCGCTCCACGATCACCGCGGCGGCCACCGCGTCCAGCGCGGCGGCGTCGCGGCGGCGCTTGCGGCCGGCGGCACGGTCCACCGCGAAGCGTTGCGCGGCCTCGACCGAACTGGAGCGTTCGTCGACCAGCACCACCGGCAGGCGGTAGCGCGCGCCGAGTTCGCGGGCGAAGGCGTGCGCGCGCTTGCGATTGGGCTGGTCGGCGCCGTCGAGGGTGAGCGGATCGCCGACCACCAGGCCGTGCGGCCGCCATTCGGCGTGCAGGCGGTCCAGCGCCGGCCAGTCCGGCCCCTGCGCATGCACGTCGATCACCGCCAGCGCGCGCGCGCCGTTGCCGAAACAACTGCCGACGGCCACGCCGATGCGGCGGTGACCGACGTCGAAACCGAGCACGGTGCCGTCGCGGCGGATCGTCGCGGGCGCGGCGCTGGTGGGCGCGGGTGCGCCAGGCGCAGGCAGGCCGGACTCAGGCATGCCCGCTGTAGTCGGTGAGGCGGAACAGGTCCACGCCGATGCGCCCGGCCGCGGTCTGCCAGCGCCGCTCCAGCGGCAGCTCGAACAGCAGTTCGGCATCGGCCGGTGCGGTCAGCCAGCTGTTCTCGCCCAGTTCGTATTCCAGTTGGCCGGCGCCCCAGCCGGCGCAGCCCAGCGCGACCACCGCGTTGCGCGGCCCCTCGCCGCGCGCCATCGCCTCGAGCACGTCGCGCGAGGTGGTCAGGTACAGGCCGTCGGCGAACGCCAGGCTGGAATCCCAGCCATGCGCGCCGTCGTGGATGACGAAGCCGCGCTCCGGATGCACCGGCCCGCCGCTGAGCACCACCTGCTCGCGCAGCGTGGCGTCGATGGTCTCGATGCCCATCTGCTCCAGCACTTCGCCCAGGGTGTATTCGGAGGCGCGGTTGACCACCACGCCCATCGCGCCGTTCTCGTCGTGCTGGCAGATCAGCGCCACGCTGCGGGCGAAGTTGGGATCGGACAGCGCCGGCAGCGCGATCAGCAGTTGGTTGACCAGAGGCGTGGGCAAAGCGGACATGGCCCCATTCTATCGTCCCTCCCGCGTGCGCGCTGCCCGGGCTGCGGCGGGCTGCCATAATCCGCCCGACCGCGGCCGCGACCGGTCGCCCAGGAGCACGCACGCATGGACACGCCCCCCGATCTGCCACGCCAGACCCGCGCCTTCATTGTGCTGGTGGCCCTGCTGCAGGGCGCGCTGCTGTACCTGGCGCAGCGCGGCGCCGAGCGCGGCCTGTGGCCGTTCGGCTCCCTGGGCGGCCAGGTGTGCTGGTACACCCTGGTGCTGACCGTGCCGACCATGACCCTGCTGTCGGTGCGGCACCTGGGCGCGCTGCGCCTGTGGCAGCACACCGTCGCGGTGGCGGTGCTGGTGGCGGCCCTGTCCGCCTGGGCGGTGTGGAACGCCACCGGCGCGCCCGGCCTGCGCGCCGGCCAGGTGCTGGGCCCGTTCGCTGCGACCGTGGCGCTGGCGATGTTCGTGCTGCTGCCGTGGCTGCAGTGCCGGCTGCAGCACGGGCGCTGGCAGGCGCCGTACCGCGACCTGTTCGAGCATGCCTGGCAGAACGCGCTGACCCTGGCGCTGGCGCTGCTGTTCGTGGGGATCTGCTGGCTGGTGCTGTGGCTGTGGGGTGCGCTGTTCGCGCTGGTCAAGCTGACCCTGTTCCGCGACCTGTTCCGGCAGACCGCCTTCGTCTACTTGGCCACCGGCACCATGTTCGGCCTGGGCATCCTGATCGGCCGCACCCAGCAGCGCGCGGTGCAGGTGATGCGGCAGATCCTGTTCGCGATCTGCACCGGGCTGCTGCCGCTGCTGGCGTTCGTGGCGGTGCTGTTCGCGCTGAGCCTGCCGTTCACCGGCCTGCAGCCGCTGTGGGAGACCCGGGCCGCGGCCAGCATCCTGATCGCGGTGGTGGCCACGCTGGTGGTCTTCGTCAATGCGGTGTACCAGGACGGCACCGCCGACGCGCCCTACCCGGCCTGGCTGCAACGGGTGATCGACGCCGGACTGCTGAGCCTGCCGCTGTACGCAGGGCTGGCGCTGTACGCGCTGTGGCTGCGCATCGGGCAGTACGGCTGGAGTACCGAGCGCTTTGCCGGCGTGCTGGTCGCGGTGGTCGCCTGCGGCTACGCATGCGGTTATGCCTGGGCGGTGCTGCGCCCGGGCGCGCGCTGGCTGCAGCCGCTAGCGCCGGTGAACCGGGTGTTGTCGTGGGTGGTGATCGGCCTGGCGCTGGCGGCCAGCTCGCCGCTGCTGGACCCCTACCGCCTGGTCGTCGGCGACCAACTGCAGCGCCTGGCCGATGGCCGCACCAGCGCCGCGCAACTGGACCTGGCCTACCTGCGCTTCGACAGCGGCCGCCGTGGCTATCGGGCGGTACAGGCGCTGCGCGAGGTGCCCGCGTTCGCCGACGATCCGGTGCAGCGCGAGCGCCTGCAGCAGGTGCTGCAGCGCCAGCAGCGCTGGGGCGGCGACAACGAGGATGCGCCGCGCAGCACCGATCCGCTGCAGGTGCGCCAACGCATCGTGCCGGCCGCCGGCAGCGCCGAGCCCGACGCCGCCTGGTGGCAAGCGCTGCTGGCCGGCAAGATCGAGGACGGCAATTGCCGGCGCGAGGGCGCGCAGTGCGTGGCGCTGCGCCGCGACCTGGATGGCGATGGCCACGACGACGTGCTGCTGTGCAATGCCAGCGCCGGCTACGGCGTCGAATGCCGGATCCACACCGACCCGGGCAGCGGCTGGCGCGACGTGGCGCGGACGCATTTCTTCCCGCGCCACGGCGACAACGCCGAGGCGCTGTACCAGGCACTGCGCGACGGCAAGCTGCAGGTGCTGCCGCGGCGCTGGCCCGACCTGCAACTGCCCGGCACCCAGCGGACCGAGCTGTACCCCGCCGACCCCAACGACCAGATCGACTGACGGATACCCGCCGCATGAGCAGCTACTGCGATATCGCCCCCGGGCACCCGGTGCACGGCCACTACCACGACCACGAGTACGGCGTGCCGCAACGCGCCGAAGCCGACCTGTTCGAGCGGCTGGTGCTGGAGATCAACCAGGCCGGTCTGAGCTGGGAGCTGATGCTGAAGAAGCGCGCCGGCTTCCGCGCCGCCTACGCCGGCTTCGACGTGGACACGGTGGCGGCCTTCGGCGAGGCCGACGTGCTGCGCCTGCTCGGCGATGCCGGGATCATCCGCAACCGGCTCAAGGTGCAGGCGGCAATCCACAACGCGCAGGTGATCCAGCGCCTGCGGGCCAGTCACGGCAGCTTCGCCGCCTGGCTGGACGCGCAGCATCCGCGCAGCAAGGCCGAGTGGATCAAGCTGTTTAAGCGCACCTTCCGTTTCACCGGCGGCGAGATCACCGGCGAGTTCCTGATGAGCCTGGGCTACCTGCCCGGCGCGCACCGCGAAGATTGCCCCGCGTTCGCGCGCATCGCGCAGCTGGATCCGCCGTGGATGCGCAGCGCATGAACGGCGCCGCAGCGCCTGCTGCGCCTGCGCGCTTCGCCGCCGCACCACGGTGGATGCCACGGATACGGCCGACATCGTGGGCGACGGCGGCGCTGCTCGCACTGGCCGCATGCCCGGCGCCCGCGCATGCGGGCGCCCCCGGGACGGCGACGCTGCCGCAGGTACTCGAGCAGCTGCGCCGCGAGATCGAGGCCGAACCGGCCAGCAACCCCACGCCGATCGACACGGTGCTACAGCGCCATGAGGACACCACTGGCGTGAGCTTCGACCTCGCCGCAGCGGGCGCCGCAGCCGCGCCACTCGTGCAACCGGCCGGCGTCACCGCAGACGAATGGCAAGCGGTGCGCACATACCTGGGTGACGCCGGCACCGCGCAGGACGACGTTTCCGAAAACGGCGACGACCACTACACCCTGCTCGATCTGGACGAAGACGGGCAACGCGATCTGGTGATCACATCCTATGTCGGCGGCACTGGCCTGTTCACCGAGATCACGGTGCTGCGCCGCGACCCCGTACACGGCTTCCTTGCCCTGCCCAACACCGCACCCGACACAGCGCCGGCGACAGGCACCTTCAGCATCAACGGCCGCGGCAGCGATCAGACCCTGTACTGGCTGCGCATCGACGGCCGCAGCTATGCCGCCTATCGCGACGGCGACTACTTCCAGGACACGCTGACGCTGTCGCGCCCGCTATCGCCGCTGCCACAAGAGCACAGCAGCTCCCGCGTGCTGCAGGTGCGCTACCGCTATCGGCATACGCTGGCGCCTGCGCCAGATACTGCGAACGCCACGACCGAGGAGCAGGACGCCGCACGCTGGCTGACGCAGCACCCGCAACTGCGCGCGGTCGCGGACCGGGAGTTGCAGCGCCTCGGCTTCGACGCACAGGGCCGGCAACGCCGGCCGAACCCGGACGCGCGCTGCCCGGTTCCAGCAGCGACCAGCGACCCCGAAGAACGCGCGCAATGGCCGTGGCACGGGCCCGGTCACTATACGTTCGACTACGTCGCCGACATACGCCTGCGGCAAGGATCGGATTGCTACAGCGCCAGCATCGTCGCCTTCCGCAGCAGCAACCTGACCTCCTACGCTGCCTGCTGTGCGCTGTGGCTGTACGCCGCGCCCGGCGAGCAGGCGGTGACCTTGCCGCTGCTGTCCAAGCGCGAGCGCAGCAGCGTCAGGCTGACCGCGGCGGCTCCGCCCGCGCAGTGAACGTGGGCGGATTACCGCGGCTCCGTCGCCACCTGCTCGCGCGCGATGCAACGGAAATGCGCCCCCGCTGGGTCACGCCGGAAACGGCGGCGTTGGCACGCGAGCACGGATGGTGCGGGGGGCAGCCCCATACCGCCGGCAAGTGGTTGGCGTTGAAGGAATCTGAGCGCCGGCGTCCTCTACCGCTCGCGCACGGCGTGGCGGTCGGCATCACCCCGCCAGCCGCGCCTGCCAGAACGGCGCCTGCGCCCAACGCCGCTCGCGCGCGTACAGCGCCCCGCGTTCGCGCAGGTAGGCGCGGAAGCGCGCGAACACGCCCTCCTGGTACGCTGCCAGCGGCGCCGGGCCGGCTCCCTGCAGATGCGCTGCCAGTGCGTGCGCGGCGGCCTCGCCGTCCTGCAGGGCCTTGACGATGCCGTGCGCGGTCAGCGGATCGTAGGCGCTGGCCGCGTCGCCCACTGCCAACCAGTCGGCGCCCACCACGCGGCTGAGAATCGCCGACGGCCCCAGTGCGGCGATCAGGCCATCGGCCTCCGGCGCGCGGGCCGCGCCCTGCGCCAACCATTGCGCGACGTGCCGGGTCGTTCGCGCCGCTGCCAGCCACACGTCGCGGTCCAGGTACTGCCGTTGCCGGCGCGGCTCCAGCGCCAGGGCCAGCATCAAGCGCTTATGCGGCAACTTCGCCGCATACCACCAGCCGTCGGCGCAGGCCTCCAACAAGGCCTGCGACGGAATCGCCTCGGCCTGCTCCAGCGCGAACACACCGGCGACGAAGGCCAGGCAATCCACCTCGTTGCGGGCAACGCCCAGCCGCCGCACCGCCGCGGCGGCGATGCCGCTGGCGTCCACCAGGAACCCGGCGCGCAGCCGGCGCACGCCGCCCTGCTCTTCGTGCAGTTCCAGCACGTGATCGCCATCGGCGGCGCGGCCGACCGCGCCCAGGCGCAGGCCGCGCAGCAGCGTACCGCCCTGCGCCGGCACCGCCGCGGCCAGCATCGCGTCGAAGGCGGCGCGGTCCACGTGCCAGCCCTTGCCGTGGCCGGCGACGATGAAATCGTTGTAGCCCAGCTCCGGCCGGCCCCAGCTGGCGCAACTGCCGGCCGAGGCCAGCGGCCGCTGCGCCAGGAACGCGTCCCACACGCCCAGCCGCTGCAGCGCGGCACTGGCGGTCGGCGCCAGCGCCTCGCCCAGCCGCCAGCCTGCGGCGCGGCCCATGTCGACCACGACCACGTCCCCGACCCCGCGCGCGGCCAGCGCCAGCGCCGTGGCGCAGCCGGCCGCGCCGCCGCCGACGATGGCGACGGTGCAGCGGATGTCTGCGTTCATCGCCACCGCCGCGTCGGGCAAGACCCGGCGAGCCCGCCCCGTCCGTTGGTCACGGATTCGGATCCACCGGCATGTTCGCCATCGGCCAGGGCGCCACGAACTCTTTGCCGGGATCGAACTGGCTGGCCACTTCCAGCAGCATGTCGGCGGGATAGTCGGGCTTCCCGGTGGGCGGCGCGATCTGCGAGCCGCTGACGACGAAGCCGACCTTGGCCCAGTTGGCGACGAAGTCCGCGTACGCCTGGAAGCGTCCGGCTCTGGTCGGATACGGGCTGTCGGTGCCGACGCCGCGGACCGAGTACACCTGCGGCCCCAGGTACCAGGTGTTGTCGTCCGGATCGACCTGGCACAGCGCCGCCGGGTAGACCGCGAACGGCCGCTCGGCCGGCCACGACCAGAACAGGGTGTTGTTCGGATTGACGGTCTGCTGCCCGGGATTGGGATCGGGCAGATGGGTGGCGCAGGAGTTGTAGTCGGTATGCCAGGGCACCGACATGAACTTGGACAGGTCGCCCGGCTCCACCGGATGCGTTTGCAGCGGCACATAGCCGAAGCTCAGGAACGCGCTGCCCTGATTCGCCTTGCTGTAGTCCAGCGGCGCCTGGTTGATGCGGAACGGTCCGCAATCCTTGGCCTTCCAGTCCTGCACGTAGAGGTTCACGTCGCGGATCGGGAACGACACCTCGATGCCCGGGCTGTAGCGGCCGCCGAGGCAGTTCTGCAGGGTGACGCGGTCCAGCGCTTCGCCAGGGCCCAGCACAGGTGCGCCGCCCTGCACGTAGTTCTTGCCGTGCCACTGGCTCAGCAGGAAGTATTGGGTGGAACTGACGCTGAGAAAGCTCTTCTGCGCATCGCCCAGCGACAGCGGCATCATCGGCGAGCCGGTCTCGGTGTCGGCGGCGGAGGCCGGGTCGCGGATCAGCGTCTTCAGGTTGGGAATCTTCGCGCTCGGATCGTCGGTGGGCTGGATCTGCCCGATCGTGTCGTGCCCCTTGATCGCCGCCGACGGCAGGTTGGTGTTCCAGCGTTGCAGCATCGCCGCGTGGAAGATCGGCTGAATGTCGTCGCTGAAGGACGGCGTGTAGCTGGAGAGGAATTGCCCCTTGTCGTAAAGCGATGGCACCAGTTGCAGTTCGCGCACCCACACATCGTAGACGTCGTCCCAGGTGGAGACCACGTTGCGGGCCTGCGGCGCATAGCCCGGATCGCCGGTGACGTACCACGCACCCTGCACGCTGGCGGTACTGCCGTCGGTGAAGATCAGCACGGCATTGATCGGGCCGTCGGCCGCATCGTCGTACCAGAGGCCGTTTTCGGTCGGGTCGTTCAACGTCGGATATTTGCCGTCGGTGCCTATCACCGCCGAGGTCCGGGCGAAGCCGCCGGCGACGATCAGCGCACCATCGGCTTCCACCCGCATGTCGCCCAACGAGTCGAGCTTGCCGAGCGGTTCGTGCAGCGTATGGAACATGGACGGGAAGCTGACGGGATAGGCCGGCTGCGGATGGATCGCGCCACTGGCATCGGCATAGGTGGCGGTGGTGGTCATGTCGAACGCAACGACGGCGCCGCCCGCGGCGGCGGCGCTGAGCGCACGCGGGCCCGCATCGATCACCAACTGCCGTAGGCGCGTCGGATCGTTGGGGTCGGCCGGATTGGCGGCATCCGGGTAGTTCGGATTGCGTAGCTCCAGCAGGCCCTGCGACTCGTAGGCGCCGATGCCGCGAAACTGGCCGCCCTGGCTCACCGTCGAGTAGTTGTTGAGCTTCTTGTTGGCCAGATGCACGGTCCAGACGATGTCCTTGACCGTCTTGCCGTCGATCGTGCTGCCGACGTCCACGCGCACGCCGCCGCCGTTGGGATACGTGCCGGAACTGCCGCTGGGGTAGGCATAGATGTGGAAGCGCGCGGCCTGGCGCTTGACGTTGCCGGCGGCATCGCGGAAGTCGCGCTCGGTAATCGGCGTGGACTCGGTCCCCGGTTGCACCGGCAGTCCGCCGAACAGGCCGTCGGCGTCGCGGGTCCCGGCCGCGGTGACCGGTGCCAGATAGAACTCCTGGCTGTCGCCGACGCGGCCGATGCCGATCGCCGGATGCACGCGAAACACGTTGCTGGTCATGATGACTTGCTCCTGATCCGGATGAGAGGGGCGCGCTTCAGCGCGGCGTGGCCGGCCGCGCCGCCGGCGGTGCCTTCTGCGGCAACTGCGCCTGGAAGTAGTCGTTGATCACCACGTGGCTGATGTTGACGTTCAGCCCCGGCAACGACTGCGCGCGCGGATCGGGCGAAATCACCTGGGTGGTGTTGTGGCAGGCGAAGCAGTTGTTCTGCGTGCTCTGCACCTGGGTGAAGGTCTCGATGGTGGAATTGGACAGCTTGATCGAGCCGGTGAGCAGCGGCGGCGCACCTTCGGGTGTCGGCGAGGGAATGCATTCCAGGGCCGAACCCGGCTGGAACGTGCAGTTGGGCGCCAACGCATCCTTGGCCACGAACCAGATCGCGCCGACCTCGAAGTAGTTCTTCCACACGTCGTTCAACTGGCTCTGCACCGAGGTGTTCATCGACTGGATGTTGGCGATGTTGCAGTCCTGGCCGCTCGGGCACGGCTTCTGCCCGCCGTACGGCACCATGCGGCAGACCTGGGTCACCGGACTCAGGGTCTGGGTCTGCGCGTTCAAGGTCAGCGCACCGGCACCGGCGGCGTTGACGTTGCACTGTTCGATCGGGGTACCGGCCTTGTAGAAGGTCCAGTCCTTGTCGGAGACGGGCTGGCCCGGATTGAGCGACGTGTCCACATCCGGTGCATTGTCGCGGTGCTCGAACGTGGCCCAGATCATCTCCGGATGTCCGGCGACCGTGCCGCCGATGTGGAAGCCGACCAGCGCCACGGTCTGGGTTTCGGTGTCGCCGGTGGCGATGATCTTGCCCTTGCGCATGCCCAGCTTGGCGATCTGCGCCTGGCGGGTATAGAACGTGGATACGTCCTCGCCCGGCTGCACCACTTTCCACGCCGCCTTCAGGGTCATGCTGCCGACCGGAAATGCCGCCTTCGGATCGAAGGCACGCAACGCCTTCGGATCCTGCAGGTGATTGCTGGCGATGAACTGGCCGAACACATCGTTGGAATGGATCGAGTAATAGACCGCGCGCCCATGCCGATCCACCAGCACGCCGTCCGGGCCTGCCTGATCGATCAGTTCGACGGTGCGCGCCTGCTGCGAGCGTCCGATCAACGGATCGAGGACGCCGTCGGCCACGCCGCCGATGCCATCGCTGGACATGCTCAGGAAGCGCGGCTGCCCGCCCACGTCCTGGGTCAGCCACAGGAACGTATTCCACGACCACTGATGGAACTCGCAATTGCTGCTGGACGCGAAGCCCGCCGAATCCGGCGCCGGCGTTTGCGCATGCGGGAACCACGACGGCGCCGGCGGCCCCGGCGGCGTGCAAGCCGCTGCGCCTGGCGCGGGCCCCGATCCGGATCCCGCCACGGGCGTGGGTGCCGGCGTGACCGTCCCGCCACCGCTGCCGGGCTTCGATCCCGACCCAGGATTCACGGCAGAGCACGCCGCGACCACCACACAGACCAATGCTGCGAATCCCATCGCACGTTTCATCGCACTGCCCCTCGTTCCGTGGAAAAGCTGTAAGCGCCGGCAGCCGGCGCGGCGCGCCGGACAGGCAGCGCCGCGCCGCCGCGCAGGCGCGGCGTCGAACATCGTGGTGAACGTCATGCAGGTGGGATCGCGCTCCCCGCGATCGCGTTGCGCCGTCCGTGCGCACTCATCCTTTCTTCGACAGCAGCATGCGCTGCGTCACACTTGGACAGCAAGGCTGTTTCGTAGACACCGCGGAGATTCCGTAGACAGTTACCGTCATGCACGGGCGATGCCGCACCCAGCACAGTGCAGCGGCACGCCGATGGACGGCGGGCATTGCGTGCATGTCCTGCATGGCCAAGCGCAACACGGGCGGATCGCGCGGCGTTCGCGCCCCCGCAAGGAACCCCTGCGTACTGCGACGCGCGCGTCGCCGATCGCGCGACGGCGACCGGCGGCGGACCTCACACGCCCATGTAGCGGCCGGCGCGGTGGTTGAACATCAGCACCAGGCTCAGCACCACCGCGCCGATCGCCGAGTACAGCACCTGCTGCGGCGCCAGCAGCCAGAACGCCACCGCCATCAGCGCCGCGTCGAAGCTCATCTGCACCTTGCCCGCGCTCCAGCCGCGGCTGCGTTGCAGGTAGACCGCGAGGATGCCGACGCCACCGAGGCTGGCGCGGTGGCGGATGAAGAACAGGATGCCGAGGCCGACCAGCGCGCCGCCGACCAGCGCCGAGAACAGCGGCGTCATCGTCGCCCACTGCGCCCAGCGCGGCAGCAGATCGGTCAGCAGGCCGCAGGCGGCGACCGCGACGAAGGTCTTGAGGGTGAATTCCCAGCCCATGCGCCGCACCGCCAGCCAATAGAACGGCAGGTTGACCAACACGAACATCAGCCCGAAGTTCCAGCCCAGCGCGTAGTGCAACAGGAACGCCACGCCGGCCATGCCGCCGATCATCAGGCCGCCGTGGGCGAACACCGCCAGCCCCAGCGAGGCCACCAGGGTCGCCAGCAGCATGCCCTGCACGTCCTCGGCCACGCTGTGGCGCAGCGCGCGCGCATCCTGCACGGTGCCAGCCGAATCCGGTGGCGGGGTCAGCGGTCCGGCGGTGACGACGGTGCCGTCGTCGGGCAACGGGTCCAGGTCCGGACGCAGATCGGAATCGGGAAGGCTCACGGGAGGGGGCACAGCGTGGGGGGCGGTATTAGACACCAGGCGGGTGGTGGTTGCATATGAAACTTTGAAGACTCGCAACGGATCGTCCCTGCCGCGTGTCGACGCCGGATGCCGCCCCTGTGGCCTCCCCGATTCCGCCTGGCGTTCGTGACCTATCGCTGCGGCAGATCGATGTCGATGGCGTGGCCGATGGTCACCGCCCTCATCATCGTGATCATCACCAGCAGCGCGAACGGCCCGGCAATCGCCAGCCACGCCCAGGTCCAGGCAGTGAAGCGCTCGGCCGCGCTCTGCGGCAAGCCGCGCGCCTGCTTGAACCGCGCCAGGCGCTGGTTGACCAGCAGGACCGGCGTCCAGGTCAGCAGCGTCAACAACGACAGTGCCGAGGGCCACACGCCGAGCAGGCTCAGGCAGACATAGGCCAACGCCGGCCCCAGCCAGCCGACCAGCGCGCCACGCTGCACGCCGATGATGCGTTCCAGCCCGCGAAAGCAGGCGAATACCCAAAGCAGCGAGAACACCGAGCGCCACACCGGCGAGATGCGTCGTCGCCCGGACAGCAGGCGCAAGGCGCGCCAGTTGCGGTAGAACCAGTACAGCGCATACCAGCCGAAGCTGGTCGCGCACAGCAGCGCCAGCTTGGCCGCCGAGGGCGCGAACAGCGTGGACAGCGGGTCGGCGGGTGCCGCAGCGCTCTCGGTGTCGGGCAGCGCGGCGACCGGGGCGGCGTAGGGGTTGTCGGTTTGCATGGCTCGCATTCTGGCGCACCGTCCCCTCATCCGCCCCTTCGGGGCACCTTCTCCCGAGGGGAGAAGGAACAGCTAAAGCCCCTCTCCCACCGGGGCGACAGGGTGCGGCCTGCGCGCCACTGGCGCGCGCACCCTGGAGCGCCCGCGCCGCAAGCGCGGGCCGGGGCGCGGAGCGGGGGTTGGGGTGAGGGTCCGACGCGAAGCATCTCGCGGAGTTCGAGTGCATGAGGCTGCGCCCGTACCCTCATCCGCCCCTTCGGGGCACCTTCTCCCGAGGGGAGAAGGAACAGCAAAGCCCCTCTCCCACCGGGAGAGGGGTTGGGGTGAGGGTCCGGCGCGAAGCGCCCCGCCGAAACAGAAACACGAGACTTCGCCCGTACCGTCATCCCCCTTCGGGGGGCACCTCCCCCCGAGAGGGCGCCATGGTTACGACGGGAAACGGAGAACACTTAGCGCACAGCCACCGCGCGGCGCTGCCGCTTGTCCGCGTACATCTCCGCATCGGCGCGTTCGAGAAGTTCCTCCAGCGCCTCCGCGTCCAGATGCCGGCGGTGGCACAGGGCCAGGCCGAAGCTGGCCGACAGTGCGGTCGCGAATCCGTCGTCGTCGCCGGGCTTGGCAAGCGCACCGCGCAGCGCGTCGATCAGCCCCTGCGCCCTCTCCGGCGTGGTCAGCGGCAGGTAGAGCGCGAACTCGTCCCCGCCCCGGCGCCCCAGCAACTGGCCCGGTCGCAGGCAACGCCGACAGCGCTTGACGAAGGCGCGCAGGGCCGCATCCCCGGCGGCGTGTCCGAACTGGTCGTTGATCGCCTTGAGGTTGTCCATGTCGGCGACGATCACCGCCAGCGGACGTGGGTCCTGCGCGGCCACTTGCAGATCGTTGAGCACCTGCTCCAGGAATCCGGTCCGCGACAGCGCCGCGGTCACCGGATCGCGCACCAGCGCATGGCGCAGCCGCGTGTTGTCGGCATAGAGCCCGGGGACGGCCAGGCCGAAGTAGCTGTTCGCCGCCAGGCTGATCATGGCGAACTGCAGCGCGAGCGCCTGCGCCTCGAGCCGCAGCAACGGCGTGGCCACGGCGATCAGCAGGCTGAAGGCCGCAATCGCCACCAGCGCCTGCAGCATCCCGTGGGTATGCACGATCCACAACTGGATCACCACCACCACGAACAGCGCGAACACCACGGCCGGCTGCCGCGGCAACGCCGCCGCCAGCGCCATCACCGCCAGGGTGACGCCGAGCAGCAACGCGAGCTTGACCAGGTAGGCAGAGACGCTTCCGGCCGGCGCGACCATCCCCGACAGGCGCGGGATACCCGGCTGCGGCACGATCTGCAGCCACTCGGCCAGGCGCAGCACCCCGACGATCGCCAGCGGGCCGAGCGCCAGCAGGCCGGCGTAGTCGCCGATCGCCCACGGGATCAATTGCGCCAGCATGCTCGGCAAGTCGATCGCGCCGGTGACGGCCAGCCCCGCGCCGCCCAGGCAGGCAGACAGCAGCGACGCCACGCCGCCCCCCAGGATGAAGCAGGTGACCACACGCGGCAGGCTGCTCGAGGACACCCCACGGCCGACCAGGCGCAGCAGCCAGGCCAGCCCACCCCAGACGCAGAACTGCTGGGCGGTGAACAACAGCGCGTATCCCAGCACCGCCCGACCGGGGACGACGGGATGGCCGCTGGTGCGATAGAAGCTGAGCAGCGTGGCCAGCACGCAGGCGCTGGCGATCGCCGGCGCACCGCGCCAGCCCAGCACCATGAACGTGGCCAGCGTCACCGCCACCGGCGGGAACCACAGGCTCGCATGCGGCTGGTAGTCCAGGACCCGCGCCAACTCGAAGACCGCCAGCCACGCCGCCACCAGCACCACCGACAGCACCAGCAGCGCGCCGGGACGGCGCGGCGCCGCGACGCGCGTACGCAACGGCGCCTCGGCGTCCCGGCCTGTCATCCATCCGACTCCGCGCGGCCACGGCCGATGGCCGAACCGGGGCCGGCGAAGGCGGTGACCGAGCCGTCGTCGCTGCCGCCCACCACTACCGTGGCACCGCTGTTCAGACGGATCGGCCAGCTCATGTTGTCCGTGCCATAGGACCATTGCAGCGTGCCGTCGTTCGCGTTCCAGAGGGTGAACGCGCCGGGCGTCCCGTCGGGATGGCCATCGGCCAGCCCCAGCCACTGCCCGTCCGGGTCGAACGCCAGGTCGTTGGGCGAGTGCGCGCTGTGCGCGGTCCACTGCGGCGTGGCGGCGGTACCGGCATCGGCGTACACGGCGACGACGCCACCGCCCTTGAGATTGCCGGCGATCGCGACCTTGTTTCCAGCGCGATCGCAGGCCACCCCGTAGATGGTCGTGGCGCCCTCGGGCACCGTCTCGGTCCAGGCCGGCCCAGGCGTTTTCTGGAACGCCGCCACGTCGAACGCGTACAGCGTGCCGTCGCTGGCACCGGCATAGGCGCGACGGCCATCGCCCGACAGCGCCGCGGCATGGACGCGGGCCTGCTTGGGCAACTGCCAGCGCGTCAGCGTCCCCGGCTGTCCCGCTGCGATCGAGAACAGGATGATCTCGCCCTGTGCGCTGGCCACCAGTCCGATCGTGCCATCGGCAGCGAGGCCGGTGGCGATGACGCTGTCGGCGCTGTCGCCGGTGCCACCGGCGCTCAGCGCGATGCACACGGGCTCACCGAAGGACGCGTCGCTGTCGCGGCAGAACAGATAGCCCTGCTCGGCACCGGCCAGCAACGTGCGCCCACGCGCATCCAGCGCCACCATGTTGCCGCGGACGGGGAGCGCATGGGACAGCAGCTCCTTTCCGCCCGGGACCGCCCAGGCACTGATGAAGCCCGCATACGGTTGTTGGCTCTTCCAGCCGCAACTGGCCACGGTGCTCCCGTCCGCTGCCACGTCGACCCAGTACACGCCCTGCCAACCTTGGAATTCCTGCGTCAGCAGGCGGTTGCCGGCGCGATCCCACGCATAGGTGCCGAAGCACCCCTGCTGGTCGTCGCCCACATCGCTGCGCGTGGCCGCGGGTGCGATGCGTTCGAAGATCTTGCGTTGCTCGAGCGGCACCGCATCCAGCCCAGGAACCTGCGACAGCCCGCCGTACTGGTGGAAAAAGGTGCCGGCGACGATGACATTGCCATCGTCTGAGACCGCCACGGAATTGATGTAGTAGCCGGCATGCGGCTGTGTCGACCAAAGCACCTCGGGCACGTCGTTCATGGCGGCTTCCTTCTCTTCGGCTGAACAATCCGCGATGGATCTCGGCGGACAGTTGACTGAAAACACGACACCCGTGGACGCAACTGAAGCAGCCGCTACGACGTGGCCCCCCTCACCGCATCCTGCGCCCCACCTTGCGCTCGCCTGCCAAGCCGGCTCAGCGCACCTCGGCGATCTCGACCCCGTCCAGGCCCTGCGCCAGGGTGCGCGCATCGCCGCCCTGCGCCAGCTTGATGCGCAGGCGCACCTCGTTCTGCGAATCGGCGTGGCGCAGCGCATCCTCGTAGCTGATCTCGCCGGCCTGGTACAGCTCGAACAGGCTCTGGTCGAAGGTCTTCATGCCCAGGTTGGTGGACTCCTTCATCACGTCCTTGAGCTTGTGGATCTCGCCCTCGCGGATGTAGTCCTGCACCAGCGGCGTACCGAGCATGATCTCCATGGCCACGCGGCGGCCCTTGCCGTCCGGGGTCGGGATCAGCTGCTGCGCGACCACGCCGCGCAGGTTCAGCGACAGGTCCATCAGCAGCTGGCTGCGACGGTCCTCGGGGAAGAAGTTGATGACGCGGTCCATCGCCTGGTTGGCGTTGTTGGCGTGCAGGGTGCACAGCACCAGGTGGCCGGTCTCGGCGAAGGAGATGGCATGGTCCATGCCCTCGCGGGTGCGCACCTCGCCGATCATGATCACGTCCGGCGCCTGGCGCAGGGTGTTCTTCAGTGCGTTCTCCCAGCTGTCGGTGTCGATGCCGACCTCGCGCTGGGTGATGATGCAGCCCTCGTGCTTGTGCACGAACTCGATCGGGTCCTCGATGGTGATGATGTGCCCGGTGGAGTTCTGATTGCGGTAGCCGATCATCGCCGCCAGCGAGGTCGACTTGCCGGTGCCGGTGGCGCCGACGAAGATGATGATGCCGCGCTTGGTCATCGCCAGGGTCTTGATCACCGGCGGCAGGTTCAGCTCGTCCACGCTGGGAATGCGCGTCTCGATCCGGCGCAGCACCATGCCGACCTGGTTGCGCTGGTAGAAGCAACTGACGCGGAAGCGCCCGACCCCGGCCACGCCGATGGCGAAGTTGCACTCGTGGGTCTTCTCGAACTCCTCGCGCTGCGCTGGCGTCATCACGTTCAGCACCAGGTCGCGGCTCTGCTGCGGGGTCAGCGGCGTCTGCGTGATCGGGGTGATCTTGCCGTGCACCTTGATCGCCGGCGGCATGCCCGAGGTAATGAACAGGTCCGACGCCTTCTGGTGCGCCATCAGTTTCAGGAAGGAGGTGAAGTCGATGGTGCTCATGGTCGGCTCCTTCGGAGCTGAGAATCGGGAATGGAGAATCGGGAATCGCAGCAGCGGGCATCCGGAAGCGGGAAGGATGGGGCGGTTGCTCTTCCCGTTCCCGATTCCCTATTCCCGATTCCCGGCCTCACTCGAACAACCGCTTGTCCTTGGCGTACTCGCGAGCCTGGTTGCGGGTGATCAGGCTGCGCTTGACCAGGTCCTGCAGGTGCTGGTCCAGGGTCTGCATGCCGTTCTGCTGGCCGGTCTGGATCGCCGAGTACATCTGCGCGACCTTGTCCTCGCGGATCAGGTTGCGGATGGCGGGGGTGCCGACCATGATTTCCCAGGCCGCGGTGCGGCCGCCGCCGACCTTCTTCAGCAGCGCCTGCGAGATCACCGCGCGCAGCGACTCGGACAGCATCGAACGCACCATCGGCTTCTCGCCGGCGGGGAACACGTCGATGATGCGGTCGATGGTCTTGGCCGCCGAGCTGGTATGCAGGGTGCCGAACACCAGGTGGCCGGTTTCCGCCGCGGTCAGCGCCAGGCGGATGGTTTCCAGGTCGCGCAACTCGCCGACCAGGATGATGTCCGGGTCTTCGCGCAACGCCGAGCGCAGCGCCTCGTTGAAGCCGTGGGTGTCGCGGTGCACCTCGCGCTGGTTGATCAGGCACTTCTGCGAGGTGTGCACGAATTCGATCGGATCCTCGACGGTGAGGATGTGGCCGTATTCGTTCTTGTTGATGTAGTCGATCATGCCGGCGAGCGTGGTCGACTTGCCCGAGCCGGTCGGCCCGGTGACCAGGATCAGGCCCTGCGGCTGGTCGATCAGCTGGCGGAAGATCGGCGGGCAGCCGAGGTCTTCCAGGGTCAGCACTTCCGAGGGAATGGTGCGGAACACCGCGCCGGCGCCGCGGTTCTGGTTGAACGCGTTGACGCGGAAGCGCGCCAGGCTGGGAATCTCGAAGGAAAAGTCGACCTCGAGGAATTCCTCGTAGTCGCGGCGCTGCTTGTCCGACATGATGTCGTAGACAAGCGCATGCACCTGCTTGTGGTCCAGCGCCGGAATGTTGATGCGGCGGACGTCGCCATCGACCCGGATCATCGGCGGCAGGCCCGCGGACAGGTGCAGGTCGGACGCCTTGTTCTTGACCGAGAACGCCAATAGTTCAGCGATATCCATACGCTGCTTTTCCCCTTGGGCTGCGACTGGAAGGATGATTCCCCGGCCGGCAGTATAGCGCCCTTCCCTTTGCCGGAACGCCGCCGTGCCCCTCTCTCCGCTGCAACAGATTCGCCTGGACATGGACCGCGCCGCCGACGCCGCAGGGCGCCCGCACGCGCAGTTGCTGGCGGTGTCCAAGACCCAGCCGGCCGAGGCCGTGGCGGCGCTGGCCGCGCAGGGGCAGCGCGCCTTCGGCGAGAACTATGTGCAGGAAGCGGCGGCCAAGATCGCCGCGCTGGCCGCGGCCGGACTGGAATGGCATCTGATCGGCCACCTGCAGTCGAACAAGGCCGAACAGGCGGCGACGCTGTTCGACTGGGTGCAGACCGTGGACCGGCCCAAGCTGGTCGCCGCCCTGGCCAAGGGCCGCGCGGCAGCACCCGAACGCGCGCCGCTGAACGTGCTGATCCAGGTCAACATCGACGACGAGGCCAGCAAGCATGGCTGCCAGCCCGACGCCGTGGACGTGCTGGCCGCGGCCATCGCCGCGCAGCCGGCGCTGATGCTGCGCGGGCTGATGGCCATTCCCGCGCCGTGGCCGGAGGCCGAACGCCGCATCGACGCGTTCGCGCGCATGCACGCCCTGTTCGCGCGGCTGCGCACCGCCCACCCGCAGGTCGACACCTTGTCGATGGGCATGAGCGGCGACTTCGCCGACGCCATCGCCGCCGGCGCCACCATGGTGCGGGTCGGCACCGCCCTGTTCGGGGCGCGCGGTCCGCGCGCTTCCGGCTGAACCCCCTGCTGCCGCGCCGCATTACCGCAGTGCCCGTGACACCGTGATGATTTGTCTACGGCCGCTTCAAAATCGATTCACCAACATCGGAATTCTGTCGTAGGCGATCTTGTTGAAAACCATAGAGTTTCGGGATGAATGAAAGGTTTGCGCCGACAGCGCTTCCTGAACCATGCGACACGGTTGCAAACCGTTAATTCAGTCACGTTTCAGACGCACGCGCTTCGCTTCCATGGCGGCCGACCGCGGGTACTCCGCAGTCCATTGCCGAATGCGCTCGGCTCGAACGAGGTCACAGATGCAAGCATCCACCCGATTGCTGTTCGCCTCCTGCGTCATTGGTCTGCTGCACGTCCCCGCGGCGATGGCCGCGCCGACGGCGACACCGGCCTGGACCAACGAAGAAGCGATGATGTCGCCCGCGGAAGTCCAGGCACGCACCGCCTGGCGCGAAACCATGGCGCATCAACCGACGCCGGCGGAAGGCTGCTTCCATGCCAACTTCCCCGATACGCAGTGGCAAACGGACGTCTGCAAGACCCTGACCCGCCGCGTGCATCCGATCCCGCACAAGATCCTGTTCGGCGCCACCGAGACCACCGGCAACGGCTACGACTACGCGCTGCGTTCCAGCAGCTTGATCAGCAAGGTCGTGGGCAGCTTCCCGCAGGTGACCGGCGTGACCTCGGAGAAAGGCGTGGGCGTGGCCTCCTTCGGCGGCGGCGGCATCCTCGGCCCGAACGAGTACTCGCTGCAGATCAACTCCAACTACAACGCCACCACCAGCGTCTGCGGCGGCCGCTCCGGCTGCACCGTGTGGCAGCAGTTCGTCTACGCCACCGACTACGAGACCCAGGGCCAGGCCGCAGTGTTCATGCAGTACTGGCTGATCGGCTACGGCAGCAGCTGCCCGAGCGGCTGGATGAGCGGCGGCGGTTCGGACTGCTACCGCAACAGCAATGCGGTCAGCGCGCCGGACGTGCCGGCCACGCAACTGGCCAACCTCAAGCTGACCGGTTCGGCCACCGCCAACGGCAACGACACCATCACCTTCACCAACAACGGCACCGCCTACAGCGTCAGCGCCAGGGACAGCGTGGTCAAGCTGGCCACCGTGTGGAAGGACGCCGAGTTCAACGTGGTCGGCAACGCCGGCGGTTCCAGCGCCAACTTCAACTCCGGCTCGTCGATCACGGTGAAGGTGGCCGCCACCAACGGCTCCACCGCCGCCCCGACCTGCGCGGCCAATGCCGGCAGCACCGGCGAGACCAACAACCTCAACCTGGGCAGCTGCTCGACGGCCGGCGGCAGCACGCCGTCGATCACCTTCACCGAGTCCAACTGAGTCCGTCGCGCCGGTCCGCATGGCGGCCGGCGCGTTCTTCCGCAGCGTGACCCGGACTGCGCCGCACCGCAGCAACGCAGCGCGGCGCAGCCGCTACCATGGCGCTCCCTCTTTGCGACGGTGCGCACATGGCTTCTGCTTCCCCCGATTCCCAAGCGGCCGATATCGCCTTCATCGGCGGCGGCAACATGGCGCGCAGCCTGATCGCCGGGTTGGTCCGGCAGGGCGCCGATCCGCGCCGCATCCGTGTGGCCGAGCCGGTGGCGGCACTGCGCGAAGCCCTGGTCGCCGAGTACGCCGTCCACGCCGTCGCCTCCGCGGCCGAAGCCGCCGACGGCGCGGCGCTGTGGATGTTCGCGGTCAAGCCGCAAGTGCTGCGTGGGGTCTGCACCGAACTGGCCACGCTGGCGCTGGCGCAGCGGCCGCTGCTGGTGTCCATCGCCGCCGGCATCACCACCGCGCAACTGGACCGCTGGCTAGGCGATGGTCACGCCTTGGTCCGCGCGATGCCGAACACCCCGGCCCTGCTCGGCGCCGGCGTCACCGGCCTGTTCGCCAGCGCCGGCGTCGACGCCGGACAGCGCGCCCACGCCGAGCGCGTCTTGGCCGCCGCCGGGGTCACCGTGTGGGTCGAGGACGAGGCGCTGATCGATGCGGTCACCGCGGTGTCCGGCAGTGGGCCCGCCTACGTGTTCCTGCTCGCCGAGGCGATGGAAGCGGCCGGCATCGCCCAGGGCCTGCCCGCCGACACCGCGCGTACCCTGACCCTGCAGACCGTGCTCGGCGCGGCGCGCATGCTCACCGAATCCGGCGAGGCGCCGAGCGAACTGCGCCGGCGGGTGACCTCGCCCAACGGCACCACCCAGGCCGCGATCGAGACCTTCCAGCGGGGCGGCTTCGAGGCGCTGACTGAAGCCGCGATCGCCGCGGCGGCGCAACGCGGCCGTGCCCTGTCCGCCGCCAACGACGACTGAGCGCGGCGGGCACCAGACGGGCACGGACGGTACTCGGCATCGGCATCGCCCCCCCGTACACTGCGACTCCTGCGCGCCGTCCGTATCCCCCCGGGCGACTGCGTAAGACCTGTTGTTCGCCACGCCAACCCGGAGAACGCCGATGCGTGTCCTGCCCGTTGCGCTGCTGTGCCTGGCCCTGGCCGCCTGCTCGGACCAGGACACCCCACGCCCGGCGACACTGCTCGCCGCCACCCCGGCGCAGGCCGATTTCGGCACGCTGCGCGTGCACTACAACGCCTTGCCCACCCTGGCGATGAGCGAAGACGTGGCGCGCCGCTACGGCATCGCCCGCGAGGCCGACACCGCGTTGGTGATGATCGCGCTGCGCACCCTGCATGGCGGCGAGGAAGCACCGGCGGTGGGCACGGTGGAGGCGGTGGCGACCGACCTCAGCGGCCAGCGCCAGCCGGTGGCGCTGCGCGCGGTCCGCACCGACGCCTACACCGACTACGTCGGCACGGTGCGCAGCAGCGCCCACGACCAGCTGCGCTTCGTGGTGGAGGTACGCAGTGCCGACGGCACCGGCACGGTGCGCTTCACCCGCAACTTCTAGCGCGTAGCGCGCGTCCGCGTTGCGCAGGCAACACAAACCACCGTAGGAGCGGCTCTTGTCCCCTATTTGGGATCAGCCGCGACTGGCGTTACCGGGAATCCCCGGTCGCGGCTGCAACCGCGCCTACGGAAAGATCGATAGACCGACCGGCGCAGAGCGAGCGCGGTCAATTGTGGGAGGGACTTCAGTCCCGACGCGGTCGCGGTGGACGGGGCGACATTACACGCGGCGGCTGCGCGCGCACGCAGCGCTCACTCCTCCGTCCAGCGCTGCGGCCCATCGCCGTGCGCGGCCAGGGTGTCGGCCGGGTTGCTGAGCCGGCAGCGGCGCAGCGACAGGCAGCCGCAGCCGATGCAGTCGGTGAGCTGGTGGCGCAGGCGGGTCAGCTGCAGGATGCGTGCGTCCAGTTCCTCGCGCCACACCGCCGACATCCGTGCCCACTCGGCGCGGGTCGGGGTGCGCGCGTCGGGCAACTGCGCGAAGGCGGCCCTGACGCTGTCCAGCGGCACGCCGACGCGTTGCGCCACGCGGATCACCGCCAGCCGGCGCAGCACGTCGCGCGTGTAGCGACGCTGGTTGCCGGCGGTACGCATGCTGCGGATCAGGCCCTTGCTCTCGTAGAAATGCAGCGCCGACACGGCCACACCGCTGCGCGCGGCGACCTGTCCGACGCTCAGTTCCTCCTGCATCGCTTGACCTCGAGTCCGGTTGAGGTTGCATGCTGCACGGGCTGCACGCGCCCACGCAAGTCGCCGCCGGCAGACGTCCACCCGTTTTCCCAGGTTCGCCGATGCAAGACCACGCCACCACCGCCGCTGTTCCACCCGCCCCTGCCGCTGCCGGCTCCGTGCTGGCGCCGGCCTACCGCGCCACCACCGTCGGCATGGTCGCGCTGGTGTCGCTGATCGCCTTCGAGGCGCTGGCGGTGGCCGCGGCGATGCCGACCGTGGCCCGCGAACTGGACGGCCTGCGGCTGTACGCGCTGGCCTTCGGCGGGACCCTGGCCACCAGCGTGATCGGCATGACCGTGGCCGGGCGCTGGAGCGACCTGCACGGGCCGGCGACGCCGCTATGGACCGGCCTGGCCTGCTTCGTCTGCGGGCTGCTGCTGGCCGGCTTCGCCCCGTCGATGGGATTCCTGCTGGCCGGCCGGCTGGTGCAGGGCCTGGGCGCCGGCGCGATCTCGGTCGTGCTGTACGTGCTGGTCGCGCGGCTGTATCCGCAGGCGATCCGCCCGCGCATGTTCGCCGCGTTCTCCGCCGGCTGGGTGGTGCCGTCGCTGATCGGCCCCAGCATCAGCGGGTTGATCGTCGAGCACGTCGGCTGGCGCTGGGTGTTCCTGGCGGTACCGCTGCTGGCGCTGCCGGCGGCGGCGCTGCTGTGGCCGGCGCTGCGGCGCCTGCCGCCTGCCGCGAGCGCGGACGGCGCCAGCGGCGCGGCGCGGCGGTGGTCGTTGGGCGCCGCGGCCGGCGTCTGCCTGCTGTATGTGGGCGGCCAGCAGCGCGGGCTGTGGGCGGCGCTGCTGCTGCCGTCGGCGCTGGCGCTGTTGGCGCTGTGCACCTGGCGGCTGCTGCCGGCCGGCACCCTGCGCGCCGCGCGCGGCCTGCCCAGCGTGATCGCGCTGCGCGGCATCGCCGGCTCGGCGTTCTTCGGCTGCGAGGCGTTCCTGCCGCTGCTGCTGTCGCGCGAGCGCGGGCTGTCGCCGGTGTGGGCAGGCGTGGCGCTGAGCGCCGGCGCGCTCGGCTGGTTCGCCAGTTCCTGGTACCAGGGCCACTACGGCCGCGATGCCACCCGCCTGCGGCGGCTGCGGCTGGGCTGCACACTGATGGCGCTGGGCATCGCGGCCACGGCGCTGGCGCTGCTGCCGGCAGTGCCGGCAGCGCTGGCGATCGGCGGCTGGACCGCGACCGGCCTGGGCATGGGCCTGATCTACCCGACCCTGGCGGTGCTGACCCTGACCCTGTCGCCGCCGGCGCGGCAGGGCCGCAACAGTTCGGCGCTGCAGTTGAGCGAGGCGATTGCGGTGGCGACCACGCTGGCGGTCGGCGGCTCGCTGTTCGCCGCGCTGCTGGCGTACTCGGCCAATGCGGCTTACCTGTCGACCTTCGCCGTCGCCGCGCTCATGGCCCTGCTCGGCCTGAGCATCGCCGGCCGCACCCAGCCGGCGCCGGGCTAACGGAATCGTCGCGTCCGGCGCCCGCCGCGGCGTGGTGGCGAGCGCCACAAGCAGGATCGAGGAAGAGGCGATCCGTTCGCGGGGCGATGCCGCGGCGACGCACGGACGTCGCGCCGGTTCGGCTCTTGGCCTGGAGGGCCCGCCCTAGCGCGCGCCCACGCCCCTGGCCCAGGCCTGGATGATGTCGGCGATGGCACGCACGCCGTCGGTGAGGGCCGCCGGCCCCGGCTGCAGGATCAGCGGCGACTTGATCTCGAACAGCTGCCCGTCGCGCACCGCCGGAATCGCCGACCAGCCCGGCCGCGCGGCGACGCGCTCGGGACGGAAGCGCTTGCCGCACCAGGAGCCGAGGATGATGTCCGGCGCGCGCCGCACCACCTCGTCGCCGTTGGCCAGGATCCGCGCCTTGGCCAACGGCTGCACCGACAGTTCCGGGAACACGTCCTCGCCGCCGGCGATGCCCACCAGTTCGGCCACCCAGCGGATCCCGGTGATGATGGGCTCGTCCCATTCCTCCAGGTACACCCGCGGCCGCTGCGGCAAGGTGGCGGCCTGTGCGGCGATGGCGTCGAGGCCGCGCTGCAGTTCGTCGGCATAGGCCACGGCGCGCGGCCCGGCGCCGACCAGCGCGCCGAGCCGGCGGATGTAGTCGAGGATGCCGTCGACGCTGCGATGGTTGGCGATCCACACCTCCACACCATGCCGTACCAGTTCGGCGGCGACGTCGGCCTGGATGTCGGAGAAGCCGATGGCGAGGTCCGGCTGCAGCTTGAGGATCTCGCCGATCTTGGCGCTGGTGAAGGCGCTGACCTTGGGCTTGTCGCGGCGCGCCTGCGGCGGGCGCACGGTGAAGCCGCTGATGCCGACGATGCGCTGCTGTTCGCCGAGCGCGTACAGCGTCTCGGTCGGCTCTTCGGTCAGGCAGACGATGCGCTGCGGGCCCACGCTCAGTGCGCCTCGCCCGAGCACGCGCGCACCGCGGCGGCGGTGCCGCGGCAGGCGGGGCCGGCGCCGCTCACGGGAACAGCATCCGCTTGCTCCAGTGGCCGGCGGCGTCGGCCTCGTAGCGCCAGCGCTCGTGCAGACGGTACTTGGCGCCGTACCAGAACTCGAAACTGCGCGGCACCACGCGGAACCCGCCCCAGCCGTCCGGGCGCGGCACCTCGCGGCCCTCGAAGGTGGCCTCGGCCTTGGCCACGCGTTCCTCGAATTCCTCGCGCGAGGCCAGCGTGCGCGACTGCGCCGAGGCCCAGGCGCCGATCTGGCTCATGCGCGGGCGCGAGGCGAAATAGGCATCGGCCTCGGCCGCGGCGACCAGTTGCACCTCGCCGTCGATGCGCACCTGCACCCCGTCCTCGCGCATGCGCCGCCACAGGAACAGCAGCGAGGCCTGCGGATTGGCCTGCAGCTCGCGGCCCTTCTGGCTGTCCAGATGGGTGTAGAACACGAAGCCGCGCGCGTCGTAGGCCTTCAGCAGCACCACCCGCGACGAGGGGCGCGCCTCCAGCGTGGCCGAGGACACGACCATGGCGTTGTATTCGGCCTCGTCGCTGGTGCGCGCCTCGGCGAACAGGTCGGCAAACGTGGAGAGGGCTTCGGCGTAGAGATCGGGCATGGCGACAGGCACTCGGCGGACGATGCGCCATTGTCGCGCCATGCACCGCGCGACGCACGCTTCGCCGCGCGAGGCCCCGCGCACGCGCCTGCGCGGCGCGCGGGGCGGCACCGGTGTCTGCTAGCATCGGCGGATGAATCCCGCCCCCAACCTGGTGCTGGTCGGCCCGATGGGCGCCGGCAAGAGCGTCATCGGTCGCCGCCTGGCCGAGCGCTTCGGCCTGGTCTTCGTCGACAGCGACCAGACCATCGTCGAGCGCACCAGCGCCAGCATCGCTTCGCTGTTCGAACACGCCGGCGAAGCCGGTTTCCGCGAGCACGAGCGCGCGGTGCTGGAAAGCATCCTGAGCACGCCCGGCCACCTGATCTCCACCGGCGGCGGCGCCGTGCTCAATGCCGACAGCCGCCGCGAGATGCGCGAGCACGGCTTCGTGGTGTACCTGCGGGTGGGCGTGGCCGCGCAACTGCAGCGCCTGCACCGCGACCGCAGCCGCCCGCTGCTGCAGCGTGGCGACCGCGAGCAGGTGCTGCGCGACCTGCACGCGGTGCGCGAACCGCTGTACCGCGAGGTCGCCGACCTGATCCTGGACACCGACCACTTCACCCCGGCCGAGGCCACCGCGCAGCTGGTCGTGCGCCTGGCCGCGTCGTGGAAACTTCCGGAACCCACTGCATGACCGCAGCATCGCGCACGGTCCAGGTCGCTGGCGACCCGGCCTACACCATCCACATCGGCCCCGGCCTGCTCGACGACGGTGCCGCCCTCGCCGCGCACGTGCGCGGCCGCCATGTGCTGCTGCTCAGCGACAGCCAGGTGGCGCCGCTGTATGCCGCGCAGGTTCGCAGCGCGCTGCTGGCGGCACGCCCGGAGTTGCAGATCGGCGACTTCGTGATCCCCGCCGGCGAGGCCTCCAAGACCCTGGACCACTTCGCCGCGGCGATCGCCGCGCTGGCCGCCCTGGGCGCCACCCGCGACGCCTGCGTGCTGGCGCTGGGCGGCGGCGTGGTCGGCGACCTGGCCGGCTTCGCCGCCGCCTGCTGGATGCGCGGCGTGGATTGCGTGCAACTGCCGACCACGCTGCTGGCGATGGTCGACTCCTCGGTCGGCGGCAAGACCGCGGTGGACATCCCGCAGGGCAAGAACCTGGTCGGCGCCTTCCATCCGCCGCGCGCGGTGCTGGCCGACACCGCCACGCTGCGCAGCCTGCCGCCGCGCGAACTGCGCGCGGGGCTGGCCGAGGTGATCAAGTACGGCGCCATCCGCGATCCGCTGTTCTTCGAATGGCTGCATGCCGAACGTCGCGCGCTGCTGGCCGGCGAGCCGGCGGCGCTGGCGCAGGCGATCGCGCGCAGCTGCGAGCACAAGGCCGAGATCGTCGCCCGCGATCCGCTGGAAAAGGGCGAGCGCGCCCTGCTCAACCTCGGCCACACCTTCGGCCACGCCATCGAGACCGAACAGGGCTACGGCGCCCCGGACAACGCCAACCTCAACCACGGCGAAGCGGTGGCGGTGGGCATGGTGCTGGCCGCCGAGCTGTCGGCGCGGCTGGGCATGGCCAGCGCGCAGGACACGGCGCAGCTGCGCGCGCTGCTGCACGACTTCGGCTTGCCCACCGCGCTGCCGGCCGGGCTGGCGCCCGAGGCGCTGCTGGCGCGCATGCGCCTGGACAAGAAGAACCTGGCCGGACGCCTGCGATTGGTACTGTGGCGCGGCATCGGCCACGCCGAGATCGTCCCCGACGTGGACGAGGCCGAAGTGCTGGCGGTGCTGGCCACCGGCTGAGCGCGCAGGCCGCCGAGCGCGTGTCCGCGCGCGCCCGGCCACCCGCGACTGCCCCCCGCTCAGCGTGCCTGCCGCCACGCGCGCGGGCTCTGCCCCACCTGCGCCTTGAACACACGCGACACCGCGGCCTCGCTGCCGTAGCCCACCTCGTCGGCAAGCTGCTTCAGCGGCCGTCCTTCGCGCAGGCCGCGCTGCACCAGGGCGATGCGCCAGTCCTGCAGGTACTGGCCCGGGGTGCAGCCGAGGGTTTCGCGAAAGCTGCGCGCGAACGCACTGCGCGACATGCCGGCACGCGCGGCCAGGCTCTCCAGCGTCCACGGCTGCGCCGGGGCGTCGTGGATGCCGATCAGCGCCAGCCGCAGCCGCGCATCGGCCATCCCGGCGAGCATGCCGCCGTCGGCGAGCCCCTGCTCCATCAGTTCGCGGATCACGTGCACCAGCACCACCTCGAACAAGCGATTCAACACCGCCTGGCGCCCGCAATGCAGCGCGAACGCTTCCTCGAACAGGATCTGCAGCAGCGTCTCCCCCTGGCGCAGCGCGTCCAGCGGCAGACAGATGCAGGCGGGCAAGGCGCGCACCAGCGGATTGGCGGCACCGCCGCCGAAGCGCAGGTGCGCGCAGGCGAAATCCGCGCCGCGTTGCGCATCGGTCTCGAAGCGGTGCGGCATGGCCTGCGGGTACAGCAGCAGGCTCGGCCGGTCGATCCGCAGTACATGTCCGTCGCCGTTGTGGACGACCACGCTGCCCTGGCGCAGCAGGTGCAACTGGCCACGGTCGCCGTCGTCGAGGCGGTGCAGGCCGCACAGCGTACCGGCGTGGAAGACCTCGGCACTGACAGAGAAGTGGGTCAACAAGGCGGCCAGGCGATCGGCCATTTGGCACTCCAGGTAAAGTTTTAAGGACGATTCTCCACCTATCGTATCGCCTTGGCGCGCAAAGTCACTCCTGTCGCCGGCACACCGCCCGGCATGCCCCAGGAAACCGCCATGAAGACCCTGCTTCCCTTGCTCGCCACCTCGATGCTGGCCGGCGCGATCGGCACCGCCACCGCCGCAACGCCGGCCGACCAGCCCGCGCCGTTGCGCCCGGTCGCGACGTTCCTCGATGCGCTCAACGGCAGCGGCGGCAAGCCGATCGAACAGCTCACGCCGGCGCAGGCGCGGCAGGTGCTGCGCGATGCCCAGGCCAATACGCCGTTGCCGCCGGCCGAGGTCACCCGCACCACCATTCAGGCCGACGGCAAGCCGCTGAACCTGGTGATCGTGCGGCCGCCGCACACCGAGGGCCAGGTGTTGCCGGCCTTCATGTTCTTCCATGGCGGCGGCTGGGTGCTGGGCGACTTCCCGACCCACGAACGCCTGATCCGCGACTTGGTCAACGCCTCCGGCGCGGTGGCGGTCTATGTGGACTACACGCCTTCGCCGGAAGCGCAGTATCCGGTCGCCATCCACCAGGCCTATGCCGCCACCCGCTGGGTGGCCGAGCATGGCGCGCAGATCGGCGTGGACGGCAAGCGCCTGGCGCTGGCCGGCAACAGCGTCGGCGGCAACATGGTCGCGGCCGTGGCGCTGCAGGCCAAGGCGGCCGGAACACCGGCGCTGCGCTACGACCTGATGCTGTGGCCGGTGACCGACGCCCGCTTCGACGATGGCTCGTACCAGCAGTTCCAGAGCGGCTACTTCCTCACCCGCAACATGATGACCTGGTTCTGGGACAACTACACCACCGATCCCAAGGCCCGCGCCGAGATCACCGCCTCGCCGCTGCGCGCCACCCCGGCGCAACTGGCCGGCCTGCCGCCGACGCTGATCCAGACCGCCGAGCTGGACGTGCTGCGCGACGAGGGCGAAGCCTTCGGCCGCAAGCTGGACCAGGCCGGGGTGACGGTCACGGTGACCCGCTACAACGGGCTGATCCATGACTTCGGCCTGCTCAATGCCCTGCGCGACGTGCCCGCGGTGCGGACCGCGATCCAACAGGCGGGCGACGGACTGCGCGAGCACCTGAAGTAAGCGCAGCACCGGCGGCACGTCAGGCAGCGCGTCCTGGCTGCGGCGTGCCGCCCTACCCGCCCCAACGCACTCAGGGCTGGGCGCGCTCCAGCGACGCGTCCCCGCCCAGGGTGCGATACAGCGTCACCCGATTGGTGGCCGCGGTCAGTTCCACCGCGACCAGGCTGCGCTGCGCGGTGTAGTAGCTGCGCTGCGCATCCAGGTTGGACAGCGCGCTTTCCACGCCCTCGCGGTAGCGCTGCGCGCTGGCGTCGTAGGTGTTGGCGGCATCGGCGAGGAGCGCGCGCTGCGCCTGCACCTGCGCATCGATGGTGCCGCGCCGGGCCAGGGCATCGGCCACTTCGCCGAAGGCGGTCTGCACGGTCTTCTCATAACCGGCCACCGCGGCATCGCGCTGCGCCTCGGTGTAGCGCACATTGGCGCGCGCCGCGCCGCCATCGAACACGGTGTAGGCGACGCCGGCGCCCACCGACGCGGTGCGCGCGTCGTGGGTGAACAGCTGCGACAGCGCGGTGCTGGTCAGGCCCAGCAGGCCGCTCAGGCTGATGCTGGGAATCAACGCGGCACGCGCCGCACCGATCTGGGCGTTGACCGCACGCAGTTCGTATTCGGCCTGCACCACGTCGGGCCGACGCAGCAGCACGCTGGTGTCCAGGCCGGCCGGCGGATCGCCGATGCTGGCCGCGACCTCCTCGATCGAACCCGGCAACAGTGCCGGATCGACCGGAGCGCCCACCAGCAACTGCAGCGCATTGACGTCCTGCGCCAGCGCCGTGGTCTGCGCAGCCAGGTCGGCCTGCGCGGCATGCAGCACCTGGTTGGCCTGGTCCAGGTCCGAATGCGGCACGATGCCGCCATCCACCCGCTGTGCGGTCAGCGCCACGCTGGCGCCGGCGCTGCGTTCGGTGTCCTGCGCGAGCGTCAGCAGGCTGCGGTCGCTGGCATAGGTCAGCCAGGTCATGGCGATGTCGCCGACCAGGGTCAGGCGCGTGGCCCGGGCCGCGGCTTCCTGTTCCAGATAGCGCTGCTGCGCGGCCGTGCTCAGCGCGTGCAGCCGGCCGAACAGGTCGAGTTCGAACGCGGTGACGCCCACGCCGAGGTCGTAGTTGCTGGCATAACCGGAAGCCGGCGCAGCCGCTGCGTTGCCGCCCTGGGTCGTGTCGTTGCCCGGCGCCGCGCCCTTGCCGCGATAGGAGCGCGTGTAGGTCGCGCTGGTCCCCACCTCCGGCAGCAGGGCCGCGCGCTGTATCCGGTACTGCGCTCGCGCCTGGGCGATATCGGCGAGCGCGATCCGCAGGTCGCGGTTGTGGTCCAGCGCCTGCGCGATCAGCGCCTGCAGCCGCGGGTCGGCGAACACCTGCCGGTAGCTCAGCGACGGCAGCGTGGCCTCGTGCTGCGCCAGGTAGGCGTCGCCCACCGGCCACGACGGCGGGATCGGTGCGGCGGGACGCACATAGGCCGGCGTCAGGCTGCACGCCGACAGCAGACACGCGGCGCCAAGCGCGAGCGCGCGCATCAGGCCGGCTCCGGCAGCGTCGGCGCCGATGGCGGCGCGGTGCCGTTGCGACGTGCGCGGCGGCGCGCCAGCCACTCGGCCATCGCGATGTGGAAGGCCGGGGTCAGATACAGGGTCAGCGCCTGCGAGAACAGCAGGCCGCCGACCACGGCGATGCCGAGCGGGCGCCGCGCCTCGGCACCGGCGCCGAAACCCAGCGCGATCGGCAACGAGCCCAGCACCGCCGCCAGGGTGGTCATCATGATCGGGCGGAAGCGCACCGTGGCCGCTTCCAGCATCGCCGCGCGCGGCTGCTGCCAGCGTTCCTCGCCGGAGCGCTCAAGGTCCAGCGCGTAGTCCACCATCATGATGCCGTTCTTCTTGACCAGCCCGACCAGCAGGATCAGGCCGACGAAGCTGAAGAGATTGAGCTCCTGACGGAACAGCACCAGCATGAGGATGGCGCCGAACCCGGCCAGCGGCAGCGAGGTCAGGATGGTGAGCGGGTGCAGCGCGTTCTCGTACAGGATCGCCAGCACGCCGTAGATCAGCAGCACGGTGATCAGCAGCAGCATCGGCAGCGTCTTCATCGAATTCTCGAAGGCCTGCGCCGAACCGGCGAACTGGCCGCTGATGGCGCGCGCGTCGTCCTTGCCCAGGGTCTGCGCCATCAGGTTGCCGATGCCGGCGGCGGCCTCGCCCAGCGACACGCCCGGCGCCAGGTTCATCGACAGCGTCACCGCCGGCAGGCCGGCGTAATGGTTGATCGCCACCGGCCCCACGCCCATGCGCACGTCGGCCACCGCGCGCAGCGGCACCATCGGGCCGCCGGCCGCGGTCAGCACCGCGCTGGTGCCGGAGCTGCTGTTGGAGGTCTGCGTGCCGATCGCGGTGATGCCGGGATTCTGGTTGCCGTTGAACGACAGCGCATCCAGGCCGTTGAGGTCGGCCTGCGCCGCGGGATCGACCTGCAGCAGCACTTCGTACTGATCGGTGTCGCCGTAGATGGTGCTGATCTTGCGGCCGCCGTAGGCACTGGCCAGGGTGTCCTGCAGGCCGGCGGCGGTGACGCCCAGCGCGGCGGCCTGCTCGCGGTGCAGCACCACCTCGATCTCCGGGTTCTTGAGCTGCAGGTCGCTCTGCGGATCCTGCACGTCGCGCAGTTGCCGCAGGCGCTGCAGGATGCTGTCGGACTGCGCGTACAGCGCCTTCTGGTCGGTGGATTGCAGCACGTACTGCAGCGACCCGTTCGAGGCCGTCGGCCCCATGTCGATCGCCGGCGGATTGCGCATGTTGAGGGTGATGCCCTGGATCGCGGCGACCTGCTTGCGCACGTCCTGGATCACCTCCTCGGCGCTGCCGCTGCGCTCGGACAGCGGCTTGAGCCCGATCAGCAGGCGCCCGCTGTTGCTGAGCGAATTGTCCGAGCCGATCACCGACTCCACGTTGGCCACGTTGGGATTGCGCTGGATGATCTTCACCACCGCCGCCTGCTTGGCGACGAAGTCGGCGAAGGCGGTGCCCTCGGGCACGCGGGTGTCGCCGTCGATCTTTCCCGAATCCACCTGCGGGATGAAGCCCTTCTCGACCACGGCGTAGACGCCGGCGGTGCCGACCAGGGTGGCCACGCCGATGACGCACATCAGGCCGATGCGCTCGGTCGCCCAGGCCAGCGAGCGCGCGTAGCCGCGTTCGCTGGCTTCGACCAGCCGATCGAAGCGCTCGAACACCCAGCCCGTGCTCTTCTTCGGGTCCAGCCAGCGGCTGGCGAGCATCGGCGTGAGGGTCAGCGAGACGATGCCGGACAGGATCACCGCGATCGCGATCACCATGCCGAACTCGGAGAACAACCGCCCGACCAATCCGCCCATGAACACGATCGGCAGAAACACCGCCGACAGCGACACGGTCATCGACAACACGGTGAAGCCGATCTCGCGCGAGGCGGCGATGGCCGCGTCCATCCGGCTGGCGCCCTGCTCGGCATGGCGGACGATGTTTTCGATGACCACGATGGCATCGTCCACCACGAAGCCGACCGACAGGGTCAGCGCCAGCATCGAGATGTTGTCCAGGCTGAAGTGCAGCAGGCGCATCACCGCGAAGGTGCCGATCAGCGAGGTCGGCAGCACCAGCGCCACGATCAGGGTCGCCATCCAGCTGCGCAGGAACAGCAGGATCACCACGATCACCAGCACCAGCGAGCCGACCAGGGTCCACTCCACGTCCTCCACCGAGGCGCCGATGTAGTCGCCGCGGTCGTAGAGCACGTCGAGCTGCGCGTCGCCGGGCAACTGCGCGCGAATCCCGGGCAGCGCCGCCTGGATGCCCTGGGTCACCGACAGCGTGTTGGCGCCCGGCTGGCGGTGGATGTTGATCTCGATCGCGCGCTGGCCGTTGAGCGAGGCGGCGGTCTGCAGGTTCTCGACGCTGTCCTCGGCATGGCCGACGTCGCGCAGGCGCACCGGCGCACCGTCCGCGTAGCTCAGCACCATGGCGTCGAAATCGGCCGCGCGCTTGAGCTGGCCGTCGGCGCGCACGGTGTAGGACCGCGCGCGCCCCATCAGTGTGCCGGCCGGCGCGTTGCTGTTGCCCGCCTGCACCGCCGACACCACCTGGTCGAAGCCCAGGTGGCGGGCGGCGAGCAGGTGCGGATTGACGAACAGGCGTACCGCGTACTTCTGCGCGCCGTTGACGTCGATCTGGCCGGCACCCGGCACCGAGGCCAGGCGCAGCGCCACGCGGTCCTTGGCGAACTGGTTGAGCAGCGGCAGCGCGATGGTCTTGGAGCGCAGGATCAGGTGCATGATCGGCGCGGCGCTGGGATCCTCCTTCTGGATCTGCGCCGGATTGATCTCGCGCGGCAGCAGGCCAGCCGCCTGCGAGACCGCGTTCTGCACGTCCTGCGCGGCGGCATCGACATTGCGGCTCAACGCGAACTGCAACACGATGCGCGTACTGCCGACGCTGCTGGTCGAACTCATCGTGTCCAGCCCGGGCAGGCCGCTGAACTGGCGCTCCAGCGGCGTCGCCACGGCCGCGGCCATGGTCTCGGGATTGGCGCCGGGCAGCGACATGTTGACGGTGATGGTCGGGAAGCTGACGTCGGGCAGCTCGCTGACCGGCAGCGCGAAGTAGGCCATGCCGCCGGCCAGCACCAGCGCGATCATCAGCACCGAGGTCATCACCGCGCGGCGGATGAACAGCGCCGACAGATTCACGCAGGCCGTCCGGTCGCCGCCGCGGTCGGCGTGGCGTGCGGGTTGCCGGATTGCACCGCGCTGCCGTCGCGCAGTTCGTTGGGCACGGTGAGGATGACGCGATCACCCGCGCGCAGGCCCTTGGCGATCACCGCCTGCCCGTCGACCATCCGCGCCACGGTCAGCGGCCGCGACACGGCATGGCCCTCGACCACGCAGTACACGTACGGCCCCTGCTGTCCCTGCTGCAAGGCGCTCTCGGGCACCGACAGCGCCTGCGGGTCCTCGGCCAGGATCACCCGCACGGTGACGAACTGCCCCGGCCACAGCGTGGCGCCGGCGTTGGCGAAGCGTGCGCGCAGCTCCAGCGTGCCGCTGCTGGTGTCGAAGGCATTGTCGAGAAACGCCACCTCGCCGCGCTCGAGCAGCGTGCCGCTCACCGCATCCAGCGCCAGCACCGGCAGCCCCAGGCCCTGGTGCCCCAGCGGCGCGGCGCGCACCGCATCGACCTGCACATGCGCCAGCGCGAAGCGCACCTCGATCGGCGTGCTGACGTTGAGCGTGACCAGCGCGGTACTGGACCCGCTGGACACCAGGTTGCCCGGCTTGACCGCGATGGCGCCGGCGCGGCCGTCGATGGGCGCGCGGACCTGGGTGTAGGCCAGCGACAGCTGCGTCTGCTCGACCTGCGCCTGGTCGGCGGCGACGGTGCCGCGCAGCGAGCGCAGCGTGTCGGCCGCCGTGGTGTAGGTCTTGGGATCGACCGCGCCGGTCCTGGACAGCTTGGCGTAGCGCGCCTCGGTATCGGCCGCATCCGCCGCCAGCGCCTGGTCGCGGGCAAGCGTGGCGCGCGCCTGCGCCAACGCCGCCCGCAGCGGACGCGGATCGATTGTGAACAGCAGTTGCCCGGCGTGGACCTGCTCGCCGTCATGGATCAGCACCGACTGCAGCACCCCATCGGCCTGCGCGCGCACCTCCACGGTCTGCGGCGACAGCAGCGTGCCGGAGGTCTCGATGATGTCCGGCACCCGGTGCGGCGCGACGGTCATGGTCTGCACGCGCAAGGGCTCGGGCGCCGGCGCGGGCTGCTGGCGGTGTGCGCGCCAAACCCAGCCGCCGAGGATCAGCAGGCACAGCACCGCCAATCCGGCGAAGACAGTGACCCGACCCAGGCCGCACGCCCTGCGTGGCGTTTGATAAGCGCTCGCGCGACGACGTGGCGCGCGCAACGACATGACGTCGTCGGAAATGGCAGCAGGCCGCGCGGGATCCCGTCCCGCGCCGACCTCGGGGTGCTGCCCAGGGAACCGCCCATTGCTCTGGCTTCGCATACCGGCCGCGTCCGCACTCGTGGTGAATGGCGATGCCGTGACACCAGGATCTCTGTGCGCACGCAGCGGCATAGCCTGTCCCAATGACGCCAGATCGCCAGTGATGGCTCCGTGATAGAACGCACATCAGAACGCGCAGTGTGCGTCGCCCTGTACACACGTCATCGACAGCGGCACGTCCCGGGTACCATCGCGGCGCCCGCCGGCCAGGAGCGATCCCGGCAATCACGGACTGCCGTCGCGCTCCACCACCAGCACCCGCGCCGGACCCTGCGGGTGCGCCACATGCTCGGTGCCTTCCGGCGCATGGAACACGTCGCCGGCTTGCAGCAGCGCCGCCTGCTCGGTGCCGTGCGCGCGCCAGCGCATCTGCACCTGCCCATCCAGCACCACGAATACTTCCGCCCCGTCGTTGACGTGCCAAACGTACGATTGGTCGGTCCAATGGATGCGCACGCCGATCCCGTCCAGCCGCGCCACCGGCAGCGCCTCCCAGGCGCGGCTGCCGGTGAACTCGCGCGCACGCAGCACCCGCGGCATGCCGCTCATGCCAGGTCCCGCGCGCGGCGGTTGGACTGCAGCACGTTGTCGCGCGGCAGCGGCTGCCCTGCCTGCACTGCCGCGATCCACTGCGCGGTGTCGGCGACCGCGGCGAAGTTGCTGTGGAACACCACCCCGAACACCCGGTGGATCTCCTCGGCGCTGGCCTGGCCGGCGGCGTTGGCATACGGCAGTGCGCCGCTGGCGTCGCCCAGCACTTCCACGGCCAACCCGCGGTGGAAGGCCTCGTACACGGTGGAGGCGTTGCAGTTGTGGGTCATGTAGCCGGCCACGGTCAGGGTGTCGATCGCCTGCGCGTGCAGCCAGGCGGCCAGGTCGGTGTCGGCGAACACGCTCGGCCGGGTCTTGCGCAGCAGCCGCGCATGCGGCCGCGCGGCGACCTGCGGGTGCAACGCCCAGCCGGCGCTGCCGTCGGCAAACACCGGCGCCTGCGCCGGCGCGGTGTGCTGCACCACCAGCACCGGCACGCCGTGCGCCTGCGCCGCATCCATCGCCTGCAGGATGTTGGGCAGCGACTGCGCCACCGGCGGATGGGCGATGGGCAGCGCGCCATCGAAATACTCGTTCTGGACATCGATGACCAGCAGGGCGCGGCGGGGAGAGGACATGCGGTGGCTCCAGGGCGAAGAGGCGGCCAGTGTCGGCGGCCGGAGGCGCGGCGACGAGTGGCCCGAAACACCGTTTTCGCTAAAATCGGGCCATGTCGCCGCATCGCCTCGCCGTGGTCGCCTTCGATCGCATCAGTCCCTTCCACCTGGCGGTGCCTTGTCAGGTGTTCGAGGCGCGGCCGGACACCGACCTGCCGGCCTTCGACCTGCGCGTGTGCGCCGCCGAGCCGGGACTGCTGCGCACCGACGCCGGCTTCGCCATCCAGGTGCAGCACGGCCTGGAGGCGCTGGACGGCGCCGACACGGTGATCGTGCCGTCCTGGCGCGACGCCGCCGAGCCGGCGCCGGCGGCGCTGTGCCAGGCGCTGCGCCGCGCCCACGCCGCCGGCGCGCAGGTGGTCGGGCTGTGCCTGGGCACCTTCGTGCTGGCCGACGCCGGCCTGCTCGACGGCCGCCCCGCCACCACCCACTGGGCGGCGCTGGCGCGCTTCGCGCAGCGCCATCCGCAGGTACGGCTGCAGCCGGACGTGCTGTACGTGGACGACGGCGACGTGCTGACCTCGGCCGGCACCGTGGCCGGCATCGATTGCTGCCTGCACCTGGTGCGGCGCCGCCACGGCGCCGCCGTCGCCAACCGCATCGCTCGGCGCCTGGTGGTGGCGCCGCACCGCCAGGGCGGGCAGGCGCAGTACGTCGAACAGCCGCTGCCGGCCAGCCGCCGCGACGCCCTGCTCGGTCCGACCCTGGACTGGATGCTGCAGCGGCTGGAGCAGCCGCTGCGCCTGGACGCGCTGGCCGCGCACGCGCGGATGAGCCGGCGCAGCTTCACCCGGCAGTTCCGCCAGGTGACCGGGACCACCGTGGTGCAGTGGCTGGCGCACCAGCGCCTGGTCCGCGCCCAGCAATTGCTGGAAAGCACCGACCTGGCGCTGGAGCGCATCGCCGCCGACTGCGGCTTCGGCAGCGCCGGCGCGCTGCGCCTGCAGTTCACGCGCGACCTGGGGTTGCCGCCGTCGGCGTATCGCCGCGGCTTCCGTGCCGGCTGAGCGGCCGCTGCGTTCCGCCGACCGGGCCACGTCGCCTGCACCGGCACCCGCTACAATCGGCGCATGCGCGTCTTCCTCCAGCAACGCCCCGACGGCAACGAGCCGCCACGCTACCTGCAGCTGACCCTGCAGCCGGACCTGCTCGGCGGCTGGGAACTGTTGCGCGAGAGCGGCCAGATCGGCGGCCGCGCGCAGCTGCGGCGCGAGCTCTACCTGCAGCAGGAAGACGCCAACGCCGCCTTCGAGAAAGCCCGCGACGCCCAGCTCAAGCGCGGCTTCCAGGTCATGTTCACCCGTGGCGCCGACGCGCCGCGCTAAGGAATCCCCCATGCTCAAGAACGACCGCCTGCTGCGCGCGCTGCGCCGCGAGCCCGTGGACCAGACCCCCGTGTGGCTGATGCGCCAGGCCGGGCGCTACCTGCCCGAGTACCGCGCCACCCGTGCCCGCGCCGGCAGCTTCCTGGCCATGGCCAAGACCCCGGAGCTGGCCTGCGAAGTGACCCTGCAGCCGCTGGCGCGGTTCCCGCTGGACGCGGCGATCCTGTTCTCGGACATCCTCACCATTCCCGATGCGATGGGCCTGGAGCTGTACTTCGTCGAAGGCGAAGGCCCCAAGTTCCGCCATCCGGTGCGCGACGCTGCGGCGATCGCCCGGCTCGGCGTGCCGGACATGGAAACCGAGCTGCGCTACGTGATGGACGCGGTGCGGGTGATCCGCCGCGAACTGGACGGCAGCGTCCCGCTGATCGGCTTCTCCGGCAGCCCCTGGACCCTGGCCTGCTACATGGTCGAGGGCGGCGGCAGCGACAACTACGCGCGGATCAAGGCGCTGGCGCTGAACGACCCCGCGGCGCTGCACCAGCTGCTGTCGGTCAACACCGACGCGGTGATCGCCTACTTGGCGGCGCAGCGCGCGGCCGGTGCGCAGGCGCTGCAGGTGTTCGACACCTGGGGCGGCGTGCTGAGCCCGGCGATGTACCGCGAGTTCTCCCTGCCCTACCTGCAGCGCATCGCCCGCGAACTGGCGCGCGGCGACGGCGCCGAGCGCACCCCGCTGATCCTGTTCGGCAAGGGCAATGCGCCCTACCTGGAAGAGCTGGCCGGCTCCGGTGCGGAAGGTGTGGGCGTGGACTGGACCATCGACCTGGCCGACGCCGCGCGCCGCACCGGCGGCCGCGTCGCCCTGCAGGGCAACCTGGACCCGGCGATGCTGTACGGCGCGCCGGAGGCGATCGACCGCGAAGTGCAACGCGTGCTGCGCAGCTATGCCGACGGCAACGGCGGCTCGCTGGATGGCCACGTGTTCAACCTGGGCCACGGGCTGTCGCCGGACATGCAGCCGGAGCATGTCGGGGCATTGGTGGCGGCGGTGCAGCGGCATAGTCGGCGCGCTTAAAAGCCGGGATTGGGGATTGGGGATTGGGGATTGGGGATTCGGGATTCGGGATTCGGGATTCGGGATTCGGGATTCGGGATTCGGGATTCCAGTCTCGCGCACGGTCGGCGATCTGACCGTGCGCTCGATCTCTTGCGCTTTCGCGTAGGAGCGGCTTCAGGGCGCCGTCCATACCTGCGTCGACAGCGCTGATCGCTGAGCGCGCGCTGCATCGCAAGCGCGCAACGCGCGCAACTGCACGACATGGCGACGCGATCTGCGCGATCCTATCGCCCCCCTCGCGTCGCCCCTGCGTGCCGATGTCCGCGCCCTCCTCCGATCCGATCGCCGTTCCCGACGCGCGTAGTTTCCGTCCGCTGCTGTGGCTGGTGTCGCTGGCCATCTTCATGCAGATGCTGGATGCGACCATCGTCAACACCGCGTTGCCGGCGATGGCGCGCAGCCTGGGCGAGAGCCCCTTGCAGATGCAGTCGGTGGTGTTCAGCTACGCGCTGGCGGTGGCGATGTTCATTCCCGCCTCCGGCTGGATCGCCGACCGCTACGGCACCCGCCGCACCTTCCTGGCCGCGATCGTGCTGTTCACCCTCGGCTCGCTGCTGTGCGCGGCGGCGCCGCGGCTGCCGTATCTGGTGGCCGCGCGGGTGCTGCAGGGGATCGGCGGCGCGATGCTGCTGCCGGTGGGCCGGCTGGCGGTGATGCGCTCGGTGTCGCGGGCGCAGTTCCTCAGCGCGATGAGCTTCATCGCCATCCCCGCGCTGATCGGGCCGCTCGTTGGCCCGACCCTGGGCGGCTGGCTGGTGCAGGTGGCGTCCTGGCACTGGGTATTCCTGATCAACCTGCCGATCGGCGCGATCGGCTTCGCCGCGGCGCTGAAGATCATGCCGGACTTCTACGGCGAGCAGCGCACCCGCTTCGACCTGATCGGCTACGCGATGCTGGCCTTCGGCATGGTCGCGCTGTCGCTGGCGCTGGACGGCATCTCCGAGCTGGGCCTGCGCCACGCCTTCGTGATGCTGCTGGCGATCGCCGGGCTGGCGGCGCTGATCGGCTACTGGCTACACGCGGCCAACGCGGCGGCGCCGCTGTTCCCGCTGCATCTGTTCAAGGTCGCCAGCTTCCGCATCGGCATCCTCGGCAACCTGTTCTCGCGCGTGGGCAGCGGCAGCATGCCGTTCCTGATCCCGCTGCTGTTGCAGGTGGGCCTGGGCATGAGCCCGATGAACGCCGGGCTGATGATGATCCCGGTGGCGCTGGCCGGCATGGCCTCCAAGCGCGCGGCGGTGAAGCTGGTGGAGCGCTTCGGCTACCGCCGCGTGCTGATGACCAACACCGTGCTGGTCGGCACCGCGATGGCCAGCTTCCTGCTGTTCGACGCCGGCCAGCCGCTGGGCTGGCGGTTGCTGCAGCTGGCGCTGTTCGGCGCGGTCAACTCGCTGCAGTTCACCGTCATGAACACGGTGACCCTGCGCGACCTGGACCGCGACCAAGCCAGCGCCGGCAACAGCCTGCTGTCGATGGTGATGATGCTGGCCACCGGCTTCGGCGCCGCGGCGGCCGGCAGCCTGCTGGCGGCATTCAATACCCACCTCGGCGATACCCACGGCGCCACCGCGGCGCTGCATGCGACCTTCGTCTGCGTCGGCGCGATCACCCTGACCTCGACGCTGATCTTCTGGCAGCTGCCGGATACGCGGCCGTTGCCGAAGCAGGTGGAGGAAGTGGCGGAGTAGCCGAAAAGCGGGGATTGGGGAGTCGGGGTTGGGGAGTCGCAGGAGCGGGATGCGCAACCTGCTCCATGTGGGAGGGACTTCAGTCCCGACTGCATACAGCCTGGAAGGCACCTGCCCTCTGCTGGTCACACCTGCTGCGGATACCGGACGGGTGTGACTTACCTGCCCTCCTCGCTCCTGCTGCCTTCTCCATCTTCTGGCGCCTCCACCGCCTTCGCCAGCATCTCGCCCGTCACCGGCTTGCGCAGGAACCCGCTGAAACCGGCGGCACGCGCCTGCGGCTCGGCGTCGGCGTCGGCACGGGCGGTGACGGCGATCAACGGCATGCCGTAGCCGAAGGCGCGCAACTGCCGCGCCAGCGCCAGGCCGTCCAGGCCGGGCAGGTCCAGATCGAGCAGGGCGATGTCGAACGTGCTGGCCGCCGCTTCGGTCAGCGCGGCCAGCGCGTGCGCGGCGTGGGTGACGTGGTGGCCGCGTGCGCGCAGCAGGCCGCCGACCACTTCGGCCACGGTCGGATCGTCTTCGACCAGCAGGATCCGCCGCGGCGCCGCGGCACTGGCGCACGCGCGGGCGTCGCGTGGCGCCTGCGGCAGCGGCTCGGGCAGCCACGGCAACGGCAGGTCGACCACGAAGCGCGTGCCGGCGCCGAGGCGGCTGCGCAGTTCGATGCGCCCGCCCATCGCCACCGCCAGTTCCTGGCTGATCGCCAGGCCCAGGCCGCTGCCGCCGTAGCGTGCGGCGGTGCGCGGCCCGTCGGCCTGCTCGAAGCGCTGGAACAATCGCGCCTGCTGTTCGGCGTTGATGCCCGGCCCGGTGTCGGCGACCTCGAAGCGCACGCCCTGCTGCAGCTGCAGCGGCGCCACCCGCAACTGCACACTGCCGTGCTCGGTGAACTTGATGGCGTTGTTGAGCAGGTTCAGCAGGATCTGCCGCACCCGCGTGGCGTCGCCGCGCGCGGTGACCTGCGGCGGCATGGCGTTGTCCAGGGCGAAGACCAGCCCGCGGCTGCGCGCCATCGGCCCCATCATGGCCTCCAGTTCGGCGATCAGCCGGCCCAGGTCGAACGGCTGCTGTTCCAGTTCCAGGCGCCCGGCCTCGATCCGCGCCAGGTCCAGCGCATCGTTGACCAGGCGCAGCAGGTGCGAGCCCGCGTCACGGATCGATTCGGTGTAGCGGCGCTGCCTGGTGTCCAGCGGCGTGGACAGCAGCAGTTCGCTCATGCCCAGCACCCCGGTCATCGGCGTGCGCACCTCGTGGCCGAGCGTGGCCAGGAAGCGGGTCTTGGCCAGCGAGGCCTGCTCGGCCACCTCCTGCTTGTGCACCGCCAGCTGCCAGGCGGCGCGCCGGCGCAGCCGCCGCCGGTACAGGTACGCGAGCAACCACAGCGCCAGCACCGCCAGCACCGCCAGCCCGGCGATGCCCCAGGGGCTGCGCCACCACGGCGGCAGGACGCGGAAGTGCAGGCTGACCACGTTCGACCAGACCTTGTCGGCGGTACGCGCCTGCATCTCCAGGGTGTAGTGGCCCGACGGCAGCCGCGAGAACAGACGCTCGCCGCTGGCGCCCACATCGACCCAATCCGGGTCGTAGCCGCTGAGGCGGAAGCGGTAGGTGTTGGCGTCGGTGTCGGAGAACGACAGCAGGCGCGCGACCACGTGCAGATCGCGGTCGCCTTCCTGCAGCACGATGCGGTCGGCGTGCAGCAGGTCCAGGCCGCGCTCGCCGCGGCGCACGCCGATGCGCTCGATCACCAGCGGCGGCTGCCGCCGCGACGGCACCACCTGTGACGGCTCGAACAGCACCACGCCGTCCGGGGTGCCGCCGAGGATCTGCCCGCTGCGCGCCTGCACCAGGGTACGGATCTGGAACTCCTGGTTGGGCAGGCCATCGTGCACGCCGTAGGAGCGGATCGCCTTGCTCGCCGGATCGACCCGGATCAGCCCGCGCACGCTGCTCAGCCAGGCCACGCCGCTGGCATCGACCACCAGGCCGTTCGGCGCCAGCGCCGGGAACTCCTGCTCGGCGTCGATGCGGTCGAGCAGGCTCAGCCGGCTGCCGTCCCACAGATAGCGCTCCAGGCAGCCGACGCTGGCCAGCCAGACCACGTTGCCGTCGCTGATCGCCAGGGCGCTCAGCGGGCGCTGCGGTGCGCCGGGCACCGCTTCGAACCGCGCGCGCTCCGGGCTCCAGGCAAGCAGCCCGTGCTGCCCCAGCAACCAGGGCTGGCCCTGCGGCCCGAGGCTGGCCTCCTGCACGGTCAGATCCGCAGGCAGGCCGGCGCTTCCCGGCGCCATGGTGCGCAGCACGTGGCCATCGAGGTCGCGCACCTGCACGCCGGTGATGTCGCTGAAGATCCAGACGTGGCGGTCGCTGCTGAAGACGATCCGATCCACCTGGTCCATCATCGGCGCATCGGCCCCGGCGTCCTTGCCCCAGCGCCGGACCTCGCCGCTGGCCGGGTCGTAGCGCAGCACCGCCCCCGCGGCCGCCGCCCACAGCCGGCCCTGCGGGTCTTCGGCGATCGCCCGCGCCCAGTCCAGACCGAACATCGCGCGCATGTGCCGATGCACGGCGCCGGTGGCCGGATCGAGCTTGTCCAGCACGCCACGCGTACCGGCCAGCCACACGCCGCCGTCGCGGGAAGCGGCGGTGGCCAGCACGTAGGGGTTGCCCATCGACTCCGGGTCGTCCACGCGATAGGACAGCACCGAGAACTGCTGCCAGTTGGCCGGCAGGTGCCACAGCCCGGCATTGCCGCTGGCGAACCACAGGCCGCCCTCGCGATCCTCGAAGGCCAGCGACCAGTTCGGCTTGACCAGTCCGTGCGCGGAATTGCTGTACAGCGGCACGTTGCGGATCACCCCGGACTCGCTCTCGCGGCCCAGCCCGTCCATGGTGTCGAACCAGCGCGTGCCGTGGCGGTCGTGGACCAGCATGCCCAGCACACTGTCGCCGGGCATGTTGCGCCAGTACGGCTCCACCACGCTGGCGTCGGCGCGCAGCAGGCGCACCCCGCCCAGGGTGGAGACCCACAGCGTATCGTCGCGCTCGGGCGTCAGCCCCTGCACTTCCGGCCGCGGCAGCGCGTCGGCGGCGACGCGCTGGAAATCGTGGCCGGTCCAGCGCGCCAGGCCGCCGCGGGTGCCCACCCACAGGGTGCCGTCCGGCGTGGTCGCCAGATGGGTGACGCTGGCCGAAGGCAGGCTGCGCGCGTCGCCGGGGATCGGCATGAAGCGGCGCAGGCGGCCGTCCGGCTGCAACTGATGCAGGCCGCCGGCGGAGGTCCCGAACCAGACGCTGCCGTCCGGCGTGGACGCGATGGACCACACGGTGGTGGAGCCGATCTGCGGGTAGGTGCTGCGATCGTAGTAGCGGAACTGCCGGCGATCGGCCGAGAGCATGCCCAGGCCGGCGCCGTCGGTCCCGAACCAGACCCGGTTCTGCGCATCGACGTGCACCGACCAGATCTTGTTGTGGTGCAGGCCGTCCTCGATCCGCCAGATGCGGTAGCCGCGTCCGTCGAAGCGCGCCAGGCCATCGCTGCTGGCCAGCCACAGGTAGCCGAGCTTGTCCTCGGCGAAGCCATTGATGCTGTTGGACGGCAAGCCGTCGGCCACGGTCAGTTGGCGCGGCTGCGGCGTCGGCGGCACTGCCGCGCCGGCGACCGCGGACCACGCCAGCAGCAGCCATCCCAAGATCCGTCTCGACCGCATCGCCTCTGTCTCCCCGACGGGCATCCGTCCCGCGCCACCGGCGCCATCGTCGGCGATAAGCGCCGGCGCTGGCAACCGCGTCCCGCATCGACTCAGAGCGGCGGTGGCGCCCCGTCCAGCACCGCGTCGATGGCCCCTTCCAGCATCTGCCCGGTGACCGGCTTGCGCACGAACCCGGCGAATCCGGCGGCGCGCGCGGCGGCCTCGGCCTCGCCGTCGGAGCGCGCGGTCACCGCCAGCAGCGGAAAGCCATGGCCCAGCGCACGCAACTGCCGCGCCAGCGCCAGGCCGTCGAGCGCCGGCAGGTCCAGGTCGAGCAGGCCGATGTCGAAGCTGCCCTGGCTGGCTTCGGTCAGCGCCTCCAGGCCGTGCGCGGCCCAGGTCACCTGATGGCCGCGGCCGCGCAGCAGCTCGACCATCACCTGGGCCACGGTCGGTTCGTCCTCGACCAGCAGGATGCGCAGCGCGGTGCGCGCGCGCGGTGCCGGCACCGGGACCGCCGCCGGTTCCTGCGCCGGACGCCAGCGCAGCGGCAGGCCCACGCGAAAGCGCGCGCCATGCCCCAGCCGGCTCTCGACCTGGATACGCCCGCCCATCGCCATCGCCAGTTCCTGGCTGATCGCCAGGCCCAGGCCGCTGCCGCCCTGGCGCACCGCGGTGCGCGGGCCGTCGCCCTGTTCGAAGCGCTGGAACAGCCGCGCCTGCTGCTCGCTGCCGATGCCCGGGCCGGTATCGGCCACCTCGATGCACAACCCCTGGCCGTCCTGCCCCGGCGCCACCTTCAGCGCCACCGAGCCGCTGCTGGTGAACTTGATCGCGTTGCCGAGCAGGTTCAGCAGGATCTGCCGCACCCGCAGCGCATCGCCTTCCACCGTGGTCGCGCCGGGCATGCCGTCGTGCAGATCGAAGCGCAGCCCGCGCGCCTGCGCCAGCGGTGCCATCAGGTTGACCACTTCGGCGATCAGCGCCTGCAGCGCGAACGGCTGCGACTCCAGGCGCAGGCGCCCGGCCTCGATCCGCGCCAGGTCCAGCGCATCGTTGACCAGGTGCAGCAGGTGGGTGCCGGCGCGGCGGATCGACTCGGTATACCCGCGCTGCTTCGGATCCAGCGGCGTGGCCAGCAGCAGTTCGCTCATGCCCAGCACCCCGGTCAGCGGCGTGCGCACCTCGTGGCCGAGCATGGCCAGGAAGCGGGTCTTGGCCAGCGAGGCCTGCTCGGCCAGTTCCTGCTTGTGCAGGGCCAGTTCCCAGGCGTGCTGGCGGCCCAGGCGGCGCCGGTAGGCGCGCAGCGACATCAGCAGCAGCAGGCCGGCCGCGGCGAGCAACCCGACGATGCCCCAGACGCTGCGCCACCACGGCGGCTGCACCCGGAACGGCAGGCGCAGCGTCGGCGACCAGACGCCGTTGCGGGTGCGCGCCTGGATCTCCAGCACCTGCGCGCCGTCGGGCAGCTGCGGCAGGGTGCGTTCGCCGCTGGCGCCGGTGCTGACCCAGTCGCGGTCGTAACCCGGCAGGCGGAACCGGTAGACGATGTGTTCCGGATCGATGTAGGACAGCAACCGCACCGCCACGCGCAGGTCGCGGTCGTCCGAGCGCAGGGTGAAGTCGCCGCGCGTCGGCAGCGTCAGCAGCTGCGGACCGCGCCGCACCTGCACGCTCTCCATGCTCAGCGCCAGCGGCACCGGCACCGGATCCGGCTGCTGCGTGTCCAGCAGCGCCACGCTGCCGTCCGCGGCGGCCGCCACCAGCACGCCGTCGGCGGTCATCAGCAGGCCGCGCCGCACCAGTTCCTGACTGCCGAGCCCGTCGCGGGTGCCGAACGCGCGCACCGCCGGCGTGCGCCGCGGATCGACCCGGAACAGGCCACGGCGCATGCCCAGCCAGGCGCGCCCCTGCGAATCGGCGACCAGCGCGCTGGACTCGGTGGCCGGCAGCCCGTCGGCCACCGCATAGCGCTGGCTGCGCTGCCAGTGCGCGCCGGTGCGCCGCCACAGTTCCAGCCCGGACAGCCGATGCACCCACAGCGTGCGCGCGTCGGCGAAGGCGAACGACTGCACCTTCTCGCCGGCCAGCTCCGGCGGCGTGCGGAACTGCCCGGCCGCGCCGTCCCAGTGCTGGAACTGTTCGGCGGCGACCCACGGCGTGCCGTCCGGCGCCATCGCGAACGCCGCGATGTCGGTGCCGGCCAGGCCATGCTGGCCGCCGGGGAGGTTCTGCAGCACGTGGCCGTCGCCATCGCGCACCTGCACGCCGTAGCCCGGCGCGGCGATCCACAGCCGCTGGCGTGCGTCCAGTTGCAGCCAGGCCAGCGTGCCGTCCGGGATCGGATCGGCCTCGCCGGCGGCGCGGGTCCAGCGCTGCAGGGTGCCCCCGTCCAGCGGGCCGCGCAGCAGCGTGCTGCTGCCCCCCATCCACAATGCCCCGCGCGGGTCGTCCAGCACCGACAGCAAGCGCCCGCTGGGCGCACCGTTGGCCCAATGCGGCGCGCTCAGCGCACCGCTGGTGGTGTCGAGGCGGAACACGCTGGCGCCGGAGCCGAGCAGCCACACGCCGCCGGCGCGGGCCGGCGCCAAGCCGACGTACTGATCGGCGGGCAGGCCCTGCGCGGTGCCCAGCACTGCCAGGCGGCGCCAGTCCGGACGCAGGTAGCCCAGGCCGCGCGTCGGCAGCGGCACCCACAGGCCGCCCTCGCGGTCGCGCAGCACGGTCTCCACCACGCTGGCGCCGGACACCGCCGCGCCGCCGGTGTCCACCCGCCGCGCCGGCCCGTCGGCCGGCTTGTGCCACAGGCCTTCGCCGTTGCCGAGCCAGTAGCCGCCGGCGCCGTCCTCGGCGATCGCGTTGGCGGCGCGATGCAGCGCGCCGATCCAGTCCGCACGCAACCAGCGCCCGGCGCGGTCGCGGCGGAACAGGCCGGTGTTGCCGCTGAACCACAGGCCATCGCTGAGCCGGGTGATCGACATGATCACCTGCTCCTCCTGCGGCATGCCGTCGTCGATGCGGTAGGCGCTGGCGTGGCGGCCGTCGTAGCGCACCAGGCCCTTGAAGGTGCCCACCCACAGCACTCCGGCATCGTCGAAGGCCAGGGTCAGCACGGCGCTGTCGAGCAGCGCATCCACCGCCGGATCGCCGGCGCGGATGCGCTGCACGCGGCCGTCGCCGCCCAGCCGGTACAGGCCGCCGCGGTAGGTGCCGAAGTACACCGCGTCGCCGCGGCTGGCGATGGCGAACACGTCGTCGCTGCGCATCGCCGGCTGCGTGGCCATGTTGAAGTGGCGGAAGCCGCGCCGGTCCGCGCCGAGCATGCTCAGGCCGCCGCCCTCGCAGGCCACCCAGATGCGGTCGCGCGCGTCGATGTGCAGGTCCTGCACGTAGTTGCAGCGCAACGAGGCGGGATCGGCCGGATCGTGGCGCCAGACCCGGAACTCGCGCCCGTCGTAGCGGGCCAGGCCATCGCCGCTGGCGATCCACAGATAGCCGTCGCGGTCCAATTGCAACCGGGAGATATCGCTGGACGGCAGCCCCTGCTCGCCGGAGAACACCCGGAAGCGCGGCAGTTCCGGCACCGCGGCACTGGCATCGGCGCACACGGCGGCCAGCGCCAACAGGCAGGCCAGCCCCCAGCAGCGCCACCGGCGTGGGGGATGCGGGATGGGCATGGACATCGGCTCCGGCAAAGGACGTCGGCGGATGAACACCGGCGCACTGCCGGGGCCGGACGCGCGGCGCGCCCGCTCCGTATGCCGCTCGCCGCGGCAGCGTTCTTATACCCCGCGGCCGCGGAAAAATCACACCTGCCACCGCGCGCAACGAACCGTTACGCGCCGCAGGTACGCAGCCGGCCCGGACTGTGACTAGAATCCGGCGACCTCCCAGCGCGGCCCCGCTCCATGTTCAGACCCTCTCTCGTGGCCCTTCTGCTGGCCTTGCCGGGCGCCGCCCTGGCCGCGCCGGCGCAGTACGCGCTGGACCCGGTGCATACCCGGGTGCTGTTCGCGATCGAGCACGCCGGATTCTCCAAGGCGCTGGGCACCGTGTCCGGCAGCACCGGCACCCTGGTGTTCGACCCGGACGACTGGCGCAGCGCACGGCTGCAGGCGCGGGTGCCGTTGCAGCGGCTGGACCTGGGCGACGAGAAGTGGAACCGCGCCGCGCTGGCGCACAACCTGCTCGACGGCGAGCACTACCCGGAAGCGCAGTTCGTCTCCACCCGTGTCGAGCCGATCGACGCACAGCACGCCAAGGTGATCGGGCAGCTGACGCTGCACGGCGTCACCCGCGAGGTGACCCTGGACGTGACCCTGAACGCAGTGAAGCGTCATCCGCTGCCGCCGTTCCGTCGCACCGCCGGCTTCTCCGCCACCACCACGCTGCAGCGCGCCGACTTCGGCATCAGTTCCTGGCCGTCGGTGATCGGCGGCACGGTGGAACTGCGCATCGAGGCCGAGGCCACCCGCGAGGGCGGCGCCAAGGCCGAACCGGATCCGGCGCCGGGCACCCCGCCTGCCGCTCCCACCAACACCCCCACCGCGCCGGCGGCGCAGGACGGCACGCCATGAGCGCCCGCAACACGCCCGACCGCTGGGGCAGCGTCAGCCAGACCCTGCACTGGCTGATCGCCGCCCTGATCCTGCTGCTCGGCGTGGTCGGCCTGACCATGGGCGAACTGCCGAAGACGCCCAAGTATTTCTGGGTCTACACCGCGCACAAGTCGCTGGGCCTGACCGTGCTGGCGCTGGTGATCGTGCGGCTCGGCTGGCGGCTGTACGCCGGCGCGCCCAAGCCGGTGCCGGGCACCCCCGGTTGGCAGGAACGCATCGCCGACGCCACCCACGCCTTGCTGTACGTGATGATCTTCGCCATCCCGCTGTCCGGCTGGCTGTACGACTCCGCCAGCGGCCTGCGCCCGTTCCGCTGGTTCGGCCTGGTCGCGGTGCCCAAGCTCAGCGCCCCGAACGAGCACCTGCGCGACCTCTCGCATACGGTGCACGAATGGGGCTTCTGGCTGCTGATCGCGGTGGTCCTGGCGCATGCCGGCGCCGCCTTCTACCACCACCTGTTCCAACGCGATGCCACCCTGGCGCGGATGTTGCCGCGCGGCTGGCTCACCCCCAAGTCCTGAGGAGCTGTTTCGATGTCCACCCGTTTCGCCTCCCCCGCCGCCGTCGCCGCCAGCCTGGTGGCCCTGCTCGCCGCCACCCCCGCGGTGCAGGCCGCGGACTATGTGCAGGCCCCCGGCTCCACCCTGGTGTTCGCCAGCAAGTACGACGGCGAAGTGTTCACCGGCCAGTTCCCCGGCTTCGACACCAAGCTCAGCTTCGACCCGGCCAACCTGGCCGGCGCCAAGCTCGACGTGACCATCCCGCTGGCCGGCGCCAAGAGCGGCAACAACGACCGCGACTCCACCCTGCAGGGCGCGGACTTCTTCGACGTGGCCAAGTTCGCCACCGCGCACTACCGCGCCGACAAGTTCCGCGCGCTGGGCAACAACCAGTTCGCCGCCGACGGCACCCTGGAACTGCGCGGCGTGTCCAAGCCGGTGACCCTGACCTTCACCTGGACCCCGGGCGCGCAGCCGGTGCTGGCCGGCAAGGCCACGGTCAAGCGCCTGGACTTCGGCGTGGGCGGCGGCGACTGGGCCGACACCAAGACCATTCCCAACGAAACCGCGATCAGCACCAAGGTGGTGTTCAAGGCGAAGTGATTCGCCACAGGCCGCGGGCGCGCGGCCGCTGAGCGGCGGATTTCCTCGTCGGGTCCGCCGCTTTTTTTATGCGCGGCTCACGCGCATTCGGCCGACGCCGCCAGCCAGGCGCGCACGCCGGCAACATCGAACGGCCAGTCCAGCTCGCGCCCGTCCGCAGCGCGCAGCACCGGCACGCGCACCCCGTAGCGCGCCTCCAGCGTCGCGTCGTCGTCGATGAACACGCTGTCCGGCTCGGCCACGCGCGCCTGCGCCAGCACCTGCAGAGCCTGGTCGCACAGATGGCAGTCGTCGCGCTGGTACAGGGTCAGGGACATGCTCGCGTCCTATGCTGCGCTGCGGACCTGGGCCGCGCGCCGGAAGCATAGAATAGACGGTCTTTCGCCCACCCCTCGGCACGCGCATGGCTGTCAGCACCTTCGACCTGTTCAAGATCGGCATCGGGCCGAGTTCCTCGCATACTGTGGGGCCGATGCGCGCCGCCGAGCGCTTCGTGCACCGCTGGCTGTTCGACCAGGGCCGCCTGCAGGACGTGGTGCGCCTGCGCGCCGAAGTGTTCGGCTCGCTGGCCCTGACCGGACGCGGCCACGGCACCGACAAGGCGGTGCTGCTGGGCCTGGAAGGCCAGCGCCCGAACCTGATCGATCCGGACATCATCCCCGGTGCGCTGGAGCGCATTCGCAGCAGCAAGCGCATCAACCTGCTCGGCCGGCACGAGATCGCCTTCGACGAGAAGCGCGACCTGGCGATGAACAAGCGGCAGAAGCTGCCGTACCACACCAACGGCATGCGCTTCACCGCCTATGCCGCCAACGACGAAGTCATCGCCACGCGCGACTACTACTCGGTCGGCGGCGGGTTCGTGGTCAACCAGGACGACGCCGCCGACGACCGCATCGTCGCCGACGAGACGCCGCTGCCCTACCCGTTCAAGAGCGGCGACGAGCTGTTGGCGCAGGCCGCGCGCAGCGGCCTGAGCATCGCCGCGCTGATGTTCGAGAACGAGAAGTGCTGGCGCAGCGAGGACGAGATCCGCGCCGGCCTGCGCGAGATCTGGGGCGCGATGCAGGCCTGCGTGACCCGCGGCATCCGCGAGGAAGGCACCCTGCCCGGCGGCCTGCACGTGTCGCGGCGCGCGCCGGCGCTGTACCGCGAGCTGTCGTCCAAGCCGGAAGCGGCGATGCGCGATCCGCTGACCACGCTGGACTGGGTCAACCTGTACGCGCTGGCGGTCAACGAAGAGAACGCCGCCGGCGGTCGCGTGGTCACCGCGCCCACCAACGGCGCGGCAGGGATCATCCCGGCGGTGCTGCACTACTTCGACCGCTTCTGCCCCGGCGCCGACGAACAGCGCGTGTTCGACTTCCTGCTCACCGCCGCGGCGATCGGCATCCTGTACAAGGAAAACGCCTCCATTTCCGGCGCCGAGGTCGGCTGCCAGGGCGAGGTCGGCGTGGCCTGTTCGATGGCCGCCGGCGGCCTGGTCGCCGCGCTCGGCGGCAAGCCGGGACAGATCGAGAACGCCGCCGAGATCGGCATGGAGCACAACCTCGGCCTGACCTGCGACCCGATCGGCGGCCTGGTGCAGATCCCGTGCATCGAGCGCAACGCGATGGGCGCGGTCAAGGCGATCAACGCCAGCCGCATGGCGATGCGCGGCGACGGCAAGCACAAGGTGTCGCTGGACAAGGTGATCCGCACCATGCGCGACACCGGCCGCGACATGCAGGACAAGTACAAGGAAACCAGCCGCGGCGGGCTGGCGGTGAACGTCATCGAGTGCTGAGCCAGCCCGATGGACGCTGGCCCGGGTGATCACCAGCGTCCTCGCTGCCGCGCGCATCAAGATCCGCGTGGCGTTGCCGCTAACGACAGAGACGTCGGCCGATCCGGCATGGGCATGCGATTGCGGTTTCCACACGCCTCCTGGCGCCTGCTGGCGCTACAGCTGGCCATGCTCTCGACAGCGTGGAGCGCATGTGTGCCGCAGGCGCGGGCACTGCAGCCGGACAAGCAGTTCCATCACTACGAGCGCGAAGGCTGGGGGCTGGACCAGGGCCTGCCGCAGCTGAGCGTGCAGGCGTTCGCCCAGGACCGCCAGGGCTATCTGTGGATCGGCACGATGGGCGGGCTGACCCGCTTCGACGGCGTGCGCATGACCTCGTTCAACGAGGGCGCGCCGGCGCACCTGCCCGGCAACCTGATCAAGGCGCTGCACGCGGACGCCGCCGGCACGCTGTGGATCGGCACCTACCGCGGCCTGTCGCGCTACCGCGACGGACGCTTCTCCACGCTGCTGCCGCAGGACCCGCAGGCGCCGTTGCTCAATATCGAAGCGATCGCGACCGACGCACACGGCAGCGTGCTGGTCGCGGCGCAGGATGGCGTCTACGCGGTGCAAGGCGATCGCCTGCAGCTGCGCCACCGCATCGCCGGCGGCGCCTACACGCTGCTGCCGCGCGCCGACGCGCTGTGGGTGGGCACGCGTGGCGCGGTGCTGCGCTTCGTCGCCGGCCAGGACGCGCCGGTGTCGCTGGCACTGCCGCAGGAGGCCGGCGCGACGCCGGTGCAGCACCTGCTGGAGGCGCAAGGCACGCTATGGGCCGGCACCCGCGACGGACTGCTGTTGCGCCGCGACGGGCGCTGGCAATGGCTGCCCGACCCGATCGGGACCAGCCGGCGCGCGGTGCAGGCCCTGTTCGAGGACAGCGACCGCAACCTGTGGGTGGGACAGCCCGGCGCGCTGCTGCGCGTGCGCGATGGCGCCATCGTCGAACGCACCCCGGAAAACAAGCCGAACGTCGGCGTCAACGCGATCTTCGAGGACCGCGAGCGCAACCTGTGGCTGGGCAGCAGCTGGAACGGCGCAACCCGGCTGTGGAACGGCTGGACCCGGCGCTACAGCACCCACGAAGGGCTGGACGACGCGCTGGTGTGGACCCTGGCGCGCGATCCGGACGGATCGCTGTGGGTCGGCACCGACAGCGGCCTGTCGCAGCTGCGCGATGGCCGCTACCAGCCGCGCCTGAATCTGGCGCAGTTGCACAACCAGGCGCCCTACACCTTGCTGGCCGAACCCGGTCAGCTGTGGATCGGCACCCGCCATGGCGCCGCCCTGTACCGTGACGGCCGGCTCAGCCAGCCGGACTGGCTGGCGCCGCTGCACGACCTGCAGATCAGCGGCATCGCCCGCGACCGCGCGCAGCGACTGTGGTTCGCCAGCGACGACGGCCTGTTCCGCGCCGACGGCACGCGGCTGCGCCGCTACGGCACGGCCGAGGGTCTGCGCGATCCGCGCATCCGCCTGATCCACGAGACCCGCGACGGGCGCCTGCTGGTCGGCGCGCAGTCGGGCCTGTACGAGCTGCACGACGAGCGTCTGGTCGCGCTGGCGCCGGCGGGCTCGGCGCTGGCCAGCGCCGATGTCACCGCGATCCACGAGCTGCCCGGCGGGCAATGGCTGGTCGGCACCCTCAACGAGCAGTTGTGGCTGTTCGACGGCGCGCACTGGTACGCGTTCGGGGAACAGGACGGGCTGCCGGCGAACGCCGCGTTCTTCATCGCCGACGACGGCCGCGGCGCGATCTGGGTGGCCGGCCTGCGCGGGGTCTACCGCGTGCGCCTGGCCGACCTGCTGCGCCATGCGGCGTCGCCACAGGCGCCGCTGAACGCCGAACTGATGCTCACCGAGCGCGCGCAGCGCCATGGCGGCGTGCAGGGCATGTGCTGCAACGGCGCCGGCAACGGCAAGGGCTTCATCGAGCACGGCGCGCTGTGGCTGCCCAGCCGCGACGGCGTGGTCGCGCTCGACACCGCCGGCATCGTCAAGAATCCGGTGGCTCCGCAGCCGGTGGTGGAGCGGGTGCGTGCGCTGGGCCAGTGGCTGACACCGCAGGCGCTGCCCGCACCGCTGCCGGAAGGCGCGCGCGACCTCGACTTCGAGTTCACCGCCGCCTCGTTCCAGGCGCCGCAGAACGTCGAGCTGCGCTACCGCCTGCTCGGCTACGACCGCGGCTGGCGCACCCTCGACGACATCCGCCAGCGCGCGGTCAGCTACACCAACCTGCCCGGCGGCGACTACGTCTTCGAAGTCACCGGCAGCAACAACGCCGGCGTGTGGGCGGCCGCGCCGGCGCGGCTGCCGTTGCGGATCGCGCTGCGCTTCCAGGAAACCCCGTTCTACAGGCTGCTGCTGACGCTGGGCGCGTTCGCCCTGCTGCTGTGCGCGGTGGCCCTGGCGCGGCTGCACAACCGGCGCCAGCGCGACATCCTCGAACGCCAGGTGCGCGAGCGCACCCAGGCGCTGCAGGCGGCCAACCAGCGCCTGCAGGAGGCCAGCTTCACCGACGAACTGACCCAGTTGCGCAACCGCCGCTACCTGTCGCTGCACATCCCCAGCGACATCGCGCTGTACCGGCGCATGGCCGCCAACGACGAGGACATGCTGTCCTCGGGCATGCTGTTCGCGCTGATCGACATCGACCACTTCAAGTCGATCAACGACAGCGGCGGCCACCACACCGGCGACGCGGTGCTGCAGCAGATGGCGCAGTTGCTGGTGCGGCTGACCCGCGAAAGCGACTACGTGGTGCGCTGGGGCGGCGAGGAGTTCCTGCTGGTGCTGCGTTCGGCGCCGCGCGAGAACCTCACCATGGCCGCCGAACGGCTGTGCCGCTCGGTCGCCGCGCACCCCTTCGTGCTCGACCACGGCCGCCAGGGCCGGGTCACCTGCTCGATCGGACTGGCGGAATTCCCGTTCGTGCACGACCCCGACAACCTGCTCGGCTGGGAACAACTGCTGGTACTGGCGGACCGTGCGCTGTACCAGGCCAAGGCCAAGGGCCGCAACGGCTGGGCGGCGTACCGGCCGGTGCTCGGTGCGCAGGCCGAACAGGTGTTGGCGGCGCTGCAGGAGCCGCTCGCGCGGATGCAGCACCACGCCTGCCTGACCCTGGTGCACAACGGCGGCAGCCTGCCGCCCGTGTAACGCGTTGACGCCTGGCAAGCGCAGGCCGGGCTAAGGTCGTGGTCCATCACGCCTGTCGCCCTGCTCCCATGCGCCACTGCCTGCTGCTCGCCGCCCTCGCCCTGTCGCCGCTCGCCTCCGCCTCGGCCACCGATGCGGCTCCACGCTACGGCGCGCAACTGGAAGGCTTCGCCTATCCCTATCCGGTGCACTGGTACCGCTTCGACTCGCAGCGCCAGCCGCTGCAGATGGCGTACATGGATGTGGCCCCGACCGGCACGCCGAACGGCCGCACCGTGGTGCTGCTGCACGGCAAGAACTTCTGCGCGGCGACCTGGGAATCGACCATCGCCGCGCTGGTGGCACAGGGCTACCGGGTGCTGGCGCCGGACCAGATCGGCTTCTGCAAGTCGAGCAAGCCGCAGGCCTACCAGTTCAGCTTCGCGCAACTGGCGGCCAATACCCATGCGTTGCTGCAACAGGCCGGCGTGACCCGCGCCGCGATCGTCGGCCATTCGATGGGCGGCATGCTCGCCGCGCACTACGCACTGCAGTACCCGCAGGACGTGAGCCAGCTGCTGCTGGTCAACCCGATCGGGCTGGAGGACTGGAAGGCCGCCGGCGTGCCGTGGCGCAGCGTCGACGACTGGTACGCCAAGGAGCGCAAGACCGACGCGGCTTCGATCACGCAGTACCAGCAGACCGTCTACTACGGCGGACAGTGGAAGCCCGAGTACGACCGCTGGGTGAGCATGCAGGCCGGCCTGTACGCCGGCCCCGGCGGCGACCGCGTGGCCTGGAACCAGGCGCTGACCTCGGACATGGTGTTCAACCAGCCGGTGGTGCAGCGCTTCCCGCAACTGCGCGTGCCGACCACCCTGTTCATCGGCCAGCGCGACCGGACCGCGATCGGCAAGGACCTGGCGCCACCGGCGCTGGCGGCCACCCTGGGCGACTACCCGGCCTTGGGCAAGCGCGCGGCTGCGGCGATTCCCGGCGCGCGCCTGGTCGCCTTCGACGACCTCGGCCATTCGCCGCAGGTGGAAGCGCCGCAACGGTTCAATACGGCCTTGCTCGAGGCGCTGGGCACGGCGCCCTGAGCGCACGCGCCCGCAACAGGTCCGGTCACCGATCCTGCACGGCGGCGCGAACGCGTCTTGCCGCGGAATCTCTCGGGTCGTCGCGGCAGCATTGACAAGCAGCGCGCGCTGCACGTATCCGCTCGGCGGTGTGCCTCCCGCCCTGCACCACGCACGCTTCGGTGCACTCGACACACCCGCACTGCACCGCAGCATCGAACAATCATGAAAACGTTGTCATCGCAGCAATCCTGGATCTGTCTCGCATTCGTCGGATTTGTCGGTTGACAACGTTGTCTTCTCGTTCGGACCCTGCGCGTGCCCGGTCCGCGTGCGAGTCAAAACGACGTCGGCGCCACGCGTCTCCAAGCCCCCGGGTGATCGGACTCAAGGAACCAGATAGCGGCTCACCGCCGCTCCTCAGTCGCGCTACCTACCGCATCGGAGGCGTCACCATGAACACGAAATCCGCCGGATCGTGGTTGCTGTTCTGTTGTCTCGTCCTGGCCGGCCTCGTGCCCGGCCAGACCTGGGCCGCCGCGTGCAGCGGCGTCGCCGCCTGGAACCCTGCCACCATCTACGCCGCCGGCGACACCCTGACCTACGCCGGCCACCTGTACCGCGCCAACGGTCCGATCTGGAACACCGCGCCGACGTACTGCACCAGTTGCGGCTGGTACCAGGACCTGGGCACCTGCGATGGCAGTTCGAGCAACCAGCCACCGAGCGTGACCATGACCGCGCCCACGACCGGCACCCGCTTCGTGGTCGGCACCACCATCACCTTGCAGGCGTCGGCCAGCGATCCGGACGGCAGCGTGGCGCGGGTCGAATTCTTCCGCGGCAGCACCTCGCTGGGCAGCGTCGGCGGCGCGCCGTACACACTGGCCTGGAGCGGCGCGGCGGCCGGCGACTACAGCCTGACCGCGGTGGCCACCGACAACGCCGGCGCCCGCACCACCTCGGCCGCGGTCGCGATCAGCATCGCGGCACCGTCGACCGACACGACCGCCCCAAGCGTGCCGACCGGCCTGGCCGCCGCCACGCGCGCCAGCAACGCCATCACCCTGACCTGGAATGCCGCCTCCGACAACGCCGGCGGCAGCGGCCTGGCCGGCTACGACATCCTCCGCGACGGCAATCGCGTGGGCACCTCCAGCACCACCGGCTACACCGACTCGGCGCTGATCGCCGACACTGCGTACGCCTACGCGGTCCGTGCCCGCGACAACGCCGGCAACGTCTCGGCCAGCAGCGCCACGCTGAGCGTGCGCACCCTGCCCGCCAGCGCCGGCGGCGGCAAGCGCGTGATCGGCTACTTCACCCAGTGGGGCATCTACGGCCGCAACTACCAGGTGCGCGACATTCAGACCAGCGGCGCCGCCGGCTACCTGACCCACATCAACTACGCCTTCGGCAATGTCCGCAACAACCGCTGCGAAGTCGGCGTCACCCAACCCTCCGACAGCAGCACCGGCGCCGGCGGCGATGCCTTCGCCGACTACACCAAAGCGTTCTCCGCCGCGCAAAGCGTGGACGGCGTGGGCGATACCTGGGACCAACCGCTGCGCGGCAACTGGAACCAGTTGAAGAAGCTCAAGGCCGCACACCCGGGGCTGAAGGTGCTGATTTCGCTGGGCGGCTGGACCTGGTCGCGCGGCTTCTCCAGCGCCGCGCGCGCCGAGAACCGCCAGGCCTTCGTCGCCTCGTGCATCGACGCCTACATCCGCGGCAACCTGCCGGTCACCGACGGCGCCGGCGGCGCAGCGGCCGCGGCCGGCGTGTTCGACGGCATCGACATCGACTGGGAATACCCGGTGGCGTGCGGCATCGCCTGCGGCAGCACCGAGGACCGGCAGAACTTCACCGCGTTGCTGGCCGAGTTCCGCCGCCAGCTCGACCAGGTGCGGCCGGGGCTGCTGCTGACTGTGGCGGTCGGCGCCGGCATCGACAAGATCCGGGTCACCGACCCGAACCTGTACGCGCAGTACCTGGACTACCTCAACGTGATGACCTACGACTTCCACGGCGCCTGGGATCCGCAGACCAATCACCACTCCGCGCTGTTCGAGTCGTCGGCCGATCCGTCCAGCGGCGACCAGCGTTACTACAACAGCAACGACGCCATCCAGGCCTTCCTCGATCGTGGCGTGCCCGCCACCAAGCTCAACCTCGGCATCGGCTTCTACGGGCGCGGCTGGACCAACGTGCCCAACGTCAACCACGGCCTGTACCAGAGCGGCAGCGCCGCACCAGGTACCTACGAGGCGGGCATCGAGGACTACAAGGTGCTGCGCGGCCGCGCCGGCACCAGCTATGTCGACGCGCAGGCGCATGCGCACTGGAAGTACGACGGCAGCACCTTCTGGAGCTACGACAACCCGGCGCTGGTCACCGAGAAGATGAACTACGTCAAGACCCAGGGCCTGGGCGGCGCGTTCTTCTGGGAATTCAGCGGCGACTACCAGGGCGAGTTGCTGAAGACCATGGGCCAGGGTCTGCAATGAGTTGCGGCGCCGGCCGTCGTGCAACGCGCGACGGACGCGCCGCGTGACCCGCAGGCATCGGCGTGCCGGCAGCGTTGCCCACACGCCGACTGCCCGTCGGTATCGCCCCAGTCCGAACCGCGATGCCCGCACATGATGGCGGGCGTCGTTCGCTTCGCTCAGCGCACCGCGATCCGCAGCACGTCGTCGAGCAAGGCCGCCGCTGTGACATCGGCGCCCGCGCCCGGCCCCTGGATCAGCAGCGGCTGCTGCAGATAGCGGTCGCTGTGGATGGCGACGCGGTTATCGGTGCCGGCACCGCTGGCCAATGGATGCGTCAGCGGCAGCACGCGCAGGCCCACCGAGGCGCCGTGCGCATCGAAGCGACCGACGAAGCGCAGGCAGGCGCCGGCGGCCTGTGCCTGCGCCAGGCGCGCCGCCAGCGGCGCGTCCAATTGTTCGAGTGCGGCATCCAGTTGCGCCAGCGGCACCGTGGCCAGCGCGGCCGGCACCAGCGACTCCACCTGCACCTGCTCGGCGCGCAACGGCAGGCCGGCGGCGCGAGCCAGGATCAGCAGCTTGCGCCGCACGTCCTCGCCGGACAGGTCCTCGCGCGGATCGGGTTCGGTGTAGCCGGCGGCCGCGGCCTCGCGCACGCACGCGGAGAAGCTACGGCAGCCGTCGTAGCGATGCAGCAGCCAGGCCAGGGAGCCGGACAGCACGCCTTCCACCGCGTGGATGTGGTCGCCGCCGGCGACCAGCGCACGCAGGCTGCTCAGCAACGGCAGCCCGGCGCCGACCGTGGCGCTGTCGCCGTAATGGGTGCTGGCGGCATGGCGGGCGGCCTGGATCTGTTCGGCCCGCGCCAGCGCGGCGCCCTGACCGAGCTTGTTGGCGGTGACCACGTGCACGCCGCGCCGCAGCCACTCGGCATGGCGCTGCGCCACCGCCTCGCTGGCGGTGGCGTCGACCACGATGTCGCCACGGCCCAGATCCTCCGGCAACGTCACCGCCTGCGACGTGCGCGCGGCGGCATTGGCCGCGGCCAGCGCCTGCGCCGGCGTCACCGCGCAATCGGCAACGGTGCGCGAATTGGCCAGCCAGGCGAAGGTCGGCAGGCCAGGCCGGCGCTGCTGCAACGCCTGGTAGCGCGCGACGAAGGCGCGGCCGACGGTGCCGGTGCCGAGCAGGCCCAACCGCGCGGTGGCCGCGACGGGCGCCGCACGCAGCGGCGCCGATGGCGCCTCGGCCAGGCCGCTGCTCACGCGTCCACCCGTTTGCGGGCCAGCGCCTCGCCGGCGCGCTGCGCGCGCTGCAGGCCGGCCTGCAGATCGGCGACCAGGTCCGCACTGGATTCGATACCCACCGACAAGCGCAGCAGGCCGTCGGAAATGCCGGCCTTGGCGCGCGCCTCGGCGGTCATCGCCGCATGGGTCATGGTCGCCGGATGCGCGATCAGGCTCTCCACGCCGCCCAGCGATTCGGCCAGGGTGAAGTAGCGCAGGCCGTCGACGAAGGCGCGCACCTCGGCCTCGCCGCCGGCCAGTTCGAAACTGATCATCGCGCCGAAGCCGCGCTGCTGCCGCGCCGCCACCGCGTGGCCCGGATGCGAGGCCAGGCCGGGGTAGTACACCTGGCGCACCGCGGCGTGCGTGGTCAGCAATTCCACCACCGCCTGCGCGTTCTCCTGGTGCGCGCGCAGGCGCGCGTCCAGCGTGCGCAGACCGCGCAGGGTCAGGAACGCATCGAACGGCGAGCCGGTCAGGCCCAGCGCATTGGCCCACCACACCAATTGCTGGTGCAGTTCGGCATCGGCCGCGATCACCGCGCCACCGACCACGTCGCTATGGCCGTTGACGTACTTGGTGGTGGAGTGGATTATCAGGTCGGCGCCGAAGGCGATCGGGGTCTGCAGCGCCGGCGACAGGAAGGTGTTGTCGACCACCGCCAGCGCGCCGGCCTTGTGCGCGGCGTCGATGACGAAGCGCAGGTCGGTGATGCGCAGCAGCGGGTTGGACGGGGTCTCGATCAGCACCAGCTTCGGCGCCTGCGCCAACGCATCGGCCAGCGAGCGCGGATCGGTCAGGTCGGCGGTGATCAGCTCGAAGTGGCCCTTCTTGGCCAGCGCGTTGAACAGGCGCCAGCTGCCGCCGTACGCATCGTGTGGCACCACCAGCTTGTCGCCTGGCTGCAGCAGCGCATTGAGCACCAGGTTGATCGCGCCCATGCCGGTGGCGGTGATTACCCCGCCGGCGCCGCCTTCCAGTTCCGCCAGCGCTTCGCCGAGCAAGTCGCGGGTGGGGTTGCCGCTGCGGGTGTAGTCGTACTGCCGCTTGTTGCCGAAGCCGTCGAAGCTGAAGTTCGACGACAGCACGATCGGCGGGGTCACCGCACCGTAGGCGGTATCGCGGTCGATGCCGGCGCGGACCGCGGCGGTGGCGGCACTACAGGGCAGATCGGTGTCGTGGGCAGTGCTCATGCGGCAACTCCGGTGGGGCGAAGGGCGGTGGCGAGAATCGCGTCGATGCGATCGGTTTCTTTCAGGAAGGCGTCGTGGCCGTAGGGCGAACGCAGCACGCGCAGGCTGCCGCGCGGGCCCAGGCCTTCGACCAGGGTGACCAGGTCCGACAGCGGCACCAGGCGGTCGCCCTCGACCGCCACCACCACGGTGGGCACGGCGACGGCAGCCGGTTCGATGCGATGCAGGTCGATGGATTCGGACAGGCGCAGGTAGGCGTTGACCTGGGTGCGCGCCACGTACTGCGCGCCGGCGGCGTCCAGGTAGTCTTCGGCGGCGACGCGGACGCGGCCGTTGATCACTTCCGGCGCCGCGTCGAAGCGTTCGCCGAATTCCTCCGGAGTGCGGTAGCTGAGCATCGCGAACTGCCGCGCCAGCGACAGCCCGTGGCTCTCGGCGCATTGCAGTTGGCCCAGCGCCACCGCGCGGCGCTGCAGCGCGCGCCAGGCGGCGGCATACGGATGCGCGCGGTGCGCGCCGCTGACCGCAATCAGCTTCTGCAGGCGCTGCGGATGCCGCACCGCCAGTTGCAGGCCGACCAGCGCACCGTAGGAGTAGCCGACGAACCCGTGCAGTTGCGCGATGTCCAGCGCGTCCAGCAGCGCGGCGATGGCATCGGCCTGGTCGGCGCTATCGATCGGCGCGTCCAGGCTGCCGTCGGCGCCGACGAAATCGAACGCCAGCAGCCGCCGCTGGGTGGGATCCAGCGCCCGCCCCGGCCCGACCAGGCCTTCGGCCCAGCCCTTCTCGGGAAAACTGGCGTTGGCGGCGAGATGGCGGTGCGCGGAGATGCCGCCAGCGACGAACACCACCGGCGCGGCAGCCGGGCCGCTCAGTTCGTAGCGCAGGCGCAGCAGTTGCACACCGGCGTGGCGCAGCGGCAGCGCGACGGCGATCTCGCCACGCATCGCGTGCACGCCGTCGGCCGGCGCGGCAACGCGGTCGTGGGACGGAGTGGCGGAGGTGGGGCGATCAGGCGAGTTCACGAGGCGCATGGCGGTATCCGGAGAGGAACGGCCATCGAGCTTCGCGGAGCTCGCGTTCGCCATGCAGAGGGCATGGATCGAACCATCTTTCGGCGGACGCGTGGGTCCCCGCAGGATTTGGCACCTACACGGGCGCTTGCGCGTCCGCTGGCTGCCCCGGCATCAAAGGGCCTGTCCCTCCGCCGGTCTCGATGGTGGAGCCACGATGCCAGCGATTTTCGGCCATGTCAATCTCTTTATTCGGATGAAGCGATATGATTTTTCGATCCCTGGCCTCGGCCATACTCCGCTTTCCCCATCGCTGCCCCTGCCCGTGCGCCGACGCCGCCCCCGCCGCTGGCTTGCCGTGGTCCTGTCGCTGGCGGCAGTGACCGGCGCACCCGCGCAGCCGCTGCTGCGATGGAATGCCCCGCGACCCGAACCACAACCACCGCCAGCGTGGCTGCAGGTGACCGCCCGCGACAGCGGCCTGCGCGAGGTCGCACTGGGCAATCCGCTCGGCGGCCCGGTGCAGATCCGCCTGCTCGGCGACAGCGCCGGCTTCACCGCCGTCCCCGCGCTGCCGCTGACCGTGGAGCTGGCCGCCGGCGAGCGCCGCGTGGTCGCGCGCCTGTATCCCCCCGGCGACCTCGCCGAGGCCGGCGGCGACGGCGCCCGACTGCGCATCGAGGCCGTCCCCGGTTCGCCGCGCGCCCATGCCGACGCGGTGCTGTATGCCCTGCCCTTCGCCGATCGCCCGGTACGCATCGACCAGGGCTTCGGCGGCGCCTTCAGCCATCGCGACCCGGCCAACGCCTATGCCCTGGATTTCGCCCTGCCCGACGGCACGCCGGTGCTGGCCGCGCGCGCGGGCGTGGTGATGGAGGTGCGCGACGACTTCCGCGAATCCGGCACCGACCCGCGCCTGGGTCAGGCCGCCAATCTGGTGCGGGTGGTGCACGCCGACGGCAGCATGGCGATCTACGCGCACCTGGCCCCCGGCGGCGTGCAGGTGCGGGTGGGCCAGGCGGTGCAGCGTGGCGACCGCCTCGGCCTGTCCGGCAACACCGGCCTGAGCAGCGGCCCGCACCTGCATTTCGCCGTCCAGCTCAACCGCGGCCTGCGCCTGGAATCGGTGCCGTTCCGGATGGCCGGCCCGCTGGGCGAATTGCGCTTCGCCCACCCCGCCCCACCCTGAGCGCGCCGCCTGCCGTTCGTCGGCAAACGCATTGACATCCGCCAAGTGTATTGATGTATTAATACACATGGATGCAACCCACCTCCACGTGCAACCCAGCGCCCCCGAGCCGATCTACCGGCAGATCGCCGAGCAGATCCGCCGCTTGGTCGCCGCCGGGCAACTGCGCCCGGGCGACGGCCTGCCCTCGGTGCGCGAGGTCGCCGCGGTCCACGCGGTGAACCCGATGACGGTCTCGCGCGCCTACAGCCAGCTCGAAGCCGAGGGCGTGCTGGAACGCCTGCGCGGCCGCGGCATGGCGGTGGCCGCGACCGCCGCCGCACCGCAACGGCAGCGCCTGGAGTTGATCGAACCCCGGCTACAGGAACTGGTCCGGCATTGCCGCGAACTGGGCCTGCCGGCGCCTCCCGTGATCGAACGTCTTGAACAGTTGTTTGGAGAACCTGGCGATGAATAGCGTGGCGATGCAAAGCGCAATCCAGACCGATCTGGACATGGACCTGCCGCTGGCGGCGCACGACCTGCACCTGGCGTTCGGTGCCAGCGACGTGCTGCGGGGCGTGGGCCTGCAGATCGGGCGCGGCGAGGTGGTCGGGCTGATCGGCCGCAACGGCGCCGGCAAGAGCACCCTGCTCGCCTGCCTGCTCGGCCTGCTGCAGCCGCAGCGCGGCCAGGCGCGGGTATTCGGCGGTCCGGCGCTGCGCCTGGACGACGCGCGCAAGGCGCGCATCGGCTTCGTGCCCCAGCAGCCCCAGGCCTTCGGCTGGATGCGCGTGGCGGAACTGCTCGCCTTCGCCGCGCAGCTCTATCCGCACTGGGACCCGCAGCGCGCCGACACGCTGCTGCAGCGCTGGGAACTGGACCGCCGCCAGCGCATCGACACGCTTTCGCCCGGCCAGGCCCAGCGCCTGGCCCTGGTGCGGGCGCTGGCGGCGCGGCCGGCGCTACTGGTGCTGGACGAACCGGCCTCGGCGCTGGATCCGGTGGCGCGCCGCGACCTGATGCGCGAGATCGTCACCGAAACCTGCGATGCCGGCACCACCGTGCTGTTCTCCAGCCACATCGTCAGCGACCTGGAACGGGTGGCATCGCGCGTGGCTTTCCTGCACCAGGGCCGGCTGCTGCTCGACCAGCCGCTGGACGAACTCAAGGACAGCGTGTTGCGACTCACGCTGCCGCCGGCCGCCGCCGCGCTGCTCGGCGACGCCGTGCTGCGCGGCGAACTCGCACGGCGCCGCAGCGCCGACGGCGGCACCGCCGTACTGCTGCACGCCAGCGAACCGCCTTCCGCCCTGCTCGGCGTGCCCGGTCTGCGCATCGACCGGCTCGGCCTGGAGGACCTGTTCATCGAGGTGGCGGGATGAAGCGCCTGCTCGCCGATCTGCGCCTGCTGTACGCGGCATCGGGCAGGACCCGATGGGTCTACCCCTGTGTGATCGCCGCGGCATTGGCCCTGACGTGGGTCGACAATCCACCATCGCCGCTGGTGCTGACCTGCCCCATCGTGCTGCTGCTCTGGGCACGACTCGGCGCACGCTTGCTGAGCCTGCTCGAGCAGGCGCATCGTCTGCGCCTTCCGGGGCTGCGCAAGCGCTTCGCGCGCCTGTTCGCACTGGCGGTGGCCGGCACCGTGCTGTTGCCGGTCCTGCTTTACACGCCGCGCGGCAGCGATCCCAGTCTGACGGCACCGACACTGCTGCTGTGCGCGTCCGGCGGGCTGCTGCTGGCGACAGCGCCAGCGTGGTCCAGTACCGCACTGCTGTGTCTGCCGCCCCTCGGCTTCATGCTGCACTACTGGGTCGGCGTGCCATTGGACGCGTACCCGCGCAGCACCATGCTGGTCATCGCTGCGGCGTGTGTGGCGGGCGCGACGTGGGCGTACCGCCGCGCCAGCACGCCTCGGCCCGTCGCGCTCGCGCCGTGGCTGCGTCCGCTGTGGATGAACCTGCAGCCGCGCCTGCCCAGCGATGGCGCGATCAGGCAGGTGGTCGCATCGCAAACCGGGCGCCGTGGGTGGATGCAGGGCATCGCGCGCCCCAGCGTTCCCTCGGACCTGCACGGCGCACCGGAACGCGCCATGCGCTTCGCACTCGGTCCAGGTTTCGCTCCCGGCAGCGCGGCCGGCACCGCGCTGGCCGTCCTCGTCATGCCGTCGCTGGTGTTGCTGTGGACGCTGCTGCTGGTGGGCACGCAATCGCCGACGCTGCCGCTGATCCTGGCCAACGTCATGGCCAACCTGTCCAGCGCGAAGTTCCTGCAACGACTGTGGCTGTGGCGCAAGCACGGCAACCTCGGCCTGATGGAAAGCGCCCTGCTGCCCGGCCTGGGCGCACCCGGGCAGATCGGCACGCTGTTCAACCAGGTGGTGCTGAAATGCGCGATCGCGGCGATGCTGCCGTGGCTGGGCCTGTCCTGGCTGCTCGGGCTGCTCAGACACGCCCCGACCGCCTACTACCCACTGACGGTGTCGATCACCCTGACCGGGACCCTGCTTGCCAGCACCATCCTGCTGGCCTGCCTGCGCTGGCCGCGCAGCGTGTTGGCGCTGGTCGTGGCGCACTGCGCACTGACGCTGCTGGGCGCCATCAGCATCGGCCAGGTCGGCCTGCCCCGCGCGGTGGCGCCGCACTGGCTGGCGCCGGCCTGGAGCCTGCTGCTGCTCGGCATGGTCATCGTCTACAACCTGGTGGCACGCCAATCCAGCAAGCGCCCGCACCCCTGGCTGCTCAACTGAACGGCCGCCGCGGGAAGCCCGCTATAATCGCGGGCTTCCTCCGTTGCCGATGACGCCCTTCCGGGCGTGCCGCCCATGTCCGAAGTCGCCACCGAAGCTGCGCGCCGCCGCACCTTCGCCATCATTTCCCACCCCGACGCCGGCAAGACCACGCTGACCGAAAAGCTGCTGCTGTTCGGCGGGGCGATCCAGATGGCCGGCTCGGTGAAGGGCCGCAAGGCCGCGCGCCACGCCACCTCGGACTGGATGGCGCTGGAAAAGGAGCGCGGCATCTCGGTGACCTCGTCGGTGATGCAGTTCCCGTACGAAGGCAAGATCATCAACCTGCTCGACACCCCCGGCCACGCCGACTTCGGCGAGGACACCTACCGCGTGCTCACCGCGGTGGACTCGGCGCTGATGGTGATCGACGTGGCCAAGGGCGTGGAAGAGCGCACCATCAAGCTGATGGAGGTGTGCCGGCTGCGCGACACGCCGATCATGACCTTCATCAACAAGCTCGACCGCGAGGGCAAGGATCCGATCGACCTGCTCGACGAGGTCGAGACCGTGCTCGGCATCGAGTGCGCGCCGGTGACCTGGCCGATCGGCATGGGCCAGCGCCTGAAGGGCGTGGTGCACCTGGTGACCGGCGAAGTGCACCTGTACGAACCCGGCCGCAACTTCACCCGCCAGGATTCGACCATCTTCCCGTCGCTGGACGCGCCCGGCCTGGCCGAGAAGATCGGCGAACAGATGCTGGCTGACCTGCGCGAGGAACTGGAACTGGTGCAGGGCGCCAGCCACGCCTTCGACCTGGACGCCTACCGCGCCGGCAAGCAGACCCCGGTGTTCTTCGGCTCCGGCGTCAACAACTTCGGCGTGCAGCCGCTGCTGGACTTCTTCGCCGAGCACGCGCCGCCGCCGCAGCCGCGCGCCACCACCGGCCGCCAGGTGCAGGCCGGCGAGGACAAGCTGACCGGCTTCGTGTTCAAGATCCAGGCCAACATGGATCCGCAGCATCGCGACCGCGTCGCGTTCATGCGCATCTGTTCGGGCCGCTTCGCCGCCGGCATGAAGACCCTGCACGTGCGCGCCGGCAAGGAGGTCAAGCTGGCCAACGCGCTGACCTTCATGGCCAGCGACCGCGAGATCGCCGCCGAGGCCTATCCCGGCGACGTCATCGGCATCCACAACCACGGCACCATCTCCATCGGCGACACCTTCACCGAAGGCGAGTCGCTGTCGTTCACCGGCATTCCCAACTTCGCCCCGGAACTGTTCCGCCGCGCGCGCCTGCGCGACCCGCTCAAGCTCAAGCAGTTGCAGAAGGGCCTGGCGCAGCTGTCCGAGGAAGGCGCCACCCAGTTCTTCCGCCCGCTGATGAGCAACGACCTGATCCTCGGTGCGGTCGGCACGCTGCAGTTCGACGTGGTCGCCTACCGGCTCAAAGACGAGTACGGCGTGGACGCCAGCTTCGAACCGGTGGGCGTGGTCACCGCGCGCTGGGTGCACTGCGACAACCCCAAGAAGCTGGAAGAGTTCCGCGAGAAGAACGCGATGAACCTCGGCATCGACGCCGCCGGCGAACTGGTCTACCTGGCGCCGACCCGGGTCAACCTGCAACTGGCGCAGGAACGCGCGCCGGACGTGCGCTTCGCCGCCACGCGCGAACACGCGCACAGCGTGGCGGTGGAATGACCGCCATGTGACCGCGGGCGTGCGCCGGCTGAGCGCACGCCCAACCGGCGGCGCGGTGTTGCGCCGCAGCGGATGCGAACCGCTCGCAATTGCGGTACCGTGCGGGCCCATGGATGCAGACCGGTCGCCCGCCTACTCGAACGCCGACGCGCAGCCTTCCACGGACTGGCGCGACGAACTGGCCAGCGCCCTGACCCACGGCCTCGGCGCCATCGCCGCGCTGGCCGGCGGCTCGGTGCTGATCACCCTGGCCGCCATCTACGGCGACGGCTGGCAGCTCGCCACCGCTATCGTGTTCAGCGTCACCTTGCTGCTGCTGTATGTGGCCTCGACGCTGTACCACGCCATCCCGCATCCCGGCGCCAAGGCGCGCCTGCAGATCTTCGACCACTGCGCGATCTACCTGCTGATCGCCGGCACCTACACGCCGTTCACCTTGATCGGCCTGCGCGGCCCGTGGGGCTGGGGCCTGTTCGCAGCGATCTGGACCATCGCCGTGGCCGGGGTGATCTTCAAGCTGTTCTTCACTGGTCGCTTCCGCCTGCTGTCGACCATCCTCTACATCGCGATGGGCTGGCTGATCGTGGTGGCGATCGAACCGCTGCTACGCTCCGTCGACGCCTGGACCCTGGGCTGGCTGCTGGCCGGCGGTCTGTTCTACACCCTCGGCACGTATTTCTACCAGCGCGACACCGTGCGCTACTTCCACGCCATCTGGCATCTGTTCGTCCTCGCCGGCAGCGTCTGCCACTTCGTGGCGGTGACCGGCCAGGTGCTCTGAGACGGCCGATCGCTTTCGCACCCCGTGCACGGCGGCTGCCTAGGATGGCCGCATGGCTCGCGACCCCGCTTCCGCATCCCGCTCCTGGCCCTGGCGGCGCAACGACGGCCGCCTGCGGCGCTGGCCGTTCGTGCTCGGCGCGCTGGTGCTGCTCCTGCTGGTCATCATCCTGATCTTCGACTGGAACTGGTTCAAGGCGCCGGTCGAACGCGCGGTGCAGGCACGCACCGGCCGCGCCTTCCATATCGACGGCAACCTGGACGTGGACCTGGGCCGCATCGTCACCGTGCGCGGCGATCGCCTGCGCTTCGCCAACGCCGATTGGTCGAAGCAGCCGCAGATGGCCAGCGCCGACCGCGCCGAACTGGACATCGCGCTGTGGCCACTGCTGCGCGGCCGCCTGCGCATCCCCGAGATCCGCCTGACCAAGCCCGATCTGCTGCTGGAAACCGGACCGAACGGACAGCCCGGCAACTGGGTGCTCGGCCAGTCCGAGGGCGGCCATCCGGTCGTGCTCGGCGCCCTGCTGGTACAGCAGGGACATCTGCGCTTCCAGGATCCGGCCGGGCGCACCGAGATCGACATCGCCGTCGACAGCCAGGTCGGGCAGCGCCGCCGTGGCGATGCCGCCCCGCCGATCGCGGTCAGCGGCGACGGCCGCTGGCGCGGCAATCCCTTCACCCTGAAAGGCAGTACCGCCTCGCCGCTGGAACTGAGCGAGAGCGACCATCCGTTCCGCGTCGACCTGCGCGGCAGCGCCGGCAGCACCCGCGCGCACATGCGCGGCACCCTGACCAATCCGTTCCAGTTGCGCGTGTTCGACCTGCAACTGCAACTGGCCGGCACCGACATGGCCCACCTGTATCCGCTGCTGGGCATCGCCATCCCCTCCACCCCGCCCTACCAGTTGGACGGACGCCTGCAGCGCGACGGCGATCGCTGGCGCTACCAGGACTTCCGCGGCCGCGCCGGCGACAGCGACCTGGCCGGCACCGTGCAGATCGATACCGCTGGGCAACGCCCGTTCCTGCGCGCCGACCTGCGTTCGCAGCGGCTGGATTTCGACGACCTGGCCGGCTTCGTCGGCGCACCGCCGCGCACCGGCGCCGGCGAGACCGCCAATGCCGAGCAGAAGGCGCAGGCAGCCAAGCTCGCCGCCACCGACAAGGTGCTGCCGTCCACCCCATACGACCTCGGCAAGCTGCGCGCGATGGATGCCGACGTGCGCTGGAAGGCGCAGCGCATCAATGCACCGTCGCTGCCGCTGGACGACATGGACGCGCACCTGAAGCTCGACGACGGCGTGCTGCTCCTGCAACCGCTGAACTTCGGCGTGGCCGGCGGCGATCTGCGCTCGGACATCCGCATGGATGCGCGCAAGCCCACCCTGTTCACTCGCGCGCAGGTGTCGATCCGCGGCGTGCAACTGGGCAAGCTGTTCCCCGACGGCAAACTGGCCAAGGAAGCGGCGGGCGCGATCGGCGGCGAGATCGCGTTGGCTGGCAGCGGCAACTCGATCGCGCAGATGCTGGGCAGCGCCGACGGCAGCGTCGCCGTCGGCATGGGCAAGGGCCGCATCAGCAACCTGGTGATGGAGCTGGCCGGGCTGGATATCGCCGAATCGCTGAAGTACCTGGTGACCAAGGACCGCGAGATCCCGGTGCGCTGCGCGTTCGGCGACTTCGGCGTGCAGCACGGAGTGATGACCTCGCGCGGCCTGGCCTTCGACAGCACCGACACCCTGCTGGTCGGCAGCGGCACCATCGACCTGGGCCAGGAACGCCTGGACCTGCTGCTGAAGGCGCAACCCAAGGATCGCAGCATCCTCGCCCTGCGCTCGCCGCTGCGCGTCGGCGGCACCTTCAAGGACCCGAGCTTCCGCCCCGACTTCAAGGCCCTGGGCCTGCGCGGCGCGATCGCTGTCGCCCTGGGCAGCATCGCCCCGCCAGCGGCGCTGCTGGCCACCATCGAGACCGGGCCGGGCAAGGATATTCAGTGCGGCCGTTGAAGCCGGGAGTGGGGAATAGGGAATAGGGAATCGCGAGAGCAAAAGCGCGTTCCGCGTATCGATCTTGTCAGGCGACGATGCACGGATGGCTGCAGGGGATCGTTGCTTTTGACTTCCTATTCCCGATTCCCCACTCCCGATTCCCAGCCCCTCAGCTCCTGATGTACTCCTGCAACTGATCCAGCTCCTCGCGCTGCTCTTCGATCACCGCCTTGACCAGGTCGCCGATCGAGATCACGCCGATCACGGTGCCGGCGTCCACCACGGGCAGGTGGCGGATGCGTTGCCCGGTCATCAGTTCCATGCACTGCTGCACGCTCTGCGACGGGTCCACGGTGTGCACCCTGCTGCTCATGATGTCGCGCACCGGCGTGGTCGCCGAGGAGCGGTCCTGCAGGACCACCTTGCGTGCGTAATCGCGCTCGGACAGGATCCCGGACAACTGTCCGTCCTGCAGCACCAGCACCGCGCCGATGCCCTTGGCGGCCATCAGCCGCAGCGCCTCGATCACCGCCGTGTCCGGCGCGACCGCGTGGATCTCATTGCCCTTTTCGCTCAAGACCTGCCGTACCGTCCGCATCGCTGCCTCCCGGTTCGCTGGATCGCACGGCCGAGCATACTCCTTCGCCCGGTGCGCGCCAGGTCTCCACCAGGTACAGCGGTCGCTGTTTGGATTCCTCGTACAGCCGGCCCAGGTATTCGCCGATCAGGCCCAGCGCGATCAGTTGCACGCCGCCCAGGAACAGGATGACCGCCATCATCGTCGGCCAGCCGGCCACCGGGTCGCCCCACAGCGCCGCTTTGACCACCACCCAGATCGCGAACAGGAAGGCGCCCACCGCTGTCGCCAGGCCCAGGTAGGTGGCCACCCGCAACGGCGCGGTGGAGAAGCCGGTGATGCCGTCCAGGGCGAAGTTCCACAACCGCCACAGGCTGAACTTGCTGCGCCCAGCCAGCCGCGGCGCACGCCGGTACGGCACCGCCAGGCGGCGGAAACCGATCCAGCCGAACAATCCCTTCATGAAGCGGTGGCGCTCGCGCAATTGCCGCAGCGCGGCCAGCGCGCGTGGCGACAGCAGGCGAAAATCGCCGGTATCGGCGGGGATCGGCGTCTTCGACAGGCGCCCGATCACCCGGTAGAACAGCGCCGCGGTGCCGCGCTTGAGCCAGCCCTCGCCTTCGCGCACCAGGCGCGTACCGTAGATATCGTCGTAGCCGGCGCGCCAATGCGCGACGAACTGTCCGATCAGTTCCGGCGGATCCTGCCCATCGGCGTCCAGCAGCATCGCCGCGCCGCGATCGACGCAGTCCAGACCGGCGGTCAACGCCAGTTCCTTGCCGAAATTGCGCGACAGGCGCAGCGCGCCGACCCGCGGATCGGACGCGGCCAGCGTCTGGATCGTCTCCCAGGTCGCATCGCGGCTGCCGTCGTCGACGTACAGCACCCGCCCCTCCAATCCCGGCACGGCGTCGAGCGCAGCGACGATGCGCGGGTGCAACAGCGGCAGGGTCTGCGCCTCGTTGAACGCAGTGACGACGACGGTAAGACGTTCGGATTCCATCGGCGGATGGTACGGAGCGGCCTGCACGTTCACCAGCGGCGCGCGGCGCCCGACGAACTCCTCCCTTCTCCCACTGGGAGAAGGTGCCCCGCAGGGGCGGATGAGGGTACGGGTACCGCCGAGCCCAATTCGCGCGCGCCGCCGTACCCTCACCCCAACCCCTCTCCCGGTGGGAGAGGGGCTTCAAGCCTATGGTGCCTGCAGGTAGGCGGGCCCGCCGAGTTGCCGGGTCTGGCGCTGGATCCAGTTGGCGCGTGCCTGCACGTACGGGCCGGGACGCGCGGCGTTGTAGCGCTGCGGCGCCGGCAGCACCGCCGCCAGCAGCGCGCTCTGCGCCGGCGTCAGCTGCGCCGCGTCCTTGTTCCAGAAGCTGCGCGCCGCCGCCTGTGCGCCATACACGCCGTCGCCGAACTCGGCGACGTTGGCGTACACCTCCAGAATGCGCTGCTTCGACCACAGCGCCTCGATCAGCACCGTGTACCAGGCCTCCAGGCCCTTGCGCAACCAACTGCGGCCTTGCCACAGGAACAGGTTCTTGGCGACCTGCTGGCTGATGGTGCTGGCGCCGCGCAGACGGCCGCCGCGCGCGTTGTGGTCGCGCGCCTTCTCGATCGCATCCAGATCGAAACCGTGATGGCTTGGGAAGCGCTGGTCCTCCGCGGCGACCAGGGAGATCGGCAGGCTCGGCGCGATCTGCGCGGTATCGCGCCAGTCGTACGCGATGCGGTACGACCAGTCGCCACTGGCCCAGGCACCAAGCTGGCGCTCCAGCATCATCGCCGAGAACGGCGGGTCGACGAAGCGCAGCAGCAACACCTGCGACACGCTCGCCAGCACGAACAGCAACGGCGCCAGCAGCAGCCAGCGCCGCCAGCGCCTGGCCCGTGGACGCGCCGGAAGGGCGCCACTTGCATCGCGGCGCCCCGCCCCCATTCCTATGCTTTCTTCGATCTGGTCCACCGTGACGATCCACTCTCGTGCGGTCGCCATCTTCCCATGCGCAGCGAGGCCGCAATGCATTCTTCCGACGATCGTCTGACCCGCTTCCTGCTCCCCGGCGCCGGCGTGCGCGGCGTGCACGTGCGCCTGCACGACACCTGGCGCGAGATCCTGGCGCCGGCCAGCTATCCCGCCGCGGCCACCGAACTGCTGGGCGAGGCCTGCGTCGCCGCGGCCCTGTTCACCGGCCATACCAAGGTCGACGGGCGCCTGTCGGTGCAGTTGCGCAGCCAGGGCGCGCTGCGCACCCTGTTCGCCGAGTGCACCGCCGCCGGCACGCTGCGCGGCATCGTCCAGTTGGGCGAAGGCCAGGACGCGCCGCGCGACCTGCGCGTGCTCGGCGACGATGCCCTGCTGGCGATCACCATCGAGAACCCCGGCCTGGACCCCCGCGAACCGCAGCGCTACCAGAGTCTGGTGGCAATGTCCTCGGCCGAGCTGGACGAAGCCTTCGAGGACTACTTCCGCCAGTCCGAGCAGTTGCCGACGCGGCTGATCCTGGCCGCCGACGGTACGCACGCCGCCGGCCTGCTGCTGCAGAAGCTGCCGGGCGACGCCGGCGACGAGGACGGCTGGAACCGCGCCGGCGCGCTGTTCGAGACCGTCGGCGAGGCCGAACTGCTGGCCACGCCGGCCGAAACCCTGCTGCACCGGCTGTTCCACGAGGAGACCCCGGAACTGCTGGGCGACCGCCCGCTGCGCTTCGGTTGCTCGTGCTCGCGCGAGCGGGTCGCGGCGATGCTGCGCTCGCTCGGCGAGGAGGAAGCGCGGGCGGCGGCCGAGGCGACCGGCCAAGTTGAGATCCGCTGCGAGTTCTGCGGCCGCCACTATGACTTCCCCTTGACGGAATTCGGAGTATTGTTTGCCGTAACGCAGGCTGAACCGACGTCCTCGGAGCGCTTGCACTAGCTGAAACGCGCGTCGCGACCGGGGAGTCCGACTTGTTAAAGAAACATAAACCCTCTAGCATCGACCACCCTGTCCGGCGGGAACTTTCATGCCCGCCCCAAGTCTCAGATTGCTGATGCGACCCTTCCTGCGCCTACCGCTCGCCCTGCTGATCGCCCTCGCGGCGAGCACGGGTGCGCACGCGCAGAGCAAGCCCGCCACTGGTCACGACCGCACCGTGTTGCCGGTCTGGAACAAGGGCAGCGGCAAGGTCGAGGCGCTGCTGTACCTGGAGCCCACCGGCGAACAGGCGGTCGGCGCGCGCTGGCATTTCGGCCGCAACTCCCTGGATGCCGCGTTCGGCCTGTCCTCCGGCGACTCGCTGGGCCTGCTGTGCAACAGCGCCAGCGGCGGCAGCATCAGCGGCTTGGCCAGCCATTGCATGCTGGCCAGCCTGGGCGACGACGACGGCACCACCGGCCACCATGTCGCCGCCACCACCACCTTCAACCGCCCCGGCGGGCGCCTGTCGCTGTCGGCGGGCACCGGCCGCGAGAACCTCCCCGCCTGGCTGGCCGGCGCCAACAAGACGCCGTCGATGCGGATGGAGCAGAACGACCTGACCGTCTTCGCGCAGCAGAACATCGGCCGCGAGGGCTTCGTCTCGATCGGCGGCACTTACGCCAAGGCCCGCCTGGTGCCGATCGCCGACGCCACCCCGGCCATGCTCGACCGCTGGGACAGCAAGAGCCTCAGCATCGGCGGCGGCTACGGCTCGTTCAGCGCCAACGTGATCGGCCGTGTCGTCGACGCCCCCGGCCAACCCGGCAAGTGGACCGGCCTGGGCGTGGGCCTGACCTGGCGTACCCCGTGGAGCGGCCAGCTGACCGTGGGGGCCGAGAACGTCATCACCCGCGGCAAGAACCCGTTCTCGCCGAACAACATCAGCACCGAAGAGGGGACCATCCCCTACGTGCGCTACGAGCAGGATCTGTAGCGACCACTTGCGGCAAGCGCCGCCTCATCACACCGCATTTTGTGATGGATACGTGATTTTTACTCCAATTCACGTCAAAACACCGCTTTGTTAACGGGACTTTAATTCTTCCTCCGACCGGGATAACATCCAGGCACCCTGAAGGGATTTGGAATCGCATTTTCGATTCCGCCCACAGGCAAACCTTGGGCTTTACCCAATCTTTCGGAGAGAGAGCTAATGAATTGCAAGACCAACACCCTGCGTGATGCAGTGGTGCTCGCGCTTGTCGTGGGCGCCGGTGGCACCGCGGGCGCAGCCGTCGCTCAGGACGCGAGCGGCAGCGGCGCCACCAACCTGGATCGCATCGAAGTCACCGGTTCGCGCATCCGCCAGGTCGACACCGAGACCGCGCAGCCGGTCCTGCTGATTAGCCGCGACCAGATCGAGAAGCAGGGCTTCAAGTCGGTCGCCGACATCCTGCAGAACATCCCCACCGCCGGCTCCCCGGCCGTCAGCCGCACTTCTCCGCTGTCCTCCGGCGAAGCCGTCGGCGGCTACTACATCGATCTGCGCAACCTGGGCGCATCGCGCACGCTGGTGCTGGTCGACGGCAAGCGCCTCGGCAGCACCAACGGCGGCCTGCAGGACGTGTCCTCGATCCCCGCAGTGGCGGTCGAGCGCATCGAAGTGCTGAAGGACGGCGCCTCGAGCATCTACGGTTCCGACGCCATCGCCGGCGTGATCAACATCATCACCCGCAAGAACTTCGACGGCGCCGAAGCCAACGCCTACGTCGGCCAGTGGGGCCAGGGCGACGGCCAGCGTCAGGTCTACGACTTCATGATCGGCAGCACCGGCGAGCGCGGCTCGCTGACCGCCGGCGTCGAGTACACCAAGGAAGATCCGGTGTGGGCGCGCGACCGCTGGTTCAGCCGCACCCGCTTCCCGACCGGCGAAGATTCCGAGTCGCGGCCGGGCGGCCTGTCCGGCACCAGCCAGTACGGCCGTTTCGCCTACCGCAACGGCGCGGGCCAGACCGTCACCCGTACCCTGCGTCGCGATGTCCCGGGCCTGGATCCGGCGAACATCAACAGCTACCGCGCGCTGGACAGTTCCGACGTGTCCAACCCGGCGCTGGCCTCGACCGTGTACAGCGGCATCGAGCGCAAGTCCGCGTTCCTGAACGGCACCTTCAACTTCACCGACAACATCCGCTTCGACACCAGCGTCCTGTACACCGATCGCGAGTCGTTCGCGCAGAACTCCGGCTATCCGTTCAACAGCGCCAACTTCGTGCTGTCGCAGAACGGCCTGTCGGCCGACAGCGTGTTCAATCCGGTCGGCAACAAGGCCACCGGCGGCCTGCCTCCGGGCACCGCGCCGCAGGCGGTGCAGTACGTGCGTCGCGGCTGGGAAGTGCCGCGCGAAGTGCGCAACAACCTCACCACCTACCGCTTCACCGGCGCCTTCAGCGGCAGCTTCGAGCTGGGCGAAGGCAAGTTCTGGGATTGGGACGCGGGCTATCTGTACAACCAGAACAAGGGTGTGCAGGTCAGCACCGGCAACCTGAACACCTACGCCGTCGGCCTGGCCACCGGCCCGTCCTTCATCAACGGCAGCGGCGTGGCGCAGTGCGGCTCGGCCGCCAATCCGATCGCGCTGGGCACTTCGGGCGGCAACTGCACCCCGTGGAATCCCCTGCTGCCGGAAGGCTACAAGGGCGCCAATGGCCTGAGCGATCCGAACGTGCGCGCGTTCCTGTACCAGGACGGCCAGGCGATCTCGAAGACCGAGACCAAGAACTTCTTCGCCAACATCTCCGGCAGCATCGTGACCCTGCCGGCAGGCGACTTGGGCGTGGCGGTCGGCGTCGAGCACCGCCAGGAAAGCGGCAGCTTCTCTCCGGATGCGATGGCGCAAACCGGCATCTCCACCGACCTGGCTGCCGGCCCGACCCGCGGCAAGTACAGCCTGGACGAAGTCTATGCCGAGTTCCAGGTGCCGCTGCTGGCCAACGTGGCCTTCGCCAAGGAACTGAGTCTGTCGCTGGCCAGCCGCTACTCCGACTACGACAACTTCGGCGACACCGTGAACAGCAAGTTCGGCTTCAAGTGGAAGCCGATCGATTCGCTGCTGGTCCGCGGCACCTGGGCACAGGGCTTCCGCGCGCCGACCATCGCCGACCTGTACGGCGGCCTGTCGCAGAGCTTCGAGTACTACACCGATCCGTGCGATACCAAGTTCGGCACGGCGGCGGGCAATGCGCGCTGCGCGGCAGTGGTGCCGGCGGGCTTCCGCCAGCTCAATGCCTCGGGCACCGCGCCGGCCAACGGCCCGGGCGAGCAGAGCAACGTCCCGTTCGCCTCCGGCTCGACTCCGACCCTGACCCCGGAAACCTCCACCTCCAAGACCCTGGGTCTGGTGTGGAGCCCGGAGTTCGTCACCGGCCTGAACGCGTCGCTGGACTGGTGGAAGGTGCGCATCGAGAACACCATCGTCTCCGATGACCCGACCACGCTGCTGGAAGACTGCTACCTGCGCGGCATCGCCTCGCGTTGCACCGGCTTCACCCGCAACGCCGCCGGCAACATCACCGCGCTGGCCTTCGGTCTGCGCAACGCCGGTTACCAGGAAACGGAAGGCTACGACCTCGACGTCACCTACCGCTTCGAGACCGCGTACGGCAACTTCACCGCGGCGTGGCTGAGCAGCTACGTGGCCAAGAACGAGCTGAAGCAGGACAACTCGGATACTCCGCCGAGCCAGCAGAACGGCTACCAGAACAAGAACGGCAGCTACTTCCGTCTGCGCTCGAACCTGAGCCTGACCTGGCAGATGAACGACTGGGCGGTCACCTGGAGCACCCGCTACTACTCCAGCACCAAGGAGCAGTGCTACTTCGACGACCGTTGCAGCGAGCCGAACTTCACCGCTCCGGAGTACGCGGGCGCGACCTACCCGGTCAACCGCATCGGCGCCAACGTCTTCCACGACGTGCAGGTGAGCTACAACACCCCGTGGAATGCGACCATCGCCGTCGGCGCGAACAACGTGTTCGAGCACTACGCCGCTCCGTCGTACTCGCAGCCGGCCTCCGGCTACTCGTACTACGGCGGCTACGACATCGGCCGTTTCATCTACATGAAGTACCAGCAGCGCTTCTGATCGCCTGGCGATCGGTAAACGTGTCACCACAACGGCTCCGCAAGGAGCCGTTGTTTTTTGCGAGTTGCGTAACGGGAAGCGGCAGCGCACGCGCTTGGCGCACGCATGAATCTGTGGAGATGCTGCAGCGCCCGCCGCAACATGGGCAGCACCCCGCAAACGGCAGCGACATTCGCACACGGCAATGGCATGCGCGGAACTTCAATGCGCCGCGCGCCTGACTGGAACAAGCGCGGTGCGCGTTGCGCACATATGACGATGCATGCACAACGTCCCTGTATCGTTGGACGATCCCAGGGCCCAAGCGTTTTCGGAGTCCTATAGCGCACTGATCCATCGCGCCAGCCGACTGGTGCGATGCGTCGGTACGACGAACTGGATCAGCCGGGAATCAAGGTCACGATGACGTGTTCGACGTAGGCTTCGAAGTCCTCGCGCGCCTGCTTGGGCTGGTGCAATTGCAGCGACAGCTGCAGGAAGCCGACGTAGGCGGCATAGGCCAGGCGTGCGCGATGTTGCGCATCGGTCCGGCTGAGCCCGGCCTGGCGGAACGAGGCGATCAGATACTCCATGCGCCGCTGCGAGACCCGGTCGATCACCGGCCGCACAGCGGGATGATCGAGCGCCTTCAGCAACTCGCTGTAGATGATGTGCGGCTTGACCTCGTGCGCGACCAGTTGGAACAGCGCGCGCAGCCGCGTGCGCGGATCCGGCACCTCTTCCAGGCTGCCGAACACCTGCTGCTGCTCGACCAGTTCCCAGCGCTCCAGCGCGGCCTGCAGCAGCGCATCGCGCGAGGGGAAATGCCAGTAGAAGCTGCCCTTGGTGACGCCCAGGCGCCGCGCCAGCGGCTCCACCGCCACCGCGCTGACGCCCTGTTCGGCGATCAGGTCCAGGGCGGCCTGCGCCCAGTCTTCGGCACTGAGCCGGTTGTTGCGGCCACCGCCGGAAGCGGCGCCGTCGTCGGAGGAAGGAGCGGGCGCGGTATTCATCCGTGGATTTAACCATACGGGGACGTCGGTTGCAGTATGTGGCCTTCACAAGGGCGGCGCAAATGCCCGGCAGCATTGGCTTTTCGCACCCATACTGCATCGTATTGACATGCCGCGCAGAGCAACCATACTATCTCGTATGGTTTCCGCTTCCGCCACCGTCCCGCATGCCGCCTCGGCTACCCTCTCGGGTGCCGGCGAGCTGGCGCTGGCCGCGACCGTCACCGGTCCCGGCGAGGCCGGATCGGTGCTGTTCGCGCATGGCTTCGGCCAGACCCGGCATGCCTGGTCGGCGACCGCAGCGGCGCTGCAGGCGCATGGGTACCGTAGCGTCGCCTACGACGCGCGCGGCCATGGCGACTCCGCACGCAACCCGGCGGACCTGCCCTATCGCGGCGAGCAGTTCACCGACGACCTGATCGTGATCGCCGGCGAGATGTCGCCGCCACCGGTGCTGGTCGCCGCCTCGATGGGCGGGCTGTTCGGGCTGATCGCCGAATCGCGCTGGCCGGGCCTGTTCCGCGCGATGGTGCTGGTGGACATCACCCCGCGCTGGCAGCCGGCCGGGGTCGAGCGCATCCTCGCTTTCATGACCGCGCATCCGCAGGGCTTCGCCAGCCTGGACGAGGCCGGCGACGCGATCGCCGCCTACCTGCCGCAGCGCGCGCGCAAGTCGCCCGAAGCGCTGCGCAGCGTCCTGCGGCAACACGCCGACGGCCGCTGGTACTGGCACTGGGACCCGCGCCTGGTCGAAGAGCTGGCGCGCGACAGCGACCAGCACCAGGGCGCGATCGCGCAGGCCGCCGCACACGTGCAGTGCCCGCTGCTGCTGATCAGCGGCGGCCGCAGCGACCTGGTCACGCCGCAGACCATCGAAGAGTTCCTGTCGCTGGTGCCGCATGCGCAGCATGCGCATCTGCCCGAGGCCACGCATATGCTGGCCGGCGACGACAACGCCGCATTTACCGCCACTGTGTTGCACTACCTGGACGCCCTGCCACCGGCCTGCGCCGGCGCACCGTCCGCCGTCACCGAGTACCTCCCCGGAGCACGCCCATGAGCATCATTGCCCCCTTCCTCGTGTTGTTGCTGGCCGGCGCGTTCGCCGCCTATCACCGCATGCGGCTCGCCGTCTGGGCCGCGTTGAGCGCCACGCTGCTGGTCGCGTGCTGGCTGCTCGGCGCCAACCACGTCGCCACCATCGTCGCGGCCGTCGTGCTGGCGGTGGTTGCGATGCCGCTGCTGTTGCCGTTCGTGCGCAAGCCGCTGCTCACCGCGCCAATGCTGAAGGTGTTCCGCAAGGTGCTGCCGCCGCTGTCGCAGACCGAGCGCATCGCTCTGGAAACCGGCTCGGTCGGCTTCGAAGGCGAGCTGTTCACCGGCGACCCGGACTGGCAGAAGCTGCTGAACTATCCCAAGCCGCAGCTGACCGCCGAAGAGCAGGCCTTCCTCGATGGCCCGGTGGAAGAACTGTGCCGGATGACCAACGACTGGGAAATCACCCACGTCCACGCCGACCTGCCGCCGGAGATCTGGAGCTTCATCAAGAAGAACAAGTTCTTCGGCATGATCATCCCGAAGGAATACGGCGGCCTGGGCTTCTCCGCGCTGGCCCACCACAAGGTGATCCAGAAGATCGCCTCGGTCTCCAGCGTGGTCAGTTCCACCGTCGGCGTGCCCAACTCGCTGGGCCCGGGCGAACTGCTGCTGCATTACGGCTCCAAGGAGCAGAAGGACTACTACCTGCCGCGTCTGGCGGTGGGCCAGGAAGTGCCCTGCTTCGGCCTGACCGGTCCGTTCGCCGGCTCCGATGCCACCTCGATCCCCGACTACGGCATCGTCTGCAAGGGCGAGTGGAACGGCGCCAACGTGCTCGGCGTCAAGCTGACCTTCGACAAGCGCTACATCACCCTGGCCCCGGTGGCGACCCTGGTCGGCCTGGCGTTCCGCATGTACGACCCGGAAGGCCTGATCGGCGACACCAAGGACATCGGCATCACCCTGGCGCTGCTGCCGCGCGAGACCCCGGGGGTCGAGATCGGCCGCCGCCACTTCCCTCTGAACTCGCCGTTCCAGAACGGCCCGATCCATGGCCGCGAAGTGTTCATCCCGCTGAGCCAGTTGATCGGCGGCGTGGAAATGGTCGGCAAGGGTTGGAACATGCTCAACGAGTGCCTGGCCGTCGGCCGCTCGATCACCCTGCCCTCCACCGCCAGCGGCGGCGCCAAGTTCGGCGCGGTCGTCACCGGCGCGTATGCGCGCATCCGCAAGCAGTTCGGCCTGTCGGTCGGCCGCTTCGAAGGCGTGGAAGAGGCGCTGGCGCGGATCGGCGGCAAGGCCTATGCGATCAGCGCGCTGTCGCAGGCCACCGCCGCGGCGGTGGACCGCGGCGACGTGCCGTCGGTGCCGTCGGCGATCGCCAAGTACCACTGCACCACGATGAGCCGCGAGGTCATCAGCGACGTGATGGACGTGGTCGGCGGCAAGGGCATCATCCTCGGCCCGCGCAACTTCGCCGGCCGCAGCTGGCAGGCCGCGCCGATCGCGATCACCGTGGAAGGCGCCAACATCATGACCCGCAGCCTGCTGATCTTCGGCCAGGGCGCGATCCTGTGCCATCCGTGGGTGATGAAGGAGATGAAGGCCGCCGGCAATCCGGATCACAAGGCCGGCGTCGACGAGTTCGACCGCAACCTGTTCGGCCACATCGGCTTCGCCATCTCCAACGCGGTGCGTTCGCTGTGGTTCGGCCTGACCGCCGCACGCATCGGCGCCGCGCCGGGCGATGCCTACACCCGCCGCTACTTCCGCAAGCTGGACCGCTACTCGGCGAACCTGGCGCTGATGGCCGACGTGTCGATGCTGATGCTCGGCGGCAAGCTGAAGTTCAAGGAGTCGCTGTCCGGACGCCTGGGCGACGTGCTGAGCCACATCTACATGACCAGCGCCATGCTCAAGCGCTACCACGACGACGGCGCGCCGGCCACCGACCAGCCGCTGCTGGCCTGGGCCTTCCACGACAGCGTGCACAAGATCGAGCTGGCGCTGTCGGCGGCGCTGCGCAACTTCCCGATCCGTCCGGTCGGCTGGCTGATGTGGGCGCTGATCTTCCCGTGGGGCCGCCGCGCCGAAGCGCCGGGCGACCGCCTGGGCCACCGCGTCGCCGCGCTGCTGATGACGCCGAACGAAGCCCGCGATCGCCTGGGCCAGGGCGTGTTCCTGACCCCGTGCGAGAACAACCCCGGCGGCCGCATCGCCAGCTACCTGACCAAGGCGGTGCTGGCCGAGCCGGTGGAGCGCAAGTTCCTGAAGGCGCTCAAGAGCAAGGGCATCGAATCGCTGGACTTCGTCTCGCAGTTGGACGAGGCGGTGCGCCAAGGCGTGCTGTCGGCCGACGAGCGCCGTCAGCTGGAGGAGCTGCGCGAGATCACCATGGACACGATCAGCGTCGACGACTTCGACACCGACGAACTGCGCTCGGCGAGCTACTACCAGCGTGCCGCGGCGGCGGCCGACGACGGGCAATCGCGCGAAGCGGCCTGATCGTCCTGGCCATGCGACACCCACGACGGCGGACTTCGGTCCGCCGTCGTGCGTTCGGGGGAACTGCAATGAGCCGACTGCTCTCGCTCTACCGCCGCATGCAAGGCTGGCCCGGGGGATCCTGGCTGTTCTCGCGTGCGGTGTGCTTCAAGGCGCCCTACTTCGCCAGCATCGCCCCGCGCATCACCGTCCTGGAGCCGGGCCGCTGCGAGGCGCGCATCGCGCACCGGCGGCGGGTCAGCAACCACATCGGCACGGTACACGCGATCGCGCTGTGCAACCTGGCGGAACTGGCCGGTGGAGTGATGGTCGACGCCAGCCTGCCGCCGTCGATGCGCTGGATCCCCAAGGGCATGCAGGTGGAATACCGCAGCAAGGCGCTCGGCCCGATGCAGGCGGTGGCCACGCCGGACGTGGCGATCGTCGCCGCCGAGCGCGGTTACGACCTGCCGGTCAGCGTGGAGATCCGCGATACGCACGAGCACGTGGTGTGCTTCGCGCGCATCGCCATGTGGGTGTCGCCACGCGTGCCGGCCACGGCCTCGCCCTGATCGCAGCGTCGCGTGTGCGGTGTGCGGTGTGCGATACGCGGCTCAGTACGCCAGCAGCACGGCCGCGATCGCCAGCGCTGCCGGCAGCGCCTGCACGAACACGATGCGGCGGCTGACGCTCCAGCCGCCGTACAGGCCGGCCACGACCACGCAGCCGAGGAAGAACAGCATCACGTCGACCCGCTGCGCGACCAGGCCCCAGGCCAGGCCGGCGGCGAGGAAGCCGTTGTAGAGCCCCTGATTGGCCGCCAGCACGCGCGTGGCCTGCGCCTTCTCCGGCGAATTGCGGAACACCTTCATGCCCAGCGGACGCGTCCACAGGACCATCTCCAGCACCAGGATGTACACGTGCAGCAGCGCGACCGCGCCGACCAGGATCGAAGCCAACAGGATCATCGTGCTATCCGGCACAGGAGACAGGGCGCCAGCATAGCCAGCGGCCCGATGGGCGGCCAGCCCCCCGCCACGCGGCGCCGGCTCAGCGCGTTGGCGGCGCGCGTTCCGGCGGCAGCTTGGCCGCCTCGCGCAGCAGCCGCCACGCGCCCAGGGTCATGCCGGAGGCGGCCAGCAGGCCCGCGGCGAACACCACCTGCGAGCCGAACCCCGACAGCAGCTTGTACAACCACGCGAAGCTGAGGTCGCTGCCCCGGTAGATCACCGTATCGATCGCCGCGCCGGCCTTGTAGCGCCATTCGCGGCCGACCCGGGTGTACAGGGTCTCGCGGGCCGGCTTGGCCAGGGAGAACTCGCCGGCGCGGGTCACCACCTGCACCACCGCCACGAGCATCGGCAGCGGCGACACCGCCAGCACGGAATAGCCGAGCAGGATCGCGCAGCCGGGGATCAGCAGCGCCGGCCCGATGCCGAAGCGCGACAGCAGCGCGCGCGTGACCAGCAACTGCAGCACCAGGGTCACCGCGTTCACCGCCAGGTCGATGTTCGCGTAGAAGGCGGTACTGGCCGCCGCATCGGTATACAGGCGGCGCACGATCGCCGCCTGTTCGTTGTACAGCAGGGTGCCCACGCCCACGCCGAACACCGACATCAGCGCCAGCCAGCGCAGCAGCGGCTCGCGCGCGATCAGCTTCAGCCCGGCCAGCACGTCGCCGCCCATCGGCGCCTCGCCGCCGACCACGCCGCGCTCGCGTTCGCGGGCGACCGCCCACAGCCGCAGGCGCAGCAGGCACACCACGCTGACCACCAGGAAGCCGGCCGACACCAGCATCAGGTTGGCGATGCCGATGCGTTCGACCAGGCTGCTGGCGATCACCGGCCCCAGGAACGCGCCGAGCGTGCCGGCGGCGCCGATGTAGCCGTAGCAGGCGCGCGCTTCGGTGTTGCTGAAGACATCGGCCATGAAGCTCCAGAACACCGCCACCGCGAACAGGTTGAACACCGAAATCCACAGGAAGAAGGCCATGCCGCGCCCGGGCACGCCGCTGTCGAACAGCACGTAGAACAGCAGCAGCGTGGCGATGAAGAAGCCGTACACCACCGGCAGGAACACCCGCCGCGGATAGCGGCTGACCAGCGCCCCGTAGATCGGCTGCAGCAACAACATGATCAGGAAGGTGCAGGTGAACAGCACCTGCAGCGCGAATTCCTTCAGCGGCATGCCGTGCGCGGCGAAGAACGCGATCATCGCCGGCGGGAACACCGCGGCCACGTCGGCGGAGGCGCCCATCGCCTCGCGCACCGGCCGCAACACGTAGTAGCCGCTGAGCAGCGAGAAGAAGTACAGGAATGCCCACGCCAGCGGCGGCGAATCGCGCAGGGCACCGCGCAGCCGCGCCAGCGCACCGGGGGCATGCGGGGTGGCGCTCATTGGCGACGGACCCTGGCGCAGGAACGGGACATGGCGATTTTCGGGGGGCGGAAAACGCGCACGGTAGCTGATGCACCGCAACACCGCCAGCGCGTGCGCGATCCACCGCCCGCGCCGTACGCGCATCGCGCGCGGCGAACGGCCGCGCCGAGCATATGCTCTATCCTCGGCGACTAGCGTCGGCGCCAGGAACTCAGGGGACACCGCGGGTGTACGACTACATCATCATCGGCGCAGGCTCGGCCGGCTGCGTGCTCGCCAACCGCCTGAGCGAGGACCGCGACTGCAAGGTGCTGCTGATCGAGGCCGGGCCGCGCGACCGCAATCCCTTCATCCACATGCCCGCGGGCCTGGCGCGCCTGGCCAGCAACCGCCGCATCAACTGGAACTACCTGACCGAGGCCGAGCCGGCCTTGAACGACCGCCGCCTGTGGTGGCCGCGCGGCAAGGTGCTGGGCGGCTCCAGCTCGATCAACGCGATGTGCTACGTGCGCGGCGTGCCCGCCGACTACGACGACTGGGCGGCCGACGGCGCCGACGGCTGGGACTGGCGCGGCGTGCTGCCCTACTTCCGCCGCAGCGAATGCAACAGCCGCGGTGGCGATGCGCTGCACGGCGGCGACGGCCCGCTGCACGTCTCCGACCTGCGCTACCACAACCCACTCTCGGACGTGTTCATCGCGGCCGCGCAGGAAGCGGGCTTCCCGCACAATCCCGATTTCAACGGCCCGCAGCAGCAAGGCGTGGGCCTGTACCAGGTCACCCAGAAGGACGGCGCACGCTGCTCGGCCGCGGTCGCCTACCTAGCGCCGGCGCACGCGCGGGACAACCTGCAGGTGGTCACCGACGCGCTGGTGCTGCGCCTGCTGATCGAAAGTGGACGCGTGGTCGGCGTCGCCTATGCGCAGGACGGCCGCGAGGTGCAGGCGCGCGCCGCGCGCGAAACGCTGCTCAGCGCCGGCGCGGTGAACTCGCCGCAGCTGCTGATGCTCTCGGGCATCGGCCCGGCCGATGCGCTGCGCCGCCACGGCATCGCGGTGCAGCTGGACCAGCCGCAGGTCGGCGCCAACCTGCAGGATCACCTGGACGTGTGCACGCTGTACCGCACCCGCCCGGGGATCAGCTACGACCGTCGCAACCAGGCCAAGATCGCCTTCGACTATTTCCTGCGTGGGCACCGCGGCGCCGGCAGCAGCAACATCGCCGAGGCCGGCGGCTTCATCCGCTCGCCATTGGCGCCGGACGCGCGCGCCGACATCCAGTTGCACTTCGTGCCGGCCATGCTCGACGACCACGGCCGCAACCGCCTGCCCGGCGACGGCTTCACCCTGCACGCCTGCCACCTGCAGCCGCGCAGCCGCGGCCGCATCGCGCTCAACGACGCCGACCCGCGCACGCCGGCGCGGATCCAGGCCAACTACCTGAGCGATCCCGACGGCTTCGACCTGCGCATGCTGGTGGAATGCGCGCGCCTGGCGCGGCACATCCTGCAGCAGCCGGCGTTCGATGCATGGCGCGGCGCGCCGCTGCTGCCGGCACGCGAGGACCTGGACGAGGCCGGGCTGATCGCCTTCATCCGCGCCAAGGCCGAAACCATCTATCACCCGATCGGCACCTGCCGGATGGGCAGCGATGCGCAGGCGGTGGTCGACCCGCAGCTGCGCCTGCGCGGTCTCGACGGCCTGCGCGTGGTCGACGCCTCGGTGATGCCGCGCCTGGTCAGCGGCAACACCAACGGCCCGACGATGATGATCGCCGAGCGTGCTGCGGATCTGATCCGTGGGCGGGCTGTGCTGCGGGAGGGGTGAGGCGGCGGCTGCGGGGGGATGCACGATGCTGCGGGAGGGGGCGAGCGCACGAGTATCGAGGCGGTAGATCCGCTGCTGCGTGACCTACCCTCACCCCAACCCCTCTCCCGGGGGGAGAGGGGCTAGGCAAGCCGTGCGCGGCACGGCGATTGCATGTCCGTGGGTATCCGCCGCAGTCCCCGCCACCGCTCCGCCGGCAGGCCTGCACACCCCCGTCCGAGGCGGGAAATCCCCAGCAGGATCAAGGCGATGCCTATTCATCTTCTCCCAGTTTGTGCATTCGAGAAATCCGGCGCTAGAATCGTGGCCGGCAGCACCTCACAGGCCTCAGGCGCAATGACACAGAACAGCAGGCACCGGCTCCTTCGACCGGTGGCAACCGGGTTGCTGGGGGCATTGCTGCCCTTTGCGATGTCCTCCACCGCACAGACGCCGGCGCCCGCACAACCGCTGCCGCCGCCGCTGCACACCGAAGCCACGCACTACACCTCGCCGACCCAGCCGCTGCCCTACCGCGCTTCGCTCACCCAGAGCCAGGTGCTGCCGCTGGCCAAGGACTTCGACGTCGCCGCGCTGGAGTCGGTGGCCGAACAGTTGACCTATGGCGAGCGCGTGCCCGGCCTGGCGATGGCCATCGTGCACAACGGCCAGGTGCTCAGCGCGCGCGGCTACGGCGTCACCGACGTCAACCGCCCCGAGCAGGTCGATGCGCACACCGTGTTCCGCCTGGCCTCGCTGTCCAAGGCGTTCGCCGGCACCATGGCCGGCTTGCTGGTCAACGACGGCACCCTGCGCTGGGACAGCAAGGTCGTCGACTACGTGCCCGGCTTCCAGCTCAGCGACCCGGTCGCCACGCGCCAGTTGAACGTCGCCGACCTGCTCAGCCACCGCGTCGGCCTCACCTACAACGCCTACGACCGCGACGTCGAATCCAACATCGACTACTACACGCTCAGCCACAAGCTGGCCTATGCGCCGCTGAAGTGCGCGCCGGGCGAGTGCTACGCCTACCAGAACGTCGCCTTCAGCCTGATCGGCGACGTGGTGTTCGCCGCGTCCGGCAGCTTCTACGAGCAGTCGGTGGAGCGCCGCATCTTCAAGCCGCTGGGCATGAACGACGCCAGCATGGGCCTGGCCGGCATCCAGGCCAGCCCGCGCTGGGCGCGCCCGCATGTGCGCAGCCGCAACGGCTGGGTGTCGCTGACGCCCAAGCCGACCTACTACCGCCTGGCGCCGGCCGCCGGCGTCAACGCCAGCATCAGCGACATGGCGCAGTGGCTGATCGCACAGACCGGGCATCGTCCCGACGTGCTGCCGGAGCCGCTGCTGGCGACCCTGCACGCGCCGCTGATCCTCACCCCGGGCGAGATGCGCTCGGGCTGGCGCCGCGCGCGGGTCAACTCGGCCAGCTACGCGCTGGGTTGGCGCGTGTTCGACTACTCCGGCCACCAGGTGATCTTCCATGCCGGCGCGGTGCAGGGCTACCGCGGCCTGATCGCGCTGGTGCCGGAACGCGACCTCGGCGTGGCCATCCTGTGGAACGGCGAAAGCGGCCTGCCCTCGGGCCTGCTGCCGACCGTGCTCGACCGCGCCATCGGCCTGCCGGCGCAGCGCTGGCTGGACGTGGACACCGACTTCGGCAGCGACAACCTGATGGCCGAGCGTCCGGACCCGAAGGACAAGAAGGGCGCGTCCTCGTCCAAGTCGGTGGCCTCGCCGCACTGAGCGCGGCCTCCGGCAGCATCCTCGCAGAAGGCGGCGCAAGCCGCCTTTCTGCTGTCTGCAGCGCTGACCTGCGCCGCGTGTGCCCCTTCCCGGCTGGGACGCGGTGCCATTCCCGCAGCAACGACACGGCGCGGTCTCCGCCGCACTGACCGCGCGCTCGCGCAGCATCCTCGCGAACGGGCGCGCGAACCGCCTTTCTGCTGTCTGCAGCGCTGACCTGCGCTGCGTGCGCCCTTCTTCCAGGCGCGGGGACGCAGTCCTGTCCCGGCTGCGGCGATGCGCCGGAACGAGCGGGCCATAAAAGTGTGGCCGCAACGCCGACGTCATGCCTGGACGAACGATCGGCGACTGCGTCCCCCAGCGGCAGCAGGCGCTCGGAGCGCCCGCGTACGGCCGCGGTGAGGGTGGTGGCGCACCGCCGCTTCCAAGATCGCGCACAGGGCACACGCCGCGCCCTCTCGGCATTGATCGCGATCCGGCATCTGGTGTCGCTGCGCCCCGCATCGCCGCAGGCTGCCGTTGGCGTGCTGGCAACCCGGTGCACCATCGCCGACGTGCGCGGAGCAGCGCGCGAGGCGCGGCTGCGGGACGCCTTCGATAACGACCGACGAGAAGCCTCCTGCGGGAGTCGACTGTCGTGCAACCGCGACGCGCGACGTGGTGGGTGCTTTCCGATGGCCCAATGCGTCGGGACTGAAGTCCCTCCCACAGCCACCCGGCGAGCTCGCAAGCCACTGTGGAAGTCGCTTCAGCAGCGACGGGCATTCCAGACAAAGCCCGTCGTGGCTGAATCCGCTCCCACAGGGGCTTGCGACGGACCTACCGGGTGCACTGTGGGAGGGACTTCAGTCCCGACCACGGAGGGTGTCGGCCGGCTTTCGGCTTCGCTTGTCGCGGCTGCACGACAGTCGACTCCCACAGGACAGACTGCATCCGGCGGGAGTGTGGCGAAAGCAGGCGGGGAGACCCACCTCAGTCCACGGATACGCGGGAAAAACCCGTGATGCGGAGTGGAGGCGGGCAAGGCGCGCTGACGCGCTGCAAGTGCCCACGCAACGCCTTGGCTGGGGCGGCGAATGCCAGGCGTTCCGGCTGCTGTGGCGGCCCCGATCCCGACGGTCGGTCGATCCAGGCCAGGGGCGATCCATTGAACGCGATATGACGGCCTTTGCTGCCGCCTACCGTCGTGTCGTTGCCGGCGTAGCTGTCGCGTAAGTTCACGCCGACGATAACTGCCCGCGCCTCCCGGTACTCGCGTGGCTGCCCAGGCCGCACGTGCATGCCAGGGAGATCAGGTGGATGCGTTGCCCTGCCCGCAGGCGCCGACCGTGGCACGGAGACGACGCGGCTTGCCGCGTCCGTTTTCGATGCGACAGGCACAGGCGCGATGTCCACGTCGCAGCCTGGCAAGCAAGGCACAGGGAAGGGCCAGCGTGGATCGAGAAGACGGACGCCGCGGGATCGTCGGACGAAGGCACCACGGAGGTACTCTCCGGTCGGGACTGAAGTGCCTCCCACAACCGGGACTGCGAGCGCGCGCGGCAGGATGCCGCACATAAAAAACTCCCTCCCCGCTGGGCACCGGGGAGAGAGTCTAGGAACAGCGATCGGGATGGATCAGATCAGCGGCGCGGGCGTGGCCGGCAGCGCGACCGGAGCGGCCTTCTTCTTGCGAGCGGCCGGCTTCTTCTTCGCCACGGTCTTCTTGGCGGTGGCCTTCTTCGCAGTTGCCTTCTTCGCGGCCGGCTTCTTGGCAGCCGACTTCTTCACCGTCTTCTTGGCAGCGGTCTTCTTGGTCGCAGCCTTCTTCGCGGTCTTCTTCACCGCCTTCTTGGCGACGGCCTTCTTGGCGGTCTTCTTGGTGGCGGCCTTCTTCGCCGTCTTCTTCACTGCCTTCTTGGCGACGGCCTTCTTGACCGCCTTCTTCACCTTGGCGACCTTCTTGGCCACCTTCTTGGCGACCTTCTTGACCGCCTTCTTTACCGAAACCTTCTTCGCTGCCGGCTTCTTGGCGGCAGTCTTCTTGACCGCCTTCTTAGCGGCCGGCTTTTTCGCAGCTTTTTTCGTCGCCATGGGATGGCTCCTCGTCAGTGAACTATGGATTGAAAATGCCCAGTTAAAGCAACCTCGCGGCGATGCTCCGCCTGCGGGAACCGCCGGCGCGCGCTGCGGGCCGGATCGGATACAGAAACACCCGTACCGGATAGCGATACGGGTGCGATGCCAGGGGAGACGTTGCGTTTCTCGGAGGGAAGCGACTCCAACTCCACCATCTTCGGGTTCCTGGCGGATGTCCAAGTTGTGCTTCGCGTTTTGATGTCGATCCGATTCACTCGCTTGCGCAGCAACGTCTGCTGGGCGAAACCTAATCACGGTTTTTTTTACTGTCAACACTTCTACGCAATTTTTTTTTCGATGGCGCGCGCGCCACCGACGCCGCATGCCGCACTGGCCGCCTTGCCGACGCCGCCGATCGCCGACGCCGACGCCGCGAGGAAAACGGCGCATGCAAAAAAAGCAGGGAAATTTCCGTGTTTTCTGTAACGACACACTGCCTCGATCGCGTTGCGGGCAGGCAGCGGCGAAGCGTCGGCGGGAACCGCGGCGATGCACGCCAGCCTGTCCGCTAGCTGAAAAAAAATTTCGCGACCGCACGCGGTTCCGGCATCGCACAAGTGCAAATGCGCAAAAGTGCGCAAACTTTTTTGCGTCGTGCGGCGCTCACGACGCGCGCGATGCATGCGTGCCGCGTCGCCGGGTGGCGCCGCATCGCGCCACCGCGACACGACCTGCACGCACGTCGCCGACACACCGCGACGCGCACGACTGCCCTCGCCCACCTCCATGCCAAGTCGCCAACGCGTCCTCGGGCGATGCCGTTGCACGGTCGTGTCGACCGAAACAGCTCGCAGAGGTGATCGACTGGCGCCGGCACGCACCGCGCCGCCATGCATCGGCGACGCGAGCAGCGCACACCGCATCGCCGATGCCCGCGCGTCGCCGACCCACGTTGTGCCTCCACGCCGCGCTGCACCTGCGCCGCGTCGGAAAACCGGCGCCGGCCGACGCGCGGGTCGTCGGCATCGGTCTCCGCCAGACGCGACGAACACGCTGCGCTCGCGGTACGCCCGGCGGCGACCTCACATGGTCTTCGCAGCGACGCACGCGGCGACGCAGGCGACGCGCGTTCCGGGATCGCCATGCCGAGAATGGCGCTGCCGACGCACGAACGCTGGCGAGTTCGCCGAGCCGCGCCCAAAAAGAAACCGGCCGCCCTGGGCGGCCGGTTCGGGTATCGCGATGGGCGGTCGGCTCAGTGGCCGTCGTCCTCGAGCAGTTCGGCGTACTCGTCCGGCGACAGCAGTTCGTTCAACTGCTCGGCATCGTCCGCTTCCAGCACCAGGATCCAGCCTTCGCCGTAGGCGTCCTCGTTGATCGTTTCCGGCTTGTCGCTCAGCGCGGTGTTGACCTCGACGACCTTGCCGCTGAGCGGGCTGTACACGTCGGAGGCGGCCTTGACCGACTCGACCACGGCCACGCCGTTGCCGGCTTCGACGTGATCGCCGACGTTCGGCAGTTCGACGTAGACCAGGTCGCCGAGCAGGCCCTGGGCGTGGTCGGAAATGCCGATGGTCACGCGACCGTTGCCCTCGACGCGGGCCCACTCGTGGGACTTGAGGAATTTGAGGTCGCCAGGGATCTCGCTCATGGGGCTGCTCCGGAAGAAGACGGTATCGAGGATGGGAGTCTAGTGTAGCGAACCGCGCGCTTGGGGACGAAGTCGCGCGCGGTGGACAGGACTCAGCCGAGCACGCCGGGCTGGACCTGGCCTTCGCGCACGAACGGGAACTTGACCACGCGCACCGGCACTTCCTTGCCGCGGATGTCCACGCGCACCGCACCCGGCTCGCCGGCCGGCACCCGTGCGAAGGCGATGGCCTTGCCCAGCGTCGGCGAAAAGGTACCGGACAGGATCTCGCCGTCGCCGTTGGCGGTCAGCACCTTCTGTCCGTGGCGCAGCACGCCCTTCTCGTCCATCACCAGGCCGATCATCTGCCGCGGCGCGCCGCCGGCCTTCTGCGCTTCCAGCACAGCGCGGCCGATGAAGTCGCGGCCCTCGTCGAGGGTCACCGTCCAGGCCAGCGCGGCCTCGTAAGGCGAGACGCTGTCGTCCATGTCCTGACCGTAGAGGTTCATGCCCGCCTCCAGGCGCAGCGTATCGCGCGCGCCCAGGCCGGCCGGCTTCACCCCCGCACCGATCAGCGCCTCCCAGAACGCCGGCGCCTGCGCTTGCGGCAGCACGATCTCGAATCCGTCTTCGCCGGTGTAGCCGGTGCGCGCGACGAACAGCGGCACGCCCGCGTCCGAGGTCGCCTCGATCGCGGCGAAGCGACCGAGCTTCTGCGCCGCGGCACGATCCTGCTCGCGCAGCAGGCCGATCGCCTTGGCGCGCGCGTTCGGCCCCTGCACCGCGATCATCGCGAAGTCGTCGCGCTCGCGCACCTGCACGCCGAACGCCTGCGCCTGCTCGCCGATCCAGGCCAGATCCTTGGCGCGGGTGGCGGCGTTGACCACCAGGCGGAAGAACGCATCGGACATGTAATAGACGATCAGATCGTCGATCACCCCACCCTGCGGGTTGAGCATGCAGGTGTACAGCGCCTTGCCCGGCACCTTCAGCTTGTCCACCGAATTGGCCAGCAGATGGCGCAGGAACGCGCGGACCTGCTCGCCGTGCAGATCGACCACGGTCATGTGGCTGACGTCGAACATGCCGGCGTCGCGGCGCACCTGGTGGTGCTCGTCGATCTGCGAGCCGTAGTGGATCGGCATGTCCCAGCCGCCGAAGTCGACCATCTTGGCGCCGAGGGCGCGGTGGCTGTCGTTGAGGATGGTCTTCTGGGTCATGGCGCGGGTCCGTGAGAAAAGTCCCCCATTATCGCTGGCTGGGGGCCGGGATTGGGGGAGTCGGGAATGGGGATTCGTCAGAGCGGCTTTCCTGGATCCGAAGGACTGGCGCTCGATCGCGCAGTGCCGTGGGAGCGGCTTCAGCGAAGGCCGGGATCGGGGAGTTGGGATTCGGGATTAGCAAGAGCGGGCGTCCTGAGCCGAAGGACGCGCGCTTGATCGCTGCTCCTACGCGCAGGAAGATTGGGAAGGTGGAGGTACCGCGCACTCGCGGCACCAATCCCCAATCCCGACTCCCCAATCCCGGCTTTCAAACCGCCTGGACCAGCAGCGTCATCCCGTCCACGCCGACGATGCGCACCGTGCTGCCGGCCGGCAGGTCGGGGCCGCCGACCACCCAGAAGGCGTCGTCGACCTTGGCGCGGCCGCGGCCGCCGTGGATCGGCTGGTCCAGGGTCACCATGCGGCCGATCAGTTGCTCGGCGCGGCGGTTGAGCAGCGGCTGGTCGCTGGTCCGGCCGCGGTTGCGGAACCAGGTGCGGTACACCTGGATCGAGACGAAGCTCAGCACCACGAACGCGCCGACCTGCAGCAGCAGGGAGATGTCCGGGAACACCAGCACGGCGAGGAACACCGCCGCGGCGGCGAAGCCCATCCACAGCATGAAGGCGCCCGGCGCCAGCGATTCGGCCGCGAACAGCAACAAGGTCAGGGCACCCCAGGCCACTACCTCAATGCGCATGGCTCAGACTCCGTTGCGCGGCGGCACGCGCGGCACTGCCGGCGGGGAGGCCTGCTTGTTCAGCGCCTCGCGCGCCAGTTCGGCGATGCCGGCGATCGAGCCGATGATGCCGCTGGACTCCATCGGCATCAGCACGAACTTCTGGTTCGGCGCGGTGGCCAGCTCCTTGAACGCCTCCACGTACTTCTGCGCGACGAAGTAGTTGATCGCCTGCACGTCGCCTTCGGCGATCGCCTTGGACACCATCGCCGTCGCCCGCGCTTCGGCCTCGGCCAGGCGCTCGCGCGCCTCGGCGTCGCGGAACGCGGCCTCCTTGCGGCCTTCGGCCTCCAGCACAGCCGCCTGCTTCTCGCCGTCGGCGCGCAGGATCTCCGACTGCCGCGAGCCCTCCGCCTCGAGGATCTGCGCGCGCTTCTCGCGCTCGGCCTTCATCTGCCGGGCCATCGCATCGACCAGGTCGCGCGGCGGCTGGATATCGCGGATCTCGATGCGGGTGACCTTGATGCCCCACGGATTGGTGGCATGGTCGACCACGTTCAGCAGCTGCGCATTGATGGTTTCGCGCTGGCTCAGCGATTCGTCCAGGTCCATCGAGCCGATCACGGTGCGGATGTTGGTCTGCACCAGCGCGATGGTGGCGATCTCCAGGTTGGACACTTCATACGCGGCCTTGGCGGCGTCCAGCACCTGGAAGAACACCACGCCGTCCACGCGCACGACCGCGTTGTCCTTGGTGATGACGTCCTGGCTGGGCACGTCCAGCACCTGTTCCATCATGTTGACCTTGCGGCCCACCCCGTACATCCACGGAATCAGGAAGTGCAGGCCGGGCGACAGCGTGTGGGTGTAGCGGCCAAAGCGCTCCACCGTCCACTGGAATCCCTGCGGCACCATACGCACGGTCTTGAACAGCACCACCACGCCGAAGAACAGGATCACCAGCGCAAGGAAGAAGGAAGACGGCATCAGGTCGCTCCATTAACCAGAAAGAAATCGAATCCGCAGTATAGCCAGCGCACGCGCACGTGCCGGTCACCAGCGGATGCGGCCCAGCAGCATGTCCTTGAACATCACCCAGTCGCCGGCAAGCGAGTACAGCGGGTGCTTGAAGGTGGCGGGACGGTTCTTCTCGAACACGAAATGGCCGATCCAGGCGCAGCCGTAGCCGCAGACCGGTGCGGCCCATAACCAACGCGGCTGGCCGGTGCACAGCGCCAGCAGCAGGCTCGCCAGCACGCCGAGGCTGCCGACGAAATGCAGCCGTCGCGACACCCGATGCCGGTGCTCGCTCAGATAGAACGGATAGAACTCGCGAAAACTGGAGAAGCGACGCATGCGATGGCCCTCCCGAGGCGACGCAGGCATTCAGCATACGCTGGGAGCGCGGACGTCGCGCGCTGCGCACGGATGCGACGCGCAGATGTCATGCGGCCACGACGCGCACTTGGCGTGCTTTCCGATGACGCAATGCGTCGGGACTGAAGTCCCTCCCACCGTGCACCCACCGCATTCGCCGCAACGCCTGTGGGAGCGGCCTCCGTCGTGCCGCGGTGCGACGAGGACGTGTATCGCGACCACAGGGCACCGCCCATCGCGCAGGGACGTATCCTGGGGCGCAACGGTCATGCGGCCACGACGCGCAACGTGGCGTGCTTTCCGATGAGCCAATGCGTCGGGACTGAAGTCCCTCCCACAGTGCACCCGCCGAGTTCGTCTCAAGCTCCCGTGGGAGCGGCCTCAGCCCTGCCGCGGTGCGAACATGATCACCGCCATGCCGGCCAGGCACAGGCCGGCGCCGAGCAGGTCCCAGCGCGTGGGGCGCATGCCCTGCACCGTCCACAGCCACAGCAAGGCGACGGCGACATAGACGCCGCCGTAGGCCGCATAGACGCGGCCGCTGGCGGCAGGATGCAGGGTCAGCAGCCAGACGAAGGCCGCCAGGCTGCCCGCGGCCGGCAACAGCAGCCAGGCGCTGCGCTGTTCGCGCAGCCACAGATAAGGCAGGTAGCAGCCGACGATTTCCGCCACGGCGGTCAGCACGAACAGCAGCAGGGTCTTCATCCGGCCGCGGCGCGTTCTTCGTCCTTGGCGCGCTGCCAGTACGCCTCCTGCTGTGCCAGGGCCAGGCCATCCAGCGCGCCGCCGTCCTGCTGCGCCAGCCGTTCCATCGTGCGGAAGCGACGCTCGAACTTGAGGTTGGCGTGGCGCAGCGCCGCACCGACGTCGACCTTGGCATGCCGCGCCAGGTTGGCGCAGACGAACAGCAGGTCGCCGATCTCGTCCTGCAGCCGTGCCGGATCGACTGCGGCGCCATGCGCCAGTTCCGCGCGCACTTCCTCCAGTTCTTCCTGCACCTTGTCCAGCACCGGCGCGGGGCCGGGCCAGTCGAAGCCGACCCGCGCCGCGCGCGACTGCAGCTTCAGCGCGCGCTGCCATTCCGGCAGGCCGCGGGCGATGCCAGCCAGTGCCGAGCCGTCGCGCTCGCCGGCGGCGGCGCGCTCGGCGCGTTTGATCTCTTCCCACTTCAGCGTCTGCTGTTCGGCATCGGCCACCTGGCTGTCGCCGAACACGTGCGGGTGGCGGCGCACCATCTTGTCGCAGATCGCCGCGACTACGTCGTCGAAGCCGAACGCGCCCTGCTCGCGCGCCATCTGCGCATGGAACACCACCTGCAGCAGCAGATCGCCGAGTTCGTCCTTCAGCCCGGCCAGGTCCTGGCGGTCGATCGCGTCGGCCACTTCGTAGGCCTCTTCGATCGTGTACGCGGCGATGCTGGCGAAATCCTGCTCCAGGTCCCAGGGGCAGCCCTGCGCGGGATCGCGCAGGCGCGCCATGATGTCGAGCAGGGCGGGAAGATCGTAGCGAGTGGGGGTCACGGGCGGGTTCCGGTACGACGGCACCGCTGCCGCCACCGCCTAGTGTGGCAGAGCGCGCGCCGTGCGGCGCGCGCGCGCGGCGCGGCTCAGCCCAGCCAGTCGCGCCAGGGCAGCGCCGCATCGCCCAGCGCCACGAAGTCGCCGTTGAGCAGCGATTCGCGGCGGTTGTAGCGGAACGGCTTGCCGGTCGCGGCGGCCAGCAGCGCGCCGCCAGCGGCCTGCAGCACGCACTGCCCGGCGGCGGTGTCCCATTCGGAGGTCGGCCCGAAGCGCGGATACACGTCCAGGTCGCCATCGGCGATCCGGCAGAACTTCAGCGACGAACCCTGCGCGACCAGTTCGATCTCGCCCATGCGCTGCAGCAACGCGTCGGTACGCGCGTCACGGTGCGAACGGCTCGCCGCCACCCGCAGCGGCGCGGTGGCCGGACGTCGCGTATTCAGCGCGGTGTCGCGGAAGCCCTCGCGGCGGTACGCCTGCTCGCCACGCACCGCATGCCAGACGCGGCCATCGACCGGCGCCTGGACCACGCCGAACACCGGCGCGCCCTGGTGGATCAGCGCGATGTTGACGCTGAACTCGCCGTTGCGCTTGACGAACTCGCGGGTGCCGTCGAGCGGGTCGACCAGCCAATAGGTGGTCCAGTGCTCGCGCACCTCCCACGGAATCTGCGCCGATTCCTCGGACAGCACCGGCAGGTCCGGGGTCAGCCGCTCCAGGCCTTCGACGATGATCTGGTGCGCGGCCAGGTCGGCCTGGGTCAACGGGCTGGTATCGGCCTTGTGCTCCACCTCGAAGCCGGTGGCATAGACGGACATGATGGCCGCGGCGGCATCGATGGCGATGGCGATCACGGTTTCGCGCAAATCACTGGTGAGACGGATCATTCGGCCCGACCCAGCCACTCGCGGGCGATGAACAGCGCCGCCAGCGAACGCCCCTCGGAAAAATCTTCACGCAACATCAGTTGATCCAGTTCAGCCAGTTTCCAGGGCACCACTTCCAATTCCTCCGGCTCGTCGCCGGTCAGTCGTTCGGGATAGAGATCTTGTGCAAGCACCAGCCACGACTGGTGGCTCATGTAGGTCGGCGCCAGGGTCATCGCGCGCAGCACGCGCAACTGCCGCGCACCGTAGCCGGCCTCTTCCTTGAGTTCGCGGTCGGCTGCCTGCAGCGGGGTCTCGCCGGCGTCGATGCGGCCCTTGACCAGGCCCAGTTCGTAGCGATGCACGCCGGCGGCGTATTCGCGCACCAGCAGCACGGTCTGCGCATCCAGCATCGGCACCACCACCACCGCGCCATGACCCGGCGCCTTCAGCCGGTGGAACACGCGGCGCTCGCCATTGCTGAACTCCAGGTCCAGCTCCTCGACCCGGCGCTCGGCGGCCGATTCGCTGCGCTCGCGCACGGCATGGATGACCGGCAATCGACGGGTCACGCCGGCACCCTGCGGCGCCGGACGGCGTCGATCGATAGAATGCGCGGAGCGAAGAACCTGTTCATGAGCGCGAAATGCTATCAGACCTGACCGCAGCACAGATGGCCGAGGCGTGGCGCACGCGTGATCTGGCCGTGCTCTGGCACCCGTGCACGCAGATGCGCGAGCACCCCGACACCCTGCCCCTGGTCCCGATCGCGCGTGGCGAAGGCGCCTGGCTGATCGACCACGGCGGCCGCCGCTACCTGGATGCGGTGAGCAGTTGGTGGACCAACCTGTTCGGCCACGGCGAGCCGCGCATCGCCGCGGCCATCGCCGCCCAGGCCACCCAGCTGGAGCAGGTGATGCTGGCCGGCTTCAGCCACGAACCGGCGGTGCTGCTGGCCGAGCAGTTGCTGGCGCTGGCGCCGCGCCAGGAAGGGCGCGCGCCGCTGGCCAAGGTGTTCTATGCCGACAACGGCTCGGCCGGCGTGGAAGTGGCGCTGAAGATGGCCTTCCACTATTTCCAGAACCGCGGCGAACCGGGGCGCACCCGCTTCGTCGCGCTGGAGAACGGCTATCACGGCGAGACCATCGGCGCACTGGCGGTCGGCGATATCCCGCTGTACCGGCGGGTGTACGCGCCCCTGCTGGCCGAGGCGCTGTTCGCGCCCTCGCCCGACGCGTACCAGGCAGAACCGGGACAGAGCGCGCGCGAACGCGCCGATGCCGCCGCCGATGCGCTGGCCGACCTGTTCGACCGCCATCCCGGCGAGATCTGCGCGGTGATCCTGGAACCGCGCCTGCAGTGCGCCGGCGGCATGCGCATGCACGATCCGGCCTATCTGCGGCGCGCGCGCGAACTGTGCGACGCCAACGGCGCCTTCCTGATCGCCGACGAGATCGCCACCGGCTTCGGCCGCACCGGCACCCTGTTCGCCTGCGAGCAGGCCGGGGTGATGCCGGACCTGCTGTGCCTGTCCAAGGGCCTGACCGGCGGTTTCCTGCCGCTGTCGGCGGTGCTGGCCACCCAGCATCTGTACGACGCCTTCCTCGACGACAGCCGCGAGCGCGCCTTCCTGCATTCGCACAGCTACACCGGCAACCCGCTGGCCTGCGCCGCGGCGCTGGCGTCGCTGCGGATCCTGCAGGAGGACGACGTGATCGCGCGTAACCGCAGCACCGCCGAGACCATGCGCGCGCTGTCGGCGCCGTTCGCCGAGCATCCGCACGTGGCCGACGTGCGCCAGGCCGGCATGGTGGTGGCGTTCGAACTCACCCGCAACGGCGACAAGCGCACGCCCTTCCCTGCATCCGCACGCGTCGGCCTGCACGCCTACCGTGCCGCGCTGCAACGCGGTGTGGTGCTGCGCCCGCTGGGCGACGTGCTGTACTGGATGCCGCCGTACTGCGTGGACGCCGAGCAGTTGACGCTGCTGGCCGAGACCACGCTGGCGGCGATCGACGAGGCGGTGGCATGCGCCTGACCCGCTGCCATGTGGAGCTGCCGCTGCACGCCGGCGCCGAGTTGAGCCTGCCGGAAGACGTCGCCAACCACCTGCTGCGCGTGCTGCGGCTGCGCGAGGGCGATCCTTGCGTGCTGTTCAACGGCGACGGCTGCGATTACCCCGCCGAACTGCTGCAGGCCGGCAAGCGCAACGCCAGCGTGCGCATCGGCGCGGCGCAGCCGGTCGACAACGAGTCGCCACTGGCGATCACCCTGCTGCAGGGCGTGGCGCGCGGCGAGAAGATGGACCTGATCCTGCAGAAGGCCACCGAGCTCGGCGTCGCCGCGATCGTGCCGGTGTGGGCCGAGCGCACCGAAGTGAAGCTGGATGCGGCGCGGGTGGACAAGCGCGTGGCGCACTGGCGCAGCGTGGTGATCGCGGCCTGCGAACAGTCCGGCCGCGCGCGCGTGCCGCAGCTGAGCGCGCCGCTGGCGCTGGCCGATGCGGCGCGCGCCGCGGCGGACAGCCCGTGCCGGTTGATCCTGGATCCGCAGGGCGAACACCGCCTGCGGTCGCTGGTCATCGGCGGCGCTGCGGCGACGATCGCGATCGGCCCGGAAGGCGGCTGGTCGCCGCGCGACCGCGCCACGCTGGAGGCCGCCGGCTTCGTCGGCCTGCGCCTGGGGCCGCGCATCCTGCGCACCGAAACCGCCGGCCTGGCCGCGATCGCGGCGCTGCAGGCGCACCACGGCGACCTGTGAGTTCAGGCAAGCGATGACGCTGTAGACAGCGGCGCCGCAACGCAGGCGCCGCAGGCATGGGACATATATATGTGTCGACGCGCTACGGCACGCCAGGCACGCCGCGCCGGCGTTGCGGGACGCTGCCCATCGGCGCGGCCATCGCCGCGCCGGGCCGCTCAGTGGCGCTGCTGCAGGAACCAGTTCGCCGCGCCGATCACCCCGAGCTGGCCATGCTCGACCAGCTTCACCGGGATCTGCTCCAGCGCCGGACGCATCGCGCCCTTGTTCAAGTAGCGCTCGACGAAACTGCTGGCGGACAGAAACGCGCCGATCTGCGGCAGGAAGCCGCCGGCCAGGTAGATGCCGCCCTGCACGCCGTACAGCAGCGCCATATCGCCGACCACGCTGCCGAGCAGGCCGCAGAACGCGGACAGTGCCTCGTGCGCGAGCGGATCGTCGCCGGCCAGCGCAGCCGCGGTGATGTCGTTCGGTGCGGCATGCGCAGGCGTGGCGCCACGCAACTCGCACAGTGCGCGATAGAGATTGAGCAACCCGGGGCCGGACAGGAAATGCTCCATCGGCACATAGGAGCGATCGCGCAACAGCCGCTGCGCCAGCGCAAGTTCCAGATCGTTGCCGATCGGCAGCGCGGCATGGCCGGCCTCGGTGGCCAGCACCATGGCGCCGCCCTGGGTCGGAATCCACACCGCGGCGCCGAGGCCGGTGCCCGGACCGATCACCAGCGCAGGCCCGCGCTGCGCCTTGCGCGGCCCGGTCAGATGCAGCACTTCGCTGGCGTCCATCGACGCGGCCGCATACGCCACCGCTTCGAAATCGTTGACCAGATGCAATGCCTTCATGCCCAGGCGCTCGCGAATTTCCGGCGGCGACAGCGTCCACGGCAGATTGGTGGTGATGACGCGACCATCTTCGAGCGCGTAACCGGCGCTGGCGATCACCCCACGGGTCGGCTTCGGCCCCTGCACCTGGCCCAGGAACTCGCCGATGATCTCGGCCAGACCGGGATAGTCGGCGCAGCGGTATTTGCGATAGTCCAGCACATCGACGGACGGCGCCGGGCCGGCACCGGCAGCGCCTGCGACCAGGCCGATCCGGACATGGGTTCCGCCGACATCGGCAGCAATGAAGGGCTCGGCGCGCGGCACGGCCGCTGCCACTGATGAACTGCTTGCGGACACATCTTCTCCCGTTGCGCCAGAGCAGGCGCACGCCGATTCGGCAGATTGATCGATCGAGTGTCGGACCACCTTGACAACGTTGTCAAGGTGAATTTCACCCGTTTGTCGTTTTGTCTTCACCACTGCGACTTCATCGGCCGGATCGCCCGGCCGTTCGAGTGGTCGATCGCATGGCGCGTTGCATGGGTGAACATCCGTCGCAAAATTTCGCCGCATTGCACAAATTTCTGCCACACGCCCGGCCAACCGGCAGCGCCTGCCACACCAGGGCCTCGCGGCCAACGCAGTCCCGTTGCACCCATCCGCGGGCATGTTTTCTTTTGTAGACAAGCACCTAGGAGACGCGGCGGAAGGGCCGCGAAAGCCTCCGGAAAGATGCCGCGGCGAGCCTTGCTTGCATTCGTCAAAACCACGTGAAACGGGTGTTGACAACGCTGTCAGCGCTACGACAGACTCGGCTCACACAAGTTTTACAACTTCAAGACATGCCACGTTCAGGGGATTCAGACACAGCGACGCATCGCCGCTCCTCCCGCGCCAAGTGGCAGGACGCGCACTGACGCTGCGACCGGCATCCCCGAACCGACGAAACCACGCCCCGAGCCGGGCCGGACGCAGCGACGTCCGGATCAGGCGACAAGGTGCACTGCTGTATTGCTGGACTTGGTTGTTACCTGCAGGAACACAGGAAGGACTGGCGCCCTCGATGCCGCCGGTTGGCTACTTCCGCGTCAGCGACCGGACGACGCGCATCGAGATGCGATCCGCGCAGCGCCACCAGGCGCGGCGCCATCCACAAGGCCGGGCAGCGGCCAGCACGCCGGAACATCGGTTGGCACCTCATGCCCAAGTACTCACCCAGAGGTTTAGCCAATGAATAGCCGCACCACTACCTTAGCCCTCAGCATCATGGCCGCGCTGTACCTGTCCGGTAACGCCGCCGCGCAGGAAGCGCCCGCTTCCGCCAACGCGGATTCCAAGAACGTCCAGCAGCTGGATGCCATCACCGTCACCGGTTACCGCGCCTCGCTGGAGAAGAGCCAGTCGGTGAAGCGCTCGGCCAACTCCATCGTCGATGCGATCAGCGCCGAGGACATCGGCAAGTTCCCGGACACCAATGCCGCCGAGTCGCTGGCGCACCTGCCGGGCATCAGCGTGGACCGCCAGTTCGGCGAAGGCGAGAAGGTCAGCATCAACGGCACCGACCCGGCGCTGAACCGCGTGCTGCTCAATGGCCAGACCATCGCCTCGGGCGACTGGGGCGGCAACCCGACCGACACCAGCGGCCGCACCTTCAACTACACCCTGCTGTCGCCTGAAATCATCGGCCTGATGGAGGTCTACAAGACCCCGGAAGCCCGCATCGACGAAGGCTCGATCGGCGGCACCGTGATCGTGCACACCCGCAAGCCGCTGGACCTGCCGAAGAACACCATCCGCGGCTCGATCGGCTACAACTACAACGACCGTTCGGAAGAAGGCAATCCGCGCGGCTCGGCGCTGTGGAGCTGGAAGAACGACGACGAGACCTTCGGCGCGTTGATCTCCGCCACCCACGACAAGCAGGATCTGTCGCGCGCCGGCATCGAGTTCTTCGGCTACAACACCGGCGCCGGCATCCCGCCGACCGCGCGCATCTCCGGCGACGGTGGTAACGTCGCGACCGCCAAGATCCCGGTGGGCATCAATAGCGCCTTCTTCCAGCAGACCCGCGAGCGCAACGGCCTGCAGGGCGCGCTGCAGTGGAAGCCGAACGATCAGAACGAGTTCAACCTGACCGGCATCTACATCAAGGGCAAGTACAACAACTTCAGCGAATCGCGCTACGTCTGCCCGGGCTGCGGCGACCAGGACAAGATCACCAGCGCGACCGTGCAGAACGGCTACATCACCCAGGCCACGGTCACTGATGGCGCCGGCAACGGCAAGCAGCCGTATGCGCAGCTGGACACCAACTACCGCGAAAGCACCGTCACCACCAAGAGCCTGAACCTGCGCCACGACTTCTACGGCGACAAGTGGGTGTTCACCTCGCAGGTCGGCACCACCGAGGCCACCGGCGGCAAGAACCCCGAATACCTGATGAAGTTCCTGCTGAAGGACGGTGGCTACAACTTCGGTTACGACGGCAGCCACACCGACGTCAACTACGACAACGCCAGTGCCGCCAACTGGGGTCTGGTCGGTTCGCCGGCCGGCCTGGCGCCCGGTTCCACCGCCGCTTCGGCGATGCAGGCCGGCGGCATCTACTACGCCAAGAGCACGGACAAGGAGAAGTACTTCCAGTTCGACGCCGCCCGCGATCTGGACTGGGGCCCGCTGAACAAGCTGCAGCTCGGCTACAAGTACATCAACCACGACAACGGCGTCGACGCCCGCGGCAACCGCATCAACACCACCAATGCGATTTCGCTGACCGACTTCAGCCCCGGCACCACCCCGAGCGGTCTGTACGACGGCCTGGGCGCCAGCGGCGACCTGACCAACTGGCCGACCGCCAACCTCAACTCGGTGATCAGCTACCTGCGCGGGCAGCCGCAGGGTCCGTACAACCGCGACTACGGCTCCTCGTTCGACGTCAAGGAAATCACCAGCGACCTGTACGCGCAGCTGAACTTCGAGTCCGGCGCGTGGCGCGGCAACCTGGGCGTGCGTTATGTCGACACCAAGGACAAGTCGCTGTACTGGCAGAGCGCCGATGGCGGCGCAACCTACAACCAGACCCAGGTGAGCAAGCAGTACTACAAGCCGCTGCCGAGCTTCAACCTGGCCTACGACCTGGATACCGACAAGGTGCTGCGCTTCTCCGTGGCCAAGGTGATGGCACGTCCGCGCTACGGCGACCTGGCCGGCTCGTTCACCATCAACAGCAGCAACGGCAACCTGACCGCCAGCGGCGGCAACCCGGACCTGAAGCCCTACGAGTCGACCAACTACGATCTGGCCGCCGAGTGGTACTTCGCCCCGTCCAGCATGCTGTCGGCGGAACTGTTCTATCGCGACATCAGCTCGTACATCGTCACCACCACCTCGCAGCAGCAGCTGACCGATGCGGTGAGCGGCGTGAGCGGCCTGTTCACGGTGACCTCGCCGATCAACGCCTCCGACGCCAAGGTCAAGGGCGCCTCGCTGAACTACCAGCAGGCCTTCGGCTACGGCTTCGGTCTGCAGGCGAACTACACCTACGCCACCGCCGACGCCAGCACCGGCCTGAACCTGCCGTACCTGTCGAAGAACACCTACAACGTGATCCCCTACTGGGAAAACGGTCCGTGGATGGTGCGCCTGAACTACAGCTACCGCTCCAAGTACTTCACCCAGGTCGGCCGCCTGAACTCGCAGGTGTTCACCGACGAGTACAAGCAGCTGGACCTGACCGCCTCGTACGAGATCAATGACTGGATGAGCGTGAGCTTCAGCGCGACCAACCTGCTCGACTCGACGTACTACTGGTACAACGAGGTCAAGTACGCGCCGATCGGCATGTACAAGAACGGCCGCGGCTACCAGGCGCAGCTGAACTTCAAGTTCTGATGTAGCACCGGCGCGCCACCGTCCCTCCACGGTGGCGCGCTTTTTCGTGTCCGGCGCGGCGGCGCCGGCATCGTCTTCTGCAACAAGGAGTGCCGTTCCATGACGACCGAGACCCGCCCCAGTGCGGACCGATCCCGCCACGCCGGAGCCGCACGCCAGACCCTGGCCAGCGCGCTGGCCCTCATGCTCGCGCTGACGGCCCTGCCCGCCGGCGCCGCGGATGCGCCGTCGCCGACCGCGCCCACCGCCACCACCCTCAGTCCGGAACAGATCGACCAACAGTGGCTGCAGGCCACCGCCAAGTACGCGCCCGAACGCGCGCGGCTGGTGCGCGAAGCCAACGATGGCGCGCGCGGCGGACCGTTCCGACCCGACTGGACCTCGCTCAAGCAGTACCGCTCGCCGTCCTGGTACGACAACGCCAAGTTCGGCATCTTCATCCATTGGGGCGTGTTCTCGGTGCCGGCCTTCGGCAACGAGTGGTATTCGCGCAACATGTACCAGCAGGGCAGCAAGGACTACCTGCACCATCGGGAAACCTACGGCCCGCAGTCGCGCTTCGGCTACAAGGACCTGATCCCGCTGTTCACCGCGCCCAAGTTCGATCCGCAGGCCTGGGCCACCCTGTTCCGCGATGCCGGCGCCCGCTACGTGGTGCCGGTGGCCGAACACCACGACGGCTTCGCGATGTACGACTCGCAGCTGTCGGACTGGACCGCGGTCAAGATGGGCCCCAAGCGCGACGTGCTCGGCGAGCTGTCCAAGGCGATCCGCGCACAGGGCCTGCATTTCGGCCTGTCCTCGCACCGCGCCGAGCACGACTGGTTCTTCGACGGCGGCCGCCAGTTCGACTCGGACGTCAACGACCCGCGCTACGCCGGCCTGTACGGCCCGGCGCAGATCCGCCTGCCGGGCAAGGACGACGCCGACGTCACCAACGACTGGACCCCGGTGTCGCAGGCCTGGCTGGACGACTGGCTGGCGCGTACCACCGAGCTGATCGACCGCTACGACCCGGACCTGATCTATTTCGACTGGTGGATCGCGCACCCGACCTTCCGCGGCACCCTGCCGACCATGCTGTCGTACTACTACAACCACGGCGCGGCCAAGGGCGGCGTGGTGGTGAACTACAAGCTCGGCGCCTTCCCCGAAGGTGCCGGCACGCTCGATATCGAGCGCGGCCAGCTCACCGGCATCCATCCCACGCACTGGCAGACCGACACCTCGGTCAGCAACGCCTCGTGGGGCTATGTCGAGAACGACACCTACAAGACGCCGACCTTCATCATCCACATGCTGGTGGACGTGGTCAGCAAGAACGGCAACCTGATGCTCAACATCGGCCCGCGCGCCGACGGCTCGATCCCGGACACCGAACGCACGATCCTGCTGTCGATCGGCAAGTGGCTCAAGACCAACGGCGAGGCGATCTACGACAGCACGCCGTGGCGCAGCTACGGCGAAGGCCCGACCGAAGTGGTCGGCGGCACCTTCCAGGACACCAAGACCAAGCCGTACACGCCCGAGGATTTCCGCTTCACCACCGGCCACGGCGCGCTGTACGCGATCGAGCTGGGCTGGCCGGCCGACGGCCAGGCGCTGATCCGCTCGCTGAAGCCGGCCGATGGCGTGCGTGGCGTCACCCTGCTCGCCAACGGCAAGCCGGTGCCGTTCGAGCAGCGCGCCGACGGCCTGCACCTGCGCCTGCCGGCCAAGCCGGTGGGAGAACACGCCTACGTGTTCCGCATCGACCTGTCCTCCCCCACTCCGCCAACGGATCCCTCCCGATGATGAAGCGTTTCGCCGGGCTGCTGTTCGCCCTCGCCCTGGCCTGCGGGCCGGCCATGGCCAAGAACCCGACTGCGCTGTTCTATCTGATGAACACGCAGAAATCGACCAATTCGTTCCTGGCCCACCTCGACAAGATCGACGTGGTGGTGCCGACCTGGTACGGCGTGGACCAGAGCGGCCTGGTCAACGGCACCCCGAACATGTACCTGTACGAGATCGCCAAGCAGCACAAGCTGCGGGTGATGCCGATCCTGTCGATGACCGCCGGGCGCGAGGGCTTCCACAAGCTGCTGCACGACGAGGACGCCAAGCAGCGCATGATCCAGGCGCTGCTGATCCACGGCCGCAAGCACGGCTACTACGGCTTCCAGTTCGATTTCGAGAGCATCGCCTGGACCGACCGCGACGCCTACTCGCTGATGGTCAAGCAGACCGCCGAGGCGCTGCACAAGGCCGGCTTCAAGCTGTCGGTGGCGGTGGTGCCGAACGCACCGGGCTATGCCGAAGGCGGCGCCTTCGCCAAGTGGATGTGGGAGTACTGGCGGGGCGCCTACGACCTCAAGGCGCTGAGCGCCTCGGCCGACCTGATCAGCCTGATGACCTACGACCAGCACACCCGCTGGACCGCGCCCGGCCCGGTCGACGGCATGGTGTGGATGAAGAAGCACCTGGACTACGCGCTGACCCAGGTGCCGAAGGACAAGCTGTCGCTGGGCATCGCCACCTATGGCTACCGCTGGTACACCGGCAATCCGGTCAAGGCCGACGGCACCGAGGCCTCCAACATCACCGCCGACTACATCGATGCCGACGAATCGTTCCCGCTGGCGGAAGAGCAGCACGCCACCGTGCAATGGGACCCGGTGGAGCAGGAGTCGTGGTTCTACTTCTACCGCGACGACATGCGCGAATGGGTGTTCCGCCCGGATGCGCGCAGCTTCCGCGCCCGCTACGAGCTGACCAAGCAGTACGGTCTGGAAGGCTTCAGCTGCTGGGTGCTGGGCGCCGAAGATCCCAAGGTCTGGGACGAACTGCCGACCGCGGCGCGCTGAGCGGCCACACGACCGAGATGCGACACGAGGGGCACGCGGCGCGCAGCGAACGCGCCGCGCTCACCCCAGGCTACCTCACAGCCTCTACGATACGCATCTCGATCGCTTGAGGTAGACCGATGACTGCAGTGGGTGCACACCCCCGATTGCCGCACCGCCCGATGCCCGCCGCCGCGCGCATCGCGGCGGCCTCCCGCAACGCCTGGCTGGGGTTGTCCCTGCTCGCCTGTGGCAGCCTGCTCGGCGGCTGCGACCGCACCCCGCCGCCAGCGCCGGCGCCCGCGGCCAAGCCTGCCGCAGCGCCGCCGCCGGCCCCGAAACACGATGACGACGACGACAAGACGCCGCTGCCGTTGATCCCGGCGCCGGCCAAGGCCGAGCGCGACGGCGGCACCCTGACCATCGGCACCGGCGCCGTGCTGTCGGTGCCTCTCGACGACGCTGGCGCGCAGCGCGTGGCGCAACAACTGTCGCAATTGCTGAGCAAGACCCGCGGCCTGTCGCTGGAGGTGCGTGCGGAGACCATCCCCGCCGACGGCAGCATCCGCCTGCAGCTCAACCCCAATACCGAGGTCACGCAGGCCGAGGGCTACACGCTGGACGTGGACCCGCGGACCATGCTGATCCAGGCGCGCGAAGAGCGCGGCCTGTTCTACGGCGCGATCAGCGCCTGGCAGTTGATGACCCCGGACGCCGGCAAGGGCGAGGTGGACGTGCCGCAGGTGCATATCCGCGACTGGCCGCGCTTCGGCTGGCGCGGCGTGCTGCTCGACGTGGCGCGGCACTTCCACAGCCCCGACACGGTCAAGCGCCTGCTCGACGCGATGGCCCAGCACAAGCTCAACGTGCTGCACCTGCACCTGACCGACGACCAGGGCTGGCGCATCGAGATCAAGCGCTACCCCAAGCTCACCGAGATCGGCGCCTGGCGCACCCCGCCCGGCGCGGGCACCCACGGCCTGCCCGATCGCTACGGCGGCTTCTACACCCAGGACCAGATCCGCGACCTGGTGGCCTACGCCGCCGAACGCCACATCACCATCGTGCCGGAACTGGACATGCCCGGGCACGCGCAGGCGGCGGTGGCGGCCTATCCGGAACTGGTCGGGGTGACCCGGCAGCGGCCCAAGGTGTCGGTGGACTGGGGCGTCAATCCGTACCTGTTCAACACCAACGACAAGAGCATGACCTTCATCCGCGGCGTGCTGGATGAAGTGCTGCAGCTGTTCCCCTCGCCGTACATCCACATCGGCGGCGACGAAGCGGTCAAGGACCAGTGGGAACGCTCGCCGGCGGTGCGCGCGCAGATGCGCAAGCTCGGCATCAAGGACGCGCATGCGCTGCAGGGCTGGTTCAACCAGCAGCTGGCCGACTACCTGACCCAGCACCAGCGGCGCCTGATCGGCTGGGACGAGATCCTGGAAGGCGGGCTGCCGGCCAGTGCGTCGGTGATGTCCTGGCGCGGCGTGGACGGCGCGGTCGCCGCCGCCAAGCAAGGCCACGACGTGGTGCTGGCACCGGCCGGCTGGATGTACCTGGACAATCTGCAGAGCGCACGCAACGACGAGCCCAACGGCCGCCTGGCCACGCTGCCGCTGCAGAAGGTCTATGGCTTCGACCCGGTGCCGGCGGCGCTCAGCGCCGAGGAGAGCAAGCACGTGCTCGGCGTGCAGGCGGCGCTGTGGAGCGAGTACATCCCCTCCACCTGGCATATCGACCATGCGATGTTCCCGCGACTGAGCGCGGTGGCCGAGGCGGGTTGGTCGCCGATGGCCGCACGCGACTGGAACGGCTTCCTGCAGCGCATGCCGGCGCAGCTGGACCGCTACCGCCTGCAGGGCATCGCCTACGGCGACGGCGCCTTCGCCGCGGACATCGCCGTGCAGGGCGGCGACAACGCCGCGCTGGACAGCGGGAAGGCCACCGTGGTGCTGGGCAACCAGGCCAAGTTCGGCAACTTCCGCTACACCACCGACGGCAGCGAGCCCAAGGCCGACTCGCCGCGCTACACCGCGCCGTTCGCGGTGACTCTGCCGGTCACCGTGCGCGCGGCCACCTACGCCGACGACGGCCGCCTGCTGGCCGCGCCGCGCAGCCGCATCCTCGACCGCGCCAACCTGCTCAGCCGCGACACCCAGGGCCTGGCCTCGTGCGAAGGCAGCGAGTTGGGCCTGCGCGTGCCGCTGCTGCCGGACCTGGCCGACCAGGACACGCCGGTGTTCAACATCGACCTGTTCACCAGTTGCTGGCGCTACGCCGACGCGCGGCTGGACGGCATCGACCGCATCCGCATCGACGCCGCCCGCCTGGCGCGCAACTACGGGCTGGCGCACGACCAGGCCAAGGTCAAGCGCTACCCGGCGCACAGCCCGCGCGGCGAGTTCGAAGTGCGGCTGGGCGACTGCAAGGGCAAGCTGCTGGCGCGGCTGCCGCTGCCGGCCGGCAAGACCCTGGGCGACCAGTTCGCGCTGGAAGCGCGGCTGCCCAAGCAGAGCGGCGTGCACGACCTGTGCCTGCGCTCCACCGCGCCCATCGCCGGCCCGTACTACGCCATCGGCGCCGTTCATCTGATCGACACCGCGGCGCAGGCGCCCCCCGCCGCCGCGCACTGACCACGGAGACCCTCGCATGACCCAGCCGCCCCGCCGCCCCCGTTCCGCGTCGCGCACGCGCCTTCCTGCCCGCCTCGGGTTGCTGCTGGCGTTGGCCTTGCCGGCGCTGGGCCAGGCGGCGGCGCCGACGACGCTGTCGCTGCAACAGGGCTGGCAGGTGCGGCTGGCGCCGGGCGATGCCAACGCCAAGGCGCATCCGAAGGCGGCGCAGTGGCTGCCGGCGCAGGTGCCGGGCACGGTGCAGACCGACCTGATCGCCGCCGGGGTGGTGCCGGATCCGTTCTATCGCGACAACGAAGCGCAGATCCAGTGGGCCGGGCTCAGCGACTGGCAGTACCAGACCCATTTCCAGGTCGATGCGGCCCTGCTGGCGCGCCCGCACCTGGAGCTGGTGTTCGACGGGCTGGACACCTTCGCCGAGGTCTACCTCAACGGCAAGAAACTGCTCGCCGCCGACAACATGTTCCGGCAGTGGCGGGTCGACGCCAAACCGCTGCTCAAGCGCGGCGACAACGTGCTGGAAGTGCGCATCGCCTCGCCGATCAAGAAGATCCAGCCGTGGCTGTCCAAGCAGCCCTATGCGCTGCCCGGCGCCTACGATTCGGCGTTCGGCGACGAGCCGGTGGCGCGGCACAGCTCCACCTACGTGCGCAAGGCACCTTACAACTTCGGCTGGGATTGGGGCCCGCGCATCGTCACCGCCGGCATCTGGCAGGGCGTGCGCCTGGAGGCCTGGGACGCGCTGCGCGTGGACGGCCTGCGCATCGCTCAGCAGCGCGTCGACGCCGACGCGGCGCAGTTGCTGGCGCAGTTGCAGGTGCAGGCCGGCCGCAGCGGCGAGGTGCAACTGGACCTGGACGTGCTCGGCCCCGACGGCCAGCGCGTCGGCCAGTTCAGCCAGCGCGCGGTCGTCGATCCGGGTGCCAATACGCTGACCGTGCCGGTACGCATCGCCAAGCCGCGGCGCTGGTTCCCGGCCGGCTACGGCCGCCAGGACCTGTACACGTTCAAGGCGCAGCTGCGCGATGCCGCGGGCGAGCGCTTCGAGGCGCAGCGCGTCACCGGCCTGCGCAGCGTCGAGTTGCGCCGCGAGAAGGACCAGTGGGGCAAGAGCTTCGCCCTGGTGGTCAACGGCATCCCGGTGTTCGCCAAGGGCGCCAACCTGATTCCGTTCGACAGCTTCCCCACCCGCGTCGACGCCGCGCGCATGCGCGGCTTCCTGCAGTCCGCGCGCGACGCCAACATGAACATGCTGCGCATGTGGGGCGGCGGCCATTACCAGCCTGACAGCTTCTACGAGGATGCCGACCGCCTGGGCATCATGATCTGGCAGGACTTCATGTTCGGCGGCGCGATCCCGCCCTACGACGTCGCGTTCCGCGAGAACACCCGCGCCGAGGCCGAGGAGCAGGTGCGGCGCCTGGGCGATCACCCCAGCATCGTCATCTGGTGCGGCAACAACGAAGTGCAAACTGGCTGGGAGAACTGGGGCGACCGCATCAAGTTCAAGCAGTCGATCGACCCGGAAGAGCGCGAACGCATCGTCCGCGGCATGACCACGCTGTTCGGCACGGTGCTGCGCGAGGCGGTGCAGAAGTACGACAGCGACACCCCGTACTGGGCGACCTCGCCGGGTACCGATTTCGACGGCGCTGCCGACCAGCCCGACGACGGCGACATGCATTACTGGAAGGTCTGGGGCGGCCCGGCGCTGCCGGTCACCGAGTACCTCAACGTGACACCGCGCTTCATGTCCGAATACGGCCTGCAGTCGTTCCCCGAGATGCGCACCATCCGCGCCTTCGCCGAACCCGGCGACCTGCAGCCGGAATCGCCGGTGATGCGCGCGCACCAGAAGTTCGACAAGGGCAACGGCAACCAGCGCCTGCTGCTGTACATCCGCCGCGCCTTCGGCGAGCCCAAGGACTTCGCCAGCTTCGTCTACCTGAGCCAGATCATGCAGGCCGAGGGCATCACCCTGGCCGCCGAACACCTGCGCGCCTCGCGGCCGCAATCGATGGGCTCGCTGTACTGGCAGCTCAACGACGTGTGGCCCGGTGCTTCGTGGTCGAGCGTGGACTACTTCGGCCGCTGGAAGGCGCTGCAGTACCACGCACGCCGCTTCTATGCGCCGGAACTGATCGCCGCACTGCGCGACGACAAGGGCCAGACCACCGTGTCGCTGGTCTCCGACCGCACCACGCCGCTGGCCGCGCGCTGGCGCATGCGGGTGATGGATCTGTCCGGCAAGGTGCTGAGCAAGACCGAGAAGCCGGTGACCCTGGCGCCGCTGTCCAGCGTGCGCGTGGGCAGTTTCAGCGATGCGCAGTTGCTGCGCCGCGCCGATCCGCGCCGCAGCGTGGCGGTGTTCGAGCTGCTCGACGGCGAGCGCGTGCTGTCGCGCACCCTGGTGTACTTCGACGCGGCCAAGCGCCTGCAGTGGCCGCAGGCCGACATCCGCAGCGAGCTGCGCGCCGATGGCGACGGCTACGCGCTGACCCTGAGCAGCGCCACCCTCGCCGCGCAGGTATGGCTGAGCTTCGGCGACCTCGACGTGACCCTGTCCGACAACGCCTTCGACCTGCTGCCGGGCGAACCGCTGACCGTGCGCGTGCACAGCAGCGCCACCCTGGAGCAGGTGCGCGCGGCGCTGCAGGTGCGCGACCTGGGCGGGACCATGGCTGGCGCGCCGGCCGAGCCGGCGGAGGCGAAGTGATGGGCAAGCCGATGTCGCGGGCGGGCGTCACCTTGTGGGAGGGACTTCAGTCCCGAGGGGGCGTTACCGGTAAAGCGTCTGGACGGAAGTCCCTCCCACAAAAGCGCCTCTACCTGGTGCTGTGTGCGATCGGCCTGTTCGCCGCCCCGCTCGCCCATGCCGACGAGGCCGAGGACCGCGCCGCCGCGCTGGTGGCGAAGATGACCCGCGCCGAGAAGATCGCGCAGGCGATGAACGCTGCACCGGCGATCCCGCGCCTGGGCGTGCCGGCCTACGAGTGGTGGAGCGAGGGCCTGCACGGCATCGCCCGCAACGGCGAGGCCACGGTGTTCCCGCAGGCGATCGGCCTGGCCGCGACCTGGAACGCCGAGCTGCTGCACGACGTCGGCACCGTCACCTCCACCGAGGCGCGGGCCAAGTTCAACCTCGCCGGCGGCCCCGGCAAGGACCATCCGCGCTACGCCGGGCTGACCATCTGGTCGCCCAACATCAACATCTTCCGCGACCCGCGCTGGGGCCGCGGCATGGAGACCTACGGCGAGGATCCCTACCTCACCGGACGGCTGGCGGTCGGTTTCATCCACGGCCTGCAGGGCGACGATCCGGCGCATCCGCGCACCATCGCCACGCCCAAGCACCTGGCCGTGCACAGCGGGCCGGAACCGGGCCGCCACGGTTTCGACGTGGACGTGTCGCCGCACGATTTCGAGGCGACCTATTCGCCGGCGTTCCGCGCCGCCATCGTCGACGGCCAGGCCGGCTCGGTGATGTGCGCGTACAACTCGCTGCACGGCACGCCCGCCTGCGCCGCCGACTGGCTGCTCGACGGCCGCGTGCGCGGCGACTGGGGCTTCAAGGGCTTCGTGGTGTCCGATTGCGATGCGATCGACGACATGACCCAGTTCCACTACTACCGCGCCGACAATGCCGGCTCGTCCGCGGCCGCGCTCAAGGCCGGGCACGATCTGAACTGCGGCTACGCCTACCGCGAGCTCGGCATCGCCTTCGACCGCGGCGAAGCCGACGAAGCCCTGCTCGACCGCTCGCTGGTGCGCCTGTTCGCCGCGCGCTACCGGCTCGGCGAACTTCAGCCGCGCCGCAACGATCCGTATGCGCGGCTGGGCGCCAGGGACATCGACAGCGCCGCGCACCGCGCGCTGGCGCTGCAGGCCGCACAGCAATCGCTGGTGCTGCTGAAGAACGCCAACGCCACCCTGCCGCTGCGCCCGGGCCTGCGCCTGGCCGTGCTCGGCCCCAACGCCGACGCGCTGGCCGCGCTAGAAGCCAATTACCAGGGCACCTCGGTGCAGCCGGTGACGCCGCTGCAAGGGCTGCGTACGCGCTTCGGCGCCGCCCAGGTCGCCTATGCGCAGGGTGCGCCGCTGGCCGCCGGCGTGCCCGGCATGATCCCCGAGACCGCCCTGCGCAGCGACGGCAAGCCCGGGCTGCGCGGCGAGTACTTCGACAACCTGGACCTGGCCGGCACGCCGCGCGTGCAGCGCCAGGACCGCGTGGTCGGCTTCAACTGGGACCACGTGGCCCCGGCCAAGGGCGTGGACAAGGATCGCTACTCGGTGCGCTGGAGCGGCGAACTGCTGCCGCCCGGCCCGGGCGACTACACCCTGGCGGTACGCGTGGCGCGCTGCTTCGATTGCGCCGGCCACGACCCGGTGCGCCTGTACATCGACGACCAGCTGGTGGTGGCCGGCAACGCCGAGGACAAGCACGTGCCGGCCGGCATGCACAACGCCGACGGCCGCAACGTCGAGACCGTGCTGCATTTCGACGACGCGACGCCGCGGCGCATCCGCCTGGAACTGGAACACCGCGGCCAGGACCAGGGCCTGCGCCTGGAGTGGCTGGCGCCGCCGGCGCTGCAACTGGCCGAAGCCGAGCGCGCGGTGGCGCAGGCCGACGCGGTGGTGGCCTTCGTCGGTCTGTCGCCGGACGTGGAAGGCGAGGAATTGCGCATCGACGTGCCCGGCTTCGACGGCGGCGACCGCAACGACCTGGCCCTGCCCGCCGCGCAGCAGGCGTTGCTGGAACGGGCCAAGGCCAGCGGCAAGCCGCTGGTCGTGGTGCTGATGAGCGGCAGCGCGGTGGCGTTGAACTGGGCCAAGCAGCATGCCGACGCGATCATCGCCGCCTGGTATCCGGGCCAGTCCGGCGGCACCGCCATCGCCCAGGCGCTGGCCGGCGACATCAACCCCGGCGGGCGCCTGCCGGTGACCTTCTACCGCTCGACCAAGGATCTGCCGCCCTACGTCAGCTACGACATGAAGGGCCGCACGTATCGCTACTTCAAGGGCGAGCCGCTGTTCCCGTTCGGCTACGGGCTGAGCTACACCCAGTTCGCCTACGACGCGCCGCAGCTGTCGACCGCGACGCTGCAGGCCGGCCAGCCGCTGCAGGTGAGCACCACCGTGCGCAACACCGGCGCGCGCGCCGGCGACGAGGTGGTGCAGGTCTACCTGCAGTACCCGCAGCGCGCGCAGTCGCCGCTGCGCAGCCTGGTCGGCTTCCAGCGCGTGCACCTGCAGCCGGGCGAGGCGCGCACGCTGAGCTTCGCATTGGATGCGCGCCAACTCAGCGATGTCGACCGCAGCGGCCAGCGCGCGGTCGAGGCCGGCGACTACCGGCTGTTCGTCGGGGGTGGTCAGCCGGGCACCGGCGCACCCGGCGAGGACGCGGCGTTCTCGATCAGCGGGCGCATGGCCCTGCCGAAGTGAGCGACGGGGCCGCCCACGGCCCCTGTCTACGAAATGCGCCAGCGCATGCGGCGGTGCAGCGTAACGGCCCGACGCGCTGCCGCCGCCGGGCGCCATCCCCGCACGTTCCAGCGTCCTGCTAATTTATTTTTCACGACCTATTGACAGTCTTCCGGGACAGAGGTATCGATAACACGTCGGTGCCGTGCATCGACGATGCCAGATGCGCCGAACGCCGCAGCACTTGCGGCGTTTTCCAGGGCAGTTCCAGGGGTGATGTGCCATGTCATGCAGTCGTCGCAGCCAGGATCGATGCCTCGCCGGAGTTCCGGCGCCCTGCCTGTCGTCCGCGTTCCGCGCGGGCACGCATGGGGGCCGCTGCGCATGACCCGTCGCTACAAGCTGAGCGCGCTGCGTTCGCGCTCCAAGTGCATCGCCGGCTACTCGCCGCCACGCCACTGATCGCCGTTTAACGGTCCGCCCAGCCGGCAGACGCCTCGCGTCGGTCGCCGTTCGCTCTGTCCTGTTCGCACGCCATCCGGCGTGCGGTTCGAGCGCGCGCGCCTTCCGTCCACCGTGTCTGCCATCCAAGAACGCAGCGGCGCGTCGCCTTCGGCGCGTGCCCGCACCGATCACGATCAGCGAGGTGTCACGTGGCAACCCATCCCTATTGCAAGCGCAAGGCGCTGTGCGCCGCCATCCTGGCCATCACCGGCCTTGTCGCCACCGCACCGGCGCTGGCCGGCACCGTGCAGGGCGAACTCAAGGAGCGCAGCAGCGGCAAGCCCGCCGCCCATGCGAAAGTGGCCATCGTCGGCACCGCGCTCAGCGCCGTCACCGACGCCCAGGGCCGCTTCGTCATCGCCGACGTGCCGGCCGGGCAGTACGCACTGCAACTGGACTATCCCGGTTTCAGCGCGCCGGAAACCACCGTGCAGGTCGCCGACAGCGGCGCCGCCACGGTGTCGATCGCGCTGGACGAGGCCAAGCAGTTGCAGACCATCAGCGTGGCGGCCAACCGCTACGACGCCAGCACGCTGAAGATGAATTCCTCGAACACGGTGGACGTGCTCTCGGCCAACGATCTCGAGCACACCGCCGTGCACAACGTCGCCGAGGCGCTGGGCCTGATCGCCGGCATCAACATCACCTACAGCGGCTCGGGCTACTTCGGCGGCGTCGACGGCGCCGCGCGCGGCGAAGGCATGTTCGCCTCGGTGCGCGGCCTGCCCTCCGAGTACAACGTCAACCTGATCGACGGCGTCACCGTCGCCCAGGGCATGCCGTACAGCCGCAGCGTGCAGTTGAGCCTGCTGCCGCCTTCCGGCCTGCAGACCATCGTCGCCAACAAGACCTCCACCGCCGACATGGACGGCGACGCGATCGGCGGCACCCTGGATTTCCGCACGCCCACCGCCTACGACTACAAGGACGCCACCAGCGGCAGCGTCACCGTCAGCGGCCGCGTCGAGAGCCGCGCCCGCGACTACGGCGGCGACGGCCTCGGCGGCGGCCTGGCCGGCGAGTTCCAGCACAAGTTCGGCGACGAGCAGCAGTTCGGCGTCTACGCCAGCGCCTATTACGACTACCGCACCTCGACCAACAGCGAGGTGGCCGCGGCCACCAGCGCGCTCAACGACGGCTCCTGGAAGTTCCTGCATGCCAATGCCGACGGCAGCAACGCCGCCGGCTACGCGCCGCAGGACAACCTGACCAGCACCGGCATGAACGTCGGCGTGGTCGCCGGCTGGGAGCGCCGCTACGGCGGCAACGCCGCCTTCGACTGGAACGTGGACGACACCCTGTCGGTGTACGCACGCGCCACCTACGCCTACGCCAAGACCGACCAGGGCACCACCTTCGTGCAGTTGCTGCCGCAGGACGTCAGCTTCGTGCCGACCGCCACGCCCGGCGTGTATTCGCCCAACATCAACCGCATCGCCGCGCGCTTCTGGTACGAGACCAACCCGGAAATCGCCGACCTGGCCACCTTCCAGGTGGGCGCGCGCAAGACCGCCGGCAACTGGACGCTGTCGCCGAACCTGTTCTACAGCTTCGGCGACAACGACCGCCCCGACCACATCGAGATCGACGGGCGCGAGGACAAGTTCAGCCAGGCCAATTTCGCCTACTCCGGCAGCAGCCTGATGCGCTACGGCAGCGGCGCCTTCCCCTACCCGCAGCTGACCCCGGCGCTGCTGGCGCAGGTCAACAACATTCCGTCGCTGTATGCCAGCAGTTACGGCGAATCGACCAAGATCTACTCCGGGCAGAAGAAGGGCGGCGCCAAGTTCGACGCGCGCTACGACTTCGCCGACGGTGCGCTGACCGCGCTGCAGTTCGGCGTGAAGTACAGCAAGAGCAGCCGCCACTACAGCAACCGCGACTGGTGGACCGGCCCGGTGCCCGACACCAGCACGCTCGGCGACCTGGGCATCTTCAACGGCGGCTACGCGGCGATCTTCCCCGGCAAGTACCACTGGGCCACGCCGCGGGTCAGCGAGGGCGCGGTGGCGCAGGTCATCGCCAACCACCTCACCGACGACGACCTGGATACCTGCGGCAGCGCGTTCTACGTCAACAACTACAACTGCAACACCATGCGCGGCACCGAGGCGGTCAGCGCCGCCTACGCGATGGCGACCTTCTCCTTCGGCAGCCTGGAAGTGGTGCCCGGCGTGCGCTTCGAGCACACCAGCATCCACAACACCTTCTGGACCACGCCCACCGACAGCGACGGCAACCAGCAGGTCGGCTACTTCGCCGCCAACAGCACCCAGTACGACCAGCCGCTGCCGAGCGTGTTCCTGACCTGGCGCCCGGACAGCGCCACCACATACCGCGCCGCGCTGTGGACCAGCTATACGCGGCCGGCGTTCGTGCAGTTGGGCGGCGGCAGCCAGATCAACATCTCCAACGGCATCACCACCATCAGCCAGGGCAACCCGGACCTGAAGGCGATCACCTCGACCAACCTGGATCTGTCCGGCGAATGGGCAACCGATCATGGCGGGTTCTTCTCGGTGGCCGGTTTCTACAAGCGGCTGCACCACTACATCTACGACGCCGGTTCCGGCCAGGCCAATTCGGGCACCAGCGGCAGCGGCACGGTGTTCTACCAGATGCCGACCAATGGCGGCGACGGTCGCGTCTACGGCGTGGAGGTCAGCGCACGGCAGCGCTTCCAGGATCTGCCGGCGCCGTTCGACGGGCTGGGCGTCAGCGCCAACGCCACGCGCCAGCATGCGCACGCCGATCTGGGCATGGTCGGTTTCGAAGACGAGCAGATGCAGTCGGCACCGAATGCGATGGCCAATCTGGAGCTGTTCTACGAGCGCTCGAAGTTCTCGGTGAACCTGAGCTATCACTTCAGCAGTTCGTATCTGCTGAACTACGATTTCCTGCACCAGAACGCGCCGTGGGACGATCTGTGGGCGCGGCCGACGCGGCGGGTGGATCTGCATGCGGGCTATCGGTTCGACAACGGGGTGAATGTGGATCTGTCGATCTCCAATCTCACCAAGGAATACAGTTACTGGGGCCATGTGAGCCGGCACAATCTGGCAGTGTCGGACATCGTGGATGCCGGCATGATGACGTTGTTGACCGTCAAGTACGCGTTCTAGGCCGCGGCGGCGTGCGCACTGGGATACCATCGCGGAGCGTTGCCAGGGTCTTTGCGGGAGCTTCTTCAGTCCCGACGGGACTTATCGACTTCGCCTCGGCCACGCTTTTTGTGGGAGGGACTTCAGTCCCGACGGGCTTTACCGGTGCGGCCTGGACCAGGCTGCATCGGCAGCCCGTTCGAGCAGCGCGCACACCGCTTGTCGTAGGAGCGGCTTCAGCCGCGACAGGCTCTACCGAAACAGCCTGGACCATGGCTCTTGTGGGAGGGACTTCAGTCCCGACGGGCTTTACCGACGCTGCTTGGATCATGCGATCTCAGCAGCTCATACTAGCGGCACACACCGCCGCTCTTGTAGGAGCGGCTTCAGCCGCGACAGGCCCTACCGAAACAGCCTGGACTATGGCTCTTGTGGGAGGGACTTCAGTCCCGATGGGCTTTACCGGTACTGCTTGGGCAGACAAGCAAAAGCAAAAGCTTTCGCCTGGCGGCGAGTCACTTTTCTTTGCTTGTGCAAAGAAAAGTAACCAAAAGAAAGCACACCCCGCCTTCGCGCCCGCTGCGCGGGTCCGCTCCGCTAGCGGGATTTTCGGACGGGGCATCCTGCCCCGGCCGAAAACGGCGCACATCCTTGTGCGCCGCCCCCCTGCGGGGGGTTTGACCCGCCAGCTCCGCCGCTGCGGAGGGGACCCGGGAAGAGCAAAAGCTGAAGAGCAACAGCAACAGCAACAGCAACAGCAAGATCAGCATCAGCAATACCAAGTTAATTCGTGGATCGACACCGTCGATGCAGTTGGTGTCACGACGCCCGACTTTGTTTCCTGCATCCAACACTCCTCTCCTTCCTTCGGGACTTCGGTCGCCGCTAAGCGCCGCCAAACATCCTGGAGCGCGCATTGAAACGCCGCGCATTCTGTCGGTTCGGTTTGCTGGCGCCGTTGGGCTTGGCGGCGATGCCGATGCTGCGCGCGGCGGCGCCGGCATCAGCGCCGGTGCCGGACGGGCGGCCGCACACATTCGGTTTCGCCCAGGGCCGCTTCACGCTGGACGGGCAGCCATGGCAGATCCGCAGCGGGGAACTGCATCCGCTGCGGATCGCGAAGGCGGATTGGTTGCATCGGATTCGCATGGCCAAGGCGATGGGGCTGAACACCATCGCGCTGTACCTGATGTGGAATGCGCTGGAAACGACGCCGGGGCAGTTCGATCTGGACAGCGGCGAGCGCGATTTCGTCGGCTTCATCCGGTTGTGCCAGCAGGAGGGGTTGTGGGTGTATCTGCGCCCCGGGCCGTATGTGTGCGCGGAATGGACGCTGGGCGGGTTGCCGCCGTATCTGCTGCGCGAGGCGAACATCCGCCTGCGCGATCGCCACGATGCGCGGTACATGGCGGCGGTGGAGCGCTACATCGGGGCGATCGCGCCGCGCATCGCGCCGTTGATGGCCAGTGCCGGTGGGCCGGTGCTGATGCTGCAGATCGAGAACGAATACTCGATGCACGGCAGCGACGTCGGCTATCTGCAGGCGCTGGCCGCGCTGTGGCGGGCGCATGGGGTCGAGGGGCCGTTCTCGCTGGCCGAAGGGCTCAAGGATCTGCGGCGGCGCCAGGCCATGTTGCCAGGCGCCGCGCTGGGACTCGATGGTCCCGATCTGCACGATCTGCAGGCGGCCACGGCCTTTGCCGGGCAGGCGCCGGTGTGGGTGTCCGAGGGCTATCCCGGCTGGCTTACCCACTGGGGCGAGCCGCAGTTCGCGCACCGCGACTATGCGCCGCTGCTGCGCCGCATCGCAGCCGCAGGCTATTCGTTCAATCTGTACGTGGTGCACGGCGGCACCAACTTCGGCCTCAGCGCCGGCGCCAATGCCGAGGACGACGGCTCGCAATTTCAGCCGGCGCTGACCAGCTACGACTACGGCGCGCCGATCGACGAGGCCGGCCGTGCCACGCCGGCCTATTTCGCGCTGCGCAGGATCATCGCCGCGCAAGCCGACATGCCACCGCCGCCGGTACCGGCCGCACCGCGGCGCGCGCACTTCGACGCGGTGCAGGCCACGCCCGTGGCCGCGCTGTGGGACAACCTCGGCCCCGCGCTGCAGGCCGACACCCCCCTCGACAATCAGCGCCTGCTCGGCCAGGACCAGGGCCTGGTGCTGTATCGGCGCCGAATCGGCGCGGGCCAGTCGCTGCACCTGGGGCAGGTCCACGACTACGCGGTGGTGCATCTGGACGGGCGCGAACTCGACCACGTGTCGCGAGTGCGGCATCCGCGTCTGCACAGCGCGCTGCAGTTGCGCCTGCCCGACGCAGCGCACGACACGCGCGATCTGGAGGTGCTGGTCGACAGTTTCGGCCATATCAACTTCGGCCCGGCGCTGGGCGATCGCAAGGGCCTGCTCGGTCCGGTGCGGCTCGATGGGCAGGAGCTGCACGGCTGGGAGGTGCGCGGGCTGGCGCTGGACACAGACCCGACGCCGTCGCTGCGCCCGCTGCAGGCGCCGCCGCAACGCCCGGGCCTGTTCTTCGCCACCGAGTTCACCCTCGACCAGCCCGGCGACGTGCACCTGGACATGCGCGACTGGCGCAAGGGCTATCTGTGGGTCAACGGGCGCCTGCTCGGGCGCTACTGGGACATCGGCCCGCAGCAATGCCTGTACTGCCCCGGCGCCTGGCTGCGCGCCGGCGCCAACCAGGTGCTGATCCTCGATCTGCATCGCCTGCAACCGGGCCTGGTGCGGTGCGCCGACGGTCTCGTCCCCACCCCTGCCACGCAGCCCGTCGCATCCCTTCCCTCCCCGCAGGATCGCGCATGCATATGACATCGCTCGCCGCACCCGTCGCGTCCTCCCCGTCCGCCGCGGACCAGGGCGCGCCGCCGCGCACGCTGGGGTTCTGGAGCGCGCTGTCGGCCAACCTGCTCAACATGATCGGGATCGGCCCGTTCATCACCATCCCGCTGGCGCTGTCGGCGCTGGCCGGGCCGGCGGTGCTGCTGGGCTGGGTGGTGGGCGCGCTGCTGTGCCTGTGCGACGGCCTGGTGTGGGCCGAACTCGGCTCGGCGATCCCGCGCTCGGGCGGGCCGTACCACTACCTGCGCGAGGCCTATGGCCGCGATCGCGCCGGGCGCCTGTTCGGTTTCCTGTACCTGTGGCAGACGCTGCTGACCGCGCCGCTGTCGGTGGCGGCGGCGGCAGTCGGCTGCGCGCAGTACCTGGCCTACCTGATGCCCGGGCTGAGCCACACCGCGCTCACCGGCATCGCCATGGCGCTGTGCCTGTTCAACACCGCGCTGCTGTACCGGCAGGTGCGCTCGGTGCAGTTGCTGTCGCTGCTGGTCAGTGCGATGGTGATCGCCGCCTGCGTGTGGATCGTGCTCAGCGGCGCGCTGCATTTCGACATGGCGCTGGCGCGGGAGTTCCTGCAGGCGCGGCCGGCCTCGCCGCACGGCTTCTGGCTGGGCTTCGGCGCGGTGGCACTGATCGCGGTGTACGACTACGGCGGCTACAACAACGTGTGCATGCTCGGCGGCGAGATCCGCAAGCCGCGCCGCACGATTCCGCGCGCGGTGCTGTGGTCGATCCCGATCGTGGCAGTGCTGTACCTGGGTTTGAACGTGACCCTGCTCGGCGTGCTGCCGTGGCAACAGGCGGCGCAGTCCAAGGCGGTGGTGGCCGACTTCATGCAGGCCATCTACGGCCCGGTGGGCAGCACCGTGGCGGTGGCGCTGATCGTGCTCGCCAGTTGGGGCTCGGCGCTGGTGGTGCTGCTGGGCTACTCGCGGGTGCCGTATGCCGCGGCCGCGTCCGGCCAGTTCTTCGGCGTGTTCGCGCGGCTGCATCCGCGCGGGCGCTTCCCCACCGTGTCGCTGCTGTTCGTCGGCATCACCTCGGCACTGGCCTGCCCGCTGTCGCTGGACGATCTGATCGCCACGCTGATGATCATCCAGATCCTGTTCCAGTTCCTGGCGCAATGCCTGGCGGTGGTGCTGCTGCGGCGGCAGCCGCGGCGCCGTGCGCGCTTCGCCATGCCGCTGTATCCGTGGCCGCTGCTGATCAGCGTCGGCGGCTGGCTGGCGCTGCTGGCCACCAGCCCGCTGCCGCGGCTGCTGGCGGCGGTGCTGGCGCTGTGCGCGGGTACCGCGCTCTATCTCATCCAGGCCAAACGCGAGGCAGCATGGCCCTTCCAGCAATGAAAACCCATGACGTCGCGGTGGTCGGCGAGGTCTATCTCGACCACATCTTCAGCGGCTTCGCCAGCTGGCCCGGGCCGGGCGAGGAGGCAATGGCGCGGCACTACCATCGCGACCTCGGCGGCGGCACCGTCAATACCGCCTGCGGGCTGGCGCGGCTCGGACGCACGGTCACGCTGATCGGCGCGATCGGCGCCGGCGACCGCGACTGGTTCGCGCAGCGCCTGGGCGCGTTCGGCGTCGGCACCGAAGGCCTGGTCGACCACCCCGCCGGCACCGGCGTCACCGCCAGCGTGTCGCTGCACGACGACCGCTCGTTCTTCACCTACCACGGCGCCAACGCCGAGCTGGAACCGCTGTTGCGCAGCGCGGCTGCGCTGGAGGCGATGTGCGCCGCGCGCCATGTGCACTTCGCCCTACCGCTGCCGGCGACGCTGGCGCGCACGCTGCTGCCGGCGTTGCGCGCGGCCGGCTGCAGCACCTCGCTGGACGTGGGCTTCAACCCGCCCTGGCTGGCCGATCCGGACAACCACGCCACCTGCCGCGCGGTCGATCACTTCCTGCCCAATCAGAAGGAGGCGGCACTGGCCGGTTGCATGGGCGACGACGCCGCGTCCTGCGCCGCCTGGGCGCAGGCGCTGGGGCTGGCGCAGGTGACGATCAAACTCGGCGGCGCCGGCGCCTGCGTGGTGGATGCGGCCGGCGCGCGATTGGTTGCCGCGCCCGTCGTCGCCGTGCAGGACACCACCGGCGCCGGCGATGCCTTCGATGCCGGCTTCATCGATGCGCTGCTGGACCACCTTTCCCTCGACGCCTGCGCGCAGCGCGGCTGCCTGTGCGGCGCCGCCTGCTGCACCGCGCTCGGCGCGCTCGACGGCCTTCCCGATCCCCCACGTCTCAGGAGTCTCCATGAGCAGTTCCTTTCCCAACCGTAAACTCGCCCTGATCGGCGGCGGCGGCGTGCGTGCGCCGCTGGTGGTGTACGGCGTCAACGATGCCGCCGAAGCGCTCGGTGCGCGCGAGATCGTGCTCTACGATCCCGACCAGGAGCGGCTGGCGCTGATGGTCGCGCTGGGCCGCGCGGTGGTCGCCGAGTTCGGCGGCGATCTGCAGGTCAACGCGGCCAGTTCGGCGGAAGCGGCGATCGACGGCGCGCACTTCGTGCTCAACAGCATCCGCATCGGCGGCATCCGCCAGCGCGCCACCGACGAGCACACCATCATCCGCCACGGCTACGCCGGGCAGGAGACCACCGGCCCCGGCGGCGTCGCCAAGGCGCTGCGCACGGTGCCGGTGGCGATCGAGCAGGCGCGGATGGTGGAGCGGCTCAGCCCCGATGCCTGGCTGGTCAGCTTCACCAACCCGGCCGGGCTGATCACCCAGGCCATCAGCCGCCACACCCGTGCGCGCGTGGTCGGCATCTGCGACACGCCGGTGGAGCTGTTCCACAACATCGCCCGCGCGCTCGGCGAGCCGCCCGCGGACGTGGACTGCGAATACGTCGGCCTCAACCACCTGGGCTGGATCCGCGCGGTGCGCGTGCGCGGCGAGGACGTGCTCGACCGCATCCTGGCCGACGACGCGATCCTGCGCCAGCTGTACCTGGCGCCGCTGTTCGACTTCGACATGCTGCGCACGCTGCGGCTGATCCCCACCGAGTACCTGTACTTCTACTACGAGCGTAGTCGCGCCCTGGAGAACCAGCGCGCCAGCGGCGCCAGCCGCGGCAGCGAGATCGAACGGCTCAACCACACCCTGATCGCCGACCTGCGCAGCCGCCTCAACGCCGGCGACGGCAGCGGCGCGGTGCAGACCTACGCCGCCTACCTGCAGCAGCGCTCCGGCTCGTACATGCGGCTGGAGGCCGAGGCCGGCTCGGCGTTCGCCGACGACCTCGCGCCGCAGCCGGACCCGTTCCGCGCCAGCACCGGCTACCACCGCATCGCCGTGGACGTGATGAGTTCACTGACCGGCGCGCTGCCGGGGCGGCACGTGGTCAACGTGCGCAACCAGGGCTGCATGCCGGAACTGGCCGACGACGACATCGTCGAGATCTCCTCCACCATCGAGCGCGACCGCATCACCCCGCTGCCGGCGCGGCCGATGCCCGAGGCGATCCAGGGCCTGGTGCGCACGGTCAAGGCCTACGAACACGCCGCCATCGACGCCGCGCTCAGCGGCAGCCACCTGGACGCCTGCAAGGCGATGCTGATCCACCCGGCCATTGGCGAGTGGAGCCCGTCGCGGCGACTGCTGGAGGCCTTGTTCGGCCATGCCGGCAACGGCGACGACGACGGCGAGTGCGTGTGCTCGGGACCGATGCACTGGCACGGCGCGCATCACCACCACTGAGCCGGCCGGTTGTGCGGTCGCAGGATGCAACGGACGGCCACACGTTGTAAGGTCGTCGCAAATTGGTCCGTCATAGGTACCATCAACCTGCCCTCCCGGCCGCGGCCGGCGCCTCCCCCGGTGCCGGCCCGCGCCGGGAGCGTTCGTCGATTCCACGGAGCGTTCCAGGCCATGCCCACCCGCCGCGACATCCTCCACTTCCTCGGCGCCAGCGCCGGCGCCGCGCTGTTGAGCGGGGCGCTGCCGGCCGCCGCCGCGGCATCGGCCTCCGCCGCGCTGCCCAGCAAGCGGCCGCCGCCGAGCAAGCGCCGCTTCGTCAGCGCCGCGGTCGAGCGCCAGTTGCGCACGGTCAAGGCCGGCATCGCCGATCCGCGCCTGGCCTGGCTGTTCGAGAACTGCTACCCCAACACCCTCGACACCACCGTCGAGACCGGCACCCGCAACGGCAAGCCGGACACCTTCGTCATCACCGGCGACATCGAGGCGATGTGGCTGCGCGACTCCTCCGCGCAGGTGCATCCCTACGTGCCGCTGGCCAAGCGCGACCCGGCGCTGCGGCGCATGTTCCATGGACTGATCCAGCGCCAGGCCGCCTGCATCCGCCTGGATCCCTACGCCAACGCGTTCCTGCCCGACGGCACCAGCCAGCGCCTGAAGTGGTCGGTGGCCGACATCACCGAGATGAAGCCCGGCGTCGGCGAGCGCAAGTGGGAAGTGGATTCGCTGTGCTGCCCGATCCGCCTGGCGCACGAGTACTGGCGCGCCAGCGGCGATACCGCGCCGTTCGACGACGACTGGCGCGAGGCCATGCACGTGGTGGTGCGCACCTTCCGCGAGCAGCAGCGCCTGCACGGCCGCGGCCCGTACAGTTTCCAGCGGCCCTCGCCGCTGGCCACCGAAACCCTGGTGCTGGACGGCTACGGGCAGCCGACCCGGCCCAACGGCATGATCCACTCGATGTTCCGCCCGTCCGACGACGCCTGCCTGTACCCGCTGTTCGTCCCCGCCAACCTGTTCGCGGTGACCTCGCTGCGGCAACTGGCGACGATGAGCGAGGCGCTGCATCACGACGCCGCCTTCGCCGGCGAATGCCGCGCCCTGGCCGACCAGGTCGAGACCGCCACCCGTCAGTTCGGGCAGATGCGCGACGCCGACGGCCAGCCGTTCTGGGCCTACGAGGTGGACGGCTACGGCAACCAGTTGTTCATCGACGACGCCAACGCCCCCGGCCTGCTGAGCCTGGCCTACCTGGGCTGCTGCGATCGCCGCGATCCCGTGTTCCTGCGCACCCGGCAACTGGCCTGGAGCGAGCGCAACCCGTACTTCTATCGCGGCCGTGCCGCCGACGGCGTGGGCAGCCCGCACAGCGGCCTCGGCACGATCTGGCCGATGTCGCTGATGCAGTACGCCCTGGCCAGCGACGACGACGCGCAGATCCGCCAGTGCCTGCAGTGGCTCAAGACCACCGACGCCGGCAGCGGCTTCATGCACGAGGCCTTCGACAAGGACAACCCGAGCACCTTCACCCGCGACTGGTTCGCCTGGGCCAACACCCTGTTCGGCGAACTGATCATCGACCTGCACCAACGCAAGCCGCAGTTGCTGAAGGCCTGACGCGATCACTGCATCTGTGGGAGGGACCTCAGTCCCGACGGGCCTGACCGACAACGCGTCGGGACGGAAGTCCTTCCCACAACAGCAAACACACCCCCACCGCACCGCCGCACACCCCGAGGACAGCACCATGGCCACACGACGCGGTTTCCTGCAGGGCGCCATCGCCCTGGCCCTGTTCGGCAGCAGCGGCATCGCGCGCCTGGCGCAGGCACGCGCCGGCAGCTACGCGCTGCCGGCCGATGCGCGCGCCAAGGCCGAGCTCACCCGCAACGTCGACGTGTTCATCGGCACCGGCGGCCACGGCCATACCTTCCCCGGCCCCACGCTGCCGTTCGGCATGGTGCAACTGAGCCCGGACACCTACAACGCCGACTGGGACGCCTGCTCCGGCTACCACGCCGACGACGGCTCGATCATGGGCTTCTCGCACACCCACCTGTCCGGCACCGGCATCGGCGACATGCTCGATTTCCTGGTGGTGCCGGCCACCGGCCCGGTGAAGCTGCAGCCCGGCACGCGCGAGCACCCCGAGACCGGCTACCGCTCGCGCTACGACCATGCCGACGAAGCCGCCTCGCCCGGCTACTACCGCGTGCGCCTGAAGGACAGCGGCGTGCATGCCGAACTCACCGCCACCGCGCGCGCCGGCCTGCACCGCTACCACTTCCCCAAGGGCAAGCCGGCGCACCTGCTGCTGGACCTGTGCCACGGCATGCAGGACAAGCCCGAGATCCCCGCCCGCGTCGAAGACGCCAGCCTGCGCCTGGTCGACGCGCAGACCGTCACCGGCGGCCGCCGCGTCTACCAATGGGCCAAGGGCCGCTACATCTACTTCGCCATGCGCCTGTCGCGGCCGTTCGCCAGCGCGCAGCTGTATGTCGACGACCAGCCGCTGGCGGCGACCGCGCGCAGCGCCGACGGCAACCGGCTGAAACTGGCCCTGCACTACCCCGATGCCGCCGACGCGCCGCTGCTGGTCAAGGTCGGCATCTCCGCGGTCAGCGCCGACAACGCCCTGGCCAACCTCGACGCGGAACTGCCCGACTTCGATTTCGCCCGCGTGCACGCCGCCGCCGTGGCGGCGTGGGAAAAGGAACTGGGGCGGGTGCGCATCGACAGCGACGACGAGGCGCAGCGCCGCATCTTCTACACCGCGCTGTACCACAGCCTGATCGCGCCGACCCTGTTCAGCGACACCGACGGCCGCTACCGCGGCATGGACCTGCAGGTGCACCAGGCGCCGGCCGGCTACCACAACTACAGCACCTACTCGCTGTGGGACACCTACCGCGCCCTGCATCCCTTGCTGACCCTGGTGCAGCCCGAGCGCGTGCCCGACCTGGTGCAGTGCCTGGTGCGCGGTGCCCACGAATGCCCGCAGGGCGTCGCCATCTGGCCACTGCAGGGCGTGGAGACCGACTGCATGATCGGCTACCACTCCGCCGTGGTGCTGGCCGAGGCGCATGCCAAGGGCTTCACCGGCATCGACTGGAAAGCCGCCTACCCGGCCTGGCGCAAGCGCGCGATGGACGACGACGTGCACGGCCTGGCGCTGTACCGGAAGATGGGCTACATCCCCTGCGACAAGGTCGACGAATCGGTCAGCCGCACCCTGGAATTCGCCTACGACGACTGGGCGGTGGCGCACCTGGCGCAGGCAGTCGGCGCCGACGACGATGCCAAGCACCTGCGCGAACGCTCGCGCCAGTACCGCAACGTGTTCAACCGCGAAAGCCGCTTCGTGCAGCCGCGCCTGAGCGACGGCCAGTGGGCCACCCCGTTCGATCCGCGCGCGATGGGCCACAGCGCGCAGTGGCGCGACTTCACCGAGTCCAACGCCTGGCAGGCCACCTTCCTCAACCAGCACGACCTGTACGGCTACATGGACCTGTTCGGCGGCCGCGACCACTTCGTCGCCAAGCTCGACGAACTGTTCACCACCAGCTCCGAGCTGCCGGCGGACGCGCCGCCGGACATCGACGGCATGGTCGGCCAGTACGCGCACGGCAACGAACCCAGCCACCACGTCGCCTACCTCTACGCCTACGCCGGGCAGCCGTACAAGACCCAGGCGATGGTGCGGCGGCTGCTGCGCGAGCAGTACCACGACGCGCGCAACGGCCTGTCCGGCAACGAGGACTGCGGGCAGATGAGCGCCTGGTTCGTGCTCAGCGCACTGGGCCTGTACGCGGTGGACCCGGTCAGCGCCAACTACGTGCTGGGCAGCCCGCTGTTCAAGCGCGCCGAACTGGACGTGGGCAACGGCCGCACCCTGCGCATCGTCGCCCACGGCAACAGCGCGACCAACGTCTACATCCAGAGCGCCCGCTGGAACGGCAAGCCCTACACCCGCAGCTGGCTGCGCCATGCCGACCTCGCTGCCGGCGGCACGCTGGAACTGGAGATGGGGCCCAAGCCCAACACCGCGTTCGGCGCGGGCAAGGACGATCTGCCGCCATCGTTTAGCTGACGGCCGGGAATCGGGATTGGGGAATCGGGATTGGTGGTTCCCCACATCCGCGCCTGTGCGTGACCCGATGCACGACGGCGCGCGCTCCGGTCGTCCTACTGTCGCAATCGCATCGCTTTTTTCGAGAATCCCCCATGCCGCGTAAGACCCTCGCCGCTCTCGCCCTCGCCCTGGCGTTCGCCCTGCCCGCCACACACGTGCGCGCGGCCGACAGCAGCACCGCCTGGCCCATCTTCGCCACCCAGGGCGATCACTTCATCCGCGACGGCAAGCCGTACCAGGTCATTTCCGGCGCCATCCACTTCCAGCGCATCCCCCGCGCCTACTGGAAGGACCGCCTGCAGAAGGCGCGCGCGATGGGCCTGAACACGGTGGAGACCTACGTGTTCTGGAACCTGGTGGAACCGCGGCCGGGCCAGTTCGACTTCAGCGGCAACAACGACATCGCCGCCTTCGTCGACGAAGCCGCCGCGCAAGGCCTCAACGTGATCCTGCGCCCAGGCCCCTACGTGTGCGCCGAGTGGGAAGCCGGCGGCTATCCGGCGTGGCTGTTCGCCGAACCCGGCATGCGCGTGCGCAGCCAGGATCCGCGCTTCCTTGCCGCCAGCCAGGCCTACCTGGACGCCCTCGCCGCCCAGGTCAAACCGCGGCTCAACGGCAACGGCGGCCCGATCGTCGCCGTGCAGGTGGAGAACGAATACGGCTCCTACGGCGACGACCACGCCTACATGCGCCGCAACCGCGCCATGTTCGTGCAGGCCGGCTTCGACAAGGCCCTGCTGTTCACCGCCGACGGCCCCGACGTGCTCGCCAACGGCACCCTGCCCGACACCCTGGCCGTGGTGAACTTCGCCCCCGGCGACGCCAGGAACGCCTTCGAGACCCTGGCCAAGTTCCGCCCCGGGCAACCGCAGATGGTCGGCGAATACTGGGCCGGCTGGTTCGACCAATGGGGCGAGAAGCACGCGGCCACCGATGCTACCAAGCAGGCCAGCGAATTCGAATGGATCCTGCGCCAGGGCCACTCCGCCAACCTCTACATGTTCGTCGGCGGCACCAGCTTCGGCTTCATGAATGGCGCCAACTTCCAGAAGAACCCCAGCGACCACTACGCCCCGCAGACCACCAGCTACGACTACGACGCCGTGCTCGACGAAGCCGGCCGCCCCACTCCCAAGTTCACCATGTTCCGCGACGCCATCCAGCGCGTCACCGGCATCGCCCCGCCGGCGCTGCCCACGCCGATCCGCTTCGCCGAGTTGCCGGCCACGCCGCTGCGCGAATCCGCCTCACTCTGGGACAACCTGCCCGCCCCGGCCGCCACCACCGACACCCCGCAGCCGATGGAGCGCTACGGCCAGGCCTACGGCTACATCCTCTACCGCACCACCGTCACCGGCCCACGCAAGGGCAGCCTGTACCTGGGCGACGTGCGCGACTACGCCCGCGTCTACGTCGATCGAAAACTGGCCGGCAGCGCCGAGCGCCGCCTGCAACAAGTGGCGGTGGACGTGGACATCCCAGCCGGCCCCCACACCCTCGACGTGCTGGTGGAGAACACCGGCCGCATCAACTACGGCGCCCACCTCCCCGACGGCCACGCCGGCCTGGTCGACCCCGTGCTGCTCGACGGCAAGCCCCTCACCGGCTGGCAGACCTTCCCGCTGCCGATGGACGACCCGAGCAAGCTCACCGGCTGGACCACCGCCAAGGTCGATGGCCCCGCGTTCCACCGCGGCACCCTCAAGATCGGCACGCCTGCCGATACGTTCCTGGACATGCAGGCCTTCGGCAAAGGCTTCGCCTGGGCCAATGGCCACAACCTGGGAAGGCACTGGAATATCGGGCCGCAGCGGGCGTTGTATTTTCCGGCGCCTTGGCAGCGCAAGGGCGGGAACAGTGTGATTGTCTTCGATCTGGATAACGCGGCGGATGCGAGAGTGCGTGGGGTTAAGGGGCAGGTTTGGAGTGCGCCCAGTAATTGAGTTACTCGCGGAGCGCGCCGTCCGGTAAATCCGGATGGCGCGGGGTCAAACAACTTGTCTACAAATTAAGGCCGCCGGCGGTTCGCCGAGCGGCCTTTAACTTGTGACGGCCGTCAACAAGTGGTAGCGTCGGGCTGATGCGGGGATGCACTAGGAACGGCAGTGTGATTAGACGCGGGGATTATGTGACAGCGGGAGCGTTGAAAGATTGATTTGAGGCGGGCATTGCTTCGAAAGGTAGCGGCACCAGCAGACCACGCCCTGTTACACAACATTTTTCGCCGAATAATAGTTAGGCCGCAGAGAAATTATGTTACTTAGTCCTTCAGAACAACTTGCTCACTCTACGGTTCGCATCGAAACGAGCTATTTGGATGGCTCTGCCGGAACTGGCACGGGATTCTTCTTCAGCTTTCGCGGCAAGGAATCCGACCAAACCATACCGGCAATCGTAACTAACAAGCATGTTGTTGCTGGCGCCCCAAACGGCAAGATTCATCTGACGCTGCGTAACGACGAGAACGGCCCTAGAGTTGGTGAACACCTCGCCGTTGCAATAAACCAATTCGGTCAGGGTTGGGTGCCACATCCTGATGAGAGCGTTGACTTATGTGTCATGCCAATCAATCCATTGCTCGCTCACTGCGATTCACTGGGTAGGCGCTTCTTCTTTGTATCGCTTGATGAGTCGCTCCTTCCGACGCAAGAAGAGCTTGATGACCTTACCGCACTAGAAGACATCCTGATGATCGGGTATCCCAATGGCATCTGGGACTCGTCAAACAACATGCCCATCTTGAGACGGGGAGTTACAGCAACACACCCGAAGCTAGACTACGAGGGCCGGAAGGAATTCGTAGTGGATGCAGCCTGCTTTCCGGGATCCAGTGGTTCACCGATTTTTCTATTCAACACCGGCACATGGTCCACTAGGCAAGGGACCATTGTCGGCGGCTCCAGAATAAAGTTGCTCGGGCTTCTCTATGCTGGTCCACAGCACACAGCCTCCGGCGAAGTACGCATCATCAATGTGCCGACGCAGCAAAGGGCTGTAGCGTTCTCAACAATTCCTAACAACCTTGGCTTTGTAATCAAAGCGAGCCGTCTACGTGAGATGCAAGATGCCCTCACTGCGCACATTGATCGCGCCGAAGCTGCGACCTAACAATTCATTTAACCCGAAACCGCATCGCGGTTCGGCCTAACTCAGGCGTCAGGTGCCGCATGAGACTATTCGATCCTTGGATAGGCGAGAACTACAACAAGAGTGGGCTTGGCGGCGTCCGTGTAGCTCTCCTCGGCGAGGCTCATTACGGAACGCCAGATCGTCAAACCTCTGATTTCACCTGCTGGTGCATCAATACATTGGCCAAAGTAGAGAGTGGGCATGCTTTCTTCACCAAAGTGGCCAAGTTGTTCCTAGACGTCGAGCCAGGCGTGCCTTTGTCCCTAGAGCAGAAGTGCGCCTTTTGGGATTCTGTCGCGTTCACCAACTACGTTCAGTCCTTTCCAAGCGGTAAAGCTAGGGTTCGGCCCACCGTAGAGATGTGGAGTCATGCGGCAGAGTGCTTGCCAGCAACCCTTGGAGAACTAGACGCAGATTTTGTGCTTGTCCTTGGCAAGAGCCTGGCTGACAGACTCCCGCCTTTGCCCTTAGTTGACCCTGCAACGCTTTGCTATGTACCTCATCCATCTTCTTTTGGGTTCAGGCCTCAGAAATGGCGTTCTAGTGTACTGTCCGCGTTTCACAAAGCGGCACCTAACAATTCATTCAAGCCGAACCCGCTTCGCGGGTCGGCTTAATTCAAGCGTTAGGGCGCGTCATGACAGATTCGAAGCCTCCAAGCATATCGATTGCCGAGATCGGCGAGTGCCTTGAGCGATCGGGATACCTGCTCGAGTCGAGAGTCGTTCGCCTTCTAGACGCTGCGGGCTACTTCGTAGAGCCCAATCAGGTAGTTCGTGATCGCTTTACTGGCAAGTCTCGCGAAATAGACTTCGTCTCGGAGTACTACTATTACGACGCATCTACTAATGACTGCCACGCAACCACATTTGTGGTAGGCGAAGTAGTCAACAACCTTTACCCATTCGCCCTCCTAACCGAGCGTCCTAACACGCCAAACGCCGATACCGAGAGCTACATCAAGTGGTTCACAACCCCAGAAGACATGTTCTACGAGAAGCCGATTGATTTCTACGAGGGTAGAAATCCGGAAAAGGAGCATTTGTTCTCACAGTATTGCGTGCTGACAAAGAAGAAGGATCAAAGCAAAGATTGGATGGCCCACCACCCAGATGACGTCTACCACTCGCTGCTTAAGATGGCCGAGTACATTGAGTCGGACATGGCGAGCTGGGAGGAAAGACGGGATGTTCTAACCGACAAGTACAAGCGCGCCATATTCTGGCACCCGATGCTTGTCCTGGGTGGTGATCTGTTTGTCGCGCGAGCGCACGAAGACGGAACACTCGCGATAGAGCCGGCGCGGAATGGCTTCCTAGAGTTCAACTGGCATCTTGGCGAGGACAGAAGGACCACGGTCGTAGAAGTCGTGACCTATAGCGCGCTCCTAGATCGCATGAACTCACTCGCCGACCTAGATGCCTCGGTTCGCCAGCAGATTCACAAGAATTACGCAGATGGCGCGCCCTAATGAGTAACGGGGTCAGGTTGGCTTCCTAAGTGAACCTGACCCGTTACATTAGTGTCTGCCAAGCCGAACAGCCAAGGGGGCTTATGCGCTACGTCTACCTGCTCAACATCCTCGATGGCGTCATACGTGAGGCTCCGGAACGATACTCACGGAAATACCCTCGCGCCCCATCGGCGCCGGAAGAGCAAAACCAGGCGCGCGCGCGCGCGATGATTCATCTGTACCTGAAAGTCATGTTCGGCCTTACGGACTTTGAGGAGCGGGAAAAGTACGTGACTGATGGTGGCTATGACGGCGGCATAGACGCTTACTACATTGATCGCGCCACACGCACCCTGTACGTAGTTCAAAGTAAGTTTCGAACTACGGAGGTCAACTTTGAGTCCAAAGAAATAACACTCGAAGAGCTCTTGCAGATGGATGTTGACCGCATCCTCGGTGGCCAAAGTACAGATGAGTCTGGAAATGAGTACGCCGGCAAGATTAAACAACTCCAACGGGAAGTTGGTGAGGTCGAGGACATAGCGAGATATCGCTACGTCGTAGTAATTCTTGCCAATCTACCGAACCCTCCCCGCCAGAAGCTCCAACAACTCGTTGGTGGATATCCAATCGACATCATCGACTCTGAGAGGACTTATCGGGAATTAGTGTTTCCCGTCCTGTCCGGCACCTATTTCACAGCATCGGATATCACCCTTCCGATCGATTTGTCCAACAAAAATGCAGGTAGCAAGATCAGCTATGAAGTAGCGACAAAGTACGCCGACTGCCAGATCACTGTGCTTTTTGTGCCCGCAATCGAGATTGCGCGAATCATGCACACCTACAAGAATGCTGTCCTGAAGTTCAACCCAAGAAGCTACCTTGAGCACGAGGGGCAATCAGTAAATAACGCGATCCGTCAAACCGTACTAAGCTCTGAAACCAATGAGCTTGCCCTCTACAACAACGGAATTACCATGCTGTCGGAAGAGACAAGCATCAACGAAAGAATTGGACAGCACAGCAAGGCACAGCTCTACGTGAAGAACCCGCAGATCATAAACGGCGGGCAGACTTCGTTCACCTTGAGCCGCATTTATAGCGACCCTGAGGTGGATGCCGAAGCGGTATTTGGAAACAAGGAGATCATGCTAAAAGTGATCACCGTTTCGGACTGCGCACCCGAAGACAAGGGGCGATTGATTGACGAAATATCATCTGCGACAAATCGGCAGACTCCGGTCTTCAACGCAGATAGATTCTCGAACGATTCATTCCACAAAGCAGTTCAGCAGATCGTCTTTGAACGGTATGGCGCGCTTTACGAGAGGAAGCGCGGTGAGTTTGCAGACGGCGTTAGGGATGGCTACATCGATAAGAACTCAATTGTCGAACGCAACAGTTTTTGGCGCATATACTACGCCGCCAATGGCGATCTGAAGAGAGCCAATCAAAAGCGACTTTTCCAGCTGAACCCCTTTGAAGTTGACATGCTAAGCGACATGGAGGCCTTCGAAAAATGGTCTATGGGGTACGCTGTTTACGCACAAATCTTTAAAAATCGGGGCGCAAATCGTCGATTCGAAAAATATCACTACGGCATGATCCATGCTTTTGTCGCTCTAACTGAACTCTCGACCGTACTCGACCCTCTGACAATTAAGCAAGTCATATTTGAGGAAGGTGGGTTTTGGAAGCGTTTTGAAATGGAAGTCCGAGAAAGATTCCAAACAAATCCCGAGACCTTTCCGAACGGCGTGACGCGAAAGGGAGGTCAGGATTTCTCGTTCACGCGCTATTTCAAACAGCCGATGTTCGAGACGGACCTGAAAGACGCGCTGGCTCGTGAGCTTGAGACGCGAGCATCGTTCGCGAGCTAGGTCAGAGCAACGGGGTCAGGTTAACTTTTCCGACGCGCGATCATAGTAGGTAGTCGGTTCTGAAGAATCCCTTTCAACCTGTGGCGGCTGCGATAGCGGAGCCAGGCATACTAGAAAGCGCACCATCGCTCTTCAACCTAAACCAGTTGACATCCTCAAAAACCAGTAGCACCATCATCCCTCCAAGGAGCGTAGAAACTCCTCACGTAGCGGCACCCACCTCCGTCAAACCGGTGGGTTTTTTGTGCCTGTTCGCAGGCACACTCCGACGCGCTGTCTGCGTCGGGAGGGCGGCGAATACAATACCCTTCGGGGAAATAAGCCCGCCGGCTACGTGCGGTTTCTAACCTCCCGACATCCCGTCGCCGTTCGGCGCGGGTTTCTGTCTGCCAAGGAGGCTGTGCCATGCGTCAACCGTCACCCCGCCCCGCCGCTCCCTGCAAGCGCAAGTCGCACAAGCATCGCCACTGCCCGCAGTGGACGATCGTCGAGTCGTCGCTCACCCCCATGCTGACGCCCGAACAGGTCGCCGCCGCCAATGCCGCCGATCTTGCCCGCGCCTCGCGCCCGCCCCGCCGCCCACGCCCGCCACAGCAGTGCACCGTCGGCTGCGGCCACTCCGCCAATGGCAAGCGCACGCCTGCACTGCGCCTGGGCGGCCGCTGGATGGAAGAACTGGGCTTCACCATCGGCAGTACGCTGCGCGTGCAGGTACGCGACGGCGAACTGGTGGTGAGCGTGGCCAGCAAGAACTGACACGACTTTCTTCCACCACACATCAGAGGATGGCGGAACAGGGGGCAGAGCGCACTCGCCCCCGACCCATCCTAAATCGACAAGCACAACTTCCCAAAATGCTTCCCCGCCGCCTGATGCGCAAACGCATCGGCGATATCTGCAAGCGCAAACGTCTGGTCGACCACCGGTTTGATGCCGGTCGCGTCGAGGGCGCGGACCATGTCGCGCTGGTGGCGGCGGCTGCCGACGATCAGGCCCTGCAGGGTCTGGTGGCGTTGCATCAGCGCCACCGTCGGCACCTGGCCGGCAATGCCGGTGAGCACGCCGATCAGGGCGATGTGGCCGCCGATGCGGCAGGCCTGGATGGATTGGCCCAGGGTGTCGGGGCCGCCCACTTCGATCACCACGTCGACGCCGCGGCCGTTGGTGTAGTCCAGCACCTTGGCCGCCCAGTCGGTGTCGCGGCGGTAGTTGATGGTGAAGTCCGCGCCCAGCGCCTGCGCACGCGCGAGTTTTTCGTCGGAGGACGAGGTGGCGATCACGGTGGCGCCCATGTGCTTGGCGAACTGCAGGGCGAAGATCGACACGCCGCCGGTGCCGAGCACCAGCACGGTGTCGCCGGCCTTCAGCCGCGCGTCCACCACCAGTGCGCGCCAGGCGGTGAGCCCGGCGGTCGTCAACGTCGCCGCTTCGGCGTGGCTGTAACCGCGCGGTGCGTGCGTGAACCAGTGCGCGGGGCGCACCACGGTTTCGCGTGCATAGCCGTCGACGCCGTCGCCGGGCACGGTGGCGAAATCGGCGATGGTCGGACCGCCATCCAGCCAGGTCGGGAAGAAGGTCGAGACTACCGCATCGCCCACGGCAAACTCGTCCACGCCCTCGCCCACTGCCTCGACCACGCCGGCGCCGTCGGACATCGGAATGCGGCCGTCGGCGCTGGGCATGCGCCCGGTCACCACGCCCAGGTCGTGGAAGTTGAGCGAGCTGGCATGCACGCGCACGCGGAGTTCGCCGGCGCCCGGCTGGCCGGGGTCGGGCAGATCGACGAGGCGGAGGTTCTCGAGGCCAGCGGGCTGGCGCAGGGTGATGGCTTTCATGGGCACGACATCCTTGGGGGAAAGTGGCGAGGGGCAGCGCCGCGTCAGTTGCAGCGAAACAGCATTGCAGGCATTGTCGGGATGCACGTTCCTGCATCGCAAGAACGTACAATTTTCGCAGGTACTATCAATTTTGTAGGTACAACGACCATGCGTCTGAAACGTCTGGATGGCAAGAGTGGCTGCGCGGTCGAAGTCACGCTTTCGGTGATCGGCGGGGTGTGGAAGCCGGTGATCCTGTTCCACCTGCTCTCCGGCAAGAAGCGCTTCATGGAACTGACGCGCCTGGTTCCCAATGCCACGCAGCGCATGCTGACCCTGCAGTTGCGCGAGCTTGAGGAGGACGGCGTGATCGTGCGCCACGTCTATCCGCAGGTGCCGCCCAAGGTCGAATATGCGCTGACGCCGCTTGGCCACTCCCTCGCACCGGTGCTGATCAGTTTGCGCGAATGGGGCGAGTCGTATCGCACCCGCGAGCTGTCGCGCGCGCCGGCTGATGCTGCGGAATGCGCGCATAGCGAGGCAATGGCGACGTGACGCTACGCATGCACACCTAGCAAAGCTGGCGAGCAGCCGCATCGCGGCCTTCTTGCATGTCGAGATCGGCAGCCATCGGAATCAATGCGCACTCCTGACCGGGGTGCGTCGCGTCTGCCAGCCACCACGTTGCGAGACGCGAACAGAACGCTCGATCAGTTGAGAGCAAGTGCGGCGCGCAATCGGCAGGCGCAAGCACGCAATCTCGTGCTGCAGCACGCACGTCACTCGGCGCGGCGATCCGTCCACTCCGCACACGCAGCGCGCGATGGCAGGTCGTCGCCGTCCTGTGACGGCATCGCCGGCCCCTGCAGGTTGGCCTTGGCATACAGCGCGCCGAGGTCGTGCACGCGCAACAGATGGCGGCGGCGGCTGACCAGGCCGCTGCGCACCCAGCGCTGCAGCTGTGCGTTGAGCTTGGAGCGGCTGGCGTTGAGCATCGCGGCGAGGATGCTCTGGTTCGGCGGCAGGGCGATCGCGCCATCGCTCCCGTGTTGCGACGCCTGCAGTTCGAGCTGGCGCAGCACGTAGCGCGCCAGGCGCACTTCCAGGCGGTGCAGGCAGATGCTTTCCAGGCTGTCCAGAGTCTGCCGCAGGCGCAGGCGCAGCAGGGCGTGGATGCGCTGCTGCAGCAGCGGTGGGTCCAGCAGGACGTTGAAGTGGCGCCGCGGCAATTTCAGCACCACGCTGGCGCCGAAGGCGATGGCGGTGAAGCTGCGCCCGTGCGGTTCCAGCAGCGCGGCCTCGTCGACCAGCCCGCCGGGCTCGACCGCGCCGACGATCAGTTCCTGCCCGTCCGGGCCGTACAGCACCTTGTACACGCGACCGCGCACGACCACGCCGACGAAGCTGCTGGGGTCGTGCTTGAAGAACAGCACGCTGCCCGCGCCGAGTACGCATTCGCTGGCATGGGCCAGCAGGTCGTCCAGCACCGAGTCCGGCAGGCCCTGGAACAGCGGCGCGCACTCGAGCAGGCGCCGATGCGCCTGGCCGGCGTTGTCCGCGCAGGCAGCGTCGCCATCGTGGTCGCGCACGATACGCTCGATCGCCTCCGGTTGGACGCTGGCTGGAACCTCCATACTCCCTCTTCTCGGACGCAGGACGTACGACGCCGGGCGTCGAACGCGCCAGGCCAGGATGAAGGACCGGTGCGTACGCCAGGCACGGGTGGGCAATGGTGCAGGCGAGGCGCGCGCAACGCGCGGCCTGCGGGGTGAAGCGAATGATGGCATCGACCGTCGCAACGAGGAACGGCGAGACCCGACGGGTTCGCCGTTCCGGACCGGTGCGCGACTCAGAGGCCGGCCGGCTTGCCGCTGCGGAAGGCCTGCAGCACGGTCATCAGGCTGGTCAGGTTGTCCGACACGCCGGTCTGGGCGATCTTCTCCGACGCACCCGCGGCGGCGGTGGTATCCAGGCTGTAGATCTGCATGACGCCCTGGTTGTTCGCCGCCTGCGCCAGCGTGTTCTGCTGCTGCTGCGAGGCGACCGCGTTCTCGTACAGGATGCCGCTGGAGTGCGCCAGGCTCTGGTAGATCGAGCCCATCGCGAAGGCCGGCGCCTCGCCGATGACCTTGACGTTGGACTGGGTGACGGCGTCGGTGATCTGGTTGTTGACTGCGGTGGGATAGGCCATGGAACGGTCCTCGTTGGGAAGGAAGGGCGTGGCTAGCGCCGCTGCCCTGCAGCGGCGTTAGCGCGCGTGGCTCAGGACTGCTTGAACGCGTTGAGCACGGTCAGCAGGCTGGTGAGGTTGTCGGAGACGCCGGTCTGCGCGACCTTCTCGGTGGCGCCGGCAGCGGCGGTGGTATCCAGGCTGTAGATCTGCATGACGCCCTGGTTGGCTGCCGCCTGCGCCAGGGTGTTCTGCTGCTGCTGCGCGGAGACGGCGTTCTCGAACAGGATGCCGGTCGAGTGCGCCATGCTCTGGTAGATCGACGCCATCGCGAAGGCCGGCGCTTCGCCGATGACCTTGACGTTGGACTGGGTGACCGCATCGGTGATCTGGTCGTTGACCGCGGTGGGAAATGCCATGTGTTCGCTCCTGGGTTGGGGTACGGCCCACGCCGTACGATCTCTGAAAACGGGACAGTGCAGAACCTGTGAAACCGTGTGCGGCGTTTGTCTCGCCAACCTCGCCGCGATGTGCGCGCGACGAGGGAACATCGGCCACGATGCGCCGCGACCTCGGCCGATGCGTGTTGCGACTGCTGTGGGGCGTGTTCTCTCGCGACATCCGCCGCCATGCAATGCGATCCACCAGCACAGCAGGCGAACGCGCTCCTGTCCTCGACGTGGCATCAGGCTGTCTCACAGATGGCACACAGCCACTCGCGCCCTGCATCGGCACGACGCAACCCTTGGCGCGCGCCGCAAGCACACCATGCGCGTACCGAACGCACCACGCACGCGACCGCACGCCACGGCCGCGATGCTGTGCCACGCACGCGTGCGCGTGCAACGACACGCGCACGGCGGCGCAACTTCGCGGGGACACGCGAAGGCGCCGCCGTGCGACGGAACGGCTCAGGCAGAGGGAGGCGGCGATGGCGCTCCCGGCTCCGCCGCCGGCGCATCCGCGATGAGTCCCTGCGCGCGCGCCGCCTCGACCACCGCCTGCATCTGCTGCGCCAGGCTGCCGAACTCGCGCTCGAAGCACGCGCGCACTTCGGCCTGCACGAGATTGGCCAGGCGATCGGCGATCTGCGCCATCACCATGTGGTTGCTGCCGCCCTCGCCGCTCTGCGGTGGCCGCAACTGCCCCGGTCGCAGTTGATCGAGCGCGTTGGCGGACTCGATCGCCTTGAGCACCGCCGCTTCGCTGGCCGCGGTGGCGCCGTTCAGCGCCCCCCGGCTGTTCTGCATCGTCTGCTGCATCTGCTGGATCAAGCCTTTCACGCGCTCGCGCTCGGCATCGATCAACGACGGCGAGGCGCCGGCCGTTTCGGCGGCAGGCGCGGCCGGCGGTGCGGCCGTTTCCGACGCGAAGCGCCGCAGTTGCTCCTCCTCGAGAGGAAGTAGTGGGCGACGCAACCAGCTCTCGGCGAACTGGCGCAGCGTGGCGAAATCGGATGCTTGGTTGTCTTGCATGGTGCTCCCCTGTGCGTGTGGTGAAACCGGTGGTGCGAACGGCTTACGTGGACGCGGACTTGCGGCCGCGCATCAGGTCCGCGTACTTGGCGATGCTCTGGTCGATCTTGTCGATGGCGAAGCCGGCCGATTCGGCCTCCAGCGCGCCGGCGGCGGCCGCGACCGCCGCGGCGGCACCGACCAGCACGTCGGTGGCCAGCACGCCCAGCGCATCCTCGGCGGCTTGCTCCAGCTTGTTCTCGGCCAGGTTCTCGGTCATCTGCTTGAGCAGCACGCCCTGGCTGGCCAGCGCCATCTTGCTGACGCCGTCGAAGTACACCGCCGCCGATTGCGCGATCAGGCCCGAGGCCTGGCTGATCAGCATGTTCGAACCGACCACGATCTGCGACGGCGCATAGGCCATGGTCTCGGCATTGCTGAGCTGCACCGCCTGCACGATCTTGCTGTTGAGCGCGTCGCTGGCCGGCCGCGCCGCCGAGGCCTGCGCGAGCATGTGCGTGTTGAGCGTCTTCAGCATGGACGGCGGTGGCGGTGGCGGTGGCGGTGGCGGCGACACCGGCGCGGCGGGCGGTGCGGACGGCGGCGAGGCGCCTGCGCCATCGCCACCTGTCGCTGGCGCGGCGTCGGCGGCGGACGCGGCGGAAGCGGCGGCGCTGGGCGCCGCTGCGTCTGCGGAAGCGGCGGGCGCGCTGTCGCCCTCGCCGGCCTCGCTGCGCGCCGGCGCCGTTGCCGACGCGGAACTCGCCGCAGCCGGTGCCGCAGCCATGGCGTCACCGGCCGCTGCCGATGGCGATGCATCCGTGGTCACCGGCGCGGTCGACGGTGCCGTCGCGGGCACGTCCGGCGTCTGCGCCGCAGCCGCGGAGGATGCAGGCGCCGATGCCGTGCCGGCCGGCGTCGCGGCGGCCGTCGGGGATCCTGGGGTCTTCTTGCTTGCGAAAGGCCACATGCCACTCTCCTGATGGATGGATCGGTGCCCGCGTCAGCCGCCGCGGCGCGGGCCACGGCACTGCATCACTTCTCGCCGATCGCCATGATCAGGGCCACCGCCTTGGACACCACGGCGTTGGAGACCTGGTTCAGCGCCTGCTGGCTGTGCACCGCGTTCTGCAGCGCCAGCCCGGTGGAGTGGCTGGAAACCTGGTACAGCGAAGCGATCGCCTGGGCGGGCGCCTCGGCCACCACCTTGACGTTGGTCTGGGTGACCGCGTCGGTGATCTGCGAATTGACGAGCGTGTTGTCTGCCATGAGCCTGGTTCCTTGGTATGTCGCCTGCCGGGGAGGCGCCGCGACGGGGGTGGCCTGTGCCGCGCCCCGCCGCGGCGCCCGCGATGCCGCGGCCCTGTGCGGCCCGGCGTGGAGGGAAAACGCCGCCGTGGGCGGCTTGTGAAACCGCGGCAGCCGGCCGGCTCATTCGGCCACCAGCGCCAGCCGCAGCCGCTTGCGCAGCAGTTCCACACGCTTGCGCGCCAGCGGCTGGTTGATGTGCAACAGGTTGGCGATGGCCGGATACGGCAACTCCTCGACGAAGCGATAGGCGAACAGCCGGCGCTGCTCCCGACTCAGCGCCGCCACCGCCGTCACCACGCGCTCCATCTGCTCCTCCAGTTCGGCGCGTTGCAGGGCGGTCATTGCTTGATCGGCCACGGCGTCCACTTCCTTAGCCTCGGAGGGGCGGTCCAGCGGCTCGCCGCCGCCGCGGCGGCGCCGCACCAGGTCCAGGAACACGTGGCGCAGCACCACGAACAGGAATCCCTGCGGATCGGTCATCGCCTCCGGCGAGCGGCGCATGAACAGCAGCGCCTTCACCGCGGTATCCGAGAGCAGGTCCTCGGCCGCGTCCGCGCGCCCGTTGGCCAGACGTAGCGCGCGCCGCCGCAGATCCGGCAAGGTGGCGCGCCAGGCGCGGGTGAACATCTCGTCGGCCTCGGCGAATCGCGCGGCGGTCACGCCTGCCTTTTCCATTGCCATCTCCATCGCATGCTCCGAAATCCCCTTGTGCGGCGAGTCTCTGTGGGGGTCGGCGGCAATAGCTGTTCCCTGGGTGACAACGGCGGCGACGAGGCACGCACAACCGCGCGGCAGATGGCGTGCGCCTGTGCTTTGTCTACGCACGCATACGGCAAAAGCGGTTGTGCGGCGGTTGTGTGCGCCAGTCGCGCAAAAAAACGGGCCCGCTGCACAGACAGCGGGCCCGGTTCGTGTCTTGCAATCGGCTCAGCGCAGCAGCGCGACCTGCGCATCCGGCACCGTGTTGTCGCGCAGCGCGTGCGGCGCCTGCTGGATGTCCGCCGTGGCATCCGCTGCCGGAGGTAGCGGCACCCGTGCTGGCGGCGCGCTGCGGGCATCCCACGATGGCGCCAGGGCCACCGCGAGGCACGCCAGAGTGACGCAGAGGCCTGACGCAGGCGCGCCCACCGTCGCAGCCGCCTGCGCCGTTCGAACCGCACCGAGCGGAATCTGGATGCCTCTGCGCTGTCGGGCATGGCCTTGCTCCACGATGACGGAACACCCCGGCCACCTGGCCACGCCGCGTCAGCGAGACGGCGCAAAGCTCGGATGGGGGGCGACGACCGTGTAAACGTGGCGGCGGCGGTGCCGTGAATGCGGATGGCGCCGCATGCCGCTGCGTGCGCGATCCAGCAGGTGTGTCCTCTTCTCGCCGAGGCCGCTTCGAAGGCCGCCGCGCTGCAGCTGCGCCGGCGATAGCATGCGATGTCACACCATCGAACGAAGTTGTGCAGTGCAGGCGATCGTCGGAAAGACGCGCGCCACTCGGTGGCTTCCTGATCAGGCGAGCGCGACGTGGCCCCTGCGCCGCACCCGGCTCCACGCAGGCGCTGCTGCATTCGGACCTGTTGTTCTTCTGCCAGCGCAAGCTGCAGCCAATGGTCGTAACTGGCGACGAACTACAAAACGCGGCATGCGCACGCGGTGCATGCCTGCAGATCGGCGCGGCTGCGCTCGTGCTTCAGGACCAGGTGCTGCCGTACCCTCACCCCCAACCCCTCTCCCGGGGGGAGAGGGGAGGTGAGTCGCCGCCGCGTCCGGGACCACTGTCCTGCACGACGACGCTCTCGCCGCAAAGGCAGCGCATCGCGCCAATGAAAAAAACCGCACCCGGCATCGCCGGGCACGGCTTCGGTTGCAGGCCGCAGGCAGGGATCAGCGCGCAGCGGCAGCACCCACGTTGAACAACTGGAACTCGCGGATATGCGCGGCGTCGACGCTGGACAGGATGTTCAGGCGCACGCGCGAGGCGGTGACCGCGGGGAAGTGGTCGATCTTCATGTGGCCGATCGCCTGCGCCACCTTGAACCAGGCGCCGTCGCGGAACACTTCCACCGCGTACTTCTGCACCAGTTGGCCGTCGTTGAGCCATTCCATCGAGAGCGCGGTGTCGAAGGTCACCGGCTGCTTGAATGCAGTTCCAGGGTGGCGTGGTGCGAGCCGTCCGGCGCGTTCCAGAAGGTGTCGCGGTCGCCGTCCACCGCCGCGGCGATACTGTCGTCGCTCTTGAGCCGGCCGCGCACCAGGTTGCGATCGGCGCCGTAGCGCGCCTGCAGCGCCTGGCCCATTTCCTCCAGCCGCTTGACGTCGGCCACGGGCAGCGGGCCGCGCTTGTCCGGGGCGATGCCCAGCACCAACTGGCCAGCGCGGCCGACGCTGTCTTCCCAGATCTGCACCAGCTCGCCGACGCTCTTCAGCGTCTGGTCGCTGTTCGGGTGCCAGAACCACTGCAGCTTGTGCAGCGGCGTATCCACCTCGACCGGGCGCCAGCGCAGGTCGCCGTGGCGATCGATGGTGTTCCAGTTCTCGCCCTCGATCACACCGGCCGCGTTGCCGACCCAGCGCACGTCGCCGTACTCGAACAGCGCGGCGCCGGCGAAGTTCTCGGCGAGCAGCGGCGGCGTGGCCAGCACACGGTCAGGCCGAATGCGGCCAGCCGGCGGAGCGGAGAGAGCGGACGGTCCGGCATTGCGATTCCGCGCAATCGTCGGTCGGGCAGGCAGGCGGCGCTACCGGTGGTGTCAGCATATGGTATTTAATTGATGATAAATAGGTATCCTCATTTGCGGGCCAGGACCGTACCACATGATGTCGCCTTCGCTGTTTCCGTTGCTGTCGCTGTTCGCGGTGCGCGCCATCGCCGGCCCGGCCGCCGTCGCCCCGCCGCCGGTGCCGCCCTCGCCCATCGTCTACAGCGAATTCGTCAACGTACAGGCGCCGACCGCGCAGTGCCACGCCTCGACCCTGGTGGAAACCCGCGACGGCCTGCTCGCGGCCTGGTTCGGCGGGCGCCACGAAGGCGCCGATGACGTCGCCATCTGGGTGGCGCGCCGCGACGCGCACGGCTGGCAACCGGCGCAGCGCGTCGCCGACGGCGCGCAGGCGCAGGGCGCACCGCTGCCGACCTGGAATCCGGTGCTGTTCCAGCCCGCGCAAGGGCCGCTGCGGCTGTTCTACAAAGTGGGTCCGGACCCGAAACGCTGGTGGGGCATGCAGACCACGTCCAGCGACGGCGGCCACCACTGGTCCACGCCCGAGCGCCTGCCCGCCGGCATCCTCGGCCCGATCAAGAACAAGCCGGTGCAACTGCCCAGCGGGCGCATCCTCAGCCCCAGCAGCAGCGAAGACGCCGGCTGGGTCGCGCACATGGAATGGTCCGACGACAACGGCGCGCACTGGACCCGCGGTCCGGCGATGAACGACCCGGCCAGGATCGGCGCGATCCAGCCCAGCGTGCTGCTGCACCAGGACGGCCGCCTGCAGGCGGTGGGCCGCAGCCAGCAGAACCACGTGTTCAGCACCTGGTCGCGCGACAACGGCCGCACCTGGGAACCGATGACCCTGCTCGACCTGGCCAATCCCAATTCCGGCACCGACGCCGTGGTGCTGGCCGACGGCCGTTCGCTATTGGTCTACAACCCGACCGAGGCCGGCAAGGACTGGTGGGACGGCCGCGGCGTGCTCGCCGTCGCTCTGTCCGACGACGGCCTGCACTGGACCCGCGTGCTGACCCTGGAAGACAGCCCCAAGGACGAGTTCTCCTACCCCGCGGTGATCCAGACCCGCGACGGCCAAGTGCACATCAGCTACACCTGGAAGCGCACGCGCATCAAGCATGTGGTGCTGGATCCGAAGCGGCTGGGAGTTGGGTCAACGGCGCCTGCCGGCGGCAGGTGAATCTTGCTCGGGACCCGGGGCCCGGGACCGGGGACCCGGGAAAGCAAGAGCAAAGCGCTGCCGTAGCAGAGACAGATCAGGCTGCGGGATACGGCGTTCCGGGTCCCGGGTCCCGGGTCCCCGGTCCCGGCTCCTCCAACAACGCCACCATCCGCCGCACCCGCGCCACATCGGTCTGCATGCGGTCGCCGCCGAGGCTGCGCACATGCGGATGCGGCGACGTCGCCCGCGACGCCAGCGGCCCACGCGCCGAGCCATGGAACTCGCGCGCACCGGTGCGCGCACGCAACTGCGCCAGGTTGGCTTCGGTGACGCCAGATCCCGGCATCACGCTCAAGCGCGTGCCGGCCTGCTGCACCAACTCGGCGATCAGGTCGGCACCCTCTTCCGCGGTCTCGCGCGCACCGGAGGTCAGCACCCGCTCGCAGCCCAGCGCGATCACATCCTCCAGCGCACGCCGCGGATCGGCACTGACATCGAAGGCGCGATGGAAGGTGACGCCGAGCGGCCCGGCCGCGGCGATCAGCTCGCGCATCGTCGCCGTGTCCACCTCGCCGTCCGTGGTCAGCGCGCCGAGCACCACGCCGTCGCAGCCCAGGCGCACGCACTGCTCCACGTCGCGGCGCATCGCCTCCACTTCCGCCGCGTCGAACACGAAATCGCCGACCCGCGGACGAATCAGCACATACAGCGGGATGCGCAACCGATCGCGCACCGCCGTCAGCGTGCCGAACGACGGCGTCAGCCCGCCGCCATCCAGGCCGCCGCACAACTCCACCCGCATCGCCCCGCCATCCTGCGCGGCCAGCGCCGAGCCGATCGCATCGGCGGCCACTTCCAGGCCCATCGGCACTATCGCGCTCATGCCGCCGGCGCCGCGAAATGGCTCTGCCCGGGCAGCAGCAGATCCTGCCGCTTCGCATCGCAGACCGCATAACTGAAACCGGGCTGGATCGCGAACGCACCGACCTCGCCGCGCTTGTTCATCGCCAGGAACCCCACCTGCAGATCGCGGGTGAGTTCCGGCTTGCGCCGCACGATGCGCATCACCACCTCGCGGCAGGCCTCGGCCGGGCTCTTGCCCTGCCGCATCATCTCCACCACCGCGAAACTGCCGACGTTGCGGATCACCTCCTCACCGACGCCGGTGGAGGTCGCCCCGCCCACTTCATTGTCCACGTACAGCCCGGCACCGATGATAGGGCTGTCGCCGACCCGGCCGTGCATCTTCCAGGCCATGCCGCTGGTGGTGCAGGCACCGGACAGATTGCCGTGCGCATCCAGCGCCAGCATGCCGATCGTGTCGTGATTGTCCTTGCCGCCGGGCAGCGTGCCGCGGCGATAGGCACGGTTCTCGATATTGGCCTCGGGCGCGTAGTGCGACGTCTTCAGCCACTCCTTCCACGCCTGTTCCGACGCGGGCGTGAGCAGCTTGGTGCGCTCGAAGCCCTGCGACAGCGCGAACTGCAGCGCGCCATCGCCGACCAGCATCACATGCGGCGTCTTCTCCATCACCCGCCGCGCCACCGAGATCGCATGCACGATGTCCTCCAGCGCCGCGACCGACCCGCAGCCACCGGTGTGATCCATGATGCAGGCATCCAGCGTGACCCGCCCATCGCGGTCCGGATAGCCGCCCAGCCCCACCGTGTGATTGCCCGGATCCGCCTCCGGCACCCGCACCCCAGCCTCCACCGCATCCAGCGCCGCCCCGCCGCGCGACAGCACCTGCCATGCCACCTGGTTGGCGGCGACGCCGAAGTCCCAGGTGGAGATCACCCGTGCTGCACCCTGTGGCAAGGGGCCGACGCCGGTCTTGGCTTGCGCCTTGGCCACGGCGGCGCGTGCGCCCGGCAGCACACCGCCCAACCCGGCGGCCAGGGCGCCGAAGGCGGCAGTTTTCAGGAAGTGGCGGCGTTGCGGCATGGGGAGGCTCCGGCGTTGGGAGGGCGCGCGGGAGGGCGTGCGCTTAGCCTTACATCATGCGGCAGAGTGCGAGGAGATCAAACGGCTGCTTGGTTTCACGGAGCAGCTTGGCTCGCTCGCTCCTGCAGGATCGCGTGGAAGCACGCGTGGCCTTTCATCAGGCTCAAGGGCGTGTCCCCATAGTCGTCCTGCAAGTTGATATCTGCGCCATGCCTCAAAAGAAGCTTCGCAACCTCAGGATGGCCCCATCTGACAGCATAGTGAAGAGGTGAAGAACCAATACCACCTTTGATATCGATGTCTTTTACAAACGGGATAAAAATCTCGACTATCTTAAAGATCACCATCCATTGCCGCAATATGCAATGGTGTATCGCCATCCATCCCGGGGCTCTCAGGCCCGCTTACCTCGCAATCCTCGAACATTGCCAGTTGCCTAAAAGTAGAAAGCGCAACCTCCAAATTACCTGAGCCATTCATTTACTATACCCGCACTCATAACCACAAATTTTCCATTGCTCAATGGAAAGCCCGATCATCAATACTCATCTATCGAAATGATGATGGTCCGCGCATAGCCCTCAAAATCAAGATAGAGGTGCGCTGACCGTGGATGCCGGGAGAGTTGGTCGATGAGGTCTGCTAGACGACGGGCTGCATCCTCGCCGATGCGCCACAGGACGCCGGCGGGCAAATCGCTCGCTGTTGAGGAATGCGGTGAGTTGTGTCGCTGCAACATGATTTCGACACCCTCGTATCCCCGTATTATCGAGGACACAGGCACCTGATCTGAATACGCGATACAGGCACGCAGGCCCGCGCTAAATGCCCGCATCTCCAGCGCAGACCCCATGACAATCAGTACATCCTCACTTTTGAAGTTGTCTCGAAGTTCAGTTCGAATCATTGCGCTATTGAACAACCCGCTGGTTACGCAAGGGCGACCTTTCACCCATTAACAGCAAACCGCACCAAGCCTCAATCAAATGCTTTACCCTCCACTTTTGAAACCAAATTCGGCATTCGCCACGGCTAACGCATACTCCAATCTCGGGAGAACCTGGCGATCATTGGCACACTGACTGATTAGATATGCGATATCAATGTCATCAAGAGCCCATCCATCTTCAAACCATAGCCGCAGCCAGGGCCGCCAGTAGGAAATTTTTTCATCTAAAGTTGAAGACTGCAGCAGCAAAGATGCCTGACCATGATTTCCTATCGTCCTCTTTACGGAAACCTCCACCAATGGCAACACCTCCCCTCCGACATAAATCATCCATTCGCCACTGCGCAAATAAACAGCAAATAGTTTCTTGATCCAGCGCCCATCCGAAGAAGAAGTAATTAAAGTAGAGCCATAACCCGACACGCAAGTCTTTGGCTTAAGCACGAACTCACCCTTCCATGTCCCGACACCCTCATCGACGCAATAAAAACGAGGACTGAAAGGCGTAGAGGCCGTAAAGTTACGAAGTAGCACCATGGCATCTGAATCATTACTCTTCATTTCGAGCAAGTACAGTCGTCATCTTCATCGAACATCTTGCGACCAATATTTGCGGCTGCAGCGCCAAGTATGCCCGCGTTCCAGTTCGCGTTAGTAATGCCCGCCCTAGCAATTGCATAGGCATCCCCCTTTGCTGCGGCCTTTGCTAGAATTTCAGCAATACCTGGATCTCTATCGAAGGCATTAATAACCCCGCGAAATATAGACCTATATTCACTCTTAACAGCCACTCGAGCTGCATATGCAGCTTCGACTGTCGAGACACTGCGCGGAATAGCAGCCACCCTGGAAATATAACCAAGACGACCTGCCACAGGCAGCATCGCGGCATACCAGCCTCCAGCAGTTTGGGCCGCCCGATACTCAGCCGAACATTTATTTATCCCACCATCAACTCCCCAACCATCACGAATTGCCCGACTAGGACTAAATCCGAATAACGATATCCCGTCACCAAAGCCAGTTACTGCATCGACTGTTCCTTGCGATGGATCCCAACCACCCGTCGCCCAATAAACTCCTCCCCACACGTCATCCATACCAAACAGGCCATAGGGGTCAATTGCGCGGAATGAGTTTCCGTTGACATAGCCGTAAATGTTCCGCCCACCCGCCAATCCAATCGGATCGCTCTGCACATAACGTCCAGTGCCCGGCTCATAGTCGCGGAAGTAGTTCTGGTTGAGCCCGCTCAGCGCATCATAACGCTGCCCCGGGAACCGCATATCGAACACGAAGGCGGTGCCGTCCTTATCCGGATCCTGGTCCGGCGCGGTGGTGCCGAAGGCTTCGCCCTTCAGGTCCCAGCGCCAGATCGCCACGTCGCGGGCCGGGTCGATCACCGCGCGCGGCGTGCCCAGGTGGTCGGGCTGCACATAGCGCAGAGTAGTCTTGGCCAGCAGGCCCACCGGCAGGTCGTCCAGCCAGATCGCCTGCTGTACGACCGCACCGTTGGCGTCGTAGTCGCCCAGCCAATGGCCGCTCTCGTCGTACAGCGTGTAGACGTTGCTCTTACCCACCCGCCGCACCTGCTCACCACGGCCGTTGTAGGCGTAGTTCGCCACGGTGGTGCCGCTGCGCTTGACCTGCGTCAGTCGGCCGTTGGCGCCATACACGTACTGCACGGCCGTGCCGCCGATCGCGGTGGTGTTGCCGGCCGCGTCGTAGTTGCGTGCGGTGCCGGCCACGCTGCTCAGGCGGTGACTGGTGGTCGGATAGCTGTAGGTCTGCGTAGTGGTATTGACCTTGGCGCTGAGGCGGTTGCCGGTGGCGTCGTAGGTATAGCCATCGATCACCGTATCGGTTGGGCCGTCCTTGAACGCAGTCAGCCGGCCCAGCGGGTCGTAGTCCAGCTTGATGACCGGCGCGGTGTTGCCCGGTGCGGTCAGCGCGCTGAGGTTGCCGACCGGATCGAAGGCAAAGCCCACCGCCAACCCATCGCTGCGGGTGTCGTTGACCGCCAGCGGGCGGTAGTCCTGGTCCAACACGCGCTGCATCGGACGGCCGTTGCCGTAGGTCCACCCGGCCACCGGGCCGAACGGATAGTAGGTGGCTTGATTCAGCAACACCTGACGGGTGCCGCCAGGCGGGGTCACGCCGACCTCGGTGGTCTGGCCCTGGGTGTTGCGCACGTAGTCCACCACCGCCCCATCCGGGTAGGTCAGGCGGCTCAGCTGCCCGGCCTTGGTGTAAGCGTAGCGCACCACGAACACCTTGCCGTTGGTGGTCTGCACCTTGCGCACCAACTCGCCGAAGCGATCGTAGCAGTAGTCGGTGCTGCCGCTGCCGTCCTGCATCCGGGTCAGGCGGCCCACGGCGTAGGTCTCGCCGCTGGCGCAGGTCGTCTGACTGACGTCGTAGGTATAGCTGACGTTGAGGCTGGTGGTCGGATAGGTGACCTGGGTCAGGCGGTTCAGCGCGTCATAGCCGTAGCTGGTCTTGATGTTGCGCGCATCGGTCTGCGTCGCGCGGTTGCCGGCGCTGTCGTAGGTGTACGTGGTGCTGCCGGTGTCCGGGCTGGTGAGCTTGGTCAGGTCGCCCAGGCCGTTGTAGGCGTAGGTGGTGTCCAGGCCCTTGGGGTCGGTGACCTTGATCAGGTTGTCCAGGGCGTCGTAGCCGAACTTGGTTTCTGCGGCGATGCCGCCCACGTCCTGCAGCGTGCGCGCCAGGCGGTTGAGCGGGTCGTAGTCGTTCTGGGTGGCATGCCCGAGCGCGTCGGTGATGGTCTTGGTGTTGCCGTTGCCGTCGTAGCCGAAGTCGGTCGGATCGCCTTGGGCGGTGGCCTGCGTCGCCAGTTGGCCGAGCTGGTTGTACACGCGCGAAAGCGTGCGCTTGAGCGCGCCCGATGCGTCCTTGGTGTCTTCCTTGAGCCGGTTGCCGGCATTGTCCAGGGTGTAGTGGATGGTGTTGCCGGCGCTGTCGGCGATATCGGTCAGCCGATGCGCCGCGTCGTAGGTGAAGCGGGTGAACGCGCCATCGGGCTGGGTCACCTGCTTGACCAGCCCGGTCGGCCAGTAGTCGATCGCGGTGATGCGGTCGTCGCTCTCGCTGCTGTCGTCGGCTCCGCGCACCTTGCTGGCGGTCAGCCAGCCGCGTGGGTGATACGAATAGTCGGTGATCACGCCATTGGCGTCCTTCGCCGACAGCATGCGGCCGGCGCCGTCGTAGGCCAAGTATTCGGTGACCTGACCCAGCGCGTTGGTCACCTTCCACAGGTCGCCCTTGCGGTGCGGGCAGGTGGTCGGGGAGGTGGCGCAGGTGCTGTCGTCGGTGGGGTAATAAGTGAAACGGGTGATGTCGTTGACGTCGGCGCGCGCGCCATCGACCGAGGTCACTAGCCCCAACAACGGGCAATCGCCCGCGTCGATATCAGCCTGTTCGCAATAACTTGAAGTAGAGGTTCGTGTAGCACCAGTGGTCGGATCGGTGCCCGACGCCGAGATCACTTGACCGCGCGCGTTGTAAGTCCAATTTTTTGTCAGAAGAAGCTTTCCGCGCTCCATGAGTTGATAGGTGAACGGCAAACCAAGATTGGCATCGATCTGGTAGATCGAGGTTCGCAATTCTTCGCCAGTGGTCGCCGCCCCTTCAGCCCTCTTAGTCAACACTCCGCGCGAGTCGTAATCATAATCGACAAAATTGCCACCAAGACGCGAGACCCTGTCAAGATTTCCGAGATCATCGTATGTATATGTCTCATTACGCTGTGGGCAGCCCGTGCAATCCACAGTCAAAGACGTTACTTTCTTCACGCCATTTAGAGAGGTAACAATTCTTTTCTCCGAGGCACCCAGCACTGTTTGTACCGACACAACCCCATCACTGCCATATTGAACAGAGAATTTATCAGTGCCAGCGGCGTGCTGAGTAGAAACAGCCCTACCCGCCCCATCGTAGGAATAAGTTGCAAACCTGGCTCCAGACGCGTCAAAGATGCCAGTCAATGCACCTGGAAGATCGACCCCGCCGGTATAGTCAGGATTATTGTATTCGTAGCCAATCACGCCTTCAGATCTGGCAACGGACGCAAGAAAATTTGAACTATCATAAGAGTAAAGGGCAGATTCCCCAGATGCGTCGCTGATGCTCAGAATCATCCCACGCGTATCGTACTGAAACGAAAGCTGCCTTCCATTGTCAGACCTAACTTGCAATATTCTCTTTCCAAGCTGATCGCCACCTGGAAATGCGTAATCAACCGCCAAATGACGGCCATTTTTCTTGGAAATCTCGATCAATCTACCAAATTCGTCGTATTTCTCGACATCAGCATTCACGGACGCCGTATATGTCCAACCAGTTATACTCCCTGATGTATCGACACTAGAAACGAGCGTGCTCAAAACACCCGAAACAGGCAGCCACTTCTCCGCAGAAAGAGAAAATTCTTCAATCTTACCGTCAGGCCGGTAAACCCTAGCCTTGGACAGACCATCTTCATTGAAATTTTCAATGCTCCGGCTATAAGTATGCGTCCAAAAAGCGCCCAGGTCGCTATTTGCCGAACCAGCTCGGTCACTGTTGTAGTAACGCACGAACTCTGGCTGATTGCCTCCGAACCAATCAGTCTCTACCTGATATTTATTTCCTGTACCCACATTGATTGGATTACCGCAACTCAACGCTGGCGACTGACATGATGGCGGACCCTGATTTAATGATGGATCATAATCTGGATTGCCTATAGAAAAATAAGCTAGATAGAAGCATCCATCTGGATTGCTCCATTGGGAGCAATACCCTACAACCTTACCATTCTCCTTGTATTCCTTAAAATATGCACCCACCTGTGGCATTCTTTGCTGGTGATAGTCGACCGCCCTTTCAGCAAAAGCCATAGCCATTGCACGAGTGCATTTTGTCACAGGACTATTGCAGACATCCCCAGGATACGGAGGAAATGTCCGAGCCCTGTAATAAGAAATCCACCAACAACTATCGCCATAATTTTTCCATCGAACACATTGCGAAGCGAATTCATCGCCGGGAGGCGCAGGAATTTCAACAACATAAGGCTGGATGCTAGGCGGGTAGCGGTCCGGGTCACTATAATATTTCACCCAACCGTCCGTAACCGCACTCGCTCGAGCATATGAACAGTCATCCGTTCTGCTGGCGCAGCTTGCATCAGGGCCATCAGCCTTTGCGATGCCGCTGAATGCAAATACAACTAAGAGGGAAAAAGCAAATTTCACCATCCAGCTGCTCTTGCGCTCGAGACAACGAAATCGCTCAAGAAAAACCAAAAAGCTCGACATGAAGCACCCTGGCATAAAATAAATAAATGTTAACTTCGCCAAATTTAATCATTCAAGTTTTGTTTCTTTCAAAACTTAACTGCATTTCGAGGCAAAGCGAAATCTTCTTACACACCCGCAACAGCAAACCGCTCCGCCACCATCCCCTCAATCGCCTCCAGATCCGGCAGCAACGCGCTCTGCTCGCCCAGCAGCACGCGCATGTGCACGCCGGGCGGGAGGGTTTCTTCGGAGGCGTCGGCGAGCAGGCCGTCGCGGGGGACGGAGATCAGTTGCGGGAAGGATTGGGTGAGCAGTGCCACGTACGGCAGGTCGGGGTTGCCGCCCAGGGCCTTGAGCACGACGATCTTGTTGTTGGCGGCCACGATCTCGGCGCCCAGGCCGGTCAGGCGGGCGAAGGAGACCAGCGGCACTTTCCAGCCGTACCAGGCGATCTGGCCGAGCAGCCAGTGCGGGGCGTCGGGCAGCGGTTCGACCGGCACGCGCGACATCACTTCGGCAATGGTGGCGTTGGGCAGCAGCACGCGCTCGCTGCCGGCCAGGATGAGGACACCGCGGATTTCGTCGTTGCTGGCGTAGCTGCTCATGGAGTGACTTCGTCCTGAAAGCGGAAAAAACGCGCGGTGCGGGCGCGGCGGTGAATGGCGTGTGCCGCCTCGCTCAGCCGCTCCACCGCGCGGTCAAGGCCTGGGCCAGTTGCGCCGGATCACCGCCAGGATGGCCCTGCAGGATCAGGTGAGCGCCGGCGGCGGGGTCGTAGCAGCCGTCGCCGGATTGCCCGGCCACCCAGGCGCCCTGCGCGGCCAGCGCCAGCACGGCCTCCACCTGTTGCGGGTCGCTGCCGCTGAGCAGCAGCACCGCGCTGTGCGCGGCCGGCAGGCCGGCGACCACGGAGGCCCCGGCGTCCTGGGCGACGAAGCGCAGGCCGGCCGTGCCGTGCACGCCGACGTCGTCGGGCAGGATGTAGACGTTGCCGGGAACGACCGGCTCGCCGGCCTCGGCCAGCAGCACCGGCAGCGCGGACACGCGGGCGATCTGCTTGACCAGGTTGCCGTAGCGGCCGCCGTCCAGGCGCAACTGCACCAGCAGCGGCAGCGGGAAGTTCTCCGGCAGTGCGGCGAGCAGGCGGCGGATCGCGTCGGGGCCGCCGATGCCGGCCATCACCAGCACCGCACCGCGCGCGGCGGCGCCTGCACCGGCGCCGCTCGTGGCCGCGGGTTCTTCGGACTCCAGCGCGACCAGCGACAGACCTTCGGTGGCGAACTGCGGGATGGGTTGCGACGCGCGCGGCGCAGCGGCAAGCAGGGGCGCATCGTCGTCGACCAGCGACCAGGCACTGGCCGGCAGCGCCGCGGGTGCGGTTGTGGGCGCAGCCGGTGTGGCCTCGGCCTGCGGTGCAGCCGGCGCGGCAGACGCTTCGCTGGCAGCGGCCTCGGCGCGCGCGAACTGCAGCTCCTCGAAACCGGGCGCGACGTCCGCCGGCGGCTGCCAGGCATACATGCCGTCTTCCGGCGCGGCCTCAGCAAAGCCGGCAGCTTCGTCGACATGCAGGCCGATCGGCGCGTCTTCGTGCAGCTGCGCCGGCGTCGCCGGCAGGCCCGGCTCCGGCTGCAGGCCGGTCTCGGTCTCGCGGCCGGGCGGCAGCACGTCCTGATGGCCTTGCAGCTTGGCCGCCAGATGCCGCGCCCAGCGCTGCGCTTCCCAACCCTCGCGGCGCGCGGCCAGCTCGGCCTCGTCGAAGATCACGGTGACGCCGGGCAGCGCCAGCGCCGCATCCAGCCGCTCCAGCGCGTCCTCGATCGCCGGTTCCAGCGCGATCAGCACCGCGCTGGGGGCGGCATCGGCCAGGGTCTGCGCGTCGATCGCGCCCGGGTCGTCCTCCAGCACGATCGCCGCGCCGACGAGGTGCAGCGCTTCGCGCAGGCGCTCGCGCGCCTTGCCGGGACGGGCCAGCAATGCGATCGGCGTGGAGGTGGCGTCGCCGTCATTCGCGAACACGGGCGATCCCCAGCAGGTCGTAGACGTTGCGCATCAGATCCAACTCTTGGTAAGGCTTGCCGAGATAGCGCTGCACGCCCAGTTCGAAGGCGCGCTGGCGGTGCTTCTCGCCGCTGCGCGAGGTGATCATCACGATCGGCACGGCGGCGTAACGCGGATCGGCACGCATCGCCGTCGCCAGTTCGTAGCCGTCCATGCGCGGCATCTCGATGTCCAGCAGCATCAGGTCGGGCACGCGCTCTTCCAGGCGCTCCAGCGCCTCGACGCCGTCGCGCGCGGACACCACGTCGAAGTTGTGCCGCTCCAGCACGCGGCCGGTGACCTTGCGCATGGTCAGCGAGTCGTCGACCACCATCACCAGCGGCACGCGGCGCTGTTCGGTCGGCGCGGCCTCCACCACCGGTCGCAACGGCTGCGCCAGGAAGCGGCGCACCAACGGGGCGATGTCGAGGATCACCACCACGCGGCCGTCGCCGGTGATGGTGGCGCCGTAGATGCCGGGCACCGAGGCGATCTGCAGGCCGACCGGCTTGACCACGATTTCGCGGTTGCCGAGCACCTGGTCGATCGCCACCGCCGCACGTAGGTCGCCCGCGCGCACCAGCAGCAACGGCACCTGCGCCTGGCCTTCGGCGCGTGCCGGTGCCTGCCCGACCAGTGAGCCGAGGTCGTGCAGCGCATATTCCTCGCCGCTGTAGCGGTAGCCGCCGGTGCCGGCCTCGAAGCGCTCGCGGCCGATGCGGCCGATGCCGCTGACCGACGCCACCGGCACCGCGAAGGTGGTCTCGCCGATCTGCACGAACACCGCCTGGGTGACCGCCAGGGTCTGCGGCAGGCGCAGGGTGAAGGTGACGCCCTGGCCGCGCACCGAGTGGATGTCCACCGAGCCGCCGAGCTGGCGCACTTCGTTGCGCACCACGTCCATGCCCACGCCGCGGCCGGCCAGCTGGCTGACCTGGTCGTAGGTGCTGAACCCGGACGCGAAGATCAGCGCATCCAGTTCGTCGTCGGACAGCACCGCGTCGGCGGCGATCAGCCCGCGCTGCTCGGCGCGGCGGCGGATCGCCTCGCGGTCGAGTCCGGCGCCGTCGTCGGCCACTTCCAGCACGATTTCCGATCCCTCGCGGCGCAAGCGGATGGCGATGTTGCCCTCCTCCGCCTTGCCCGCGGCACGCCGTTGCTCCGGCGCCTCCAGGCCGTGCGCGACCGAGTTGCGCAGCATGTGTTCCAGCGGCGCGACCATGCGGTCGAGCACGTTGCGGTCGAGTTCGCCGTGGGTGCCTTCCAGGCTCAGGTGCACCTGCTTGCCGGTCTCGCTGGCGGCCTGGCGCACCACGCGCCGCAGTCGCGGCACCAGGCCGTCGAACGGCACCATGCGCGCACGCATAAGCCCGTCCTGCAATTCCGAACTGACGCGCGACTGCTGCTGCAGCAGACCGTCGTACTGCCGCGCCAGGTCGTCGAGCACACCCTGCAGGCCGCCCAGGTCGGCCGCGGACTCGTTGAGCGCGCGGCTGAGCTGTTGCAGCGTGGAGAAGCGGTCCAGTTCCAGCGGATCGAAGCTCTGCTCGGTCTGGTCCTGTTCGCGCTGGTAGCGGGCGACGATCTGCGCCTCGGTTTCCAGATCCAAGCGCCGCAGCTGATCGCGCAGACGCGCGTTGGTGCGGTCCAGTTCGGCCATCGCGCCGCGGAACGCGCCCAACTGCTGCTCCAGACGCGAGCGGTAGATCGCCACTTCGCCAGCGTGGTTGACCAGGCGATCGAGCAGGTCGGCACGCACGCGTACCTGTTCCTGCATGGGCCGCGCGATCGTCGCCTCTTCGTCGGGCGTGCCCTCCACCGGCAGCGGTGCCGACAACGGCGCCGCCACGGCGGCCAGTGCCGCGGCAGCCAGCGCGCCGTCGGCCGCCGCAAGCGGCGCCGCGACGGTAGTCTCGGCATCGCTGGCGGCGGCGAGCCGTTGCCCGTGCGTGCGCGCGTCGAACGCGCCGATCAGGTCCTGCGGCATCGCCACCGCGCGGTGGTTGCCGGTCAGGGTCAACAACTGGTGCAGGCGATCGAAGCCGCGCTCCAGCAACTGCACGTCCTGGCGGTCGAGCTCGGTGCGATGGGCGGCGACCGCCTCCAGCAAGGACTCGATGCCATGGCCGAGGTCGCCGATGGCGTTGATGCCGGCCATGCGCGCGCCGCCCTTCAGCGTATGCAGGTCGCGCTGCAGGCCGCCGAGCACGTCGCGGTCCTGCGGCGCGGCACGCAGCTCGGCGATCAGGCGATCGCAGTGGTCGAGCAGGTCCTTGCCTTCGTCGACGAAGATATCGACCAGCTCGCGATCGAGGTCGGCGAAGTCCAGCGGCCCCAGATCGACGGCCGACAGATCGGTCCGCGCGGCATCGGCGGCGGCCTGCGCGGCGTCGACGTCGGGCTGTGCGGGCACGACTGCCGCCGACGCGTGTTGATCGGTTTCTTCGTGCGCTGCGTCGGCCGATGCCGTCGCGCCAGTCTCGGTCGCCGCGGTCGTGTCGTCGTGAGCGGCGTCGCCTCGCGGCGCGTCGGGCGCTGCGTCGAGCCCCGCATGATGCGCGTCCGTCGTCTCGTCGGCATCGGACGACGACGCGTGCGCGGCATCGTCCGCTTCGGCGGCGACATCCTGCAGCACGCTCTCGCCTGCACCGCTGGTCGGCTCGACGTGTTCTGCGTCGGCGTGCTCGCCGACCGTGTCGGTGGTGGGGGAATTCGCACCGCCCTCGTCCATCCCCGCGCGCGGAGGCGAAGCGTCATCCACGGTCACGTCGCCGTGCTCGGCGGCGGCCTCGGTATCGTCGTTGGCCGAGGCCACGCCATCGTGGCGCCAGCCGCTCGACGGCGCCAACGGGTGCTGGCGCAGGCCGATCGCAGGGGCGTCCTCGTTGAGCTGCTGCTCGTGCGCTTCAGCGGTGTCGTCAATGGGCGCATCGGCGTCGACGTGCGTCGCATCGTGCTCCGATGCCTGCGCATCCTGTCCGTGTGCGGACGCGTCCTGGCTGTCGCTCGCCTGCGCGTCGGTCGCATGGTCTTCGACAGCGTGGTCCGCTGCCGAATGATCCGTTGCCTGCGCTTCGGTCGCGTCGGCGTCGGCGTCGCGGTCGGCCGCCGAATGATCCGACACCTGCGACTCCGGCGCATGCACGGACGCATCCCGGGCTTCCCCGTCCTGCGCTTCGATTGCGTGAGCCTCGGAGCCCTGCGCCTCGCCAGCATGCTCCGGCGCCTGCAGTTCCTGCGCTTCCATCGGGGTATCGGTCGCAGCATCGGCGATGACCGCATCGACCGTCGCGTCCTGCGCCGCCGGATCCAACGCTTCTGGAACCGGGTCCGACACCTGCTCGGCGCTCAGCGGCGCCTCGACCGTCAACTCGTCGAGCTGGCCGTCCTGCGCAAGGGCCGCCTGTTCGTCGGCATCGCGTTCGTCATGCGGTGCGGCCGCCTCGTCGCCCGCCGCTGCGTCATGGGACTGCGCATGGTCCTGTGCGGCCGCCGGCTCAACAGCAAGCGGCTCGTCCTCGCTCGCCGACGCCAGCGTGCCCACATCCGTGTCGGTGGTGGCGTCGCTGTCTGCCGGCGTGGACGCCGCCGCCCCGTCCGAGGACGGCGCGGACGCGGCGTCCGCGTGAACATCGATGCGATGCTGGTCGGCGTCGACCGCGTCGGACTGCCCGGCAACGTCATCCACCGGCAGCGCTTCGTGCAGATGCGCGGCATCGCCGAGGAACGCCGACAGATCGTCGGCCGCGGTGAGTTCCACCGCCTGCACGGCCTGCTCATCCAGGCCGGCCTCGGCCGGTGCCGACGCGGACAGGTCTTCGTCGTCCTCGTCGTGCGCGATCGGCGGCCACTGCACTTCCGGCAGGGTCTCCACCAGCGCGCGCAGGCGCTGCGACAGCTCGGTGAACGGCGGAATCACCGGCGACGGCGCCTGCAGTTCCGCGATGGTGTCGGCAACGGCACGCGCCGACTCCTCGAGCGCGCGCACGCCTTCGGCGCTCGGAACGCTGCCGGACGCCAAGGCGCGCTTGACGTAGCTCTCGGCCGGGCCGGTGACCGCAGTGATCTCCGGCACGTCGGTCATCGCGAACGCGCCGCTCATGGTGTGCACCGCGCGCAGCAGCGCTTCGGTCGCCGGCTGCGGTGCGTGCTGCAGCCAGGCGTGCACGGTCTCCAGATGGGTGGCGACCTCGGCTTCGAGGATCTCGCGCAGCACGCTGTCCACCGAGGCCGGCGTCCCCGCGCGCGGCGCGACGGCTGCCTGCGGGGTGGCGAAATAGAACGCCTCCTCGCCGGCGGCAATGCGTTCGGCCACCGTCTGGATCGCGTCCAGATCGGCCTGCACCGTGCCGTTGCCGCGCAGCGCGGCATTGAGCTGCGGCAGCACCGCGTAGGCCTGCTCGACCATGGCCACCACCGCCGGACTGGCCGGGCGCGAGCCGTCGAGCACGCGGTTGAGCATGCTCTCGATCTTCCAGCTGAACTCGCCGAGCACGCGCGCGCCGACCAGGCGGCCGCTGCCCTTCAGGGTGTGGAACACGCGGCGGATCGGCCGCAGGCTTTCGGTGTGGGCAGGCGCGGCGCGCCAGGCCGGCAGCAGCGCACCGAGATTGACCAGTTCCTCGTCGAATTCCTCGAGGAACACCGCGCGGATCTCTTCGTCGATCTCGCCATCGCCGTCGATGAAGCCGGTCTCGGCGGCAGGCGGAGCGGCGGCAGGCGCGGCACTCGCCTCCGCGCTGGCGGGTGCTGCGGCCGCAGGCTCGCCGCTGTGGGCGGATGCGGTCACGTCGAACTGCGCGGCAGCAGCTTCCAGGTCGGCCAGGAACGCGGCTTCGGCGTCCGACACCGGTGCAGCGTGTGCCTGTACCGGCTCGGGCGTCGCATGCTCCTCGGATTCCAGCGCGGCATGCTCCGGCGCCGATGGCGCATCGGCCACGGCATCGGTGTGCGCGGCCTCGCCGATGGCGGCAAGGCCGGCATCGGTCTGCGCCGAGTCATCCATGGGCGCGTGCGACTCGGTCTCGCGTGCGGCGTCGGTGGCCTCCGCGGCCTCCGACGGGATCGCGTGGGCGGCGTCTTCGGCGTCGGCACCGGCGTCTGCTGGCTCGGCCTCCGCTGCCGCGTCGAGGCGTTCGCCGTGGGCGATATGGGCGCCAGCGTCGGCCAGCGCGGCTGCATCCGGCGACAGCGCGGACGCGGCCTGCTCGTCCTGCGCGTCCGGGGCGGCGTGCCAGTCGAGCGTGTGCACCTCGTCGGCGGACCCGCCAGGCGCGTCGGCGAACGCCGGCGCGTCTTCCAGTTCGATGACCAGCGGCGGCGTGGAGGCGTCGGCGTCTTCTGCAGCAGTCGGCGTGTCGACGATGATCAGGTTGGGATCATCGTGCTGGCCAAGCTCGGCGAACGCAGCCGGCCCATCGGCCTGCGCCTCGTCGTTGTACTCGGCGGCCACCGGATCGAAACCGGCGACATCGGAGACGGACGGCGCGGAAGCGACTGCCGCGTCGTTTTCCCGCGTGAACGCCGAAGGCGTCTCCGGCCGCAACGCGTCCTGTTCCAGCACCAGGGAATCGAGGCTGATGTGCAGCGGCTCGGCGGTGCCGGTCCAGCTGTCCTGTTCGGCCGCGACCGGATCGAAGCTGAGCGCCTGCGACGTTGCTGTGGGCTCGTGCTCGTCGCGCGCAGCGCCGTCGTCGGCGGGCGCGGAGGCGTGTTCGGCCGCGGTGTCGGCGTCGTCCGTCGCCAGGCTCCACTGCGGCGCCTGCGGTGCGGACGGCGCAGCGTCCTGCGTGCGCGGCGTCGTCTCGAGCGTGTCCTCGGCCGGCGCCAGATCCCAGGCCGGCACGGCCGGCGCGGCGATGGACGGGGGCGCCGACGCGTCGATGCGATCAGCGGCCACCGGCGGCAGCGGCGCAATCGATTCGGCCGCCTCGCTCGCGCTCGGCAACACGCCCGGCGCGGCCGGCGCGGTGTCGGGCAGCGGCCAGTAGCGGAGCGCTTCCAGGCTGCTGCGGGTGATGTCGAGGATCTCCTCGCGCCCGGGGCGGCGCTCGCGCAGCGCTTCCAGGTAGTACTCGAGGCTGGCCATCGCGTCGGCCAGGGTGTCGAGCTGGCGGCCGCTGGGCACGCGGCGCTTGCCGATCAGCTCGGTGCCGACGTAGCGGCGCACGCCTTCCAGGTAATCGGCCGGCTGCGGCAGTTCCAGCATGCGCAGGGCACCGGCGACCTCAGCGAGCAGGCGCGGCACCTCGTCCAGGCGCGCATGGTCCCAGTTGGTCTCGATGAAGGCGACGAAGTGCTCGCGGGCGCTGCCGAAATTGGCGATGGCCTCGTGCGCCAGCACTTCCACCGTGCGCCGCGCCTCGGCGGCGCTGGCGTCGTCGTGCACGTCGCCGCCGGCGCCGAGATAGGCGACCTGGTCGTCGAGCGAGGCGTCCACGTACAACAGCGCACCGGCGATATCCAGCAGCAGGCCTTCGTCGGCCGCGCGGGCGCCATCGACGATGCTGCGCAGCGCGTCGCGCTGCTGCACCACCACGCTGCGCGCCACGCCCAGGCCCATCACGCCCAGGGTATCGGCGACGCTGCCCAGCTCGTCGACCTGGGTCTGCAGCGCGGCGACGTCGCCGCCGGTGCGCAGATGCAGATCCAGCGCGTCCTTGACCCGCAGCAGTTCTTCCTTGATCGCGGTGCCGACGGTGTCGAGCAGTTCGCGGTTGCGCCCGGCGAGGCTGCCGCGCGCATGGTCCAGTTCGGCCTCGGTGGCGGCGGCCGCGTCAGGCGCCAGCGCGAACAGCGCGCCCTCGCTGAGGCCGGCTTCGCCGCGCGCGGCGCGGATCTCGTTGAGCAAGGGCAGCAGCACGATCGGAATGTCGCGATGGCCGTCCTGCAGGCGTTCCAGGTAGTCCGGCAGCAGCACGGTGCCGCGCATCAGCGTGGCGCAGGCCTCGTCGCGGTCGGCCGCCTGGCCGTTCTGCACCGCCGTGGCCAGCAGTTCCAGTTCCTCGGCGACCATCGCCGGCGCGTACAGCTCGACCATGCGCAAGGTGCCCTGCACCTGGTGCAGGTAGCCGGCGCAGAAACGCATGCGGCCGGTGTCGGCCGGTTCCTCGACGAAGGCCTCGATCTCGCCGCGGACCTGGCGCAGGGTCTCGTCCAGTTCCGGCTTGACCCAGCCCAGCGCGGCATGGCTCATCGCATCGCGCAGCGCGCTCATCGCCGCGTCTCCGCGGCCGGGCACGCGCCGTGCCGCGCGAGCGCGGCGACGGGATGCGGGAGTTGTTCACGGTACGTCATGTGCGCTTCCTTCCACCCGGTTCCGGCCCGCTTACGCCGGCAGCTTGAAGTCGGCGACCGAGCGCCGCAGGTCCGCCGCCAGTTGCGCCAGGCGGCCGATCGATTCGGCGGTCTGTCCCGCGCCTTGCGAGGTCTGTCCGGTGATCTGCCGGATCACGTCCATCGTCTGGGTGATGTCGATCGCCGCCGCCGACTGCTGGTGCGCGGCGATGGAGATGTTCTTGATGAGGGTGTTGAGCGCGTTGGACACGCGTTCGATCTCGGTCAGCGCGGTGCCGGCGTCCTCGGCCAGGCGCGCGCCGGACACCACTTCGGAGGTGGTCTGCTCCATCGAGCTGACCGCTTCGTTGGTATCGGCCTGAATGGTCTGCACCAGGCCTTCGATGCGGCGGGTGGCGCCGGAGGTACGTTCGGCCAGGCGCTGCACTTCGTCGGCGACCAGCGCGAAACCGCGGCCGGCCTCGCCGGCCGAGGCGGCCTGCACCGCGGCGTTGAGCGCCAGGATGTTGGTCTGCTCGGAAATGTCGTTGATCAGTTCCACGATCGAGCCGATCTCCTGGGTCGACTCGCCCAGGCGCTTGATGCGCTTGGAGGTCTCCTGGATCTGGTCGCGGATCTGGTCCATGCCCTGGATGGTCTCGCGGACCACGCCGGCGCCTTCGGCCGCGATCACCACCGAGCGCTGCGCCACTTCCGCCGACTCGGTGGAGTTGCGCGAGACCTGCTCGATGCTGGCGGCGATTTCGTTGATGCGCACGGAAGCCGAGCCGATCTGCTCGGCCTGGTGCCCCGCCGCCTCGGCCAGCTGGCGCGCGGTGGCCTGGGTTTCCTCGGTGGACACGGCGACCTTGGCCGAGGTGTCGTTGATGGTGGTCACCAGGTGGCGCAGTTCGTCGACGGCGTAGTTGATCGCGTCGGCGATGGCGCCGGTCATGTCCTCGGTGACCGAGGCCTTGACGGTCAGGTCGCCTTCGCCGAGCGAGCTGATTTCGTCGAGCAGGCGCATGATCGCCTGCTGGTTGCGGCTGTTGTATTCCACCTGCGTCTGCAGGCGGATTTCCTGCTCGCGGCTGCGGCTACGCACCGTGGTCCAGACGAAGCCGACGATCGACAGCAGCGCCAGCAGGCCGGAGATCACGCCCAGCCAGAAGTTCGGGAACAGGCGGGTGTCGCGGGTCGAGCCGAACGCGGAGAACGCGTCGAACAGCTTCTTGCTGTCCTCCAGCATCTTGCCCGAGCCGGCGGTCAGCGCCGCGGCGGCGGACTGCGCGGCGAACAGGCTGCGCGAGCTGGCTTGCAGCGCGTCCAGGTCCTTCTTCATCTCCGCCCACTGCGCCTGCGACTGCTCCAGTGCAGCCAGCGCGGCAGCGTTGCGCACTGGGGCGATGCCCAGTTCCTCGTTGCCGTTGCGCAGGCCCTCGAGCATCTGCCCGAACACCACCGCGTCGCGCGCCAGCGCGTCGCCGGCGCTGGCCGCGCCGCGGCCGCCGGCGCGCATTTCGGTGACGCGGCGGGCCATGGTACCGGCCACCACCACCTGCTGCAGGGTGTTGTAGATCTGCGCGGCGGGCGCGCCGCCGACCGTCATCGCGCGCACCACCTCGTTCAACTGCGCCTGCAGCTGCGGTACGCCGCCGACGAAGCGGTCGGCGTTGCCGGCCAGCGCCAGCACCGCCGGTTCGCTGTCCACCACCTGCTGCGCGTTCTTGGCCAGCGGCGCCCAGGTGCCGTTGAGGGTCTGCAGCGGCGCGGACACGCCGGCTTCGTTGGCGTAGCGTGCGTTGAGTTCGGCGACGGTGCTCTCCACCTTCGCCTTGGTCTGCTTGAACTGCTTGAAGGTCTCGGCGTTGCCGGACACTGCGTCGCGGGCCTGGTTGGCCAGCTGTTGCGACAGCACCTGCAGGTCGGCCGCGCCGGTGCTGGCGCCGGCCAGGCGGTTGCCCTGCCAGGTGGCCACGCCGGTGTTGGCGCCGAACACGACCAGCGACAACGCCAGCAGGCCCAGCCAGAAACTCGTGCCCACGCTGCCGAGCTTGCTGGCCTTGCGGGCGTCCGGAGCAGTACTCATGATGCGACCTCGGTCTTCGATGCGGAGGCAGCGCGCGCGCTCAGGCGGCGGCTTGCCGGAATTCGGGAGTGCGCGACAGCAGCGACAGCGAGAACACGCCCCAGTCCTGGGCGTCGCCGCGGAAGGCGCGGTCGATGAAGTGCGCGTAGCGGCCCTGGGCCAGATCGCCCGGCTCCACCGCCTGCGTCTCGGTGAAACTGCGCTGGCCGAACAGCTCGTCGATGGTCAGGGCCACGTCGCCGCCGCTCTGGCGCATGATCAGCACGCGCTGGCCTTCCTGCAGCGCAGTGCGCTCGCCTTCCAGGAACTGCTTCAGGTCGACCACCGGGAACAGGTTGCCGCGCAGGTTGCCCACGCCCAGCAGCCACGGCTGCGCGCCCGGCACCGGGGTGACCGGCGGCATGCGCACGATCTCCACCACTTCGCGGAAATCCGAGACCAGGTGGCGCTTGCCGACGCGGTAGCCGACCCCGCGCCAGACGTCGTCGTCGAAGGCGCGTTCGGGCATCTGCACGGCGTGCGCCAGGCTGCGCCGCTCGTAGGCCTCGAGGATGTCGAAGGGCGAGCGCATGTCAGCCCACCAGTTGATTGATGCGGGCGATCAGCTCGTCTTCCCGCGGCGGCTTGACGATGTAGTCGGTGGCGCCCTGGCGCATGCCCCAGACCTTGTCGGTCTCCATGCTCTTGGTGCTGATGATCAGCACCGGGATGTGCCGGGTGGCCTCGTCGCGCGACAGCGCGCGGGTGGCCTGGAAGCCGCTCATCCCCGGCAGCACCACGTCCATCAGCACCAGGTTCGGCGCCTGCTCGCGTACCAGCTTGATCCCGTCCTCCGCGTTGTCGGTGGACAGCACCTGGTGCCCGGCTTTTTCCAGCCATTGCGTGAACACCGCCCGGTCGGTCGGTGAGTCCTCGATCAACAAGATACGGGCCATGCTGCCTTTCCCCCTGGTCAGGCGTTGACGTATGTACGGATCGCGCCCAGCAGCTCTTCGCGTGTAAAGGGTTTGGTGAGGTACTGCTCGGACCCGACGATGCGCCCGCGCGCCTTGTCGAACAGGCCGTCCTTGGAGGACAGCATGATCACCGGCGTGGCCTTGAACAGCTGGTTGCCCTTGATCAGCGCGCAGGTCTGATAGCCGTCCAGCCGCGGCATCATGATGTCCACGAAGATGATCTGCGGCTGCTGGTCGGCGATCTTGGCCAGCGCCTCGAAGCCGTCGGTCGCCGTCACCACTTCGCACCCTTCGCGCTTCAGCAACGTTTCGGCAGTACGACGGATCGTTTTCGAATCGTCGATCACCATGACCCGCAAGCCTGCGAGTTCCCCACCCGCAGTCGTGTTTTCACTCATCACTTGCCCCCAAGCGCGCGACGCTTCATCGGATCCGGCTTCGCTGCGAAACGCCATGTATCCCAAGACCCGCTGCGACTGTCAAGGCCGCCGCTGCCGGTCTGCGTTGAACCACGTAACAGCACAAACTATGTCACAGTTTGGCGGATAACGTGCGACACCGCGCAGCCGCGCCCGACCCCCGATGCGCGGCGCCCCCGCCGACCCGCTACCATCTTCTGCTCAGTCTCTCAGGTGCCCCCATGCCGTTCGATGTCATCGTGGTGATGGACCCCATCGCCAGCATCAAGATCGCCAAAGACACGACCTTCGCGATGCTGCTGGAAGCGCAGCGCCGCAGGCACCGGCTGCACTACGTGCGCCCCGGCGGGTTGACCCTGCGCGATGGCTGCGCAACCGCCCAGGCCGCGCCGCTGCGGGTGCGCGACGACAAGGCCGGCTGGTTCGAGCTGGACGCGTTCGCCGAACTGACCTTCGGTCCCGGCCAGGTCGTGCTGATGCGCAAGGATCCGCCGTTCGATGCGGAGTTCCTGTACGACACCCACGTGCTCAGCGTGGCCCAGCGCGCCGGCGCGCAGGTGGTCAACGACCCGCAGGGCCTGCGCGACTTCAACGAGAAGCTGGCCGCCCTGCTGTTCCCGCAGTGCTGTCCGCCGACGCTGGTCAGCCGCGACGCCGCCACGCTCAAGGCCTTCGTGCTGGAGCATGGCCAGGCGGTGCTGAAGCCGCTGGACGGCATGGGCGGGCGGTCGATCTTCCGCAGCGGCACCGGCGACCCCAACCTCAACGTGATCCTGGAGACGCTGACCGACGGCGGCCGCAAGCTGGCTCTGGCGCAGCGCTTCATCCCGGACATCAGCGCCGGCGACAAGCGCATCCTGCTGGTCGACGGCGTGGCGGTGGACTACTGCCTGGCGCGGATTCCGCAGGGCGACGAGTTCCGCGGCAACCTGGCCGCCGGCGGCCGCGGCGAAGGCCGCCCGCTGAGCGAGCGCGACCGCTGGATCGCCGCCCAGGTCGGCCCGGAGATGAAACGGCGCGGCATGCGCTTCGTCGGCCTGGACGTGATCGGCGACTACCTCACCGAGGTCAACGTCACCAGCCCCACCTGCGTGCGCGAGCTGGACGCGCAGTTCGGGCTCAACATCGCCGGGCTGCTGTTCGACGCCATCGAGGCCTATCCGGCGCGATGAGCGCGGCCGCCGCGACGCCCGCGCCGCGCATCGGCGAGCGCGAACGGCTCAGCGCCACCCTGGTGCTGTCGCTGATCGTGCACGGGTTGCTGATCCTGGGCGTGGGCTTCGCGATCGACGACGACGCACCGTTGGTGCCGACGCTGGACGTGATCTTCAGCCAGACCAGCACACCGCTGACACCGAAACAGGCCGACTTCCTGGCCCAGGCCAACCAGCAGGGCGGCGGCGACCACGACACGCCGCAACGTCCGCGCGACAGCCAGCCCGGCGTGGTGCCACAACGCCAGGACGGGTTGGCGCCGCAGGCGTTGCGTGCGCAGACCGCGGCCGCCGCACCGGAACCGACCCCGCGCGTGGTCAGCAGCGCGCGCGGCGAGCAGCCGCTGCCGGTGGCGCAGACCCAGCCGCGCACCGACGACCCGCAGCGGCCGGTGGACGCGCAGCGCGAACAGCGCGATGCCGAGATGGCGCGACTGGCCGCCGAGGTGCACCTGCGCTCGGAGCAGTACGCCAAGCGCCCCAACCGCAAGTTCGTCTCCGCCAGCACCCGCGAATACGCGTACGCCAACTATCTGCGCGCCTGGGTCGACCGCGCCGAGCGCGTCGGCAACCTCAACTATCCCGACGAAGCGCGGCGGCGCCGGCTCGGCGGCCAGGTGGTGATCAGCGTCGGCGTGCGCCGCGACGGCAGCCTGGAGAGCAGCCGCATCCTGCGCTCCAGCGGCGTGCCGATGCTCGACGCCGCCGCACTGCGGATCGTGCAACTCGCGCAGCCGTTCCCGCCGCTGCCGCGCACCGACGACAACGTCGACATCCTGCAGGTGACCCGCACCTGGGTGTTCCTGCCCGGCGGCAGCCTGGTCGACGACCGCTGAGCGGCACGCAGATCGCCCCTCTCCCACCGGGAGAGGGGTTGGGGTGAGGGTCCGGCCGCCCACAACGCCTGCCGGTCGCAACAGTTCGAGACTTCGCCCGTACCCTCATCCGCCCCCTTCGGGGCACCTTCTCCCGATGGGAGAAGGGAGAGCGCTGGCCCCTCTCCCATCGGGAGAGGGGTTGGGGTGAGGGTCCGGTCGCCCACAACGTCCAACGGCCGACATAACCATTGGTGCCGCCGACATAACGACGCGGCATTTCTGTGATGGCGTCCCATTAAGGTTAATGGAGCGGGGGAACGTTACCGCGCATACCGCATCATCCAGGACGGGCGGATTCGAGTCGGCGCGGCGGCCCCCCGCCCCCACCACCCGAGTCGCCTTCCGCATGCACAACCATCGCTCCCTCCGCAGGCCCGCCCTGCTCGCCCTGGCACTGAGTGCCGCCCTCGCCCTCCCGCCGGCCCAGGCCCAGTCCACCACCGGCGCCGTCGCCGGTCAGGCGCCCGCCGATACCCAGCGCATCCTGGTGCGCAGCGACAGCGGCCTCAGCCGCGAGGTCGCCGTGGATGCGCGCGGCCGCTACAGCATCGCCCAGTTGCCGCTGGGCACCTACACCATCATCGCCAAGGGCGCCGACGGCAGCGTGCTGGGCAGCCGCGACGGCATCAGCCTCACCGTCGGTGCCGTCACCGACGTCTCCTTCAGCCCCGTCACCACCAGCCTGGCCGGCGTCCAGGTCAGCGCCGACCGCGCCGCCGCCGCGATCGACGTGAGCAGCGTGGACTCGCGCACCGTGATCAATGCCGAACAGCTGCAGCGCCTGCCCCTGGGCCGCTCGGCCGAGGCCATCGCGCAACTGGCGCCCGGCGTGGCCGGCAACAGCGGCAGCGGTACCTACATCGGCCCGACCGGCGCGCAGCTGCTCAGCTTCGGCGGCTCTTCGGCCGCGGAGAACGCCTATTACATCAATGGCTTCAACACCACCGACCCGCTGCGCGGACTGGGCGGACTGACCCTGCCCTACGGCAGCATCGACCAGTTGGAGGTCTACACCGGCGGCTACAGCGCCAAGTACGGCCGCTCCGACGGCGGCGTGATCAACGCCGTGGGCAAGCGCGGCAGCAACGAATGGCATTTCGGCGGCCAGGCGACCTGGGAACCGGACGGCCTGCGCTCCGCAAAGAAGGACGTGTACGCGCCCGGCAACGGCGCGCTGTACCGCCCGGACAGCAAGAGCGGCTCCACCCTCAGCACCCAGAGCGTCTACGCCGGCGGCCCGCTGATCCAGGACCGGCTGTTCTTCTTCGGCGCCTACGAACTGCAACGCCAGGACGGCGATCGCTTCTACGGCGCACGCGAGACCACCCCGGGGCCGTACTACTACGACTACCAGTACCGCCGACCGAGCTGGTACGCCAAGCTCGACTGGAACATCAGCGACAGCCAGCTGCTGGAAATCACCGGCGCCTCCAGCCGCTATGTCACCCGCGGCAAGTACTACCAGTACAGCGGCCGCGACATCGGCGCCCTGCGCGGCAACGCCGACACCACCAAGACCGGCGGCGACCTGTGGAGCGCCAAGTACACCGGCTACCTCACCGACCGCCTGACCTTCAGCGCCCTCTACGGCCAGCAGCGTACCGACGACTACAGCCGCAACCCCAACTACAACGGCACGCTGACCTATCTCTCCAGCCCCGGCTTCCAGAACCCGGCCTACACCGGCGGCACCCCGATCACCAATGCGCAGACCACCGCGTTGCTGGTCGATCCGGCGCGCGGCAACCGCACCGACAACCTGCGCCTGGACCTGAACTACGCCATCGGCGCGCACAGCATCACCATCGGCATCGACAACCAGAACGCACGCGCGCTCAACCGCGGCTCGGTGGCGTCGGGCGACGGCTACTATTGGATCTACGGCCAGGCCAACCCCAACGTGCCGATCAACACCGGCCTCGGCGTACCCGCCACCGGCGGCTACCCCAACGGCCAGGACGGCTACTACGTGCGCAAGTACATCTACAGCGCGCTGGCCTCGGTGCGCTCGGCGCAGCGCGCGCAGTACGTGGAGGACAACTGGCAGGTCAACGACCGGCTGCTGCTCAACCTCGGCCTGCGCCTGGACCAGTTCACCAACTACAACCGCGACGGCGCGCCGTACATCAAGCAGACCAGCGGGCAATGGGCGCCGCGGCTGGGTTTCAGTTGGGACGTCGACGGCGATGCGCGCTTCAAGGTGTACGGCAACGCCGGCCGCTACTACCTGGCGCTGCCGCTGAACCCGGCGTTCAACGCCGCCGGCGCCACCCTGGCCACTTCGACCTACTACACCTATGGCGGCATCGACGCCAACGGCTACCCGACCGGCCTGACCCAGATCTCCGGTGCGGTCTCGTCCAACAACAACTACGGCATCCTGCCCGACCCCAAGACCGTCGCCACGCAGGGCATCAAGCCCTCGTTCCAGGACGAGTTCATCCTCGGCTTCACCAAGGCCTGGGGCGACAGCTGGGTCTACGGCGCCAAGGGCACCTACCGCGTCCTGCGCAGCGGCGTGGACGACTACTGCGACAGCGATACCGTGTTCGCCGCCGCCGCGGCGCAAGGACACACGGTGACCCTGGCCAGCAATCCGGTCAGCTGCTGGCTGATCAACCCGGGCCGGGCCAACACCTTCACCCTGGTCGACACCTCGGGCAACTACGTCAAGGTGCCGCTGAGCAACGCGCAGTTCGGCTTCCCGGCGTTCAAGCGCAACTACTACGGACTCAACCTGTCGCTGGAGCATCCGTTCGACCAGCGCTGGTACGGCCGCCTCGACTACACCTGGTCGCGCAGCTACGGCACCACCGAGGGCCAGTTGCTGTCGGGCATCGGCCAGACCGCGGTGTCCACCACCCAGGCCTGGGACTTCGCGCAGCTGATGGAGCACACCAACGGCCCGCAGAGCAACGACCACACCCATCAGTTCAAGTTCTACGGCTACTACCAGCTCAACCCCGCATGGCTGGTGTCGGCCAACCTCAAGCTGATCTCCGGTTCGCCGTTCAGTGCGCTGGGCTCCTACGGCCCCGACCACAGCGACCCTTCCGGCTACGGCATCGCCTATCACTACTACCAGGGCCAGCCAGCGCCTCCGGGCAGCCAGGGCCGCCTGCCGTGGCTGCAGCAACTGGATCTCGGCGTGTCGTGGCGGCCGGCCTACGCCGACCGCAAACTGGCCTTCACCCTGGACGTGTTCAACGTCTTCAACGGCCAGGCCACGCTGTGGAAGTATCCGTACTCGGAGTCGGACCCAGGTAAGGCGGACCCGGTGTATGGCGCGGCCCTGCTGCGCCAGGCGCCGCGGTCGCTGCGGTTGAGCGTCAGCTACGACTATTGATCGGCGGCACGGCGACCGGCGCGCGATCAGCGCGCTGGCCGTCGCCGCGCACGTGCAGGCGCCGCACCGGCAACGGCCGCCGTGCCGCCCTCCGCCTCGGTGCGCATCGATGCGATCCGCGCCTTCATCGCATCGATGAAGGCGCGCACCTTCGGCGATGGCAGCCGCGTCGGCGGGTATACCGCATGGATGCCGAACGATGCCGAACGCCACGCCGGCAACAGACGCACCAGCCGGCCGGCGGCGACGTCGGCGGCGGTGGAGAAATCCGTCAGCAGGCCGAACGCGCCACCGGCCAGCACGATCGCGCGGCAGCCGGTCGCGGTATTGGCGACGAAGTGCGGCACGCAGCGCACCGCGACGCTGTCGCCGCGCGCATTGACCAGCTCCAGGGTGCGCGGACGGGCAATGCTGGACAGCAGCACGAAGGGGAGCGCAGCCAGCGCCGCCGGGTCGCGCGGCAGCCCGTGGCGCGCGACGAACTGCGGGCTGGCGACCGGCCACACCGCATAGCTGCCGAGCCGTACCGCGCGGTAGGTCGAATCGGCGAGACGGCCGATGCGGATCGCCACATCGAGATTGTCGGCGACCAGATCGACGATGCGATCGTTCGCGACCAGTTCGACATCGAGGCGGGGGTGCCTGTCGCGCAAAGCGACCACCGCCGGGGCCACCACCTGCGCGCCGTAGTCGACCGGCACGCTGACCCGCAGCGCGCCACGCAACGGGCCGGCGTCGGGAGACACCGTCTGCAGCGCATGCTCGGCCGCGCGCACGATGTCGCGGCACGCCTCGTAGAACCCGCGTCCGGCGTCGGTCACGCTCAGCCGTCGCGTCGTGCGCACCAGCAGGTTCGCGCCGACCTCCGATTCCAGGCGCTGCATGTGCGTGCTGACCACCGTCTTGGCCAAGCCGAGCCGCTCGGCCGCGGCAGTCAGCGAGCCGGCCTCGACCACTGCGACGAAGATCGCCAGACGATTCAGGTTGACGTCGCGCAGGTCGGCCATGCCCGATTGTCCTTCCGGAAAGGATAATGTTTCTCGCATTGTCCGTCTTCTTGCCGGCCGCGGCCAGCGCTAGGCTGCAGCCGATCGTCGCCGATCCCCGGCGATGCACGATTGCGGAGCCGTTCCATGTCCACCCTCAGTCCTCGCGGCACCGATCGTCCCGCCGCTCCGATCCGGGTCTATTCCGCGCCCCTGTCCGGACACGCGCACCGGGTGCGCCTGTTCCTGTCGCTGCTCGGACTGCCGTTCGAGACCATCGATGTGGATCTCGCCGCCGGCGCGCAACGGCAACCGGCGTTCCTGGCGCTGAATCCGCTCGGACAGATACCGGTGATCGACGACAGCGGCAGGGTGCTCGCCGATTCCAACGCGATCCTGGTCTATCTGGCCAAACGCTACGGCCATCCGCAATGGCTGCCGGACGAGCCGCTCGGCGCAGCGACCGTGCAGCGCTGGTTGTCGTACGCGGCCGGGCCGATCGCCTACGGGCCCGCCGCGGCGCGGCTGGCGACCGCATTCGGGATGCCGCTCGACCTGGCGGCGGCCAGGCGTACGGCGACCCGGTTGCTCGATGCGATCGACCAGGAATTGGCCGACACGCCGTTCGCCGCCGGCGCGCAACCGACCATCGCCGACATCGCCGGCTACACCTACATCGCGCATGCGCCAGAAGGCGGAATCGCGCTCGAACCTTACCCGCAAGTGCGGGCGTGGCTTGCCCGGATCGAAGCCTTGCCGGGATTCGTCGCCTTGCCGGCGCTGCCGCCCGGCGCGTCGGCCGGCTGAGCGCTGCCGGCCGACGGCACGCAGACCGCAATGAACGCGCCGACCGCTGGCGTCGCCGGCTGGGATCTGGAGACCTCGCCGTTCCACCCCGGCGAACTTGCCGTCCAGCAGCGGGCCGGGGCCAGCGCGGTCGCGGCGGCGGCCGGGCGGCGCAGCATCCGCCGCTGCATGCCCGAACAGCATCGGGACTTCTTCGCGCAACTGCCGCTGTTCGTACTCGCCGGCAGCGACGCGCACGGGCAGCCGTGGGCGACGCTGCGCGTGGGCCAGCCCGGCTTCCTGAGCACACCGGACCCGCGCACGCTGCGCATCGCCGCGCCGCCCCTGCCCGGCGACCCGCTGGCCGGCACCTGGCGGCCGGGCGCGCCGTTCGGCGGCCTGGGCATCGCGCTCGAAACGCGACGACGCAATCGCGTCAACGGCAGCGTCAGCGCAGTCGATGGCGACACGCTGACGGTCGCGGTGGAGCAGAGCTTCGGTAACTGCCCGCAGTACATCAACAGCCGCAGCCCGACGTTCGCCGCAGGCGAGGTCCACGCGCATACCGCGACTGCCGTGTCGGCGCGTCTGAGCGATACGCAATGCGCGCTGCTCGCGCGCTGCGATACCTTCTTCATCGCCAGCGCGAACACCTCGGAGGATGCCGGCGCCGCGCGCGGCGCGGACGTGTCGCACCGCGGCGGCCTGCCCGGCTTCGTGCGCGTCGACGATGCGCGCACCCTGACCACGCCGGATTTCAGCGGCAACCGCTACTTCAATACGCTCGGCAACCTGTTGCACGATCCGCGCGCGGGGCTGCTGTTCATCGACTTCGAACGCGGCGACCTGCTGTACCTGGCCGCCCGCGCGGAGATCGTCTGGGACGGGCCGCTACTGGCGACGTTCGCGGGCGCGCAGCGCGTGGTGCGCTTCCATCTCCGCGAAGTGCGCCACACGCGCGCCGTGTTGCCGTGGCGCTGGTCGGCGGTGCAGCGCCCAGCGCAGTTCGCCGCGGCGTCGACGCCTGCCGCCGAACGCGCCTGGCGGCCGCTGCGGATCGTGCGGATCGTCGACGAAGCGCGTGCCATCCGCTCGTTCCATTTCGCCGCCGAGGACGGCGGCGCGCTGCCGTCGTACGCAGCCGGCCAACACCTTACGCTGCGTTTCCCGATCTGCGGCAATGCCGCGCCGACGGTGCGCAACTACACGCTGTCCGACGCGCCGGGTGGCGCGCTCTACCGGATCACCGTGAAACGGCAGGGCCGGGCATCGGCCTGGCTGCACGACCATGCGCAGGTCGGCACGACGCTGGACGCGCAGATGCCGCGCGGCGATTTCGTCTTCGATGCCGCCAGCCCGCGGCCGGTGGTGTTCGTCTCGGCCGGGATCGGCATCGCGCCGATGCTGGCGATGCTGCGCCAGGCGCTGGCCGACACCGCCTCGCGGCGGCGGTTGATCTTCGTGCACGGCGCCCGCGAGGCCGCCGATCGTCCGTTCGCCGCCACACTGGCACGGCTCGCCACGGCCGACGCGCGGCTGTCGCTGCATTGCCTGGACAGCCGAGCGGCCGGCCACGGCGCCGGCCGCATCGGCATCGCGCGGTTGCAGCGGATCCTGGCATTCGACGATTACGACTTCTACCTGTGCGGACCGCCAGACTTCATGCGCGATATGTACCGTGGATTGCGCGCGCTGAACGTGGCGGACGCGCGCATCCGCTTCGAGGCATTCGGCCCATCGAGCCTCGTCCGCGATACGAACCCGGCAGCGCCCGCAGATGCGCCACGGGTGCGCGTGCGGTTCCAGCGCTCGGGACGCGAGGCGGTCTGGACCCCGGACGCCGGCACGTTACTGGAGCTGGCAGAAGCGCAGCGGATCGCTGCGCCCTCCGATTGCCGCTACGGTTCCTGCGGCACCTGCGCGACGCGCGTGCTGTCCGGCGCAGTGCATTACCTGCGTCCGCCCGACACCCAGATCGAACCAGGCTGTGCGCTGCTGTGCGTCGCCAGGCCTGCGCACGAAAGCGCCACGCCGCTGGTACTCGACCGCTGACGCGCCGACGGCACGCCGCACGCACTCACCGTGCGGCCCGCTGCGCCTGCTGCTCGGCCAGGGTCAGGGCGACGTTGTCGCGCAGGTAGGCCGGTTCGGCGCGTTCCGGCGCGATCCCTTCGCCGCGCGCGTACGCAGCCGCGGCCAGGGTCAGCACGTCGGCGGCATGCGGCAGCGCCTGCGCATCGGCGCTGCGCCAGTGCGCGCCGAAGCGGCGCTGCAAGGTGCCATCGACCGCCGCCAGCCCGGTGCCGACCGCAGCCCAGGCCGCATCCGGCTCCGGCAACACGAAGGCTTCCGGACTCAGCACCTGCTCCGGGGTCAGCGCCTGCAGGCCGCCGTCGGCCTGCCGCGCGTACGCCGCGGTGTAGACCTCGCCCATGCGCGCATCGATCGCCGCCAGCACCCGCGGCGCGTCGGCCGGCGCGCGCAGCGCCAGCACCTGCAGCGTGGACACCGGCAGCACCGGCAGGTCCAGGGCCAGGGCGATGCCCTGCGCGACCGCGATCGCCAGGCGCACGCCGGTGAACGCGCCGGGGCCACGGCCGAAGGCCACCGCATCGAGCTGGCGGCGGCCGATGCCGACCTCGGCGAGCAATTGCTCGGCCCAGGGCAGCGCCAGTTCGGCGTGCCGCCGCGGCGCCAGGTCGAAGCGCTCCAGCACGCGGTCGCCGACCAGCACGGCGACGGAGCAGGCTTCGGTGGAGGTTTCGAAGGCGAGCAGATTCATTGGAGGCTGGGAATCGGGAATGGGGATTGGGGAATCGGAAAAGCAAAGGCGGCGCGTCGGCTAGTTTGACGTGGCCGGTGGCGTCGCGGCCTCGGGATTATCGCCCAGCGCCGGGGCCTCGGCGGCGAAGAACTGGCGCACGTCCTCCACGTCGCGGGTGCGGGCGAACGGCGGCAGCGACTCCAGGAAGGTGCGGCCATAGGACTTGGAGAGCAGGCGCGGGTCGCACAGCACCAGCACGCCGCGGTCGCGCTCGCTGCGGATCAGCCGGCCCACGCCCTGCTTCAGCGCGATCACCGCCTGCGGCAACTGCTCCTCGCGGAACGGATTGCCGCCGTCGTGGCGGATCGCCTCCAGGCGTGCTTCGAACACCGGATCGTCGGGCGCGGCGAACGGCAGCTTGTCGATCACCACCACGCTCAGCGCATCGCCGACCACGTCCACGCCCTCGCGGAAACTGGCCGAGCCGAGCAGCACGCCGTTGCCGGAGGCGCGGAAGCGCTCGAGCAAGGTCGCGCGCGGCGCCTCGCCCTGCACGAACAGCGGCCAGGGCCCGTCGCGCAGCGCCTCGGCCGCCTCGCGCAGCGCGCGGTGCGAGGCGAACAGCAGGAAGGCGCGGCCCTGCGAGGCCTCCAGCACCGGCTGCAACGCGGCGATCAATGCGGTGCCGAAGCCACGCGCGGCGGGGTCGGGCAGCGCCGGCAGGTAGCACAGCGCCTGCCGCGCCCAGTCGAACGGGCTCGGCTGCAGCAAGGTCATCGGGTCGCTCAGGCCCAGGCGGGTGGCGATGTGCTCGAACTCGCCCTTCACCGCCAGCGTCGCCGAGGTGAACACCCAGGCCGCGCGCGAGGCCTCGCGGTGCGCGCGCAGCGGCCCGGACACGTCCAGCGGCGTGCGCTGGCAGCGGAAGCCGCGCGGGGTCAGTTCGTACCACAGCACGTCGTTGGACGGCGCGTCCGCTTCCGGCTCGGCCTCGAAATCCGGAATCGGCGCATCCTCGCCGAGCCAGCGGCCCAGCCGCGTGCGCAGCTCGCGCGCGCGCGCCGCGCAGGCGTCGAAGCCGGGCGAAGCCTCGCGCAGCACCGCCAGCGGCTCCTGCAGCCGCGCCAGATCGGCCAGCAGCGCGTCAAAACCGTCGCGCACCTGCGGCTTGGCCAACAGCCGCCATTGCGTGCCGCGCGCCGGCAGCCCCTCCATCGCCGCGCGCAATTCGCGCAGGGTCTGTTCCAGCGCCTGCGCCGGCGCCTGCAGGCTGGCCAGCGCGCCGGCGACATTGCGACTCTCGGCCACGCAGTCGCGCGCCAGTTCCTGCAGCGGGCGCATGCCGAAGCCTTCGCCGAAGAAGTTCGCCGCCAGCTCCGGCAACTGGTGCGCCTCGTCGATCACGAAGGCCTGCGCGCCGGGCAGGATCTCGCCGAAGCCTTCCTGCTTCAGCGCCAGATCGGCCAGCAGCAGGTGGTGGTTGACCACCACCAGGTCGGCGGCCTGCGCGCGCTGCCGCGCCTGCACCACGAAGCACTCGCCCCAGAACGGGCATTCGGTGCCCAGGCAGTTGTCGACGGTGGAGGTGACCAGCGGCAGCAGCGGCGAATCGTCGGCCAGCGCGTCCAGCTCGGCGATGTCGCCGAAGCGGGTGCGTCCGCTCCAGGCGACGATGCGCTGGAACTGCGCGACCTGCTCGCGCGCGGTGAAGCGCGGCTCGCCGCGCGCCTGCTGCAGGCGGTATTTGCACAGATAGTTGGCGCGTCCCTTCAGCAGCGCACTGCTCAGGCCCACGCCCAGCGCCGCCCGCACCCGCGGCAGATCGCGGTGGTAGAGCTGATCCTGCAGCGCGCGCGTCCCGGTGGAGACGATGGTCTTCAGCCCCGACAGCAGCGCCGGCACCAGATACGCATAGGTCTTGCCGGTGCCGGTGCCGGCCTCGGCCAGCAGCACGTCGCGCTGCTCGAACGCCTCGGCGATCGCCGCGGTCAACCGCAACTGCGCCGGCCGCGGCACGAACGCATCGAGCTGACGCGCAAGCGCCCCGCCTTCGCTGAGGGCTTCGGTGCTTGCGTGAGCTAACGACATGGGAACGGGGGGTCGGGAATGGGGAATGGTTAGAGCAGCAGCGCTACCCGCTCACTGTGACTGCCGCCGGCAGAGCGGGAAGACCGAGCGCGGCCAGCGTGACGAGCCGCCAGAAACGCAGCTTTTACCCATTCCCCATTCCCGACTCCCCATTCCCGGCCCTCAGTACCTCTTGATCCCCGGCACCGTGCACCCGGCGATCTGCGCGTGCGCCGAGGCTGCGTTTTCCTTCTGCCCGCGGGCCAGGCGCGCCTGTTCGATGGTCGCCCAGTGGCGGCGGCACAGCGGGCCGGTCTGCGAGCCCAGGTCGATGGCGCGCTTGGCGAAGGCTTCGGCCTGGGCGTCGTCCTTCTGCAGCAGCGCCACTTCGGCGCGGTCCTGCAGCAGCGCCGGGTCGTCCGGCACCAGCTTCAGCGCCTGGTCCAGGGCTGCGGCGGCACCGGCCAGGTCGCCGGCGCTGCGCTTGCGCTTGGCGCTCTCGCGCAGATCCTCCACTTCCGGATCGCGCAGCGGCTGCACGCTCAGTTCGGTGTCGTCGGCGCCGCCGCTGGCGTCGATCGCGGCGATGCGCTGCGCCGGCGTGGTGGTGTCCACCGGTGCGGCCGGGGGCGGCGGCGGCGGTGCGCTGACGCAGGAGGCGAGCAGCAGGCTGAGGGCGGCGATGGCGGGAAGACGTGGGGTCATGAGCGGTATCCGGGATCCGGGAATCAATGCGCCGGCGGCGGCGCGGCCGCGTCGGCAGGCGGGTCTTTCTTCTTGTCCAGGCCGAACCAGCTGCGCCAGCCGCCGCCCTGGTGTTCGCCCTCGGCGGGCGCGGCGTCTTCCGGCAGCGCCTGCGGCGGCGTGCACGCGGCATACGCCGGCACGAAGCCGACCACGAACGGGAACTGGCGCGCGCCGGGGCAGCTCGAGTCGGTGCTGTTGTACCCCACCGGGTCCATCCACTGCCAGTCGATGCCCTTGCCCTGCACCTGCAGCGGCGCGCTCGGCAGCCGCGAGAAGATGCCCGACCACACCCGCATCGCACCGGTGGCGCCGTACAGGCCGGTCTGCTTGTTCTGGTCGTTGCCGATCCAGATCACCGCCAGGTGGTCGCCGGTGTAGCCGGCATACCAGCTGTCCACGCCATCGTTGCTGGTACCGGTCTTGCCGGCCGGCGACAGCTTGCCCAACCCATCGCTGAGCAGTTGCCGCGCGGTGCCGTTGCTGACCACCTGCTGCAGCGCCATGCCCACCAGGTTGGCGGCGATGGAGTCGCCCTCCTGCGCCGGCGCCGGGGTCTTGTCGTAGCGCTTGAGCAGCTTGCCCTGCGGATCGAGCACGCCGCGCACCGCATGCAGCGGCTGGATTTCGCCACCGGAGGCCAGGAACTGGTACAGCTGCGCCATCGCGTACGGGCTCTGGTCGGTCGCGCCGAGGATCAGCGAGGGATTGACCTCGGCCTCGATGCCGGCCAGCACCTTCACCAGTTGCGCCACGCGCTCCGGCCCGACCTGCATGCCGATGCGCACCGTGGCCTGGTTGTAGGAGTGCGCCAGCGCATCGACCACGCGCACCGTGCCGTGGCTGCGGCCATCGGAATTGCCCGGGCTCCAGGTGCGGCCGCGGCCCAGCTGCACGGTGACCGGGGTGTCGTCGACCCAGCTGGCCAGCGAGTAGCGGTCCGGCTGCGCCAGCGCCAACAGGTACACGAACGGCTTGAGCAGCGAGCCGACCTGGCGCTGCGCCTCGATCGCGCGATTGAAACCGGGTTGGGCCACGTCGCGGCTGCCGACCACCGCCAGCACCTCGCCGTTGTGGGTGTCGGTGAGCACCAGGCCGGCCTGCAGCGGCGGGCGCTTCTTGTTGGTCTCCAGCGCGGTGATGGTGCGCGTCACCGCGCCCTCGGCATAGGCCTGCGCCGACGGCGACATGCCGGTGAGCACGCTCAGGCCGGCGCCCTGCAGCGCGCTTTCGGGGTAATCGCGCGCCAGCTGGCGCCGCACCAGGTCGACATAGGCGGGGAACCGGTTGGCCGCGACCAGGCCGGGTTCGGCCGGCACGCCCAGCGGCGCGGCCAGCGCCTTGCGGTAGGTGGGTTCGTCGATCAGCTCGCTCTCGCGCAGCTTGCCGAGCACGAAGTTGCGCCGGTCCAGCGCGCGCTCGGGATAGCGCCGCGGGTCGTAGTAGGACGGCCCCTTGACCAGGCCGATCAGCAGCGCCACCTGCTCCGGCGCCAGCGCATCGAGTTCGCGGCCGAACCAGAACTCCGCACCAGACGCGACACCATGCACCGCCTGGCTGCCGCGCTGGCCCAGGTACACCTGGTTCAGATACGCCTCGAGGATGGTGCGCTTGTCGTAGCGCGCCTCCATGATCAGCGCGTACAGGATCTCGTTGAACTTGCGGGTGACGGTCTGTTCCTTGCCGATGCCGAGCAGGCCGCTGCGCGCCAGCTGCTGGGTCAAGGTGCTGGCGCCCTGCCGGCTCTTGCCGCCGGAGCGCACCATCACCCAGGCCGCGCGGACCATGCCGCTGAGGTCGATGCCGTGGTGCGAATTGAAGTCGCGGTCCTCGACCGCCTGCAAGCCGGTGACCAGCAGTTCCGGCACCTCGTCCACGCGCACCAGGCGCCGCTCTTCCTGCTTCTGCCCGTACAGCGTGGCGATGCGCGCCGGATCCAGCCGCGCGGCCTTGAGCGCCTTGCGCGTCTGCGCATCGCGCAGCGCCACCACGCGCCCGCCGGCCAGGCCCACCTCGATGCGCCGCGGCGCGACCCGCCCGTCGACATCGACGTAGCCGCGGCTGGCGATGGTGAAGCGGCTGCCGTCCTGCTGGTAGCTGCCGGGGCGCTCGGCGCCGGCATCGGCGCGGTAGCTGGCCGCATCGAGTTCGGTCTTCAGCGTCTGCGGGTCCATCGCCGTGTCCGGCGCCAGCACCAGCGGCCGCGCGTAGACACGAGTGGGGATCTGCCAGCGCAGTTCGCCGAACCGCTGGGTGACCTGCTTGTTCAGATAGACCGTGTACGGAATCAGGAAGCCCAGGCCGAGTGCGGCGGCGGCCAGGCCCCAGGTGAGCAGGCGCCTGCGCCATACGGCGGCGGGGCTGTCCAGGGCGTCGTCCTGATCGTCGGTGTCGTGATCGTCGTAGCGTCGGGGCACGGGAATGCGAGAATGTAAATTCCGCCGAGTCTAGCGCAGCCCAGCGGGCAGCGCGGCGCGACGGCCTATTCGTTTAAGTTGGAGTGGTCCCGGATGTCGATGTCGTGGGCGAATGCGCGCTACGCCCTGAACCGCCTGGCCGGCCTGGTCCGGCGCGGCCTGACCAGCCTGCGCACGCGCGGCTGGCGCAGCACCTGGGAGCGCCTGCGCGTGCATGCGCAACCGCTGCCGCCGCCGCAGCGCGCGCTGTTCGCGGTGGAATCTGCACCGTTCGCGCCGTTCGCGGTGCCGAACAGTCCTGCGCCGCTGGTCAGCATCGTGATCCCGGTCTACAACCACGTCGCGCATACCCTCGCCTGCCTGCGCGCGCTGGCCGCGCATCCGCCGGCCGCGCCCTGCGAGATCCTGGTGATCGACGACGGCAGCAGCGACGACACGGCGCAGTGGCTGCCGCAGGTGGTCGGCCTGCACTACCACGTACGCGAGCGCAACGGCGGCTTCATCGCCACCTGCAACGACGGCGCCGCGCGCGCGCAGGGCCGCTACCTGGTGTTCCTCAACAACGACACGGTGCCGCAGCCGGGCTGGCTGGACGCGTTGCTGGACACCTTCGCGCAGCTGCCGCAGGCCGGTCTGGTGAGCGCGCAACTGCTGTATCCCGACGGCCGCCTGCAGGATGCCGGCGGCGTGGTCTTCGCCGATGGCAGCGCCTGGAGCTACGGCCGCTTCGAGTCGCCCGACGATCCGCGCTACGCCTACCTGCGCGACGTCGATTACGGCAGCGGCGCGGCGCTGGCGATCGAGCGCGCGCGCTTCCTGGCGCTGGGCGGTTTCGACACGCGCTACATGCCGGCCTACTACGAGGACACCGACCTGGCCTTCGCGGTACGCGCCGCCGGCTTGCGCACGCTGGTGCAACCGGCCAGCCGCGTGGTGCACGACGAGGGCACCAGCAACGGCACCGACACCGGCAGCGGGATCAAGGCCTACCAGGTACGCAACCGTGCGATCTTCGCCAGCAAGTGGGCCGAGGTGTTGGCGCAGCACCTGCAACCCGGCGAGGTACCGGTGCCAGCGCTGCTGCATCGCCGGCAGCGCCAGGTACTGATCCTGGACGAAGCGCTGCCGCAGCCGGACCGCGACTCCGCCTCGCTGCGCCAGCTCAACCTGATCCGCCTGCTGCTCGAGGAAGGCGCGCACGTGGTGTTCGTGCCCAGCGAGCGCAGCTATGCCAGCCGCCATAGCGAGACCCTGCAACGGCTCGGCGTGGAGGTGTGGTACGCGCCCTACCTGAAGAACCTCACCTGGTTCCTGCAGCAGCACGGCGCGCGCTTCCACAGCGTGCTGCTGGTGCGCCACCACGTCGCCCATGCCTGCCTGCCGCTGCTGCGCCGGTTCGCGCCGCAGGCACGACGCTTGTTCGACACCGTGGACCTGCACTACCTGCGCGAGCGCCGCGGCGCCGAACTCGCCGGCGATGCGCGCCTGCTGCGCGAGGCCGAGCGCACCCGCGCGCGCGAACTGGAGGTGATGGCGCAGGTGGACGTGACGGTGCTGGTCAGCGCGGTCGAACGCGAACAGTTGCAGCGCGAGGCGCCGCAGGTGCGCACGGCGCTGATCTCGAACCTGCATGAGGTCGCCGGCCCCGGCCTGCCGTGGGCGCAGCGCCGCGACCTGGTGTTCGTCGGCGGCTTCCGCCATGCGCCCAACGTGGACGCGGTGCGCTGGTTCCTGCAGGAGGTGTTCCCGGCGGTGCGCCTGCGCCTGCCGGAGGTGCGCTTCCACTGCATCGGCGCGGACATGCCGGAGGACATCCGCCGCCTCGGCGAGGCCACCGCGGGCGTCGAGTTGCTCGGCCACGTGCCCGACATCGCCGCCTACATGGACGGCATGCGCATCGCCGTGGCGCCGCTGCGCTTCGGCGCGGGGGTCAAGGGCAAGGTCAACCTCAGCATGGCCCATGGCCAACCGGTGGTGGCCACCGCCTGCGCGGTGGAAGGCATGCATCTGCGCGACGGCGAGGACGTGCTGATCGCCGACGACCCCGCCGCGTTCGCCGACGCCATCGCACAGCTCTACGCCGATCCGGCGCTGTGGCAGCGGCTGGCCGACAACGGCCTGCGCAACATCGAAACCCACTTCTCGCTGGACGCTGCGCGCGCTACGGTGCGCGAGGCGTTCCTGGCCTGAGCGCTAATGGCGCGCCGTCGTCGATCGCGTCGGGACTGAAGTCCCTCCCACAATGGTGTTGCGAGCATCGCCGCTATGGCCGGCACCCGGCAGGCGCTGTCGCGCACCCACGTGCGCACTGCAAACCAAGACGCTGGCAGCCCCGGATATACAACCGATCGCCGGAACCTCTCAACACCCCCTGTGGGAGGGACTTCAGTCCCGACGCGCCGCACCATCAGCCTGGGGAAGCTCCCACTTCACTGCGCCCACTAACGCCCCGGACTGAGGCTGCGCAAGCGGCGCTCGAAGGCGGCCAGCTCCGGGGTCACCGGATCGATCGCGCGGGCGCGCTGCAACGCCTGCCGCGCGAACGCGGCATCGCCGCCGCTCAGGCGCTCGTCGCCGACCGCCAGCCAGCGCTGCGCCAGGCGTCGCCGCGCGGTGGCCAGGCCATTGCCGCCCGGCGCCAGCGCGCGCCAGGCGTCGTAGCAGGCGCTCGCCGCCAGCACCCGATTGCCGCGCATGGCATCGTCGAAACAGCGTCGCAGCGCCGCCAGCACGCGCTGCTCGGCCGCGCGCACCCGCGCATCGCGCGGCGCCAGGGTCTGCGCCGCCAGCAAGGTGTCGTAGGCGCTGGCGCCGGGCGGGGTCAGCCAGGCACCGCGCGCCTCGGCGGCCTGCAGATCGGCCAGCAGACGCTGCAGGCGGCGCTCGCGCTCGGCCGGCGACATCCGCGAGGGCGGCGTGGCCTGGCTCTGCCGGGCGCGCTGCAACGCTTGCTTCGCGTCGGCCAGCGCGCGGCTATCCGGCGCCAGGGCCTGGCCCTTGCGCAAGGCGCGCTCGGCCTCGCCGAAACGGAAATCGGCGGCGGCACGGCTCGCCTGCAGCGCATAGGCCGCCGCCACCCGCTCCAGGCCGTCGCTGGCGCCGGGCGCATCCGGCACCGCCGCGTGCCACTGCGCAAACGCGTGTGCCGCCGCATCCAGGCGCTGCCGGCGCAGGGCCTGCTCGGCCTCGCGCTGCAGGCGTTCCAGCGCCCGGTTCAGTTCCGCCTGGGTCTCGGGCAGGTCGACATGGCCGGGGTCGTAGCCACGCGCGCGCTCCACCAGCGCCGCGGCGGCGGCCAGGTCGCCGCGCGCCAGGTCGCTGCGTGCGTGCTGCAGCAATTCCGACAGCGCATCCTCGCGGCCTTCCAGCGCCGCGGTGCGTTCCGGCGCGTACTCCAGGACACGCTGGTACAGCGGCAGGGCCGCGTCCGGGCCGTCGTCCAGATGCCCGTCGCGGCGCGCCTGCGCCGCCCGTTGCAGCAGTTGATCGATGCCGGCGTGCGCGGCCTCGCGCGCGCGCAATGCCGCCTCGATGCGATCGGCATCGGCGCGCGGCACCTGCAGCGCGCGCGCCAGCGCCAGCGCCTCGCGCGCCTGCGGAAAGCGGCCGGCGGCCAACGCCGCGCGCGCCTGCCCCAGCGCCGCGCGCCCGGTCGCGGCCAGTCCGACGCGTGCCTGCATGCGGTCGCTGTCCAGCGCCAGCGCGGCCTCGAAGCGCTCGCGCGCACCGCTGCCGTCGGCGGCGCTGAGCTTGCCCGCGCGCAGCGCCGCATGGCCCTGGTCGAGCAATTGCTGGATGCGCGGCTCCGGCCAGATCAGGTCGGCCAGCGGGCGGCGAAACACCACCACAGTCATTCCCAGCACCAGCAGCACGGCCAGCGCCCAGCGCCAGACGCGCCGATCGCGCCACAGCGGCACCGGCCGCTGTCTGCGCGTGGGTTCGTCCCTGACCTGATCCGGCGGCATGCTCACCGCACAAGCTTAGCGTTGCCCCGATGACGAACAGCTGTGCGTCGCGCCGGCCGCGCGCACGGTAGGTGGCCCACCCGCTGGCAGGCCTCCCGGCCGGCATGCCGACGCCCCTCAGCCCAGCCGCCGCGCCTCGTGCACGCCCGGCAGCGCGTCGAGCTTGCCGAGCAAGGTGGACAGCTGCCCGTAGTCGCCGACCTTCAGCCGCAGCCGCAGTTGCGCCAGGCCGCTGTCGCGCACGTTCTCGCTGTTGATCTCCAGCACGTGCGCCTCTTCCTGGGCGATCAGGTTGGTGATGTCCTTGAGCAGCCAGCGCCGGTCCACCGCGCGCACCAGCACGTCGACCTCGTAGCCACCGCCGGCCTGGCCCCACTCCACCGGCAGCACCCGCTGCGGATGGCTGGCGGCCAGCCGCGCGAACGCGGCGCAGTCGCTGCGGTGCACGGTGACGCCGCGGGTACGGGTCAGGTAGCCGGCGATCGGCTCGCCGGCCACCGGCTGGCAGCAGCGCGCCAGTTGCACCAGCAGATTGCCGACGCCCTGCACGGTGAACTTGGACTTGCCCAGGCCGGTGCGGCGGGCGGTGGGCCGTGGCATGGCCGGCGCGGCAGGCTGCGCCGCGGCGCGCTCGGCCTCGTGCAGGGCGCGCCCGACCTGGCTGGGGCCGACGTCGCCCAGCGCCACCTGGATGTACAGTTCCTCCACGCCGTCGGCATGGAACTTCTTCGCCGCCGGCAACAGGTCGGCGTGCTGCAGCCCCAGGCGCTTGAGCTCACGCTCCAGCAGCTCCTTGCCGGCCTGCACGTTGCGCGCGCGGTCCAGCTTGTGGAACCAGGCGCGCACCTTGTCGCGCGAACGCCCGCTGGCCAGGTAGCCATTGGCCGGCAGCAGCCAGTCGCGGCGCGGCTCGGCCTCCTTGCCGGTGAGGATCTCGACACGGTCACCGCTACGCAGCTTGTGGGTCAGCGGCACGATGCGGTTGTTGACCTTGGCGCCGCGGCAGCGGTGCCCGACCATGGTGTGCACGTGGTAGGCGAAATCCAGCGGCGTGGCGCCCTGCGGCAGGTCGATCACCTCGCCCATCGGGGTCAAGGCATAGACCCGGTCCTCGACCAGTTCGGCGTCCAGCGCCCCGGCAAGCCCGCCCTGCTCGCCGTCCTGTGACTGCTCCAGCAACTGGCGCATCCAGGTGATCTTGCGGTCGAAGGCCTTCTCCGCGCCCTTGCCGCCTTCCTTGTACTTCCAGTGCGCAGCCACGCCCAGCTCGGCCTGCGCGTGCATGTCGTGGGTACGGATCTGCACTTCGATCGTGCGCCCTTCCGGGCCGACCACGGCGGTGTGCAGCGAGCGGTAATCGTTGGCCTTGGGCCGGGCGATGTAGTCGTCGAACTCGCTAGGCACCGGCGCCCACAGCGCGTGCACCACGCCCAGCGCGGCATAGCAGGCGGCGACATCGTCGACCATCACCCGCACCGCGCGCAGGTCGTACAGCTGGTCGAAGGCGAGGCGCTTCTTCTGCATCTTCCGCCAGATGCTGTAGATGTGCTTGGGCCGCCCGCTGATCTCCGCGCGCAGGCCCTGCTCGGCCAGCGCCTTGGACAGGATCTTCTTGACCGCCTCGATGTAGCGCTCGCGCGCCACCCGGCTCTCGTCGACCTCGCGGGCGATGCGCCGGTAGGTGTCCGGTTCCAGGTGCCGGAACGCCAGGTCCTCCAGCTCCCACTTCAACTGCCAGATGCCCAGGCGGTTGGCCAGCGGCGCGTGGATGTCGCGGGTCAGCTGCGCCAGCGCGCGGCGCTGCGCTTCCGGCGCCTTGTCGGCCACGCGCATCTGCGCCAGTTGCCGCGCCAGCAGGACCGGCACCACCCGCAGGTCCTGCACGATCGAAAGCAGCAGCCGGCGCAGGCCTTCGCTGTTGCGCCCGGCCTCGCGCCCGGCATGCAGCGCCCACACCGGGTCGGCGGCGTCCTGCGCCTCCAGCAGGCCGGCCACCGCCTGCGCCCGCGCCGGTGGCGCCACCGGCAGCTGCGGCAACTGTGCGCGCAAGGCCGGCAGGTCGAACAGCAACGCCGCCAGCAGCGAGGCCTCGTCGGCGGACAGCAGCGCCAGCGCGTCCAGGGTGTCGGCCAGCACCGGCCACGGCAGCCGCGGCAGCGGCTCGGCCTGTGCCTGCCAGGCCTGCAGCAGCGCCGCGCGCAGGGCGGGCGCCAGGGTCGCGGCCGACGGGCGCTGCAGCAACGCCTCCAGGCCGGAGTGGACGGTGTGGTTCAAGGACGGACGCAGTCGACGAAACGGTGCCGCCTACACTAACTCGCTTGTGCGCGTTCTCACAATTGCGCCGGCCGCACGGCGGGGGCGCCCCGCGGATACGCACCGCCGCGTCACTGTGATCCGGTTGCGACTTGCAGCGGTTTTACCGGAATTTCACAACCGCCCCAATCCCCGCGCCTATGCTCGAACGCGACGGTGACCCGCTGCTGTCTGCATGCGCCGCTGCCGTCGTCCCTAGACCGACTCGAAGAGGAACGCACATGAAGAAGTGGAACAAGCCTGTGATCCGCGAAATCTGCGTCGGCGCGGAAATCAACTGCTACGCCTCCGGCGAGCTCTGACCCGCGCACTCCTCCCTTCCCGCGACCGAAGCGCGACCGGCCAGGCGCTAAAAACGGAGACCGGATGCACCTCATCGTATTGGGATCGGCGGCAGGCGGAGGGCATCCGCAGTGGAACTGCCACACGCCTGCAAGCCAGCGCGCGTGGCAGCAACACCCGGGTGCCCAACGCCGTACCCAGGCCAGCATCGCGGTCAGCGTCGATGGCCAGCGCTGGCTGCTGATCAACGCCTCACCCGATTTCCGCCAGCAGGTGCTGGCCACCCCCGCACTATGGCCGCAGCGCGACCAGCGCCATTCGCCGATCGAGGCGGTGCTGCTGACCAGCGGCGAGATCGACCATATCGCCGGACTGCTGTCGATGCGCGAGAGCCAGCGCTTCGACCTGTACGCGAGTAGCCGCGTGCTCGACCTGCTGGCGCACAACCCGGTGTTCGACGCGCTGCACCCGGCCTACGTGCACCGCCATCCGTTCGCCCTGGACACACCGCTGTCGCTGCTCGGCCTGCAGGTCACACCATTCGCGGTGCCGGGCAAGGTGCCGCTGTTCATGGAGTCCCGCCACAGCGGCGACCTGGCCGGCTCGGCCGAGGAGACGCTGGGCCTGACCATCGACGACGGCACGCACCGCCTGCATTACATCCCCGGCTGCGCGGCGCTGACCGACGCCCTGCGCGAGCGCCTGCGCGGTGCCGAACTGGTGTTCTTCGACGGCACCCTGTGGCGCGACGACGAGCTGGTGCAACTGGGCATCAGCGCCAAGACCGGCCAGCGCATGGGCCACATGAGCATCGACGGCGAAGCCGGCACCCTGCGTGCCTTCGCCGACCTGGGTGTGGCCCGCAAGGTCTTCATCCACATCAACACCACCAACCCGATCCTCGACGCCGGCTCCGCCGAGCGCGCCACCGTCACCGCGCACGGCTGGGACGTGGCCCACGACGGCATGGAGATCGCGCTGTGACCCGCCTTCCCGCATCACCTGCGAGACCAAGCCCGTGAGCGCATTGCTCAGCCCCGATCAACTGGAAGCCGCGCTGCGCGCGATCGGCGCGCGGCTGTACCACGACCAGCACCCCTTCCACGCCCTGCTGCACAGCGGGCGCCTGAACCGCGGCCAGGTCCAGGCCTGGGCGCTGAACCGCTACGAGTACCAACGCTGCATCCCGCTCAAGGACGCGGCGATCCTGGCGCGGATGGACGACCCGGCACTGCGCCGGATCTGGCGCCAGCGCATCGTCGACCACGACGGCAGCGCCGATGGCGAAGGCGGCATCGCCCGTTGGCTGCACCTGACCGACGCGCTGGGACTGGACCGCGACCTGGTGCAGTCCGGCCGCGGCCTGCTGCCCGGCACCCGCTTCGCGGTGCAGGCCTACCTGCACTTCGTGCGCGAGAAGAGCCTGCTGGAAGCCATCGCCTCGTCGCTGACCGAACTGTTCGCCCCGGGCATCATCGGCCACCGCGTGGCCGGCATGCTGCAGCACTACGACTTCGTCTCGCGCGAGGCGCTGGCGTATTTCGAGCATCGCCTGCACGAGGCGCCGCGCGATTCGGACTTCGCCCTGGACTACGTCAAGCGCCATGCCGACACCGTGGAGAAGCAGCAGTTGGTGCAGGACGCGCTGCGCTTCAAGTGCGGCGTGCTGTGGTCGCAACTGGATGCGCTGCACTTCGCCTACGTGCAGCCGGGCGTGGCCTGGCCGGACGCGTTCGTGCCGGACGCCGCGCAGGCCGCGGCATGAGCGCGCTGGACGCCAGCAGCCAGCCGCGGCTCGCCGCCGGCGTGCGCCTGCAGCACGACCGTGCGCGCGACCAATGGGTGCTGCTGGCACCGGAGCGGGTAATCGAACTGGACGCCATCGCCCACGCCATCGTCTCGCGCTGCGACGGCGTCCGCAGCCTGGCGACGATCGCCACGGAACTGGCCGCAGAATTCGAGGCCGACCCGGCCGAGGTCGAACACGACGTGCGCGAGCTGGCGCAGCAGTTGCACGCCAAGCGGCTGCTGCGCGCATGAACGCGCCGGTGCCGCCGCCGCTGTCGATCCTGCTGGAGCTGACCCACCGCTGCCCGCTGGCCTGCCCGTACTGCTCCAACCCCATCGAACTGGCCGGCCTGCGCGAGGAACTGGACACGGCCGGCTGGCGCTCGGCGCTGGACCAGGCCGCGGCGATGGGCGTGCTGCAGGCGCACTTCTCCGGCGGCGAACCGATGCTGCGCAAGGACCTGCCCGCGCTGGTCGCGCATGCGCGCGCACTGGGCCTGTACAGCAACCTGATCACCTCCGGGGTGGCTGGCGGCGCGCCGATGCTGGCAGCCCTGGCCGCGGCCGGGCTGGAGCACGTACAGCTGAGCATCCAGGACGCCGACGACGCCGGCGCCGACCGCATCGCCGGCTACCGCGACAGCCTGGCCAAGAAGCGCGCCTTCGCCGCGGCGGTGCGCGCGCTCGACCTGCCGCTGACGATCAACGCGGTGATCCACCGCCACAACGCCGAACGCGTCCCGGCAATGATCGAACTGGCGCTGGAACTCGGCGCCGAACGCCTGGAAGTGGCGCACACCCAATACTACGGCTGGGGCCTGCGTAATCGTGCCGCACTGATGCCCAGCCGCGCGCAGATCGACGCCACCGTGGCCGCGGTGGAGGCCGCCCGGCTGCGCCTGCAGGACCGCCTGCACATCGACTTCGTCACCCCCGACTACTACGCGCACCGGCCCAAGGCCTGCATGGGCGGCTGGGGCCAGCGCTTCGTCAACATCTCCCCGCGCGGCGACGTGCTGCCCTGCCACGCCGCCGAAACCCTGCCGGACATGCGCTTCGAGAACCTGCGCACGCGCCCGCTGGCGGCGATCTGGGAAGACGGCGAGGCCTTCGTGCGCTTCCGCGGCAGCGCCTGGATGCCCGAGGTATGCCAGGGCTGTCCCAAGCGCGAGATCGACTGGGGCGGCTGCCGCTGCCAGGCGCTGGCGCTGAGCGGCGATGCCGCGACCCTGGACCCGGTGTGCGAACGCGCCCCGGCGCACGCGGCGCTGCAGGCGCTGGCACAGCGCGAAGCCGCCGCGCCGGCGCCGGACTTCGTGTACCGGCGACCGCCGCGCAGGTCGGACGTGCCAGCCGCCGCCGAGGACTGAACCGGGCGCCGACGCGGTCCCGGCGCGCCCGGTATCCCGTGCGCAGTCACCGCTTGCGACTACACTACGGCGCATCCCACTGCCCGGATCCTCGCCATGTCCCTTGCGCGTCTCGCTCCCCTGGTCCTGTGCGCGGCGCTCGCCGTGTCCGCCGCCCCGGCGCTCGCCCAGCGCACCGTCTCCGGCGATCTTCAGACGCAGATGTCGCCGCAGGAGTTCAAGGCGGCCGGTCTGGACAAGCTGTCGCCACAGGAGCTGGCTGCGCTGAACGACTGGCTGCAGGGCAAGGTCGCCAAGGAAACCGCGGTGGCGCTGGAGAAGGCCAAGGAAGAGGGCCGCCGCGAGGTGATCACCAAGAACCGCGGCTTCTTCGACTTCGGCAGCGCCGAGCCGATCGAGAGCACCCTGGTGGGCGAGTTCTCCGGCTTCGCCAAAGGCCGCAAGTACGTGCTGGCCAACGGTCAGGAATGGGAGCAGACCGAGGCGGCGAGCCTGCCCAGCGTGCACCGCACCGCGCCCAAGGTGAAGATCACCCCCGGCATCATGGGCGTGTGGTACATGCAGATCGACAACTACAACACCCGCGCCAAGGTCCGTCGCATCAAATAGGATCGCGCGCCGTGAACCTGCGTCCGCGGCCGGGACTGGCCGACGCCTCGCACAGCCTCGCCGACGCGCTGCGCCGGCGCCTGCGCGCAAGCGATGTCTGGTTCATCGCCCTGGCCCTGCTGGTCGGCGTGATCGCCGGCCTGCTGACCCTGTTGCAGAGCAGCCTGGCACACGGCGCGCAGGCTCTGCTGTACGGCCTGGAGGCCGACGAGCGGCTCAGCGCCATGTCCGAACTGAGCGTGCACCAGTTGCTGGTGCTGCCGCTGGGCGGGCTGCTGGTCGGCCTGCTGGGCATGGCCGCGCGCGCGCGCAAGCGGCAACTGGTCGACGCCGTCGAAGCCAACGCGCTGTACGGCGGGCGCATGTCGATGCGCGACAACCTGATCGTCTCCGTGCAGACCCTGTTCTCCAACGGCGTCGGTGCCTCGGTCGGCCTGGAGGCGGCGTACACGCAGATGGGCGCCGGCAGCGGCTCGCACCTGGGCCGGGTGCTGCGCCTGCGCCGCGCCGACATCCGCACCCTGGTCGGCGCCGGCGCCGGCGCAGCCATCGCCGCCGCCTTCGGCGCGCCGCTGGCCGGCGCGTTCTATGCGTTCGAGATCGTGATCGGCGCCTACTCGCCATCGGCGCTGGCACCGGTGGCGGTGGCCTCGCTGGGCGCGGTGTTCGTGTCGCAGTTGGCCGGGGTGCAGCCGTACCTGCTGCCGGCCTCGGCGGCCTCGGCGCTGGAGGCGCGCGACTACATGCTGTACGCGCTGCTCGGCGTGCTCTGCGCGCTGCTGGCGGTGGCGGTGATGCGCCTGATCGGCGCGATCGAACAGGCGATCAACCGCAGCCCGCTGCCGCGCTGGGCACGCCCGGTCGCCGGCGGCCTGCTGCTGATCCCGCTGGCGTTGATCACCCCGCAGGTGCTGTCCTCCGGACACGGCGCGCTGCACCTGGACCTGACCAGCCCGACCTCGCTGCGCTGGCTGGGCATCCTGCTGCTGCTCAAGTGCCTGGGCTCGGCGATCTCGCTGGGCTTCGGCTTCCGCGGCGGCCTGTTCTTCGCCTCGTTGTTCATGGGGTCGCTGGTCGGCGGGCTGTTCGCCGGCGTGCTGAATCTCGGCAGCGGCATGGCCCTGGTCGACGGCACCGCCGCGTCGCTGGCCGGCATGGCGGCGATGGCCGCCGCGGTGATCGGCGCGCCGATGACGATGGCGATGCTGGTGCTCGAGGGCACCCACGATTTCGTGCTGGCCAGCGCAGTGATGGTGGCGGTGCTGGTCGCCAACACCATCGTCCGCCAGATCTTCGGCTACTCGTTCTCCACCTGGCGCCTGCACCTGCGCGGCGAGACCATCAAGAGCGCGCGCGACGTCGGCTGGGTCAAGCACCTCAGCGCCGGGCGGATGATGCAGAAGGACGTGCATCCGCTGGCCGCCACCACCAGCGTGGCCGAGTTCCGCCGCCGCTTCCCGCTCGGCTCGGGCACCCGCGTGGTGCTGGAAGACGAGAACGGTCACTACGCCGGTCTGGTCACCCTGGCCGCCGCCTACGCCGATGGCGTCAACGCCGACGCAGCCATCGTCGACTACGCCGGCAACCGCGACGTGGCCCTGCCCGCCGACACCGACGTGGTCACCGCCATGCGTCAGTTCGACCTGACCCAGAGCGACGAGTTGGCGGTGGTCGACGACCAGGGCAAGGTCCTGGGCGTGCTCAGCGAAAGCTTCGTGCGCAAGCGCTACGCCGAGGAACTGGACAAGCGCCAGCGCGAGCTGATGGGCGAGCGGGTGGATGATTGAGGGGCGGGGATTGGGGATTCGGGATTCGGGATTCGCAGGATTGCTGCCCCCCTGAGGGGTTGAGGGCCGTGATCGCATGTCGTAGGAGCAGCTGCTGTGGGAGGGGCTTCAGCCCCGACGCATGAACGCCAGAGCAGCGGGAATGCAGGGCACCTCCAATCGCCCTGGAGCGTACGCGCAGGAGCAGCTTCAGCCGCGACGCATGACGCCACGATGGGCGCGGCTGAAGCCGCTCCTGCGACACAACAAGACGCGACTGCGTTGGTGCGTGGCACCAACACCACGCGTCGTTGCAGAGCAGATCGCTTGACCGTCCAAGCGGCGCATCCCCGTTGTGGGAGGGGCTTCAGCCCCGACGCCTGCCACTGAACGCGTCGGGACTGAAGTCCCTCCCACAAGAATGCTGCTCACGCGGGTGGTACGGGAACAGCGGTGGAATCTCACACCGAATCCCCACTCCCCAATCACCGCAGCAGAGCCACCCGCTGCGCCAGCTTCTTGGCCGAGATGCCGGCGCGGGCGCCCAGTTCCTGGGCGAACAGCGACACCCGCAGTTCTTCCAGGTCCCAGCGCAGCGCTTGCCACTCCGGCGTGTCGCCACGTCCGGCCGCAGCCGCGTCGGCCAGTGCGTCGACGAACGGCTTCAGTTCCAGCATCCGCGCCTGGTCGCGCGCCGGATCGCGCTTGGCGCGTTCGGCGCGCAGGATCATCGCGCGCAGGTAGCGCGGGAACTGCGCCAGAGCGGTGGCCGGGGTCTCGCGCAGGAAGCCCGGATGCAGCAAGGCTGCCAGTTGCGCGCGAAGGTCATCGAGGTTGCCGCTGGCCCAGCCCATCAGCGGCGATTCCAGTTGCGGCTTCAGTTCCGCGGCCGCGCCCATGATCGCCTCGGCCAGTTTCAGCCGCTCCATCGCCTCGCCGAACAGCTGCCTGGCGGCGGCGTCGCGGCGCTGGGCAAAACTGTCCGCATCGCGGATCGCCTCCAGCCCCTGCTCCAGCAGCGCGTTCAAGGCCGCTTCCACCAGGTCGCCGCGCAGGCGTTCCTGCGATTCGATCGCCGCGTACAGCAGCCCGGTCTTGGGCGATACCGGCAACTGCTTGCGCGCCTGCTTGACCTTGTCGGCCAGGGCGATCTCCAGCAGCCGACGCACGCCGCGCGGATGCGCCGCCTCGGCCTGCGCACGGTCGGCGAAGATGCGCAGGGCGGCGCTGTCGCCCTCGTCCACCAGTGCCGGATACGCCGGCACGCCGGCTTCGCCCGGCACCTGCAGCGGGATCGGCGTGGCCGGGAACTCGCGCAGCCCGGTCGCGGCCATGGCGCGGCCGGCGCGCGCGGCGAAGGCCTGCCCGGCACGTTCGCCGAAGCGCGCGCGCAGCGCGTCCAGGTCGCGCGATTCGGCCAGCACCTTGCCCGCCTCGTCGCGCAGGCGCAGGTTCATGCGCAGATGCGGCTCCAGCGTGCTCTCGTCGAACTCCAGCGCACTCAGCGGCACGCCGGTGGCGCGCTGCAGGAACCGCGCCAGCTCGCCACGGATGTCGTCGGCGCTGGGCTGCGGGAACGCCTCGTAGAACGCACGCGCGAAGTCCGGCGCCGGCACGTAGTTGCGGCGCAGCGCCTTGGGCAGGCTGCGGATCAGCGCCGCCGCCTTGTCGGTGACGAAGCCCGGCGCCAGCCACGACAGCCGCGTCGGGTCCAGCGCGTTGAGCAGGTGCACGGGCACCTCCAGGGTCACGCCGTCGTCGGCCGCGCCGGGTTCGAACCGGTAATGCAGCGGCAGCCGCGCATCGCCCAGCGGGAAATACGTGGGATAGCGCTCGGCCGCGCTGCCCTCGCCCGGCAGCAGGTCGGCCAGCGACCAGTGCAGCGCGCGCCGTTGCTCCGGCGCCAGCGCCTTCCACCAGGCGTCCAGGCCGGAGGCGGAATGGATCTCGCCGGGAATCCGGTCCAGGTACCAGCGCGCCTGCCAGTCCTCGTCGGCGACGATGCCGGCGCGGCGCAGCTTGGCCTCCTCCTCGTGCGCCTGCGCCAGCACCTTCTGGTTGTCGGCGACGAAGCTGGCGCGGGTGTTGATCTCGCCCGGCACCAGGCCCTGGCGCACGAACAGCTCGTGCGCGCCGGGCGGATCGATGCGGCCGTAGTGCACCGGCTTCTTCGGCGCCAGCACCAGCCCGAACAGGCTGATCTGCTCGGAGGCCAGCACCTGCCCCTGCGCGCGCGACCAGTGCGGATCGAAATGCTTGCGCGCCAGCAGGTGCGGCAGCTCGGCGATCACCCAATCCGGCTCGATCGCGGCATTGGTCAGGCCCCATACCTTCTGCGTGTCCAGCAACGTCGCCGGCAGCACCCACGGCGGCGGCTTGCGGGCAAGCGCCGAGCCGGGGAACAACAGGAAGCGGCGCTGCCGCGGCGCCAGGAAATCGCCCTTCTCGGTGCGGTGGCCGACCTGGGTCGGCAGCCCGGCCAGCAAGGCGCGGTGCAGCGCCTGGTAGGCGGCGGCACGCTCGCGTTCGCTGGCACGCGGCGCCTCCCCTGCCTCGGCGGGCGCCGGTGGCGGGGGCGGAGCCGCAGGTGCGGGCGTGGCCGGCGTACCGGTGCCGCGGCCTTCGCGGGCCAGGCGCGCGGCGCGGTGCAACTGCCCGCGGGTCGCACGCGCCGCGGTCTCGGCATCGCGCGCCGGCGCGGGCGCGGAAGCGCCGGCCAGCAGCGGCCGCAGGGAGGCCTCCGCTGGCTCCTCGGTCCAGCCCAGTTCCGCGCACAGCAGATGCAGCTGGCGGTGCAGTTCGCGCCACTCGCGCATGCGCAGGAAGCCGAGGAAATGCCGGCCGCACCAGTCGCGCAGCTTGGACTGGGTCAGGTCCTCGTGCGCCTGCCGGTAGCCGTCCCACAGGCGCAGGATGCCGACGAATTCCGAGCGCGCATCGGCGAACTTGGCATGCGCGTTGTCGGCGGCCTCGCGCGCCTCCGGCGGGCGCTCGCGCGGATCCTGGATGCCCAGGAACGCCGCGATCACCAGCATCGGCCGCAGGCAGCCGTGCTGCTGCGCCGCCACCAGCATCCGCGCCAGTTTCACGTCCACCGGCAGCCGCGCCATCTTGCGGCCGATTTCGGTGAGCTTGCGCAGGCCATGGCGGTCCGGCTCGCCGACCGCCCCCAGCTCCACCAACTGCTGCCAGCCATCGGCCACCGCACGCTCGTCCGGCGGCTCCAGGAACGGGAAATCCTCGATCCGTCCCAGCCCCAGCTGCAGCATGCGCAGGATCACCCCGGCCAGGCTGGAGCGGCGGATCTCCGGATCGGTGAACTCCGGCCGCGCCGTAAAATCCGCCTCGGCGTACAGCCGGTAGCAGATGCCCTCGGCGATGCGGCCGCAGCGGCCCTTGCGCTGGTTGGCGCTAGCCTGCGAGATCGGTTCGATGTGCAGGCGATCGAGCTTCTGCCGCGGGCTGTAGCGCTTGACCCGCGCATAGCCGGGATCGACCACGTAGCGGATGCGCGGCACCGTCAGCGAGGTCTCGGCGACGTTGGTGGCCAGCACCAGGCGCCGCTTTGGGCCTGGGTTGAACACCCGGTCCTGGTCGGCGTTGGAGAGCCGCGCGTACAGCGGCAGCACCTCGGTCTCGCGGTACTTGCGCCGTTCCAGCGCATGGTGCGCATCGCGGATCTCGCGTTCGCCGGGCAGGAACACCAGCACGTCGCCGCGCGGATCCAGCCGGGTGATTTCGTCGATCGCCGCCACGATCGCCTGGTTGACCGTGCGGTCGCCGGCGTTGTCGCCACTCTCGGCGTCGGCCTCCTCGCCGCCCGCCTCCTCCAGCGGCCTGTAGCGCACCTCCACCGGATAGGTGCGGCCTTCCACGCTGATCACCGGCGCATCGTCGAAATGCGCGGCGAAGCGCGCGGTGTCGATCGTCGCCGAGGTCACGATGACCTTCAGGTCCGGGCGCTTGCGCAGCAACTGCTTCAGGTAGCCGAGCAGGAAATCGATGTTGAGGCTGCGCTCGTGCGCCTCGTCGACGATGATCGTGTCGTAGCCGGACAGCCAGCGGTCGCTGGCGATCTCGGCCAGCAGGATGCCGTCGGTCATGAACTTGATCCGGGTCTGCTCGCCGACGCGGTCGTTGAAGCGCACCTGGAAGCCCACCGTCTCGCCCACCGGCGTGCGCAGCTCCTCGGCCACGCGGCTGGCCACCGCGCGCGCGGCGATGCGCCGCGGCTGGGTGCAGCCGATCATGCCGGCGGCGCCGCGCCCGGCGGCCAGGCACAGCTTCGGCAACTGCGTGGTCTTGCCCGAACCGGTCTCGCCGGCGATCACCACCACCTGGTGCTCGCGGATCAGCGCGACGATGCGCTCGGCCTCGCGCGCGATCGGCAGCTGCGGATCCAGGGTGATCGCCGGCTGCTGCGCCGCGCGCGCGGCGCAACGCGCCTGCGACGCCTGCAGCGCCTGCTCGAACGCCGTCTCCAACGCAGCATTGCCGGGCGCGGCCTGCCAGCGCGACCATAGGCCCAGCAGGCGGCCACGGTCGCGGGTCAGCGCGCCGTCGATCGCGGCGCGGCGTTCGCGCAGGCGTGCCGGCACGGAAGGTTTTTCGATAGCGTTCATCAATCGGATGCCATTGAACGTTGAATCACAGCACATGCTTTAGTCTGTCTATTGTGACGCCATCTCGTCTGTAACCCCCAAAGAGGAACTCCCATGGCCAAGAACAAGACCCCCGGCAAGACCAAGAACGCCGCCAGCAAGGCCGTCGCCGGCCAGCCGCTGGCCGGCCTGGCGCCGTCAGCGCCCAACATCGATATCGGGATCGGCGGCGGCGATCGCAAGAAGATCGCCGACGGCCTGTCGCACTACATGGCCGACGCCTTCACCCTGTACCTGAAGACCCACAACTTCCACTGGAACGTGACCGGGTCGATGTTCAACTCGCTGCACCTGATGTTCGAGACCCAGTACACCGAGCAGTGGGCGGCGCTGGACGACGTCGCCGAGCGCATCCGCGCCCTGGGCTTCAACGCCCCGGGCTCCTACAAGGAATACGCCGCGCTGACCTCGATCCCGGAAGAGGAAGGCCTCAGCGACAGCGCCGACTGGCGCGAAATGGTGCGCCAGCTGGTGGTCGGCAACGAAGCGGTGTGCCGCACCGCGCGCAAGGTGCTCAAGACCGCCGACGACGCCGGCGACGACCCGTCGGTGGACCTGCTGACCCAGCGCCTGCAGACCCACGAGAAGTACGCCTGGATGCTGCGCTCGCTGCTGCAGTAAGGGATTCCGCCCTGCCTGCCTGGCAGGCAGGGCGCGCCGCCCGCGCGCGCCTTCGCGCGGAGCGAGACGTTGGCTGGGTGCACTGTGGGAGGGACTTCAGTCCCGACGCCTTTCGATCTCGGCCCCGGCAGGCTTCGTCTGCCGCGACCGCAAGACAGTCGCCACCTACAGACCAGCGCGCGTTCGCCTGACACGCGCTTGCGCACACCAGGAAGCCAACCGCCCTTGCGCGGCGCGGTATCCTACACAGATGTCTTCCCCCGCCCACGCCTTGCTCAGCCGCGTCTTCGGCTACGACCAGTTCCGCGGCCTGCAACAGGACATCGTCGAACACGTCGCCGCCGGCCACGACGCGCTGGTGCTGATGCCCACCGGCGGCGGCAAGTCGCTGTGCTACCAAATTCCCTCGCTGCTGCGCGACGGCACCGGCATCGTCATCTCGCCGCTGATCGCGCTGATGCAGGACCAGGTCGAGGCGCTGCGTCAGCTCGGCGTGCGCGCCGAATACCTCAATTCCACCCTGGACGGCGAGACCGCGCAGCGTGTCGAGCGCGACCTGCTGGCCGGCGAACTGGACCTGCTGTACGTCGCTCCCGAACGGCTGCTGACCCCGCGTTTCCTGTCGCTGATCGAGCGCAGCCGCATCGCCCTGTTCGCCATCGACGAGGCGCACTGCGTATCGCAATGGGGCCACGACTTCCGCCCCGAATACCGCCAGCTCACCGTGCTGCACGAGCGCTGGCCGCAGACCCCGCGCATCGCCCTCACCGCCACCGCCGACCCGCCGACCCAGCGCGAGATCGCCGAGCGCCTGGACCTGGCCCAGGCGCGCCATTTCGTCAGCTCCTTCGACCGCCCCAACATCCGCTACACGGTGGTGCAGAAGGACAATGCGCGGCGCCAGCTGCTGGACTTCCTGCGCGCGCACCGCGGCAGCGCCGGCATCGTCTACTGCATGTCGCGGCGCAAGGTCGAGGAGACCGCCGACTTCCTCGCCCGCGAGGGCCTGAACGCCCTGCCCTACCATGCCGGCTTGCCGGCCGAGGTGCGCGCCGACAACCAGCGCCGCTTCCTGCGCGAGGACGGCATCGTGATGTGCGCCACCATCGCCTTCGGCATGGGCATCGACAAGCCCGACGTGCGCTTCGTCGCCCACACCGACCTGCCCAAGTCGCTGGAGGGCTACTACCAGGAGACCGGCCGCGCCGGGCGCGACGGCGAGGCCGCCGAGGCCTGGCTGTGCTACGGCCTGGGCGACGTGGTGCTGCTCAAGCAGATGATCGAGCAGGGCGAGGCCGGCGAAGAACGCAAGCGCGTGGAACGGCGCAAGCTCGACCAGTTGCTGGGCTACTGCGAATCGATGCAATGCCGCCGCCAGGTGCTGCTGGCCGGCTTCGGCGAGACCTATCCGCAGCCCTGCGGCAACTGCGACAACTGCCTGCAGCCGGCCGACGCCTGGGACGCCACGGTCGCGGTGCAAAAAGCACTGAGCTGCGTGTACCGCAGCGGCCAGCGCTTCGGCGTCGGCCACCTGATCGACATCCTGCGCGGCAACGAAGGCGAGAAGATCAAGCAGTTCGGCCACGACCAGCTCAGCACCTACGGCATCGGCAAGGACCTGGACGCGCGCGCCTGGCGCGGCGTGTTCCGGCAACTGGTCGCCACCGGCCTGCTGGAAGTGGACAGCGACGCCTACGGCGGCCTGCGCCTCACCGACGCCAGCCGCCAGGTGCTCAAGGGCGAACGCAAGATCATGATGCGCCGCGAACTGCCCAGCCGCGGCCGCGAGCGCGGCGACCGCAGCGGCAGCCCGCGCACCGGCGTGCCGGTGCAGGCGCAGGACCTGCCCCTGTTCAACGCGCTGCGCGACCTCCGCGCCGGCCTGGCCAAGGAACAGAACGTGCCGGCCTTCGTGATCTTCCACGACAGCACCCTGCGCAACATCGCCGAGCAGCGTCCGAGCAGCCTGGACGAACTGGCGCGGGTCGGCGGCATCGGCGGCAGCAAGCTGGCCCGCTACGGCCAGCAACTGCTCGACGTTGTGCACGGGCAGGGCTGAAGCGCGGCACCGGCGCCTGCAGCATCGGCACGTCGCGGCGCGGCCCGCGGCGCCGACAGGCCGGGTTCAACGTGGTATTGATAGCGTCAGCGTCACGGCGGAGCGTCTGACAGGCTCCGCCGGGCCCCTCTCTTCTGGCGGATGCCCGATGAACCGCAGCCTCCTTCTCCTCGCCTGCGCCCTGCTTGCCGGCCCGGCCCTGGCCCAGACCGTCGATGCCACCAGCGACAGCGAGGCGGCCAAGCGCAAGCTCGACCTGAGCGTGCCGCAACAACCGATCACCTACGCCGATCCCGGCACCAAGGCCGATCCGCCGGGCACCTACTACGGCGATACCAGCGGCACCTCGGCCTCGGCGCAGAAGGCGGCGGCAGCGCAGGCGCGCGCCGAGGCCCTGCAGGCGCAGGCCGACCGCTGCAACGGCGACGTGCACGGCAGCGTCGCCACCGGCATCGGCTACTCCACGCATGGCGGCAACAGCAACTACCAGGCCGCCAATCTGAACCTGTGCAAGACCTCCTACACCGATGACGGCAAGCCGCGGCAGATGGGCATCAGCATCAGCGTCGGCCGCGGCGACGGCCCGGTGTTCGGCCGCGGCTATTATCCCGGCGCCTACGGCCCGCCGCCGTTCGGCTGGTAAGCACGGCGACACGAGGGCAGCGCCTAATCCGCTCCCGCCACGCTCGAATCGATGCACGTTGCGTCATCCCCCCACGGGGCGTTCCCGGTAATGCCCGTCGCGGCTGAAGCCGCTCCTACCGCGCACTTCCCGAAGTTGACAGCAGTGCCCGCCGGACTCCCAGGCTGGTCCGCACGCGGCCTGGAACTTTCCGACAGCGCGTGTCCCCCTGTTCACATCCGCAATCGCAGCATCCCGCGGTGCGCCGTGTCGTGTCGGCACCACTGAAACCGCCCGCTCCCACGCCCGCGCTCCAGCGCCCAGTCATGCAGCCATGCCCGCTGCGTCCATTGCGCGCGCGAAGCGCGCATCGACACCCCCACTCGAGAGTGCCGCCCGTCACGGTGGTGGCTACGGGATCGACCGACTTGTCGCCGCACGCGCGACCGCGACGCATCGCGTCTACAATCGCGCTGCCTTTGTCGGCATGCCGTCCGCGGCGGCGTCACGCATCGCGTGCGCGTCGCGGCCGGTCGCCCGGCATACCTCCCCTTCATGTGGCATCGCTTCCCCCGAGCTCACGCCATGTCCAACGTAGTCCGGCTGCACAGCGCCCGCGAACGCGAGCAGCGCCTGCACGATGACGTCCTCGATGCGGCCGAGCGCTGCATCGTCGAGAACGGCCTCGGCGCCACCACCTTCGAACTGATCGCCGGGACTGCCGACGTCTCCTGCAGCGCGGTACGTCGGCAGTTCGACGACAAGCGCAGCTTGGTCCAGGCGCTGATGGAACGCGGTTACGAGCGTGCGATCCGCACCATGTGGCTGCTGCAACCGCCGCCGCACCAGGACGCGACCACGTTCATCGCCGGGGCATTGGAAGACTGGCTGGTGGCCGATGCCAACCAGCGGCGGCGGCGCCTGGATCTGGAGATGGACCTGGCCGCCGCACGCGACCCCGAACTGGCGCAGTACGCGCGTCGGCTCAACGTGTCCCTGGTGCAGAACCTCGGCGACCTGCTGCGGCGCATGCTGCGCGACCACGGCTGGAGCGGCAGCGAAGCCGAATTCCAGGCCCGCGTCTACGCGGTCGCGGCGATGTGCGGCGGCCTGCACATGATGATGACCACCGGCGTGGAGCTCAACCGCATGCATCTGCAGTTGATCCTGAGCGAGAGCCTGGCCGGGATCTTCAGCACGGCGCAGGCCTGACGCCGTCGTCCGCCGCGCCCTTCGCCCTGACGCTCGTCCACCCCATCACCGAAGTGACCGGGACCCTGATGCGCCCTGCGGACACAGACGCCGGCGCTGCGCTCCTGCACGAGGCGGCATGAGGCCGAGCGGCGTCATCTGCGAAACGACGCTGACCTGATCCCCGGCAGCACTCGGCGTCGATGCACTGCTGCCGTCACAAGCAGGAGGTCGCCCTGGACGATGATCGGCGCCGGAGCAAGCGACCCACCGCGAGCGACGCTCAAGCAAGCGGCGCTGACGCGTGCATGCTCTCCGCTGCGGCACGCAGCGCCTGAGCGATGTGCTGCAGCGTCCTGGAACGGACCGCGACATGCTGCCAGTACAGCGGCACGTCGAGCCAGCGCTGCGGGTCGACGACCACGATCTGCCGCTGGCGCAACGCAGGTTCCAGCATCTGCTCCGGCGCCAGACACCAGCCCAGGCCGCGCGCGGCCGCCTCGACGAAGCCGATGGAGGTCGGCAGGTAATGGATCTGCGGGCTCAGCCGCGCGCGGGTGATGCGCCGCACGAAGCGCGCTTGCAGCGCGTCCTTGCGGTTGTAGACGATCATCGGGGCGCGGGCCAGCGCCGCCGCATCCAGGCCGTCGGCAAAATAGCGGGCGAAAAACGCCGGCGAGGCGATCGCACGGTAGCGCATCGCGCCCAGCGACAGCACATTGCAGCCCTGCAACGCCTTGCCGACGGAGGTGACGGCGCCGAGCACCGCGCCGCTGCGCACCAGCTCCAGCGTGTGGTCCTGGTCGTCCACCTGGATGTCGAACAGGTAGCCATGCGCGTCGTGCAGCGCCGCCAGCGCGTCCAGGAACCAGGTCTGCAGCGAGTCGTCATTGACGGCGATGGCGATGCTGCGTGCCACTGCACTGCTCGCAGGCGCGGGCAACAGGTCGGCCACCGCCTCGGCCTCCAGCACCTGCATCGGCCGCACGCTGCGCAGCAGGCGCTCCCCGGCGGGGGTCGGCCGGCATGGAGCCTGGCGCACGATCAGCACCTGGCCAAGCCGGTCTTCCAACGCCTTGATCCGCTGCGAGACGGCCGACGGCGTCAGCGCCAGGCGGCGCGCGGCGGCCTCGAAGCTGCCTTCTTCCAGGACGGCGGCGAAGGCGGACAGCTGGGGGTGGAGCAGATCCATGGCGGTTATGCGGATTAGAGATTCTTCAGAGCGTACAGAAAAACGAGTTTGGCTAATCACACCGACGCGTGCAGCATGCTCGCCCCATGTTCTAGAACCTCATCGCTATGTGGCTGCACGCACTGTTGGCCGGCCTCGTCGCCGGCGCCGGCCTGATCGTCGCCATCGGCGCGCAGAACGCCTTTGTGCTGCGCCAGGGACTGCAGCGTCGGCATGTCGGCCTGGTCGTGGCCGTGTGCGCCGCCAGCGACATCGCGCTGATCGTCCTCGGCGTGTCCGGCATCGGTGCCGTGGTGGACGCCTGGCCGGGCGTGCTGCAGGGATTGCGCTTCGGCGGTGCGGCCTTCCTCGGCGCCTACGCGCTACTTGCGGCACGACGCGCCTGGCGCGGCAGTGGAGGCCTGCTGGCGCACGGCGAGGATCAGCGGAGCTGGCAACGCGTCCTGCTGACCTGCCTGGCCTTCACCTTCCTCAATCCACATGTCTACCTGGACACCATGGTGCTGCTGGGCAGCCTCTCCACGCGCTACCCGGGACAACTGCGCTGGGCCTTCGCACTCGGCGCCTGCCTGGCCAGCGCGACCTGGTTCAGCAGCCTGGGCTACGGCGCGCGGCTGCTGCAACCCGTGTTCCGCAAGCCCGCTGCGTGGCGACTGCTGGATGCGGCAGTCGCGCTGTTCATGCTGGGCTTGTGCCTCGCTTTGCTCTTGCAGCCTTTGGGGTGAGCGATCGGGTACGGTGGCTGCCAACCAGTGCGATTGGCCACGCTTGCAGCTTTCGCGCAATGGTGGAAGTGAATGCAGCAAGCCGACGACCGCGCAATCCCGACAAGGAGGCAGCGCACCTCGCGTTGCATTCAGGAGTGATGTCCGAAGCTGGCGAAAAAACCGCCAAAGGCGACGCGCAACCCGCTGAGCGGAGTGGTGGGCCGTGATGGATTCGAACCATCGACCAAAAGATTAAAAGTCTTCTGCTCTACCGACTGAGCTAACGGCCCAAAACAAGACCCCGGCGTTGCACCGGGGCGCGTAGTCTACCCCAGCACGGGGCGTTTCGCGAAATCAGGCGTAGCGGGTCGGGTCGGCGACGCCGGCGTCGGCGAAGCCGGCCGCGCGCAGGCGGCAGGCATCGCAGTGGCCGCAGGCGCGGCCGGCGTCATCGGCGCGGTAGCAGGACACGGTCAGGCCGAAGTCCACGCCCAGGCGCACGCCTTCGCGCACGATGTCCGCCTTGCTCATGTGCTGCAACGGCGCATGCACGCGCAGCCCGGCACCCTCCACGCCGGCCTTGGTCGCCAGGTTGGCCAGGGCCTGGAACGCGTCGATGAACTCGGGGCGGCAATCGGGATAGCCGGAGTAGTCCACGGCGTTGACCCCACAGAAGATGTCGGCCGCGCCCAGCACCTCGGCCCAGCCCAGCGCCACCGACAGCATGATGGTGTTGCGCGCCGGCACATAGGTGACCGGGATGCCGTCGCCACCGGCGTCCGGCACCTCGATGTCGTCGGTCAGCGCCGAGCCGCCGATGCTGCGCAGGTCGACGTTGACGGTCTTGTGTGCCACCGCGCCCAGCGCCGAGGCGACGCGCGCGGCCGCATCCAGTTCGGAGGTATGGCGCTGGCCGTAGCGCACGCTCAAGGCATGCACCGCGAACCCCTGCGCACGGGCGATGGCGACGACGACGGCGGAGTCCATGCCACCGGAGAGAAGGACGACGGCGTTTTTCATCTGGGTGCCGGGAGTGGGGAGTGGGGAATGGGGAAACGGGAATGAGAAGAGCGTAGCAGTCAGGCTGGACCGGGAAGATCGAAGGTCTTCGAGAAGCGAAAGCGGATCAGGTAGAGCCACGCCTACCGCGCGGCGCTCTCCGATTCCCGTTTCCCCATTCCCGATTCCCAGCTGCGCGCCAGCGTGCAGCTACCGCCCCGGCTCGTCGTTCCACAGCAGCTTGTGCAACTGCATCTGGAACCGCACCGGCAGGCGATCGGCGACGATCCAGTCGGCCAGGTCGCGTGCGGTCAGTTCGCTCTTGCTCGGCGAGAACCAGACGGTGCAGCGCGTGTCCAGTCGGTGTTCGGCGACCACGGCGCGCGCCCATTCGTAGTCGGCGCGGCCGCACAGGACGAACTTGATCTGGTCGCGCGCGGTCAGCAGCGGCAGGTTCTCCCAGCGGTTGCGGTGCGCTTCCTGCGACGCCGGGGTCTTGATGTCGAGCACCCGCGACACCCGCGGGTCGACCTCGGCGATGTCCAGCGCGCCGGAGGTCTCCAGCGACACGTCGTAGCCGGCGTCGCACAGGCGCTGCAGCAGCTGCAGGCAGCGCTTCTGCGCCAGCGGTTCGCCGCCGGTGACGCAGACGTGGCGCACGCCGTGGCGCGCCACTTCTTCGAGAATCGCGTCGATGTCCCACCACTGCCCGCCATGGAAGGCGTAGGCGGTGTCGCAGTAGCTGCAGCGCAGCGGGCAGCCGGTCAGGCGCACGAACACGGTCGGCCAGCCGGCGCTCTCGGCTTCGCCCTGCAGCGACAGGAAGATCTCCGTCAGCTTCAGGCGGGGCAGCGGGCTTTGGACGATATCGCTGGGAACGGCGGCCATGGCGGGAGAAAAGTGCTCCCGCGACGGCGGCGGCAGCGTTAGGGGCTCAGCGCAGTTGCTGGCCGAGACGGATCGACTGCAGGCGGTCCTGCGCGGTCCGCGCGGCATCGGACCCAGGATACTTCGCGCCGACCTGCTGCAGGGTCTGCTCGGCATCCTGGACGCGGCCTTCGCCGTACTGGGACAGGCCCAGCTTGAGCAGCGCGCCCGGCGCCTTGTCGTGGGTCGGATAGCGGCCGATCAGGTCCTGGAACTGGGCCTCGGCCAACTGGAAGTTCTTGGTGGCGTAGTAGCTCTCGCCCAGCCAGTACAGCGCGTTCGGCGCATACACGCCGTTCGGGTAGGCCTGCAGGAAGTTCTGGAACAGGTTCGCCGAGTCGGCGTACTTGCCCGCCTTCAGGGCGTCGAAGGCGACGTTGTAGGCGGCCCGCTCGTCGCCGGCGGCAGCCAGGGTGCCGGCGTCGCCGTGCACCGACGGCGGCGGCTCGGCGACGGCGGATGGCTTGCCTGCGGGCGCGGCCGGCGCGACAGCCGGTGCGGCGCCATTGGCCGGCGGCAACGACGGCGTCGCCCCTGCCCCTGCACCATTCTCGAGCCGGCCCACGCGGCCATCCAGGTCCAGGTACTGGTCCTTGATTTGCTGCTTGAGCTGGTCGTTGCTGTGCTGCAGTTGTTCGATCGTGGCCTCCATCGACTGCATCTGAGTGCGCAGCTGGTTGAGCTGGTTCAGCATGTCGGTGTTGGCCTGGGTATTCATGGCCTGCTGCTCGAGCGCGGAAACGCGATCGGCCAGGCTTGCGCGCTGCGCATGAGCCGGCGCGGCGGCCACGAGGGCCGCCGCGACGATCATCGATGTAAGGACACCGATACGCATCTTTTCTTACTGCGCCGTGTAGACGATCTCGACGCGACGGTTCTGCGACCAGCAGGACTCGTTCGACTCGGTGCAGACCGGACGCTCTTCGCCGTAGCTGACCACGGTCAGCTGCGCAGCCGAGCCACCGTTGGCCTGCAGCGCCGAGGACACGGCGTTGGCACGACGCTCGCCCAGGCCCATGTTGTACTCGCGCGAACCGCGCTCGTCGGTGTTGCCCTGCAGGGTGATGCGCGAGGACGGACGGTCACGCAGGTACTTGGCGTGGCAGGCCATGATCGCCTGGAACTCCGGCTTCACGGTGTCCTTGTCCAGGTCGAAGTAGACCACGCGCTGACGCAGGCAGGAATCGGTGTCCAGGTCGCCCGGGCCGTACAGACCGGAGGTCGACGGGCCGGTCGGGACGGTGGTACCGGTGGTGCCGGTGGTGTCGGTCTGGGGCTGTTCCTTGACCTTCTTGGCGCAGCCGGCCAGAGCTGCAACGGACAACAGCGAAACAAGCAGAACGCGGGTGGTCTTGTTCATGGCGATACCTTGTGGCTCCTGGGCCGATGAGGGGTTCAACAGCGAAATATTAACACCAAACTTACATGTCAACGTGCGGTGCGATACGGCGACCAGGACGGTTCGCGCACGTCGCCATCGGCGAGCACCAGGCGCTGCCGCACGCGGGCATCGGCCGAGACCGCGTACAGCACGCCACGGCCGCCTTCACGCGCCGCATACAGCACCATGCTGGCGTTGGGGGCGAAGCTCGGCGACTCGTCCAGCGAACCGGTCGACAGCGTGCTCCAGCGCGGCGACCCCAGGCTGCGGTCCATCATCGCGATCTTGTAGGTGTTGCCGCTGCCCTGGGCCACGACCAGCTTGTTGCCGTCGAAGGACACGCTCGGGGTCGCGTTGTAGTTGCCCTGGAAGGTGATGCGGGTGGCGCTGCCGCCGGTGGCCGGCACCTGGTAGATCTGCGGGCGGCCGCTGCGGTCGGAGGTGAAGTAGATGCTGTTGCCGTCCGGCGCCCAGGTCGGCTCGGTGTCGATGCCGAAGTGGTTGGTCAGCTGGGTCAGCTGCTTGCTGCCCAGGTCCATCACGTAGATCTCCGGGTTGCCGCTGCGCGACAGCGCCAGCGCCAGCTTCTTGCCGTCCGGCGAGAACGACGGGGCGCCGTTGATGCCGCGGAAGCTGGACACCAGCTGGCGCGCACCGGTGGCGATGTCCTGGATGTAGATCGACGAGTTGCCGCGCTCGAAGCTCACGTAGGCCAGCTTCTTGCCGTCCGGGCTCCAGTTCGGCGACAGCAGCGGCTCGGCCGAGCGGACGATGGTCTGCGGGTTGTAGCCGTCGGAGTCGGCGACCATCAGCGCATAGCGCATCGCCCCGCCCTTGCCGCTGGCGGTGACGTAGGCGATGCGGGTCCAGAACGCGCCGCGCACGCCGGTGATCTTCTCGTAGATGGCGTCGGCCATCTGGTGGGCGACGTCGCGCATGGCGTTGGCGCGGGCGGTCATGGCCAGGCCGAGCATGCGCTCGCCCTTGCCCACGTCGAACAGTTCGTACTCGACGCGATAGGCGCCTTCGCCGGCGTCCATCACCCGGCCGACGACCAGGTAGCTCTGCTTCAGCGCACGCCAGGTGGCGAACTGCACCTCGCTGCCGCGGGTCGGGCGCTCCACGATCTGCGACTCGGGCAGGTTGCGGAACTGGCCGGAGCGATCCAGGTCGGCGCGAACCACCGCGGCGACGTCGGTGCTCGGCGGGGTCGCCGATCCCTGGTACGGCATCGGCACGACGGTGATCGGGGTCGCCGAGGCATTGCCGCCGACGATGTCGATTTCCAGGCCCTTGTCCTGCGCGGACGCGGCGAGAGGCAGCAACAGGGCGGTGAGAACGGCAAGCCAGCGCGGCAGTTTCTTCATGGGTCGCTCAGCAGGATCGGAAAGGCGCAAGAGATAGCAATGCGCGGGTGAACGTATTCGCAATCATGAACCATCGCCATGTGAAGCCGATGGCAGGACGCAGCACATTATCGCCCATCGCATGTCGGGTGGATGGCGGGGGCGCGCAACGCGGCGCCAGCCGCCGGGCTCATTGGTCCTGGGCGGTGAAGTTGAAGGTCAGGTTGCGCGCGAACACGGTCTCGAAGCCACGGTAGGGCAACGGCTGGGCGCGCAGCACCGCGGCTTCGATCGAGCGGCGACCGGCCTCGTCGTAGGGACAGTCGGGGCTGACCTTGGCCTGCATGACCTGGCCACCTGGGATCTGGGTGATCGAGATCTTGCACTTCTGCCCCAGCGGCACCGAGTCCGGGCGCACCCACTGGCTCAGCACCGCCTGCTGGATCGCGGCGGCGTACTTGGCCTGCAGGTCGGTATTGGTGCCGTTCTGGCCCGGCGCCTGCTGCGGCGTGGTGGCCGCGGCCGCCGACGCCTTCTTGGCGTTCAGGTCGGCGATCTGCTGCAGCTTCTGCTGCGCCAGTTGGGCCTCGCGCTCCAGCTTCTCGCGCTGCTTGCGGATGTCGGCGATCTTCTTCTGCCGCTCCTCTTCCTGCTGCGCGGCAAGGCGCTGCTTCTGCTCGGCCTCCTGCTGGCGCTTCTGCTCGGTCAGGTCGATCTGTTCCTGGCGGCGCTTGGCCTCCTGCTCCTGCTTCTCCTTTTCCTGGGAGATCGCGGTGCGGGTGGCGCGGTCCTGGTCGACCTTGTCGGGCACCGGGACGAAGTCCTGCGCCTTCTGCTGCTGCGGGGTCGGCGCCTGCTGCGGCTTGGGCGTGGGCAGCGGCTGCGGCGGCGGCACCGTGTCCTCTTCGGCGACGTCCTTGACCGGTTCGGGCAGCGGCTCGGGCAAGGGCTTGGGCGCGTCCTTCACCGCCTTCTGCGCCGAGCGCACGTCGGCGGCCGAGACCACCAGCGAGGCCTCGACCATGGGCGAACCGGCGGCCGGTTCGACCTGGCGCACCGGCGACCACCACCAGGCCAGGAAGAACAGCAGTGCGATCAGCACGTGCACCAGCAACGCCAGGGCGACCCCGAAGATCAGTCCCTTGTCGTCGCCGCGCTGCTGCGGCGGGCGGGAATCGGCTTCAGCGTGCATTGTTTCCGGGCTGACTCATCAAGCCGACCTTGGGCACCCCGGCCTGCTGCAGCATGACCATGGTGTCCATGACCAGTTGGTAGTTCGAGGTGCCGGGCGCGGCAACGAACACCGGCACGTCCTTGTTCTGGCCGACGAAGGCCTGGATCTTGGCCTTCAGCTCCGGCGCTGCGATCTTCTCCGGCTTGCCGTCCTGCAGGGTCAGCGTGTAACGGCCTTCGGCATCGACGGTGACGATCACCGGATCCTTCTTGCTCTCCACCGAGCGCGCGGTGGAATCGGGCAGGTCCACGTCCACGCTCAGGCTGAGCAAGGGCGCGGTGACCATGAAGATGATCAGCAGCACCAGCATCACGTCGATGTACGGCACGACGTTGATCTCGGACTTGAGCTTGCGGCGCTTGCGGCGGGAAATGGCGGCAGTCATGCGGGAATCCTGGGAGTCGTGGACAGGCGGGCGACGCTCAGTCGCCGCTGGCCTGGCGCTGCAGGATGGAGCTGAACTCTTCGGAGAAGGTCTCGAAGCGCACGGCCAGGCGCTCGACCCGGGTGGTGAAGCGGTTGTAGGCCCACACCGCCGGGATCGCCACGAACAGGCCGATGGCGGTGGCGAACAGCGCCTCGGAGATGCCCGGCGCGACCGCGGCGATGCCCGCCTGCTGGCCGCTGTTGATCATGTCGTGCATGGTCACCATGATGCCGAACACGGTGCCGACCAGGCCCACGTAGGGTGCGGTCGAGCCGATGTTGGCGAGCAGTTCCAGGTTGCGCTCCAGGCGGTCGACCTCGCGCGCGTAGGTGGCGCGCATCGCCCGCTGCGCGCCTTCCAGCTGGATGCGTGCGTCGAGCCGGCGCTTGTCGCGCAGGCGGGTGAATTCGCGGAACCCGGCCTCGAAGATCGCCTCCAGCCCGCCGACCACGCGGTTGCGGTCGGTGGCGCCGGCGTAGAGCTTGCTCAGGTCGGTGCCGGACCAGAAGCGGTTCTCGAAGTCGTCGGCCTCGCGGTTGGCGTCCTTGAACACCTTGCCCTTGCGGAAGATGATGACCCAGCTGATCAGCGAGCCGAGCAGCAGCAGCAGCACGATCACCTTGACCGGCAGGCTGGCCTTGACCATCAGGTCCAGGTAGTTGATGCCGCCATGGGCGGCGGTGCTGGCGACGGCCTGGGTGGCGGTCTGGGTCACGTCCTGCGGCAGCGCCTCCACCACCGTGTCCTGCAGGGCCAGGAGCAATGCGATCATCCGTCGTTCCTCAGTAATTCGGCTTCAGTGATTTCAAGAACTTTCAATGCATCGTGCAGCGCGTCGTCCATGCCGCGCGGGCGGAAGCTGTCGGCGCTGAGCGCGGCCACCCGCACCTGCGCGCGCAACAGCAGCTCCCCGTCGTCGCGGCGGATCGACTGCGCGAACACCAGGCTGGCGCGCTTGCATTGCGACAGCGCGACGCCGACCTGCAGGGAATCGTCCAGGCGTGCCGGGCGCAGGAAGTCGAGTTGCATCGCGCGCACCGCGAACACCAGATCGTGTTGCAGGCGCAGACGCTCCTGACCATACCCCAGCGCCCGCAACCACTCCGTGCGCGCCCGCTCCAGGAAGGCCACATAGCGCGCGTGGTAGACCACGCCACCGGCGTCGGTATCTTCCCAGTAGACGCGTGTCGGCCAACTGAATAGCCGGGAATCGGGAACGGGGAATGGGGAATCGGCAGTCAAGAGCGGCGCTCCTGTCGATAGCTAGGTAACCAGAACATCCTAGAACAGCGCCCCCGATTCCCCACTCCCGATTCCCAATTCCCGGCTCTTGGGCTGCAAGCCCAGGTGCAGATAGGCCTTGTTGGTGGCCATGCGGCCGCGGGCGGTGCGGATCAGGTAGCCCTGCTGGATCAGGTAGGGCTCGATCACGTCTTCCAGGGTCCCGCGCTCCTCGGACAGGGAGGCGGCCAGCGACTCGACGCCGACCGGGCCGCCGTCGAAGTACTCGATGATGGTGCGCAGCATGCGCCGGTCCAGCTCGTCGAAGCCCTCGGCGTCGACCTTGAGCATCTGCGTGGCGGCCTGCGCCACGGCCAGGTCGATCTGCCCGCCGGCGCGGACCTGGGCGAAGTCGCGGACCCGCCGCAGCAGGCGGTTGGCGATGCGCGGGGTGCCGCGCGCGCGGCGCGCGATCTCGGCGCAGCCGTCGGCGTTGCAGGCGATGCCGAGGATGCTGGCGGAGCGGCGCACGATCTGCGCCAGCTCGTCCGGGGTGTAGAAGGCCAGGCGCTGGACGATGCCGAAGCGGTCGCGCAAGGGCGCGGTCAGCAGGCCGGCACGGGTGGTGGCGCCGATCAGGGTGAACGGCGGCAGATCGATCTTGATCGAGCGCGCGGCCGGGCCCTCGCCGATCATGATGTCGATCTGGAAGTCTTCCATCGCCGGGTACAGCACTTCCTCGACCACCGGCGACAGGCGATGGATCTCGTCGATGAACAACACGTCGTGCGGCTGCAGGTTGGTCAGCAGCGCGGCCAGGTCGCCGGCCTTCTCGATCACCGGGCCGGAGGTGACCCGCAGATTGACCCCCAGCTCGTTGGCGATGACGTGGCTGAGCGTGGTCTTGCCCAGGCCCGGCGGCCCGAAGATCAGCACATGGTCCATCGCCTCCCCGCGCGCCTTGGCCGCCTCGATGTAGATCGACAGCTGCTCGCGCACCGGCTGCTGGCCGAGATAGTCGTCCAGCCGCTTGGGGCGGATGCTGGCCTCGGCCGCGTCATCCTCGCGGGTGGCGCTGCTGGCGATGATGCGGTCCATGGAAAGCCGGGATTGGGGAATCGGGAATGGGGAATCGAGCGGACAATAGTAGCGGTTGGCGGCACGGCTGGCGCTTACTTTGATGGTCGCCGCCTGGTTTCAGGCCAGACGCCGCGGCCGTTGCCTTTCCCTGTTCCCCATTCCCGCCTCCCCATTCCCGCCTCCCCATTCCCAAGGCCGCGACACCGTCGCGGCCTCAGATCTCCACCTGCGCGCCCAGTTCCACCAGGCGGTTGCCGGGGATGCGGAAGAAGCCGGTGGCGGGGGCGGCGTTGCGGTGCATGACCGCGAACAGCTTGTCGCGCCAGATCGGCATGCCGCGGTTGGCGCTGGCCACGATGGTCTCGCGGCTGGCGAAATAGGTGGTGTCCATGGGGTCGAAGTAGATCCCGCCCTGGTCGCAGGAGCGCATCAGCGCCAGCGGCACGTCCGGGGTCTCCATGAAGCCGAAGCGCACGTAGACGCGATAGAACTCGTCGCCGATCGCGTCGATCTTCAGCCGCTGCCCGGCCGCCGCGTACGGCACCTGCAGGGTTTCGACGGTCAGGAACACGTTGCGCTCGTGCAGCACCTTGTTGTGCTTGAGGTTGTGCATCAGCGCGTGCGGCACCACCATCGGGTCGGCGGTCAGGAACACCGCGGTGCCGGGCACGCGCACCGGCGGCGCCAGCATCAGCCCGGGCAGGAAGGTGTCGAGCTTGATGCCGTCCTTGCGGATCTCGTCGTGCAGCAGCTTGCGGCCGCGGCGCCAGGTGCGCATCAGGGTGAACAGGATCAGGCCCAGCAGCAGCGGGAACCAGGCGCCGTCCAGGAACTTGATGATGTTGGCGTAGAAGAACGCGCAGTCCACGGCCAGGAACACCAGCGCGAACAGCCACAGCAGCGGCGCCGGCACGCGCGGGTTGGCGCGCGCGTAGATGACCATCAGCACGGTGGTGATCAGCATGGTGCCGGTGACCGAGACGCCGTACGCGGTGGCCAGCGAGGTGGAGTCGCCGAAGCCGATCACCGCCACCACCACCAACGCCAGCAGGCACCAGTTCACCGCCGGCACGTAGATCTGGCCGATCGTGGAGTGCGAGGTGTGGCGGATGTGCATGCGCGGGATGTAGCCCAGCTGCATGGCCTGGCTGGCCACCGAGTAGGCGCCGGTGATCAGCGCCTGCGAGGCGATCACCGTGGCCGCGGTGGCCAGCACGATCATCGGGTACAGCGCCCACTCCGGCACCGCCTCGTAGAACGGGTTGCTGACTGCCGCAGGATCGCGCAGCACCAGCGCGCCCTGCCCCAGGTAGGTCAGGGTCAGCATCGGCAGCACCACGCACTGCCACGAGCGGCGGATCGCCTTGGCGCCGAAATGGCCCATGTCCGCGTACAGCGCCTCGCCGCCGGTCACCGCCAGCACCACCGCACCGAGCACGAACACCGCGTGCCAGTTGTGTTCGGCGAAGAAGCGCACGCCCCACCACGGGTTCAGCGCGTGCAGCACTTCCGGCGCGCGGGTCATGTTGTAGACGCCGATCGCGCCCAGGGCCACGAACCAGACCAGGGTGATCGGCCCGAACGCCTTGCCCACCCGCTCGGTGCCGTAGCGCTGGGCCATGAACAGCATGCCCAGCACCACCAGGGTGATCGGCACCACGAACGGCTCCAGCTTGGGCGCGGCCACCTCCAGGCCTTCCACCGCCGACAGCACCGAGATGGCCGGGGTGATCACGCCGTCGCCGAAGAACAGCGAGGCGCCGAAGATGCCGAGGATGCCGACCACGTACATCGAGCGCGAGCCGCCCGGCAGGGTCCGCTGGGCCAGCGCGGTCAGCGCCATGATGCCGCCCTCGCCATCGTTGTCGGCGCGCATGATCACGGTGACGTACTTGACCGTGACCACCAGCATCAGCGCCCAGAACACCAGCGACAGGATGCCCAGCACGGTGTCGTGGTCCGGGGTCAGCCCGTAGTGCGGCGAGAACGCTTCCTTGAGCGTGTACAGCGGACTGGTGCCGATGTCGCCGAAGACCACGCCGATGGCGGTCAGCATCACCCCAAAGCCCGTCTTGGCGTGCGGATCGTGGCTGCCCGGGCGGGCGGCGGAACTGGAGGAGCTGGACATGGTGGGAAGAGTAGCGCCAGAACGTGAAGAAAGAGCGGGGAGCCGAGCCGACCCGAGGTCAGCGCAGCGCCGCCTGCAGGGCCTTGCGGATCACCGTGGCGACCTCGTCGCCGTCGGCGGCGGCGTCGCGCGCCATCTTCGCCGCCTCGGCCGGCTTGTAGCCGAGCTGTTGCAGGGCCACCGTGGCCTCGGAGACCGCGTCGGTACCCAGTTGCCCGGTCACCGGCGCGCCGCCGCTGAAGTCGGCCGCGCGGTCGCGTAGTTCCACCACCATGCGCTCGGCGGTCTTCTTGCCGATACCGGGGATGCGGGTCAGCGCGGTGACGTCGGCGGCGGTGATCAGCCGCGCGAACTCGTCGACGCTGACCCCGGACAGCACCGCCAGCGCGATCTTCGCGCCGATCCCGCTGACCCGCTGCACATCCCGGAACAGCCGCCGCTCGCCCTCGCGCAGGAAGCCGTACAGCGACACGCTGTCCTCCTTCTGCGCATAGTGGGTGAACAGGATCACGTCGCGGCCGACATCGGGCAGGTCGTAGAAGGTGCTCATCGGCGCCTCCAGCTCATAGCCCACCCCGCCCACGTCGATCACCAGCCACGGCGGCTGCTTGTAGGCCAGGATCCCGCGCAGACGGCCGATCATTGGGCGCCTCCTTGGAGGCGCCGGGATTGGGGATTGGGGATTCGGGATTGGCAACAGCCGCGCGCATGCTCGCCGGCTCCGCTTTGGCGAATCCCCAATCCCGAATCCCGAATCCCAGCTCCACTCATTTTCTGCTCCAAGCCTGCTGCGTGCTGACGCCCAGGCGCTGCGCGGTGGCGCGCACGTGGGCATGGGTGATGGCGACGGCCAGCGCGTCGGCGGCGTCGGCCTGAAGTTTGCCGGTCAGGCTCAGCATGAGACCGACCATGTGTTGCACCTGCTGCTTCTCCGCCGCGCCCTTGCCGACCACGGCGAGCTTGATCTCTTTCGCCGCGTACTCGTGCACCGGCAGTTCGCGCAGCACCGCCGCGCAGATCGCCGCGCCGCGGGCATGGCCGAGCTTCAGTGCCGCGTCGGCGCTCTTGCCCATGAACACGCGTTCGATCGCCACTTCCTGCGGCCGGTACTCCTCGATCAGCGCGTCCAGCCCGTGCAGCAGGCGCTTGAGCCGCAGCGCGAAGTCGCCCTCGCCCAGCAGTACCAGCGGCGCGTGGTGCACGTGCCGGGTACGGCCGGCCGCGTCCACGTCGATGATGCCCACGCCGGTGCGCTGCGAGCCGGGGTCGATGCCGAGGATGCGGGTGGTGCCGGGACCCGGGACCCGGGACCCGGGACTCGTGGAAGCGTCGGTCGCCCGAGCGGCAATGCTCCGTGCGGCCACCGACGCCGGCAATGGTCCCGGCAGCGGCGAAGCGCCCTTTCGGGTCCCGGGTCCCGGGCCCCGGGCCCCGGCGGTCATGGTGTCAGCCTCCGTCACTCAGGGCGGCCTGGTCGACGTTGGAATAGACGTTCTGCACGTCGTCCAGGTCTTCCAGCATGTCCAGCAGCTTGCGCACCTGCACCGCGGTGTCGCCGTCCACGGCGATGTCGTTGTCGGCGCGGAAGGTGATTTCGGCGTGGTCGGCGGCCAGACCGGCCGCGTCCATGGCGTCCTTGACCGCCTGGAACGCCTCCGGCGCGGTCAGCACGTCGATCGCGCCGTCCTCGGGGTAGACCACGATGTCGTCGGCGCCGGCCTCGATCGCCGCCTCGGTGATCTTCTCCTCGTCAGCGCCGGCGGCGAAGCTGAGCACGCCCAGGCGCTTGAACATGAAGGCCACCGAGCCGTCGGTGCCCATGTTGCCGCCGCACTTGCTGAAGGCATGGCGCACGTCGGCCACGGTGCGCACGCGATTGTCGGTCAGGCAGTCCACGATCACCGCCACCCCGCCCGGGGCGTAGCCCTCGTAGCGCACTTCCTCGTACTCCACGCCTTCCAGTTCGCCGGTGGCCTTCTTGATCGCGCGCTCGATCACGTCCTTGGACATGTTCGAGGCCAGCCCCTTGTCCATCGCCACGCGCAGCCGCGGGTTGTTGGACGGATCGCCGCCGCCGGCGCGCGCGGCGACGCCGATCTCGCGGATGATCTTGGTGAAAATCTTGCCGCGCTTCGCATCGGATGCGTTCTTGCGGGCTTCGATCGAGGGGCCTCTACCCATGGGGCGTTCCGGACAGTTGTAAGGACAAGACGCGGATTTTACCTGATGCCGCGCACATCCCGCGGCCCGGCCGCGCCGACGACCGACCGCGCGTGCGACCGGCGCATGCCGCCCGTTCCCCGGCCGGCGCCCACTCCAGCGCGCGTCGGCCCGTGCTGCCGGTCGAACCTTGGCGGACTGTCTACCCATGCGCGCCACATCGCTGCCAGAACTGTCATGCCCCACCTGGAGGCTGAACGCGTAAGCCGCGCCCGCTTTCCATCGCACCGAAAGGAGATCCCTCATGTCCCGCACCACCCCCGCCCCGTTCCTGTCGCTGGCCCTGCGCTGCCTGGGCCTGCTCGCCCTTGCCGCCCCGGGCCTGGCCAGCGCCCAGACCGATGCCTTCCGGGGCCGCTACAACGCCGGCGTCACCACCTATGCGATCAGCGGCCAGGAACCCCGCGCGACGGGCAGGTACCCGGTCTACGTGCATATCGGCGGGACCGGCGAGAACTACCAGAGCAACTGGGCGATGGCCGCGGTGAATGCCGCCGCGGCCAAGGGCTTCGTGGCGGCCTCGGTGGAGTACGACAACGCCAGCTTCGGCAGCTGCGGCGTCATCGGCAACCGCGCCAAGGCCATCTTCGACGCGCAGAACATCAACAGCGCCATCGCCCAGCTCTGCGCCCGCGACAAGGCCGATTGCTCCAAGGGCGTGGTGACCGGCGGGCTCAGCCAGGGCTCGATCATCTCGGTGCTGGCGCACGACTACGATCCCCGGGTCGCCGCCTCGTTCGGCCAGGGCACCGGTACGACCTACACCGCCTACTACAACCTGGCCTCCTGCATCGCCGACGGCAACCACAGCCTGCCGTCCGATCGCCTGCGCATCATCAACGGCGAGCGCGACATGTTCGTCGGCGGCACCGAGAACGTCGCCCGCACCCAGGCGCAACTGGTCACCGGCCTGCGCTGCGACGGGCAGCAGTCGTGCTTCCGCAGCAACGGCAGCGGCTGGTACATCGTCAAGGACCGGGAGGTGCAGGACCTCTACGCCGACCACTGCTTCATGGGCTTCGGCGGCTATCCAGGCACCCAGTGCACGGGCGTGCTGGTCGACGGCAACTACCGCAGCGGCACCGCCGCCTGGGCGCTCAACCCCACGCTGGACTGGCTGAAGACCTTCGTGACGCCGTAAGCGGCGGCATCGCCTGTGCCGGCACCAAAGCGGTCGGGCGGATACCGCGACGCAGCGCCGGCCACCGCCGCCGCCGGACGCTCGATGTCTTGCGACCGGCTCAGGCGGCGAAGCGGCCGTCGCGCAGGAAGGCGGCGGTCTGCCGCGCGGCCTGCGCCGAGAACAGCAGGCCGCTGTGGCTGGCGCGGACCTGGCAGTGATCGCCCAGGCCGGGCACGCGGGTCTCGGCCAGGGCTACGCTGCCGTCGGACTCCGGCCCCAGCGCGACAAAGCGTGCGCCCAGCCCGCGCGCCACGGTGCCGGCGACCATGCCGACCTCGGCCGGCCCGTCCCAGCGCGCCACACCCTGCTGCAACAGCGCCGCGCTGCGGCCCAGCGCCAGTCCGAGCCGCCGTTGCGCCAGGGCGCGCGCGGCGGCACTGCCGGCCAGCGGGCTGCCCAGGCACACCACCCGGGTCACCGGCAGCGAGGGCACCTCCCGCAAGGCCTGCAAGGCGATCAGGCCGCCGAGGCTATGCCCGACCAGCGCCACCGGACCGGTGGCTGCCATACGTTCGATGCGGGCGTGCAGCCGTGGGAGCGCGGCCTCGGCGCCGCCGAACGCGGTCGAATAGCCGAAGCTGGCGACGCGCCAGCCCTCGCGGCGCAGGCGCAGCGCCAGCGGCAGCAGCCACGGCCGCGCGTTCCAGATGCCATGCAGCAACAGCACCTGGGGCGCGGCGGCCATCGGCGACTCAGCCGCAGGTGGTGCGAACGATGTGATTGCTGCCATCCAGGAACACGTTGAGCCGATCCAGGCGCAGGTCGCGGGTCACCGCCTGGCCCGGCGCGATCGGCCGCACCACGCCGGCTCCGCTCTCCTTCCAGACCCGGCTCATGGTCGCCTGGGTGGCCTCCTGGCCCACCGCCCAGGCCACGGCCTCGACGTTGCAGCGGCCATCGCCCTGCACCGTCGGCCCGGCACTGGCCGGCTGCAGCGACGCCGGTGGCGCGCACGCGGCCAGCAGCGGCACGACGGCGGCGATTCCCATCCACGGTCGGAACATGGCGTGCTCTCCTCAAGCTGGACAGGCCAGCACTGTAGCGCGCACTCGTTGCCGCTGTGTCGACGCGGCATGCCCGGACGACGTCCGGCGGCAGGCGTCAGGCCGCGCGCGGCGGCCGGCGCAGGATGAATTCGAGATCGCGCACCTGCCCTACCGGGAATTCGTAGGTGCCGACCTTCTCGAAGCCGTAGCGCGCGTAGAACCGCTGCGCGCCCAGGTTCTCCGACCACACGCCGAGCCACAGCGTGCGCGGGCCGTCGCGCTCCAGCCAGGCCAGGGCGGTGTCGAACAGCCGGGCACCCCAGCCGCCGTTCTGGTGCGCGCGCAGCAGGTACAGCCGCTTCAGTTCGCCATCGCCAGGCGTCACGTCGGGATGCGGCAGGCCGCAAGGGCCAGCGGCAGCGTGTCCCACCACCTCGCCGTCATGCTCGACCAGCCAGATCGCGTAGTCCGGATGCGCCAGCACCACCTGCGCGCGCTCGATCGAATAGGCTTCGTCGAGGAAGGCCTGCAGGTCCTGCGCAGGATACAGATGGCCGAAGGTTTCGCAGAAGGTGGCCGTGGCGATGCGGGTCACCTCCGCGGCATCGTCCGGCGTGGCGCGACGAATCAGCACGGCTCAGCGCGCCGGGTGCGCGGCATCGGCGTCGGCCTCTTCGCCGTCGCCCTCGTCTTCGTCGTCGCCTTCTTCTTCCTCGTCCTCTTCTTCCTCGTCGTCTTCCTCGTACTCGTAATCGTCCTCGCCGAAGTCCTCGCCGTCCCAACGGCCTTCCGGATCCGGCACGAACGCCAGCGGCGCGTTGGCGCCGCTGCCGGCGCGCACCAGCCAGCCGCCGAACACGCGCGCGCGCTGGGTGACGATGGCCTCCACTGCGCCCTCGTTGCCGAGGGTTTCCCACTCCAGATTGAATGCGGTCTCGCTCATGTGTCGGCCTGCGCTAGGGTTGTTGGAAGAAAGAAGTCACTGCGCCTGCGGGCGCACCTGCACGTGCACTTCGGCCAGCTGCGCGTCGGCGATCGGCGACGGCGCGTCGGTCATCAGGTCCTGCGCGCCGGTGGTCTTGGGGAACGGGATCACGTCGCGGATCGACTCGGTGCCGGCCATCAGCGCGGCGATGCGGTCGATGCCGAAGGCGATGCCGCCGTGCGGCGGCGCGCCGTAGTTCAGCGCATCCAGCAGGAAGCCGAACTTGGCGCGCGCTTCCTCGGCACCGATGCCGAGCAGCTCGAACACCGCGCTCTGCATGTCCGGACGGTGGATACGGATCGAACCGCCGCCGATCTCGTTGCCGTTGAGCACCATGTCGTAGCCGCGCGACACCGCGGTCTTGGCATGCGTGCGCAGCTCGGCGATATCGTCCACCGCCGGCGCGGTGAACGGATGATGCAGGGCCACGTAGCGCTGCGCCTCCTCGTCCCACTCGAACATCGGGAAATCGGTGACCCACAGCGGACGCCAGCCGTCGGCGACCAGATTGAAATCCTTGCCGGCCTTCAGGCGCAGCGCGCCCATGAAGTCGGAGACCTTGCCGTAGGCGCCGGCGCCGAAGAACACGATGTCGCCGTTGCCGGCACCGACGTGGGCGAGCAGCGCGGCGAACGCGGCTTCGCCGAAGAACTTCTGGATCGGCGAGCTGATCTCGCCGCTGTCGGCGATCTTGACGTAGGCCAGGCCCTTGGCGCCGTACTTGGCGGCGTGCGCGGCGTACTCGTCGATCTGCTTGCGCGACAGGCTGGCGCCGCCGGGAATGCGCAGCGCAGCGACGCGGCCGTCGGGATCGGCGGACGCGGCGCTGAACACCGCGAAGTCGCTGTCCTTGACCAGCTCGGCGACGTCGGTCAGTTCCAGGGCGATGCGCAGGTCCGGCTTGTCCGAGCCGTAGCGGCGCATGGCCTCGGCCCAGGTCATGCGCGGGAATTCGGCGGCCAGCTCGACGTCGACCACCTCCTTGAAGATGGCACGGACCATCGCCTCGACGAAGTCCTGCACGTCGCGCTCGCGCACGAAGGCGAACTCCATGTCGAGCTGGGTGAACTCGAGCTGGCGGTCGGCACGCAGCGCCTCGTCGCGGAAGCAGCGCGCGATCTGGTAGTAGCGGTCGAAGCCGGCCACCATCAGGATCTGCTTGAACAGCTGCGGCGACTGCGGCAGCGCGTAGAACTCGCCCGGATGCATGCGCGCCGGCACCAGGAAGTCGCGCGCGCCTTCCGGGGTGGCCTTGGTCAGAATCGGCGTCTCGATGTCCTGGAAGCCACGCTCGTCCAGGTAGCGGCGCAGCGCCTGTACCAGCTTGATGCGGGTGCGCTGCATGCGCTGCATCTCCGGGCGGCGCAGATCCAGATACCGGTACTTCAGGCGGGTTTCCTCGCCCGGGTTCTCGTGCGCGTGGAACGGCAGCGGCGCGGCCTTGTTGAGCACGGTGATGGCGGTGGCGATCACCTCGACCTTGCCGCTGCGCAGCTTGTCGTTGACCGCATGCCGCGCGCGCACCACACCCTCGACTTGCAGCACGTCCTCGTAGCCGAGGCTGGCGGCGACCTTGAACACCTCCGCGTTCTCGGGCTCCACCATCACCTGCACGATGCCTTCGTGGTCGCGCAGGTCGATGAAGCACACGCCGCCGAGGTTGCGGGCCACGTCGGTCCAGCCGGCCAGGGTGACGGTTTGGCCGATCAGGGTCTCGTCGACCAGGCCGCAGAAGTGGGTACGCATCGCTAGCTCCAAACAGGGGGCGCCCGGCGCAGAAGGCGCCGGCAAGCCCGGTATTCTGCGGCGGCGCGTCGGCCCGGGCAAATCGCGCATGACTCATCCTGGCTTAAGTTGGCCTGCGGCTATAGTCCGCGCACCATTCACGGGGAGGAGAGAACCCATGTTGAAGCACCTTGGTGGCTGGCTGGTGATCGCCGCGCTGGCCCTGGCCAGCGCCCCGGCCGCGGCCCAGAGCGCCCGCGCCTACGCGCCGCAGGACTTGCGGCAACTGTCGGTCCCCGGCCGGGTCCGGGTGATCGAGCGCGAGTACGCCGACCAGTCGCGCGGCCGGCAGATCCCCGACGACCAGCTCGAGTTCTACCTGGACCAGATCGACCGCGGCTGGGGCTTCGGCAACATCCAGCAGGACATCGCCACCTCGCTGCGCGGCAGCGGCGGCGGCTGGCGGCAGGAACCGGGCTTCGACGGCCGCACCGTCGCCTGCTCCAGCAACGACCGCCGGCGCCAGCAATGCGCCACGCCGTTTCGCGGGCCTGCGCGACTGGTCGGCACCCTGTCCGATTCGCCCTGCATCGAAGGCCGCACCTGGGGCTCGGCGCCCGGCGTGGTGTGGGTGGACCAGGGCTGCCGTGGTCGCTTCGTCGAAGGTCGCGGCAATTGGGGCGGCAACTGGGGCGACGGCGGCGGCAGTGGCGGCGTGGCCGGCACCGTCCGCTGCGAGAGCCAGGACCAGCGCCAGCGCATCTGCCCGACCGGCTGGCGCAACGCCATGCTGGTGCGGCAGCTGTCGGACACCCGCTGCATCGAGGGCCGCACCTGGGGCTCGCGCGATGGCGCGGTGTGGGTCGACGACGGTTGTCGCGGCGAGTTCGCCCAGGGCCGCGGCGGCGGTGGCTGGGGGCCGGGCCGGCCGCCGCTGGACAGCGGCTACACGGTGACCTGCAGCAGCGACGACAAGCGCCTGCGCACCTGCGCCTGGGACCGCCGTCAGGGCCGCCCGGAACTGATCGAACAGCTGTCCGGCACCACCTGCGCGGAAGGCCGCACCTGGGGCTACGAAGGCAATACGGTGTGGGTCAACGGCGGCTGCCGGGCACGCTTCGGGGCGCGCTGAGCCAAGGCAACGGGCCACGCGGCGTGCTGCGTGGCCGGATGCATGGCGTGACAGGTCGACTTCGGGAGCGGCTCTTGCTCTTTTGGATCGACCGCGACCGGGCAAGGCTCGGTCGCGGCTGAAGCCACTCCTACGAGAGGCCGCGGGCTTGGCGCGGCCTGGCGGGACTCAGGTCGCCGCAGGCTTGGCCGCGGCAGGCGCGGCGGCAGGCGTGGCCGCCGCAGCGGGCTTGGCCGGCGCGTCGGACGTCGTCGCGGCGGCCGCGGGCTTGCTGTCCCCGCTGCTGGCCGTACTCCCCGACTCGGCCAGGTTGCGTTTCTTGTCGCCGTCCTTCTTGAAGTCGGTCTCGTACCAGCCGCTGCCGGACAGGCGGAACGCCGGCGCGGTGAGCTGGCGCTTGACCGCAGGGGCGGCGCAGGACGGACAGGTCTCCGGATCGGGATCGGACAGTTTCTGCAGGCGGTCGAAGCTGTGACCGCATGCGGCACATTGGAAAGCGTAGATCGGCATGGCGGCAAAAACGCGAGAGCAACGGAGGCGGCCAGTATGGGGGCCGCACGCTGGCTTTCAAGCGTCCCCGCTCATCACGCCGGCCCGGGCTTGGGCCGCGGCGCCGTTTCCGGCGCGCCGGCAGGCGACGTCGGTGCGTCCGCCAACGGCGCCTCGGCCACCGGCTCGTCCGGCGCCGTCGGTGCCTGCGCCGACGCGGGATCGGTCGGCGCGGCCGGCGCCATCTCCAGCGGGCTGACGTCGAACGGCATGCGCAGCAGCAGCGCCGGCAGCAGCGTGGTCAGGGCCGCGTACAGCAGCAGCGCGCCGAACAGCGCGTCGGCGATGGCGAAGCGGTCGCGCAGGATGCCGGCCAGCACCAGGGTGAAGATCAGCGTCGGCGACAGCGCCAGCGACACCCGCAGGCTGCTGCGCGCGCCTTCGCCGAACAGCACCCGCCGCTGCAGCCACAGAATGCCGATGCGCAGCGGCAACACGCAGGCGGTCAGGGCCAGGCCCAGGCCCAGTGCATGCAGGCTCAGCGCCCCGCTCGGCACCTTGGTGCCGGCGTTGAAGAAGTAGAACGGCACGAAGAACGAGGCGAACAGGCGCACCGCCTGCAGGTTCTCGTCGGAGGCCAGCAGCGGCATGCGCTGGCGCAGCAGCCGCGCCACCAGCCCGGCGATGAACGCACCGACCAGGTAGTACACGCCCAGCGAATAGGTGATGTAGGCGGCAATCAGGCCGACCATCACCAGCAGCGAAAACTCCGACCCCGGCGCCTGCGGCGCCACCCAGCGCCCCAGGGCCACGAACAGCAGCGGCAGGCCGACCAGCATCGCCAGCAGCGCCAGGCTGGACAGGCCCATCTGCCAGGGATCGCCGGCCTGCAGGATCACGAACAGCGCCGCCAGCGCCAGCAGTTCGCCGGCGATGGCCTTGCTGGTGACCCAGAAGCGCTCTTCTTCGTCCAGCCCAAGCCGCCCCAGCGACTCGATGATGAAACCGGTGGAGGGGGTCAGCAGGGCCAGCGCCAGCAATCCGGCCGCCTGCCACGACAGCCCGGCGTAGCGCCAGGCCAGCCAGCCGACGCCGAACAGGGTGCCGCCACGCACCACCAGGTGCAGCAGCAGCGGCCACAAGCCGCGGCGCAGCGCCTTCGGGTCCACTTCCAGGCCGGCGAACAGGAACAGCGAGGAGATGCCGAGCGTCGCCAGCAGGGTCACCACCGGGTCGTGCGCGCGCGGCCCCATCGCCAGCATCGCGATGATGCCGAACAGCAGGCAGGTCAGCGGCGCCGGCATCTTGAAGCGTTGCAGCGCGCGCGGGATCACCAGCAGGGCGAAGATCAGCAGCAGGTAGATCAGTTCGTGGCTCATCGGGCAGGAGATTCCGGTGGGACCCGCCGGCGGCGGCAGCGGCGATGATGCCGGGTCGGCCGTGTGGTACGCCATCACGGAGCGCTGGCGTGCCAATCGCTCGCGCCGCGATCGCACAGACCGCGTGCGATCCCAGCCCCCCCCCGCACTGCACAGGCCATGTCGCAGCAAACGCGACACGCCGCTGAAGACAGCCAACAGCGCCAGCAGTGCGGCGTCGCACCGCCCTCATGGTCGACCTGTCACCTACGCCGTGGCAGTCTCGCGGCGGCGACCGATCCCGGCCGCCGCCGCTTTGCGTTCCCCGGGACCACCATGACCGACCTGACCCGCCGCCGGCTGCTCCGCGCCGGCCTCACCGCCAGCGCCGCCGCGCTGCTGCCGCCGAGCATCGCCCGCGCCGCCGCGATCGCCCCGGACGTGCGCAGCGGCACCCTCGACGACCTGCAGCACGTGGTGATCCTGATGCAGGAGAACCGCGCCTTCGACCATTACTTCGGCAGCCTTCCCGGCGTGCGCGGCTTCGGCGACCGTTTCCCGATCCCCGCACCGCCGCTGCCCGACACCGCACCGCGCACGGTCTGGCTGCAGCCCAGTACCGACGGCAGCCGCCAGCTCGCGCCGTTCCCGCTGCGCACCGCACGCGACTTCGCCACCATGCGCGTGCAGGGCACCCCGCATACCTGGCCGAACGCGCAGCAGGCCTGGGACCACGGCCGCATGGGCCAGTGGCCGGCAGCCAAACGCGACCACGCGCTGGCCCACTACGAACGCGACGACCTGCCGTTCCAGTTCGCCCTCGCCGACGCCTTCACCATCTGCGACGCCTACCACTGCGCGATCCAGGCCGGCACCAATCCCAACCGCGTGTTCCTGTGGACCGGGCAGAACGATCCGCATGCGCGCGCCGGCGGCCCGGCGATCGCCAACTCGCACGACAACTTCCCGGAACTGGGCGGCGATCCGGACGACTACCGCTGGCCCAGCTACGTCGAGGCGCTGCAGCAGGCCGGCGTGTCGTGGCAGATCTACCAGGACATGGCCGACAACTTCACCGACAACCCGCTGGCCGGCTTCGCGCCGTTCCGCGCGGCCTGGCGCGGCGCGCCCGGGCACGATCCGCAACTGCGCGCACGCGGCGTCTCCAGCCGCAGCCTGGCGCAGTTGCGCGAGGACGTGCTGGCCGCGCGGCTACCGTCGGTGAGCTTCATCATCGCCGACGCCGCCGGCAGCGAGCATCCCGATCCGTCCAGCCCGGCGCAGGGCGCGGCCTACACCGCGCGCGTGCTCGATGCGCTGACCGCCGATCCCAAGGTGTGGGCACGCACCGCGCTGCTGCTGATGTTCGATGAGAACGACGGCTTCTTCGATCACGTGCCGCCACCGGCCCCACCCTCGCCCGACCCGTCCGCGGCCGGCGGCTGGGCCGGCGCCTCCAGTGTCGCCACCGACGGCGAATACCACCTGCATCCTGCGCCGGGCGACGCCAAGGCCGATCCGCCGGAGCTGCGCGGGCGTCCCTACGGCCTCGGCCCGCGCGTACCGCTGTACGTGATCTCGCCGTGGAGCCGCGGCGGCTGGGTCGATTCGCAGGTCTACGACCACACCTCGGTGCTGCGCCTGCTGGAGCGCCGCTTTGGTGTCGCCGCCGCCGGCCTGACCCCGTGGCGCCGCGCGGTCTGCGGCGACCTGCTGAACGCCTTCGACTTCCGCCAGGCCGACACCCGTCCGTTCGTCGCCGACCTGCCGGACGTGCGCGAGGCGGCCGCGCGCGCCGCGGCGTTGCACGACCACGCAGTGCCACCGCTGCCGGCGCAGTTGCAGGCACCGCGACAGGCGTTTGGCGTGCGCCGTTCGCGCGCCCTGCCGTATCGGCCGACGGTGCAGTTGCAGTACGTGCTCGAGCGCGGCGAAGTGCAGTTGCGCATGGCCAACACCGGCGCAGCGGCGGTGCTGCACGTCTACGACCGCTACCTCCTGGAGTCGATCCCGCGCCGCTACACGGTGGGCGCCGGCGCAACCCTGGACGGCACCTGGACCACCTACGACGGCAGCTACGACCTGTGGCTACTCGGCCCCAACGGCTTCCACCGCCACTACCGCGGCGACCTCAGCGCCCCGCTGCTGCAGGCCGAGATCGTCCAGGAGCCGACCGACGCGCAGGCACTGTGCCTGGTCCTGCACAATCCGGGTGCCGCGCCACTCGAGGTGTCCCTGGAACCGGCCGCCTACGCCCAGGCACAACCGCGCCAACGGGTGACGCTGGCGCCCGGCGCCGAGCAGCGCATTCGCTGGAATGCCAAGCCGAGCGGCGGCTGGTACGACCTGTGGCTGATCCAGGACAACGCGCGCCAGCGTCTGGCCGGCCGCGTGGAAACCGGCAAGCCCGGCATCAGCGATCCGGCCATGGGCGGGGCGGCGCGGCTGTATCAGGAGAGCCCGCCCAACTATCAAGGCCCCGGACCCGTCTGAGGCGGGCGGGATTGGGGATTCGGGATTGGGGATTCGTGACAACGTCCGGGATTTGGGATTGGGGATTGGGGATTGGGGATTCGTGAAAGCGCAATCCGCGCACTAACACGCTCTTGCCAATCCCGAATCCCTAATCCCGGCTCTCAAGCACCCCGATCGTCCGCAGCCAGGTCTCCACCAGCTGCGGCCACTGCGCGATCGGCAGGTTCTTCGCGCGCAGGCCGAAGGCGTGGCCGCCCTGGGCGTAGATATGCATTTCCGTCGGCACGTCGGCGTGGTTGAGTGCGACGTAGTACGACAGCACCTGCGAGACGCCGTCCACGTGGTCGTCCTGGGCCTGCAACAGGAAGGTCGGCGGGGTGTCGGCGACGACGCGGATGTCCGAACGCAACGCCAGATCGGTGGGATTGCGGGTGTCGTCGTCCTCGTCCTCATGCACCCACAGATGGCCGGGATACACGGCGATGGCGAAATCCGGGCGGCAGCTCACGCGATCGGCGGCATCCACCAGCGGATAGGTGCGCTGGGCGAAATGCGTACTGGTCGCGGCGACCAGGTGGCCGCCGGCAGAAAAGCCCATCACCCCGATCTTGTGCGGGTCCACGCCCCAGGTGGCGGCCTGCTGGCGCACCAGGCCCAGCGTGCGCTGCGCGTCCTGCAGCGCGGTCTGCACCTTGGGGTAGTAACGCCGGTCGTTGACCCAGGTCGGCCCGGAGTTCGGCACGCGGTATTTCAACAGCACGCAGGTGATGCCGCGCGAGACCAGCCAGTCGCAGATCTCCGTGCCCTCCAGGTCCATCGCCAGCATCTGGTAGCCGCCGCCGGGAAATACCACCACCGCGGCGCCGGTGTTGTGGCCCTGCGCTGGGTACACGGTCATGGTCGGCCGGCTGACGTTGTCGATCCTGGCCCCGGGCCCAGCCGTTTCCGGCTTCGGATGCGGCAGCGCATCCGGCACCACGCCAGGCCAGATCGGCACCTGCACGTGGCCCGGTGCGGGTTCCCAGACCCGCGCCTGCGCGGCGTGGGCAGACAGACCGAGGGCAATGGCCAACGAACAGCACACGAATCGACGCATGGGACGCTCCGAACAGGGTTGGGAATGAAAGGGACCGCACGATCAGTGAGCACGGCCGCGGTGGCCGTGGCCGTTGGTACAACGCGGGCGATCGCGCGCGGCATCGACACGTGGCGTCGCCGATGATCGCGAGCAGCGTCTCGTACGCATGGCTGCGGCTCCCGCTCGTGGGATCAGCCGCGACGGACCTTCGCGATAAAACCTGTCGCGGCCGAAGCCGCGCCTACGGGAGATCGACCTGCATCCGGCGCGATTGCGGCGAACGCAGTCGATGCAACGCGCGCAACGCCGCCTAACCGGTACGCCGCGTCTGCGCAGGCAGCGAAGCCACGACCGCCTGCGCCACCGCTTTCAGCGTCGCATCGCGCGCGGCGCTGTCGACCGTGGCGCCGTTGAGATAGGCGGTGAGCAGCAGCGGCGTGGCCCGCCCCGGCGCCCAGACGATGGCGATGTCGTTGCGGGTATCGGTGCCGTTGCTGCCGGTCTTGTCGCCGATCTGCCAGCCCGCCGGCAGGCCGGCGCGCAGGCAGTCGTTGCCGGTACGGTTGTCGCGCATCCAAGCAATCAGGCGCTGCCGCGACACCGGCTGCAGCACCTCGCCGAGCAACAAGGCGCGCATCGTGGCCGCCATCGCCGCCGGCGTGGTGGTGTCGCGCGGATCGCCGGCGACGAACTCGTTCATGCCCGGCTCGTTGCGGTCCAGTTGGGTGGACGCATCGCCCAGCGCACGCAGGAAGCGGGTCACCCCGGGCGGGTCGCCGACCAGCGGCAGCAGCAGGTTGGCCGCGGTGTTGTCGCTGTAGATCATCGCCGCGCGGCACAGCTCGGCCACGCTGAGCGTGCCGCCGACATGACGCTCGGACACCGGCGCATTCGCCAGCAGATCCGCCTTGCGCACGGGCAAGCGCCGCTCCAGGGCCAGCTCGCCGCGGTCGACCCGCTGCAGCACCGCCCCCGCCAATACAAATTTGAAGGTACTGCACAGCGGGAAGCGCTCGTCCTGGCGCTGTCCGCCGAGCGTCGCGCCGCCGCCGTCGAGCAGGCTCACGCCGAGCCGGCCACCACTGCGCCGCTCGATCTCGGCCAGCCGCTGCTGTAGCGTCGGCGCCGGATTTTTCGCGGTTTTTGCCTGCGCACCAGCCACGACCAGCAGGCTCGCGCCCACTCCCACGCCCTGCAGGAACCGTCGTCTCGTCAGCATCGTCCACCTCCGTCGGGAGCCAGGATGATGGCCGCATTGACCCACCCCCACCAGCGAGGTTATTCAATCGCACCCATGAGCCGAATTGATACCTGGCGATGATTCGTCCGCATCTGCCGCTGAACGCCCTGCGTGCCTTCGAGGCCGCGGCGCGGCACCAGAATTTGACCCGTGCCGCCGCCGAGCTGTGCGTGACCCAGGCCGCGCTCAGCCATCAGATCAAACAGTTGGAGGCGCGCCTGGGCGTGGTGCTGTTCCAGCGCCTGCCGCGCGGCGTGGCCCTGACCGACGAAGGCCTGCGCCTGCATCCGGTGCTGACCGAGGCCTTCGACCGCATCGCCGGGACGCTGCAGCGCTTCGCCGGCGGTCGCTATCGCGAGACGCTGAGCGTGGGCGTGGTCGGCACCTTCGCGGCGGGCTGGCTGCTGCCGCGGCTGGACGCCTTCCACGCCGCACACCCGGACATCGAACTGCGCGTGTACACCCACAACAACCGCGTCGACCTGGCCGGCGAAGGCCTGGACCTGGCGATCCGCTTCGGCGATGGCGACTGGCAGGGCCAGCACGCCACGCCGATCCTGGACGCGCCGTTCGCGCCGGTGTGTGCGCCGGCGCTGGCGCCGCTGCTGCGCACGCCTGCGGACCTCGCCAGGACCACCCTGCTGCGCTCCTACCGGCTGGACGAATGGCCGCGCTGGCTGCAGGCCGCCGGCGCGCCCGAGGTGCTGGCCGGCGGTCCGATCTGCGATGCCTCGCTGACCCTGGCCAGCATCGCCGCGGCCGGCCACGGTGTGGCCTTGCTGCCGCTGCGGTTGTTCGCCCAGGACCTGGATGCCGGGCGGCTGGTCTGTCCGTTCACCACCCGCATCGACCTGGGCCGCTACTGGCTGACCCGGCTGCGCTCGCGCGTGGAAAGCGACGCCGCCCGGCGCTTGCGCGAGTGGTTGCTGGCCGAGCAGGCCGCACTGACCGGCTGAGAGACACCGCTGCCGCCGCATTGGGCGCCGGGAGGACTTGGGCACACGCCGGCACGCACCTTGCTTCGCCTACCAGCAAGGCCTGACAGTAATGTGAAGAATTTGTGCACTGCCGCTTGGCGGCCGGGCAGGCCCGAAATATGATCCTGGTCGCAGTCGCACTGTGCGCCGGGGATGGCGCTGACCGTTTCGGGGGAAACATGCTGATGAACCGTGCTGTCCTGACCGCCCGTCCGGGCCTGGTCTCGCGTGACGTCGTGCTGGCCGGCGTGCTGGCCTGTCTGTGTGTGCTGCATCTGGCCTATTTCCTGCGCGGCGGCGCCAGCGAATGGCATTGGGCGCTCAGCGCCGCTGGCCTGGCGCTGATGGCGCTCAAGGCCGGCTTGCGGCCGACGCCGACCGCCCGCCCCTCGCTGAAGAGCCTGCGCTCGCGCACGCCGCTGGACTGGGCGGCGATCGCCGGCGGCCTGCTGGTCGTGGCCAGCGCTGCCGCCTGAGCGGCACGGGCCGGCGCCGCGCGCGTCGGCGGATGCGATCGTCCTCATCCTGCACGGCATGTCCGGCGCGCGCGATTGCGCCGGGCACGGCCTGCCACTGTCGCCAGCAGCGTCCTCGTGGGGCAGGCGCGCGCGCAGCCCTGGGCGCTGGCGCAGGCGATGCAGGTGGGACTTGCCGTTGGCTGAGGCGATGCGGCGTCGGGGCTGAAGCCTCTCCCACACCGGGTACGCCGGCTCACGTTCCGGCCTCGCCTGGAGCGGCGTGAAGAAGCGATTGAAGCCCCTCTCCCACCGGGAGAGGGGTTGGGGTGAGGGTACGCCGGCACGCACGGCCGGCCACTCCGACTCCCCCGGCACCCGGACCCTCATCCGCCCCTTTGGGGCACCTTCCCCCGAAAAGGGGGCCATGGTCCCGCAGGGAGAAGGAACCGTCAGCTCGACGTGGATCGTCCGTGCTCGCCGGCACACACCGGCAATGGCGAGATCCACCGCGGCTCAGGCGCCGTCGATCAACTCCATCCATGCCTGCTCGGCCTGCGCCAGGTCGCGCGCGGTGGCCTCGCGGTCGCGGCCCAGCACCGCCATCTTCTCCGCATCGGCGTAGTGCTTGGGATCGGCGAGCTGGCGGTCGAGCTCGGCCAGGGTCGCTTCCAGTTCGCCCACGCGCTTCTCGGCGGCGGCCAGCTTGTGCGGGTTCGGCGGCTTCTTCGCCGGCAGCGGCTTGACCGGCGGCGGCGGGGTCGGCGCGGCCTCGGCCAGTTTCTGCTTGGTGCCCTGCGCGGCCGGGCGGGTGCGCAGCCAGGCGGCATAGGCGTCGAGGTCGCCGTCGAACGGCTCGACCACGCCGTCGGCCACGCGCCAGAAGGTGTCGCAGACCAGGCCGATCAGGTGGCGGTCGTGCGAGACCATCACGATCGCGCCCTCGAAATCGCTCAGCGCCTCGGCCAGCGCCTCGCGCATCTCCAGGTCGAGGTGGTTGGTCGGTTCGTCGAGCAGCAGCACATTGGGCTGTTGCCAGGCGATCAGCGCCAGCGCCAGGCGCGCGCGCTCGCCACCGGAGAACCCGTCGACCGGCTCGAACGCACGGTCGCCGGGGAAATTCCACTTGCCGAGGAAATCGCGGAACGCCTGGTTGCTGGCGTCCTTGTCGATCTCGCGCATGTGGTCCATCGGCGACTGGCCTTCGTGCAGCGACTCCACCGTGTGCTGGGCGAAGTAGCCGATACGCAGGTCCGGATGCGCCATGCGCTCGCCGGCGATCGGCGGCAGCTCGCCGACCAGGGTCTTGACCAGGGTGGTCTTGCCGGCGCCGTTGGGGCCGAGCAGGCCGATGCGCTGACCGGCCTCCAGGCCGAAGCCGACGTTGTGCAGGATCACCGCGTCGGCGCCGTAACCGGCCTCGGCGTGATTGAGGCGGATCAGCGAGAACGGCAGCTTGGCCGGCGGCGCCAGTTCGATGCGGAACTCACGTTCGGCGCGCACCGCCTCGGTGCCGGCCAGCTTCTCCAGGCGCTTCATCCGGCTCTGCGCCTGCGCCGCCTTGGAGGCCTTGGCCTTGAAGCGGTCGATGAAGCTCTGCAGGTGGGCGCGCTCGGCCTGTTCCTTCTCGTGCGCGATCTGCTGCTGGCGCAACTGCTCGGCGCGCTGGCGCTCGAAATCGGTGTAGCCGCCGGTGTACAGCTTGGCGCCGCCGTTGTGCAGATGCAGGGTGTGGGTGGCGACGTTGTCGAGGAACTCGCGGTCGTGCGAGATCAGCAGCAGCGTGCCCGGGTATTTCAGCAGCCACTGCTCCAGCCAGTACACCGCGTCCAGGTCGAGGTGGTTGGTCGGTTCGTCGAGCAACAGCAGGTCGCTGGGCATCATCAGCGCGCGCGCCAGGTTCAGGCGCACGCGCCAGCCGCCTGAGAACGAGGACACCGCGCGGTGGTGGGTCTCGGCCGGGAAGCCGAGGCCGTGCAGCAGCTTGCCGGCGCGCGCATCGGCGTCGTAGGCGCCCATCTCGGCCATCTTGGTGTGGGCGGCGGCGACCGCCTCCCAGTCCTCGCGCGCGGTCGCCTCGGCCTCTTCGGCCAGCACCGCGGCCACCGCGGTGTCGCCGCCGAGCACGAAGCTCAGCGCCGGGTCCGGCAGCGACGGGGTTTCCTGGGCCACGCTGGCGATACGCACCTTGCCGGGCAGGTCGACGTCGCCCTTGTCGGCCTCCAGTTCGCCCTTCACCGCCGCGAACAGGCTGGACTTGCCGGCCCCGTTGCGGCCGACCACGCCCACCCGGTAACCGGCATGCAGGGTGAGGTCGACATTGGACAGCAACAGCCGCTCGCCGCGGCGCAAGGCGAAATTACGTAGGGAAATCAAGGCAGGGCACTCGGCTAGCGAGGCGGAAGTGTAGCCGCTTCGCCAGCCCCGGCCCACCCGGGACGGCAATGCGGCACGGTCCGGGGCGGCGCGCGGGCCGCCGCGAAAACCCGACCCAGGTCCGTTTTTGTATACGCGCCCATGTGAAAAACGGATTTCAATCCGATGGCACACGCTGCACCGCAGCATCCACCCCGCCCCACCGGAAATCGCCAGACCCGCGCCAATCCCCCAGCCAGGAGTCTCCGCCCGATGACGCAACGCCGCCTCCCCCTCGTCCGTGCCGTCCTGCTCGTGCTCGCCTCCGGCAACAGCCTCGCCCAGTCCCAGCAGGCGCCGACGACGCTGGACAACATCATCGTCACCGGCACCCGCATCGCCGACCGCACGGTGGCCGAATCGCAATCGCCGATCGACATCATCGCGCCCGAGGCGCTGCAGGCCACCGGCGCCAGCGACCTCGCCAGCGCGCTCGGCAAGCTGCTGCCGTCGCTGAACTTCCCGCGCCCGGCGATCAACGACGGCAACGACGCGTTGCGCCCGGCGACCCTGCGCGGCCTGTCGCCGGATGCGGTGCTGGTGCTGCTGGACGGCAAGCGCTACCACACCACCTCGCTGGTCAACTACAACCCGTCGGTCGGGCGCGGCTCGGCGCCGGCCGACCTCAATTCGATTCCGATGTCGGCGATCGCGCGCATCGAAGTGCTGCGCGACGGCGCCTCCGCGCAATACGGTTCCGACGCCATCGCCGGCGTCATCAACATCGTGCTCAAGCACGGTGCCAAGGCCGGCAGCAACAGCGTCGCGGTCAGCGGCGGCATCATGGACAAGGGCGACGGCGCGCAGAACGGCATCGACGGCTCCTACGGCCTGGCCTTCGGCGGCGCGCCGGACGGCGAGGCGCCGGGCTGGGTGCGGGTGTCGTGGAACTACCTCAACGCGATGAACACCAACCGCGCCGAGAACACCGACAAGGCCACCACCCTGGCCGGGGCCGCCAACCCCAGCGGCGTTCCCTACGAGCGCTACGGCGATCCGGCGCTGAAGACCTATCAGGGGCTGGTCAACTTCGGCTACGTGCTCACCCCGCACGTCGACCTGTACGGCTACGCCAACGTCAGCCGCCGCGAGGTGCTGTCCAACGGCTACTACCGCGCCTGGGACAACAGCGACCGCAACGTGCCGGCGGTCTACCCCAACGGCTACCTGCCGCAGATCTACAACCCGTCCAACGACCGCGCCGCGGTGCTCGGCCTCAAGGGCAGCACCGACAGCGGCTGGACCTGGGACGTCTCCGCCGACTACGGCAAGAACGACGTCACCTTCGACCTGCGCAACACCATCAACACCAACCTGTACTGGAGCACCGGCGCCTCGCCGACGCGCTTCAACGCCGGCGGCTTCCGCAACGAGCAGAACGCGCTCAACGCCGACTTCAGCAAGTCCCTGGACTGGGGCCTGGCCTATCCGGTCAACCTCGCTTTCGGCGCCGAGTACCGGCAGGACAAGTACGCCGTGCTGGCCGGCTCGCCCACCTCGATCTACTTCGACCCGAACGCCATCAACCCGGACACCGGCGCACCGTATCCGGGCGGTTCGCAAGTGTTCCCCGGCCTGTCGCCGACCGTGGCGGGGCAGTTCCAGCGCCACAGCAAGGCGGTGTACGCCGACCTGGAAGCGGACCTGAGCGAGCGCCTGTCCGGCGGCGTGGCCGCACGCTACGAGGACTACAGCGATGCCGGCACCACCCGCTCGGGCAAGCTGTCGGCGCGCTACCAGCTCAACGACGCCTTCGCCATGCGCGGCACGATCTCCAATGGCTTCCGCGCGCCCTCGCTGGCGCAACAGAACTACGCCTCGGTGGTGACCCTGCCGGTGGACGGCGTGCTCAGCCAGATCGGCACCTACCGCACCTCCGATCCGGTGGCCATCGCGCTCGGCGCCAAGCCGCTGTCGCCGGAGAAATCCACCAACTACAGCGTCGGCGCGGTCTGGCAGCCCGGCGGCGGCTTCAATTCCACCCTGGACCTGTACCAGATCCGCATCTGGGACCAGATCCTGTACTCGGACCAGATCTCGCTGGCCGTGCCGATCGGCCAGGTCAGCGCCGCGCAGTTCTTCGTCAACGGCGCCACCACCCGCACCCGCGGCGTGGACTGGGTGAGCAACTACCTGCTCGACCTCGACCGCGCCGGCACGCTCAACCTCAGTTTCAGCGCCAACTACAACAAGATCGAGATCCTGGAGATCTCCGATCCGAACTTCGGCCGCGCCAGCCAGGGCCTGCTGACCGATGCCACGCCGCGCACCAAGTACGTGCTCAGCGGCGACTGGAGCCTGGCCGGTTGGACCCTGCATGGCGACGCCACCCGCTACGGCGCCATCACCCGCCGCGGCGACGAGGCCGACGGCAGCCAGGACCAGGGCTTCGCCGCGCGCTGGCTGCTCAACCTGTCCACCAGCTACGCCTGGCACGACCTGACCTTCACCGTCGGCGCCGACAACGTCACCAACCAGTACCCGACCCGGACCGCGCTGAACAACATCTACGACGACCGCCCCAACGGCCTGCAGTACTCGCCGCTGTCGCCGTTCGGCTTCAACGGGCGCTACTGGTACGGGCGAGTGAGCTACCGCTTCTGAGCGACCCTGGCGGGCGTCGCCGCGATGGGCGACGACGTCCGCCACGCGCGATTCGCGCGGCCGACAGGCCTATGCCGCAGCTGTCCCGGTGGGCGCGGACGCTACCGGGACGTTGTGCGTGCCTCCCCATTGCGGACGGCGGCGCGCGGCGTTCTGCCGCCCTTAGAACGCAATGGAATAAGAACATGCGCTTGCATCCTGCGACGCAGCACGCATGTTAAAAAATAATTAGACATCCCTGAGGACGCGGCCTGCCGGCCCTGCCGGTCGCCGCATGCCCCGCCTGCCGTTTCGGCACCTGCTGGAGTTTTTATGAACCGTCCGTTGTCGCTGCTGGCGAGCGCCGTGCTCGCCGCCCTCGCCGCCCCCTCCTTCGCCCAGACCGCGTCCGACGCGCCGAGCACGCCCAGCACATTGGATACAGTCATCGTCACCGGCACCCGCGTCAGCGACCGCACCGTCGCCGAGTCGCAATCGCCGATCGACATCATCACCCCGGAGGCACTGCAGGCCACCGGCACCTCGGAACTGGCGACCGCGCTGTCGCGCGCCCTGCCCTCGCTGAACTTCCCGCGCCCGGCGCTGACCGACGGCACCAGCGGCATCCGCCCGGCGCAGTTGCGCGGGCTCTCGCCCGACCAAGTGCTGGTGCTGGTCAACGGCAAGCGCCGCCACACCTCGGCGATGATCAACGTCAACGGCACCATCGGCCGCGGCGCCTCGGCGGTGGATCTCAACGCGATCCCGATCGCCGCGATCGAGCGGGTGGAAGTGCTGCGCGACGGCGCCTCGGCGCAGTACGGCTCCGACGCCATCGCCGGCGTGGTCAACATCGTGCTCAAGGGCACCGGCGAAGGCGGCAGCCTGGCCGTGGAGCACGGCAAGTACTCGGCCGGCGACGGCGCCAAGTCGCAGCTCTCCGGCGATACCGGGGTCGGCTTCGGCGACGGCCGCGGCAGCCTGCACGTGGCCGGGCAGATCAGCCAGCAGGACGCCACCAACCGCGCCGGCCCCTACCAGGGCACCGCGCCGAACACCGGCAACTATCCCGGCATCGGCCAGACCACCTTCGTCTACGGCGACCCCAAGGTCGACGCCACCGCGATCTCGGCCAACGGCGAGTTCCGCTTCAGCGACAACCTCACCGGCTACGCGACCGCGATCGCCAGTAACCGCGACATCACCTCGTTCGCGTTCTACCGCTCGCGCAACCACAACGGCCAGACCGCGCTGCTGGCGCAGGTCTATCCCGACGGCTACGTGCCGCAGATCGAGCAGTACTCCAAGGACCGCTCGCTGGTCGCCGGCCTGAAGGGCAGCACCGCCGGCGGCTTCGCCTGGGACGTCAGCTACAACTACGGCTACAACAAGGTCGACTTCCACACCGCCAACAGCATCAACTACAGCCTCGGCGCGGACAGCCCGAGTCGCTTCTACGACGGCGCGCTGGAGTACACCCAGAACGCGGTCAACGCCGACTTCACCCAGCCGCTGGAATGGGGCCTGGCCTATCCGGTGACGCTGTCCTTCGGCGCCGAGTACCGCCAGGAGAAGTGGAACCAGTCGCCCGGCGAGCCGGCCTCGTACACCGGCACCACCGGCGGCGCGCAGGGCTTCGCCGGCTTCGCGCCGCTCAACGCCGTGCATTCGGACCGCCACAACTACGCGGTGTACGCGGGGCTGGAAGCCGACCTCACCGACAAGTTCTCCGCCGGCCTCACCGGCCGCTACGAGGACTACTCGGATTTCGGCAGCAAGACCTCCGGCAAGCTGTCGGCGCGCTACGCGTTCACCGACAAGGTGGCGCTGCGCGGCACCGTCGCCAGCGGCTTCCGCGCGCCGTCGCTGGCGCAGCAGCAGTACCAGGCGGTAACCAGCAGCTACATCAACGGCAGCTTCTTCGAATCCGGCACCTTCCCGGTGAACAGCGCCGTGGCCCAGGCGCTGGGCGCCGCGCCGCTGAAGGCCGAGACCTCGCTGTCCTACAGCCTGGGCCTGGTGCTGCAGCCGGTCGAGCGCCTGTACCTGACCGTGGACGCGTACCAGATCGAGATCGACGACCGCATCCTGCTCTCGTCCAACCTCAACGATGCGGCGGTGCTGGGCAAACTGCGCCAGCTCGGCTACAGCAACGTCACCAGCGTGCGCTACTTCAGCAACGCCGCCGACACCCGCACCCGCGGCGTCGACGTGGTCGGCACCTACAGCATCCCGTTCGCGGCAAGCACGCTGGACCTCACCGCCAGCTACGGCTACAGCAAGACCGACATCACCCATGCGGTGACCCAGCCGCAGGCGCTGGCCGCCATCGGCTCGACCCAGACCACGCTGGGCCGCGACGAGATCGGCCGCCTGGAGGACAGCTACCCGAAGGACAAGCTGATCCTAAGCGGCACCTGGAAGCTGCCGAAGTGGGATCTGAGCCTGGCCGCCACCCGCTACGGCGAGTTCACCGTGCGCAACTCGGCCACCGCCGCCCGCGACCAGACCTACGGCGCGGACTGGGTGGTCGACGCCTCGGCCAGCTTCAAGCCGAGCACCAACTGGACGCTGACGCTGGGCGCGGACAACGTGTTCGACCAGTATCCGGACAAGACCGCCAACCTGATCAACTCCACCTACGGCATGCTCCCGTACAGCAACTACTCGCCGTACGGTTTCAACGGCGCCTACGTGTACGGGCGGATCAATTACCGCTGGTGATCGCACGCGCGGGCATCGATTGCGCCTGCGTTGAACGGCATAACGACGGCCCGGGTTTCCGGGCCGTCGTTGTTGTTGGGACGGGGATTGGAGATTGGAGATTGGAGATTCGCCAGCCTGCGACGTTTTCACCGGCCTGAACTTTCT
>NZ_JAXGGI010000020.1:0-61571 GCF_034105445.1 Xanthomonas sp. LF07-6
CTGGCAGGTTGTTCGAGGTGCCCTGAAGTCGCTCCCACAGGGGCTTGCGGCGAGCCCGCCGGGTGCACTGTGGGAGGGACTTCAGTCCCGACGCATTGCGCCATCGGAAGGCTCACCACCTCGCGCGTCGCGGATGCATGACCGCTGACTGCTGCGGAACGGCGCGATGCGTGACGGACACCGGTGGTTGGCGCTGTGCCGAAGGCGCCCCGCGGGCGCTGCGCCTGCCGCACGTCGACGGCAGGCGCCTCGGTATGCGGCCGGCTCAGCGCAGCTCGCGTTCGAACAGCTTGAGGATGCGCTTGTACTCGTCCAGCCAGGAATCGGCGCGGGTGAAGCCGTGCTTCTCCAGCGGATACGGCGCGATCTCCCAGTTGTCCTTGTGCAGCTCGATCAGCTTCTGGGTCATGTCGACCGAGTCCTTGAAGAACACGTTGTCGTCGACCATGCCGTGGGCGATCAGCAGGTGGTCGCGCAGGCCGCTGGCGTATTCGATCGGCGAGGAGGTGCGGTAGGCCTCCGGGTCCAGGTCCGGGGTGTTGAGGATGTTGGAGGTGTATTCGTGGTTGTACTGGCTCCAGTCGGCCACCGGGCGCAGCGCGGCGCCGGCCTTGAACGTGCCGGGGCTGCGGAACAGCGCCATGTAGGTCATGAAGCCGCCGTAGGAGCCGCCGTAGATGCCGGCGCGGCTGCGGTCGCCCTGCTTGCTGTCGACCAGCCAGTCCAGGCCGTCGAGGTAGTCCTCCAGCTCCGGATGGCCCATGTCGCGATAGATCGCGGTGCGCCAGTCGCGGCCGTAGCCGGCGCTGGCGCGGTAGTCCAGGTCCAGCACGATGTAGCCCTTCTGCACCAGCAGGTTGTGGAACATCTGCTCGCGGAAGTACGGGGTGTAGCGCGCCGACACGTTCTGCAGGTAGCCGGCGCCGTGCACGAACATCACCACCGGGTAGAGCTTGCCCGGCTCCGGCTGCGCCGGACCGTAGTACTTGCCCCAGACGGTGCCGGCGCCGTGCTTGGACGGCACCTGCACGAACTGCGGCTGCACCCACGGGCGCGCCTTGAACGCGGCACTGCGGGTATCGGTGAGCACGCGCGCGTTGCCGCCGGCGGCCGGCAGCACCGCCAGTTGCGGCGGCAGGTAGGGGCCGGAGTAGTGCACCAGCAGTTGCTGGCCGTCCGGCGAAAGCGCGAAGTCCTCCACGCCGTCCAGCGAGGTCAGCTCGGCGACGCTGTCGTTGCGCAGGTCGAGCTTGCACACCTCGTAGTCGCCCGGCCACTTGCGGTTGCACAGGAACAGGAAGCCCTGGCCGTCGGCGCTGACCACCGGCGCGGACACTTCCCACTTGCCGGAGGTACGCTGGCGCGGCTTCTCGTTGCCGCGCTGGGTGTACAGGTGCGAATAGCCGGACTGCTCGGACAGCAGCCACAGGGTCTGGTTGTCCGGCATCCAGCCGAAGTCGTTGAAGCTCCAGTTGATCCAGGCCGGATCGGTTAGGCGGTGGCGCGGCTGCAGCACCGCCTTGTCCAGGTCGACGCTGGCGATCCAGCGATCCTTGTTGTCCACCGCGCGCAGCAGCACGGCGACATTGCGGCCGTCCTCGCTCCAGTGCATCGAGGCGCCGCTGCCGTCGCCGTCGGTTTCCACGCGCACCGCGCGCGGACCCTGCAGCGGCTCCTGCTTGGCGGCCTTGCGCAGCGCCGCCAGCGGATCGGTGCCGATGCCGGGCAGCACCGACAGGTCGAGCTTGCGTGCGCTGCCGGCCACCGCGTCGACCAGCCACAGGGTCTGCGCCACCGGCGAATTGCGCCCGACCAGGGTGCGCGCCTCCTGGAACTCGGCGTAGCCGGATTCGGTGACGTACTTGGGCATCTTGCTGTCGCGGCCTTCCTCGGCGCCCTTGGCGTGGGTGACCACCAGCAGGTGGCGGCCGTCCGGCGACAGCGCGCTGTCGTCGACCACCACGTCGTCGCCCAGGTACACCGGTGCCGGCGCGCGGCTGCTGTCGGCGCGGCGCCAGGCCTGCTCCTGTTGGCGCAGCAGCTCGCGCTGCGCGCGGTCGCGGGCAAGGGTCTCCAGCGTGCGCAGTTGCTGCTCGCGCAGCACGTCGGGCTTGGGCGCGGCATCGGGATCGCGCTCGGCCTTGAGCACCGCGGCCTGCTGCACGCCGCCGCCGGGGCTCCAGCGGTACCAGTCGTTGCCGACCCGCCACAGCGCGCCGCCATCGGTGGTGAACTGCGGCCGCGCGGCAGCCTGGTTGCTGCGGGTCAGCTGGGTCAGCGCGCCGCTGCGCAGGTCGCGCAGGAATACGTCGCCGTTGCGCACGAACAGCATGCGCTGGCGGCGTGCGTCGTAGACCGGGTTGGCCGCGTCCAGGGTGCTGCGCTGGGCGTCCTCGACCCGCTGCGCGGCGCCGCCGTCGACGCCCTGGCGGTAGGTGTCGCGCACCGGGCTGCCGGTGCGCTTGAGCTGGTACTGCACCTGGCGCCCGTCCCAGGCCCACCAGGCGTCCTCGACCGGCGGCCCGATCCAGTCCGGATCGGCCATGGCCTGCTCGATGGTCAGCGGGGCGGCAGCTTCCTGGGCCGCGGCCAGCGGCGGCAGGCAGGACAGGGACAGCAACACAACAGCGCTCAGGGCGAGACGACGCATCTGGAATTCCGGGCGAACGGCAAACCGCAAGCGTAGCAGTCGCCAGGGTGGCGGCGATTGCGCCGTTGGTCATGGGCGCCACCGGGAGCGGAGGCCTTGTAATCTTGGCGAGGGTGTTGGCGGACCCGCATCGGGTAAGTCGGCGCACGCGGTGGCTGCGCCATGATTGCTTGTCACACCGCGCGTCGCTTCAGGTCACGACGGCCTGGAATGACGCAGGCCAGGGTCGACACGCCACTGAGCAAGCATGCAAACGCTGGGGGAACCATGAAAAGTGTGCTTGTGTGGGCGGCGCTTGCAACAGTTGGCGGACCGCAAACGCACGACTTGCCGAAGACCGACTGCGCCTCCAGCTTGCGCCCGCTCGAAACCATTCAGCCAGCGCTGCCAGGGCGCACGGGAAGCCAGTTCATCGGCTCGATCTACGTCGCGATCGTGATCGAAAGGAACGGCGACGTATCGGTTGCCGAAATATCGAGGGTCGATATCAAGCAGTTGGAGAGAAGGAGATTCCCCGATTCAGGATACGCTGAAGCGGTGCTTGATGCTGTCGGACAGTGGAAGTTTCCCGAGGTGAGCATGCGATGCAAAAAGGAAGTCAAGGTAGAGTTGGCGTTGTCTCATTGATGGAGGCGCCGGGCTTGAGACGGGGCCCGATGAACCGAGCCTCGAACAGAGCCCTCTTTCCGCTATCGCGGTTGCGCCAACCCTGCGGCAATGGCGGCGCTGCGACAAACCGTCACATCCCATTTCGCCGCGCCGCACCAACAATAGGCATCGTTTCCGCTGCCTCAGGCGCTACCCATGGACGCCCTGCTGCTGTCGCGCATCCAGTTCGGATTCGTCATCAGTTTCCACGTGCTGTTCCCAGCCTTCACCATCGGCCTGTCGAGCTGGCTGGCGTTCCTGGAGTGGCGCTGGCTGCGCACCCGCGACACGGTGTGGCGCGATCTGTACTTCTTCTGGCTGAAGATCTTCGCCGTGTCCTTCGGCATGGGTGTGGTCAGCGGCATCGTGATGAGCTTCCAGTTCGGCACCAACTGGGCGGTGCTCAGCGAACGTGCTGGCAACATCCTCGGTCCGTTGCTCAGCTACGAGGTGCTGACCGCGTTCTTCCTGGAAGCCTCGTTCCTCGGGGTGATGCTGTTCGGCTGGCACAAGGTGCCGGAGAAGCTGCACTTCCTGGCCACCTGCCTGGTCGCCATCGGCACGCTGATCTCCACGTTCTGGATCCTGTCGGCCAATAGTTGGCTGCAGACGCCGGCCGGCTATGCGGTGGTCGAAGGCGTGTTCCACCCGGCCAACTGGCGCGAGGTGATCTTCAATCCCTCGTTCCCGTACCGGCTCACGCACATGGTGCTGGCCGCATTCATCACCACCTGTTTCGTGATCGCCGGGGTCAGCGGCTGGTACCTGCGCCGCGGCGAGCACCTGGATGCAGCCGGGCGCATGCTCAAGCTGGCGGTGGCGTTCGCCGCGATCGCGCTGCCGTTGCAGATCGCCGCCGGCGATGCGCATGGCCTGAATACGCTCGAGCACCAGCCGATCAAGGTGGCGGCGATGGAGGGGCACTGGCACGGCGAGGCGAAGGGGCAGGGCGTGCCGTTGGTGGTGTTTGCGGTGCCCAACGAGGCCGCCGAGCGCAATGACTACGAGGTGACCATCCCGCGCCTGGGCAGCGTGATCCTCACCCACACGCTGGATGGCGAGATCACTCCGCTGACCGCGGTGCCGCGGGACGAGCGGCCGCCGGTGAAGCCGGTGTTCTATGCGTTCCGGGTGATGGTCGGGCTGGGCATGGCGATGTTGCTGCTGGCGCTGGTCTCGCTGTTCTTCTGGTGGCGCGGCACCTTGCTGCGCCGGCGCGCGCTGCACCTGGCATGGAACGCGATGCTGCCAGCCGGGTTCGTGGCCCTGGTCGCCGGCTGGTTCGTCACCGAGATCGGGCGCCAGCCCTACGTGATCTATGGCCTGCTGCACACCCGCGATGCGGTCAGCCCGACGCTCAGCCCGGCGATGGTGTGGATCTCGCTGAGCGTGTACGTGCTCGCCTACGCGCTGGTGTTCGGCTTCGGCAGTTGGTACATCCTGCGCATGCTGCGCCACGGGCCGCTGCCGCACGAGCCGGCGCCGCGCATGCAGGAAGGCGATAAGACCCCCGCACGACCGCTGTCGGCGGCCGACGACGACATCGAGGAGACCCGCTGATGGACATGGCGACCGTATTGCCGGTGATCTGGTTCGGCGTGATCGGCTTCGGCGTGCTGATGTACGTGCTGCTGGACGGCTTCGTGCTCGGCCTCGGCATTCTGGCGCCGTTCGCCGAGGACGAGGATCAGCTCGACCTGATGATGAATACCGCCGCGCCGATCTGGGACGGCAACGAGACCTGGCTGGTGCTCGGCGGCGCCGGTCTGCTGGCGGCCTTCCCCAAGGCCTACGCGATCGTGCTGTCGGCACTGTACCTGCCGGTGCTGCTGATGCTGATCGCGCTGGTGTTCCGCGGCGTGGCCTTCGAGTTCCGCTTCAAGGCGCGCAGTTCCAAGTACCTGTGGGGCTGGGCGTTCGCGCTGGGCTCGCTGTGCGCCGCGTTCTGGCAGGGGGTGATCCTGGGCGCGCTGGTGGAAGGCATGCCGCTGCAGGACGGCAAGTACCTGGGCGGCGTGCTGGGCTGGTTCAGCCCGTTCTCGATGCTCACCGGTGCGGCGGTGGTGTTCGGTTACGCGCTGCTCGGCGGCAGCTGGCTGATCCTCAAGACCGAGGGCGCGATGCAGCGCATCGCCCGCACCCTGACCCGGCCGCTGGTACTGGTGGTGGTGGTGTTCATGGGCCTGGTCAGCGCCTGGCTGCCGTTCCTGGATTCGCGGATCATGGCGCGCTGGTTCCACGACGGGAATTTCTGGTGGCTGTCGCCGGTGCCGCTGCTGGTGCTGGTCAACGCACTGGCGCTGTGGCGGGCGGCGATGGCGCAGGGCCGCGATGCGCGTCCGTTCGTGCTGACCCTGTGCTTCTTCGTGCTCGGCTTCTTCGGCCTGGTGCTGGGCATCTGGCCGAACATCGTGCCGCCCGGGCTGACCATCTGGGAAGCGGCCTCGCCGCCGTCCTCGCAGGGGTTCGTGCTGGCCGGGCTGGCGGTGCTGCTGCCGGTGATCCTGGGCTACACCGCGTGGTCGTACCGGGTGTTCCGCGGCAAGATCACCGCCGATACCGGCTACCACCACTGACGGCGGCCGCCGCGGCAGGCCGGCTTGCCAGCGGCGGCGGCGGCGGCCAAGCTACCGGCTCCCGCGCCGTGCGGGTCATCGCCCGCCCGAGCCGCCGCCCCGCATGTCCGCCGTTTCCTCCGAGATTCCCGCCGCGCCCCTGTTGCATCCGCTCGCCGTCGGCGACGCGCGGCGACCGCTGGCCTTCGCCAACGGCGAACACATCGACCTGGCCACCTTCCTTGGCCACGTGCGCGGCCTGGCCGCGGTGCTGCCGGCCGGCCGGCACGCGCTGAACCTGTGCGAGGACCGCTACCGCTTCATGGTCGCGTTCTGCGCGGTGGCGCTGCGCGGGCAGACCTCGCTGCTGCCGTCCTCGCGCGCGCCGGCGGTGGTGGCCGAGGTGCAGCGCACCCATGCCGACTGCTACTGCCTGGGCGATCTGGCGCTGGCCGAGCCGCCGCCGCGCTACTGGCAGTTGCCGGACGCGCTGCCGTCGCTGGACGGGCCGATGCCGCAGCTGGCCGACGACGCGCTGGTGGCGATCGGCTTCACCTCCGGCAGCACCGGCGCGCCCAAGCCCAATCCCAAGACCTGGGGCAGCTTCCTCACCAGCACCCGCCAGGACCTGCTGGCGCTGGTCGGGCTGTGGCCGGACACGGCGGTGCCGCAGGTGGTGGCGACGGTGCCGCCGCAGCACATGTACGGCATGGAGCTGTCGATCCTGCTGCCGCTGGTGACGCCGCTGGCGGTGCACGCCGGGCGGCCGTTCTTTCCCGAGGACGTGGCCCGCGCGTTGGCGCAGCTGCCGGCGCCCCGGCTGCTGGTGACCACGCCGGTGCATCTGCGTGCGCTGGTCGAATCCGGCGTCGCCCTGCCGCCGCTGGCCGGCATCGTCTCGGCCACCGCGCCGCTGGCGCAGGAACTGGCCGCCGCCGCCGAGGCGCGCTTCGGCGGGCAGGTGCGCGAGATGTTCGGCTCGACCGAGACCTGCGTGTTCGCCAGCCGCCGCACCGCCTGCGAAGTGCCGTGGACGCCGCTGCCCGGCGTGCGCGTGGCGCCGCAGCCGGACGGCACCCTGGTGCACGCGCCGCACCTGCCGCAGCCGGTGCTGCTGGCCGACCTGATGGAAGTGGACGCCGACGGCCGTTTCCAGGTGCGCGGGCGCCAGGCCGACCTGCTGGAGATCGCCGGCAAGCGCGCCTCGCTGGCCGACCTCACCCGGCGCCTGCTGGCCCTGCCGGGCGTGGTCGACGGCGCGATGCTGCAACTGGATCCGGAACCGGGCCAGGCGGTGGGCCGCATCGCCGCGGTGGTGGTGGCGCCGACCCTCGACGAGGCCGCGATCCTCGCCGCGCTGCGCCGCGAACTGGATCCGGTGTTCCTGCCGCGCCGCCTGCGCCTGCTCGACGCCCTGCCGCGCAACGAGACCGGCAAGCTGCCGCGCGATCGGTTGCTGGCGTTGCTGGCGGCACGCGAGGACTGACGGGGCGGTCGAATCGCACCGGGATCTGGATCAGGCCGGCTTGGCAAGCGGTCAATCGACCGCTGCTGGTGAAACGCCGAGCCTGCATCGCTGCAGATGGTTCAGTGGGCGGCTTGCTGTGGGGCCTGCCGGTGTTCGTATACTGCGCTCATCGCTTCGCGCCGCAAGGATGTGCCGCATGCCCCAGCGGGCTTCTCTCGTCCTGATCGCCTCGCTGCTGTGCGGGGCCTGCACCCATGCGCCCGCGCGGACGCCTGCCGTTGCGCCTCCTGCCAAGGAATCTTCCGCCATGACCTCGTCCCCCTCGTCCGGCGCCGCCGATCAGGCCGCCGCGCCCGTGTCGCCCAAGCTGAGCGCCGAGCAGATGCTCAGCCGATTGCTGACCTTGCTCCGGACCAGCAGAAGCGTGGCCGACTTCACGCCGGAGCGCTTGCATGAGGTGATGGGGGTGGCGGTGGAGCGTGGGGAGAACGGCGTGGAACGTTATGGATTTGGCGAGCAGGTAAGCCCGGAGTGGGCTCATGGCTTTGAGGTCGATATGCGTGCCGTTCCTCCCCGTTTGGACTTCGGATTCAATCCGGTTGTCTCAGGCGCTTCGCCGCAAATGGGGGATATCTGCCAACTCGACTTCGATCAATTCACTCGTCAGTTGGAAGAAATGGGATTTGCCCGGCAGCGTAATTTCGATTCGCCTCCGCAGCCGGCACCAGGACAGCCGAACCTGCTGAATGGTCGGCTTCTGTACGACTCTTTTGATCGTCCGGGAATGCATGTGGAGGTCTATCCCGAAGGTGAGCATGTGTGGACATCGGACACAGGCAGCGGTCGTTCCTGCGTCAGGACGATCGTTGTCACTTGATCGCAGGAGAGCATCATGGCGGGGCTCAGTCCACAAGCTGAAACTGTCATTTCGGCATTTTCTACCCAACCTGGCGTCACTCGAGAGCAAGCGGATAATTTGCGGGCGATCGTCAACGCTTCTCCTGCATTGGTAGATCAGTTCAACACGGCAGTTGAGCGACAGTACCTCAAGCAGATCGTGCCATTGACCAATCCGAATGCTGGCGGTGAGTACGAGCCTCAGACGCAGTCCATGCGGATCCCCTTGGCGCGACTCACTGCGCTGCCTGGAGGCAGGTTGCCCGCTGCCGGCGAGCTGACATTCGTGTTGGGCCACGAGCTGCAACACGGTTTCAATGCAGCTGACACTGCGCGAGCGCGCGAAGCTTTCCATGACGCGGTGAAGCACATTGCGCGGCACCAGTCAGAGCCTCGCGACTATACCGAGCCTCTCAATACCTTGTTGGCTCAGCATCGGCGCGATGAGGCTGGAGCAGAAATTGCGGGATGGAACGCTGTCGTAAGCAAGGTGAAAGCAGTCAATCCCCATCCATCGCTTCAAGACATCTATCGCGAGCAGCCAGGTCGAATGGCTGACTTTATTGAGGTCAAGAGTGGGCCGCGTGGTTTGTCCTATGAGCTGAAGCAGAACTTGAGCATCAATAGCGATCTGACGCTGAGTTCAACCCCGGGCAATCTGGAGGCAATGGGGCAGAACTACTTCGATAAGCTGCCTAGAAGCCCCGGTGGCCTGGGCGCGCTCGGAAACTCTGACTATCCCAACTACTACGCAACCAATGCGATCTCGTTCATCGCACAGACGGAGCGAGCAAGCCATCCGCCACAACCAGGCAACGACACCCCACAGATCGCGCTGAACCTGTCGCGGCTGCATCTGCGCGAGTCGCTGCTGGAAGAGAACGGGCTGGATCTGGGCAGGGATCGGCGGCCGCTGCCGTACTTCGACAGCAGCATGCAGCCGCCCGTCGCGGGACTGCTGCAGCACACCGCCGACACCCATCGGCATGTATCGCCCCTGGCCAACGGTTTGCCGGAACTGACGACGCCTCCGGCACGCGAGGTCGACGTGGGCCGCAACGACGATCCCTCGCATCCGGGGCATCCCGATCACGCCATGCTGGAACAGATCCGCGCCGGCATGCGCAAGATCGATTCCGACCTGGGCAAGACCTACGACCACGACAGCGAACGGCTCAGCCGCAGCCTGCTGGCGGCCTGCAAGGACAACCGCGACATGTATCCGGGCGCGGCCGGCTATTCGTTGCCGGGCAATGCGCTGGAGCGGGTCGACCACGTGGTGCTGGGGAAGACCGGCAACCTGATCGCCGTGCAGGGCGCGCTGGACGACCCGGCGATGAAGCGCGCTGTCGTTCCGGTGGAGCGGGCGTTGGCCACGCCCGTGGAGCAGTCGGACCAGAAACTGGCGCTGGCCAATCAGGCGCTGGGGCAGGAGCAGCAGCGCACCACACAGCCGGAATTGGACCGTCACCTGGCCGCGCCGACGCGCTAGTGCATGTCGCCACTGCGTGGCCGGCGGGTTGGAATGGCCATGCGTGGGATGGAAGGCAGCGGCGCGAAACATCGACGCATACGCGCTTGCTGCGGTGCGCTCTGTTAGGTCCAACCTCCAAGGTGATTTGCGCTGGGCAAGCAGCGACACGGCTTCCGTCCCACACGGACCGCACTTGGGCGCAAGCCCAGGGGCAGTGCGTCGCGCGGGCGGAACCGGCGCGGCAGCGCCGGTGCCGGTACCCGCTCAGGAAAGCGCGGCGGCGACCTGCGCGAACAGGCGCGGCAGATCCACCGGCATGCGGGTGTCCACGTCGATCACCGTCCCCAGGCCGATTGGGCCGGGATAGTCGGCAAGCAGGTCGGGCGGCAGTTCCCGCAGGGGGTGTGCCGCGTGCTGCGTGCCCGTCGCGGCGCGCGCGCGGAAGCGGCGCAGGGTCTCGTCATGGCCGCAGTGGCAATGGACTTCCACCAGCCTCGCCTCCAGTGCGGCGATCCTGCCGCGCTCGTAGTCGCTGCGCGGTCGGAAGTTGGCTTCCAGCACCGCGTGCGGACTGCGCTGTGCCAGCGACCAGAGGACCTCCATCGCTGCGCCGCCGAGACGGCGCGATGCGGCGAGATCGCCGCCGCCATCGCCCAGGGCGTCGGTCAGCGTCTCCTTGATGAAATCCTTGCAGAACAGCGGAAAGCCCAGGTGCGCCGCCAGCGGGACCGCCAGCGTGGTCTTGCCGGCGCCGGGGGCGCCGGACACCAGGACGATCTTGCGTCGCCGTTCAACCATGCACGCCGTCGATCTCAACCGCCAGTTCGTCGCGGCAGATCACCGCGTGCAGCAGCAGGCGCGGGACGCGGTCGCCGAAGCGGGTATCGAGGGCGGCGGCGACCAGCGGCAGGTCGCCGGGCTCGCGCACGTAGACCTTGAGGCGGGTGCCGTCCCCAAACTGCGACGGGAGGTCCGGGGCGTGTTCGCGCGCGGCCGCCAGCAGGGCGTCGAAGTTGGCGAAGGTTTCCTCCAGCTGCGCCAGCAACTGGCCCTGATGCATGGAGGCGTGGCCGACCACGCTGGCGGTGCCCGACAGCAGCAGCGGCATGTCGCTGCCGGCCGGCGGCAGCATGGCGCGGGCGAAGCTGGGCGGCTGCGGGCCGTACTGGCGCGGGTAGCGGTAGGCGCTGACCTGGCGCGGGTTCTCAAGCGGGGTGCCGGCCTGCGCGGCGGCCAGCCAGTAGATCTGCATCACCCGCGCATCGTCGCAGCGGCCCACTGCGGTCGCCGCCGGCAGCTGGGTGGCGTCGAAATCGCCCAGCCCGCGCGCGCGGCCGACGCAGAAGCGCCGGTAGCGCTCGCGGTCGCCGCTGCCCAGGGTGATCGCGTCGAGGTAGTTCCAGATGCGCAGCAGGCGCGGGGTGGCGCTGCCGGCGACGAAGGCGCTGATCTGCGCGTAGGCGAGCGCGGCGGCTTCCTCGATGTCCAGGTCGACCTGGCGCTCGTCGATCTCGATGACGCCGAACTGCAGGCGGCCGTCGCTGGCCCAGGCGATGGCGCCGTCGCGGCCGCTGTGCACCGGGGCGTCGGTGCGCCACACCTCGAGCATGCGCGGGCCGTGCGGCTGCAGCGGCACGCGCAGGTAGCGCGGGTCGTCGTGGTAGGGCGCGGTCTCGCCGAAGCCGAATACCGCCAGGACGCGATCCTCGGCCAGCCACTGGCTGGGGTCGGTTTCGGCGACGTAGTCCACCTGCAACTGCGGATGGCCCTGCGTGTGGTGCGGAAACTGCAGGTGCGGGCGGCTCATGGTGTATCTCCGTGCAAGGTGTCGCCGTGGAACTGTTCGCGGGCCTGGCGGCGGCGGTGGCGCCAGGCGCGCCACGCCCGCGGCAGCATCGCCACTGCGGACAGCGCATAGATGGCGCGGAACACGCGCAGGCGGCGCAGCACCGCAAGGTTGTCGAAGACGTCGCCGGCGAGCATCGCCACCACCGCCTGTTCCACCTGCAGCACGTTGCGCGGCTGCGCGAACAGCTCGCGCATGGTCGGCGAGGTGAAGCGGTAGATGAACCACTTGAACTCGTCCAGGCCGCCGCGCAGGTGCCGCTCCAGGCGCCGCTGCAGCCGCGCCTCGCTGGCCGGGTCGCGCAGCGCCGCGTCGACCACGGACGCGCCGCGCTCGGCGCTGTGCATGGCCAGGTACACGCCGGAGGAGAACATCGGGTCGACGAAGGCGTAGGCGTCGCCGAGCATCAGCCAGCGCGGCCCGCTCATGCGCGTGCATTCGTAGGCGTAGTTGCCGGTGGCGTGCACCGGCGCCACGCGCTGCGCGCCGGCCATGCGCGCCACCACGTCCGGATTCAGCGCCAGCGTGCGCAGCAGGAACGTCTCGCTGTCGCAGCCCTTGCGGGTCTTCATGTACTCCGGGTCGCACACCGCGCCCACGCTCATCACGTCGTCGGGCAGCGGGATCAGCCACATCCAGCCGTGCGCGTGGCGATAGATGCTGATGTTGCCGGCGTCCTCGCCGGGGCGCCGCGCCACGCCGCGGAAATGGCTGAACAGCGCAGCCGACTGGTGCCGCGGATTGGCGCGCTTGAGCTTGAGCGTGTTGCCGAGAAAGGTGTCGCGGCCGCTGGCGTCGATCAGGTAGCGCGGCCGGTAGTGGCGCACGCCGTCGGCGCCGCGCGCCTGCACCGTCGGCGTCTCGCCGTCCAGCTGCACCGCCTCGACGCGGACGCCCTCGTGCACGTCGGCGCCGACCGCACGCGCCTGCGCGAACAGCACCCGGTCGAAGTCGGCGCGCGGCACCTGCAGCGCGAAGTCGGACTGCGCGCCCAGCGCGTGCGCGAAACGGAAGGTGTTGTAGCCGCCGGCATCGTTGGGGAAATCGGCGCCGAGCTTGAGCACGCCGATCGCCCGCACCTGGTCGAGCACGCCCAGCCGCTGCAGGATCGGCATATTCATCGGCAGCAGCGATTCGCCGATGTGGAAGCGCGGGTGGTAGTCCTTTTCCAGCACCGTCACCCGCCAGCCGCGTTGCGCCAGCACGATCGCCGCCGCGCAGCCGGCCGGCCCCCCGCCGATCACCAGCACGTCGGGCGTGTCTGCCGCGGCGTCGCGTGCGGTGGAGGGAGGGGAAGCAACAGCGGCGGACGTCATCCTGAGGGAACCTGCGGGCGCAACGGCGGGGCGAAACGGCATGATAGCGTGCCGTTCGCGGGCCGATGGTTGCGCCGCAGCGCCCGATGCACCATCTTGTCGCACCCGTCCTTTCGCCTGGAAGCCCCTGGATGTCTTCGCAAACCGCCGCCGAACGTGAACTGGCCGAGCTGCTGGTCGAGAGCCTGAACCTGGAAGACGTCCAGCCCGGCGACATCGATCCGGAGGCGCCGCTGTTCAATACCGGCCTGGGGCTGGACTCGATCGACGCACTGGAACTGGCGCTGGCGATCAGCAAGCGCTACGGCTTCCAGCTGCGCTCGGACAACGACGAGAACCGCCGTATCTTCGCCTCGCTGCGCGCGCTGTCGGCGCATGTCGAAGCCAACAAGACCAGCTGAGCCGGCCGACGCCGCGCCCTGGGCGCTGGCCCTGGGCGTGCTGCTGGCGCTGGCCTACTCGCCACTGGCGCACTGGGCCAATGCCGCGCACCGCCCGGACCTGGCGGTGCTGGCTGGCGCGGCGCTGGTGCTGATGGTGCTGGTGGAGCCGATGGCGCGCTGGCGGCCCTGGGCATGGGCGCTGGCCATCGCCGCGACCGCGGCGCTGGTGCCGCTGTGGCGCTCGCCGCACGCCCTGCTGCTGCTGGCCGCGCCGCCGGTGCTGTTCACCGCCTGGGTGGCCTGGTTCTTCGGGCGCAGCCTGCAGCGCGGGCGCACGCCGCTGATCACCCGCATCGTCGAGGCCCTGTACCGGCAGGCCGGCATGCCGATCACCCCGGACCAACTGCGCTACACCCGCCGCCTGACCCTGGCCTGGACCCTGCTGCTGGTCGGGCTGACGCTGCTCAACCTGCTGCTGGCGCTGTGCGCCCAGCCCAGCGGGGTGCTGGCGCAGCTGGGCCTGGCCTCGCCGCTGCCGATCAGCGATGCGCGCGCCTCGCTGTTCGCCAATCTGCTGGGCTACGGGGTCATCGGCGGCTTCTTCGTCGGCGAGTACCTGCTGCGCGGGCGCTGGTTTCCGCAGCGTCCCTACCGTAATCTGCCCGACTTCCTGCACCGGCTGGCGCGGCTGGGGCCGGTTTTTTGGCGCGATCTGTTGCGCTGACGCGCGAAGTGCAGGGGACGCAAGGGTCGTGCAGATCATCAAGGAAAACAGCAAGTTGCCGCAGGCTGGGATGCCTTCGCGCATGGCCTGGGCCGTGTGGAACGCCCTGCAACTGGCATTCACCCTGGCGCACACCGCGCTGGGCATCGTCGTCGCACTGGTGCTGTTGCGGCTGACCGGGCCGCGCCTGCCGCTGCGCATGGGCGCGCGGTTCTGGGCGCCGGTGCTGCTGTTCGGCGCCGGGGCGCGGCTGCAGGTGGAGGGCCGCGAGCGGGTGGACTGGTCGCGCAACCACCTGTTCGTCAGCAACCACCAGTCGATCATCGACATCTGCGCGCTGTTCATGGCGCTGCCGGTGCCGCTGCGCTTCCTGCTCAAGGACGAGATGCTGAAGGTGCCGTTCGTGAACTGGTATGCGCGCGCGACCGGCATGCTGTTCCTGGACCGCGACAGCCGCCGCGCCGGGGCGATGATGCGGCGCGAGGCGGCGGCGCTGCTGCGCCGTGGCCAGGACCTGTGCCTGTTCCCGGAAGGCACCCGCAGCCGCAGCGGCGCGCTGGCCGAGTTCAAGGCCGGGTTGCTGCAGGCCGCGATCGACGCCGGGGTGGACGTGGTGCCGGTGGCGCTGGACGGGGCGGGCAAGGTACTGCCGCCGACCAGCCTGTTCCGGGTCCGGCCCGGCGTCATCCGGGTGCGGATCGGCACGCCGATCCGGGTGAACGGCGAGGACGGCCCGCTGAACCGCCAGGAAGTGACCCAGCGCGCGCACCAGGCCGTCCGTGCCATGCTCGAACCCAGGATATGAGTCGCCCGTATGCAATTCGTCGTACCGCATGATCATCCCAGCCTGCCCGGCCACTTCCCGGCCCGCCCGGTGGTGCCCGGCGTCGTGGTGCTGGACCATGTGCTGCAGGCCGTCGAGGCGGCGCATGGCGCGCGCGCGCCGCTGCGCCTGCCGCAGGTGAAGTTCGTGCAACCGCTGTTTCCCGGCCAGCCGGCGCGGGTGGAACTGGACGGTACCGCGCCGCGCTGGCGCTTCCGCGTGCTGCGCGGCGAGGACCTGCTGGTCAGCGGCGAGCTGAACGCCGAGGCGGCGCCGTGAGCGCCGGCTGGAAGCACCGCCCGGAAGGCGGCGGCCATTTCGCCCTGTGGCTGATCCGCAGCATCGCCCGTTACGGCGGCCGCGCCGTCGGCCGCCTGCTGCTGTATCCGATCACCCTGTATTTCCTGCTGGTGCGCGGCCCGGAGCGGCGCGATTCGCGGCACTACCTCAGCCGCGTGTTCGATCGCCCGGCCACGCTGCTGGAGGTGGCCCGGCATATCCACACCTTCGCCTCCACCATCCTCGACCGGGTGTTCATGCTGTGCGGGCAGATGCACCGGTTCCGGGTGCAGATCCGCGGCCTGGACCAGTTGCACACGCAGATGGACCGCGGCCGCGGCGTGCTGATCTTCGGCTCGCACCTGGGCAGCTTCGACGCGCTGCGGGTATTGGCCACCGAGCGCCCAGACGTGCAGGTCAAGGTGGTGCTGGACAAGGCGCACAACCCGGCGATGACCGAACTGCTCGGCGCGCTGAACCCGCAGCTGGCCGCCAACATCATCGACGCCGGCATGGACAGCACCTCCATCGTCATGGCGATCAAGCAGGCCACCGACGAGGGCGCGCTGGTCGCGCTGCTGGTGGACCGGCCGCGCCCGGAGGATCCGGCGCTGCCGGCCGCGTTCATCGGCCAGGGCGCCATGTTCCCGACGTCGCCGTGGCTGATCGCCGCCGCGCTCAAGGTGCCGGTGGTGCTGGCGTTCGGGCTGTACCGCGGCGGCAACCGCTACGAGCTGGTGTTCGAGACCTTCAGCGAAGGCCTGGACCTGCCGCGCCGGCAGCGTGCGCCGGTGCTGGCCGCGCTCATCCGCGATTACGCCGCCAGGCTGGAGCATTACACCCGCTCCGCGCCCTACAACTGGTTCAACTTCTACGACTTCTGGAACAACCGCCATGCCGATGCGCCGCACCTTGCCGTGGATGCTGATACTGCTGTGCAGCGCCGCACCGCTGAGCGCCGCATCGCCTGAGGCGCCGGACGCCGACTGGATCCTGCAGAAGCTGGCGCGGCCGGCGCCGGTCAGCACCGCCTTCGTCGAACTGCGCGGCTCGGCGCTGCTGAAGACGCCGTTGCGGGTGCAGGGCGAGTACCGCCGCCCGGACGCGCAGACGCTGGTGCGCGAGGTCATCGCGCCGTACCACGAGACCACCACCCTGCGCGGCGGCGAAGCCACGCTGGAGCGCGACGGCAAGCCGCCGCGGCGCTTCTCGCTGGCGCGCGTGCCGGAACTGGCCGGCCTGCAGAGCGGTTTCGGCGCGTTGCTGTCCGGCGACCGCGCGCTGCTGCAGCAGCAGTTCAACATCAGCAGCAGCGGCACCCGCGAGCGCTGGCAGCTGCAGTTGCAGCCGAAGGATCCGGCCATGGCCGCGCACGTGCGCAGCCTGCGCCTGTACGGCCGTGGCGCCGAACTGCGCTGCATCGAGACCACCCCGGCCAAGGGCGACGTCCAGCGCACCCTGCTGGCCGGTGCCGCGCAGGCCGCCGGCGCCGTTGCCGACGGCGCCGCGCTGACCGCGCTGTGCCACGGCGACGCGGCGTGATCCCCGCACGAGGCGCCCGCCGGCAGCGTGCTGCCGGCCCGACGGCTGCGCGTGCGGCGGCTGATCGCGCGGCGCAGGGCGGCGTGGGGATGCAGCGATGAAGCGTGCCCTCAGTTCGAAGATGCGCATCTCGCTGGCGCTGCTGTGGCTGGCGCTGCTCACCGTGGCCGGGATCTGGCTGGGCAATGCGCTGCAGGTATCCGGCGACTTGCGCAAGTTCATGCCGGCCCGCGGTAGCAGGCGGCGGTCAGTCATGCCCGATGCCGCGCCCGCGGCCCCGGGTCTGAACGAGTGGGCGTTTGGGGAGCGGCTGTCGTGACACGCCAACTCAGTTCGAAGATGCGCATCTCGCTGGCCTTGCTGTGGCTGGCGCTGCTCACCGTGGCCGGGATCTGGCTGGGCAATGCGCTGCAGGTATCCGGCGACTTGCGCAAGTTCATGCCGGAAGCCCGCACTCCCGCGCAAAAACTCCTGCTCGACGAACTCGGCGAAGGCCCTGGCTCGCGGCTGCTGCTGATGTCGCTGTCCGGGGCCGATCCGGCCACGCTGGCCAAGCAATCGCAGGCGCTGCATGCCGAACTGGCCGCGCAGCACGACGTGTTCGAATTGGTCGCCAACGGCGCCGACGCCGGCCTGGACGCGATCCCGCCGCGCCTGCTGCCGTACCGCTATCTGCTCAGCGACAGCTTCGACGCCAAACCGCTGGATGCGCCGACCCTGCGCGATGCGCTGCAGGCGCGGCTGCAGGACCTGGGTTCGCCGGCGGCGGCGATGGTGGAGCCGCTGCTGCCGCGCGATCCAACCCTGGAAGTGCTGCACCTGGCCGAGAGCCTGCAGCCGGCCGGCGGCCCGCAGCAGCGCGACGGGGTGTGGTTCGACCGCGCCGGCAAGGACGCGCTGCTGGTCGCGCAGACCCGCGCCGCCGGCTTCGATCCCACCGGCCAGCAACGCGCGGTGGATGCGATCCACACCGCCTTCGCCAAGGTCAGCGCCGGCACCGGCAGCACGCTGACCCTGACCGGCCCCGGCGCGTTCTCGGTGGAGATCGGCGGGCGCACCCAGAACGAGGCGCAGTGGATCGGCACCCTGGATACGGTGGGGCTGATCGTGCTGCTGCTGGTCGCCTACCGCAGCTGGAAGATTCCGGTGCTGGGCGTGCTGCCGCTGGCCAGCGCCGGCCTGGCCGGCCTCGGCGCGGTGGCGCTGCTGTTCGACGGCGTGCACGGGATCACCGTGGCGTTCGGCTTCACCCTGATCGGCGTGGTCCAGGACTACCCGATCCATCTGTTCAGCCATCAGCGCCCGGGCCTGGATCCACGCGAGAACGCGCGCCATCTGTGGCCGACGCTGGCCACCGGCGTGGTCTCCACCTGCATCGCCTACGTCACCTTCCTGTTCTCCGGCGTGGACGGCCTGCGCCAGTTGGCGGTGTTCACCATCGCCGGCCTGCTGGTGGCGGCGCTGACCACGCGCCTGCTGCTGCCGGCGCTGATCGACCCCTCGCCGCGCGACCATGCCGATTCGCCGATGCTGGAGCGGCTGTGGCGCGGCATCGCGCGGCTGCCGCGGCCGCGCTGGTCGCTGCTGCCGCTGGCCCTGCTGGCGGCCGCGGTCATCGTGTTCGCGCCGGGCCCGTTCTGGCAGAACGACCTGTCCAAGCTCACCCCGGTGCCGGCCGACGGCCTGGCCCGCGACGCGCACCTGCGCCAGGAACTGGGTGCACCCGACGTGCGCTACGTGCTGGCGTTGCCGGCAGCCTCGGCCGAGGCTGCGCTGGCCGCGTCCGAACGCCTGCGCCCGCGCCTGGACGCGCTGGTGGCGCAGGGCGAACTGGCCGGTTACGACATGGCCGCGCGCTACCTGCCCAGCGCCGCCACCCAGCGCCGGCGCCAGGCCGCATTGCCCGATCCGGCGCAGGCGCAGGCGATCACCGCCGCCGCGGTCGCCACCACCCCGTTCCGCGCCGACGCCTTCGCGCCGTTCCTGGCCGACCTGCAGGCCGCGCGCACGGCGCCGCTGCTGACCGCGCGCGACCTGCGCGGCACGCCGCTGGCGACGCCTGTCGGCGGCCTGCTGCTGGAGCGTCCGGACCGCACCACCGCGCTGGTGTCGCTGACCGGGCTGCGCGATCCGGCGCAGCTGGCGCGCGCGGTGCAGGGCAGCGGCGCGCAACTGCTGGACCTGAAGGACGCCTCCGAGTCGCTGGTCGCCGCCTACCGCGGCCGCGTGCTCGCCGCGCTGGGCGTGGCCGCGGTGCTGCTGGCGCTGACCGTGGCGATCGCCTTGCGCACGCCGCGACGGATCGCACGCGTGCTGCTGCCGATGGCGCTGACCACGCTGCTGATCCTGGCGATCCTGCGCGGCTGCGGGGTCGAGCTGAACCTGTTCCACCTGATCGCGCTGATCCTGGCCGCCGGCCTGGGCCTGGACTACGCGCTGTTCTTCGACCACGCCGGCGACGACCGCGCCGACCAGTTGCGCACCCTGCATGCGCTGATCGTGTGCAGCCTGATGACCCTGCTGGTGTTCGCGCTGCTGGCCGCCTCCAGCATCCCGGTGCTGCGCGCGATCGGCAGCACCGTGGCGCTGGGCGTGCTGTTCAATTTCGTGCTGGCGCTGCTGATTTCGCGCGAGACCGCCAGCGAGGCCCGGGAGAGCCGCCATGCACACTGAACCCTTGCACGGACGCGACGCCATCGCCGCCCTGGTCCCGCACCAGGGCCTGATGTGCCTGTGGGAAGAGGTGGTGGCCTGGGACGCGCAGCGCGTGGTGTTGCGCAGCGTCGCGCATCGCCAGGCCGCGCATCCGCTGCGCAGTGGCGATCGGCTGCGCGCGCTGCACCTGTGCGAGTACGGTGCGCAGGCGATGGCGGTGCACGGTGGCCTGCTCGGTCACGCCGCGGGCACGCCGGTGCGGCCGGGCATGCTGGTGGCGCTGCGCGGGGTGCAGTTGCACGTCGCCGAACTGCAGGATCTGCCGGGTCCGATCGAAGGCGAGGCCGAGGTGCTGCTGCAGGCCGAGGACAGCCAGCAGTACGCCTTCCGCATCAGCCATGCCGGGCAGTTGCTGGCCGAGGGGCGCGCGACGGTGATGCTGGGCGCGGCGTGACCGCGTAGGCGTCGACGGCCCTGCAGACGCGGCGAGCGCTATCCAGGCTTGGAAGGCGTCGGGACTGACGTCCCTCCCACAGTGCACCCAGGCAATGTACGGGCACATTCCTGCAGGTGCCGTTTCGCGGCGTCGTGGGCCATCGATCGTGACGGGCTTCCACGATGACGCCCGCCCGCGGCCGCTGCGGCGTCGGACGGTGTGCCCGCGGTGCGCGACGAGTCGTTAGGATGGCGGCCCTGTCCCTTTGCCCAAGGAACCACGATGTCCCAGCCTGCTTCCCCGCGCCGCGCCCTGGTCACCGGCGGCAGTGGCGATCTCGGTGGCGCGATCTGCCGTGCCCTGGCCGCGCAGGGCCTGCACGTGATCGTGCACGCCAATGCCAACGTCGCACGCGCCGCGGCGGTGGTGGAGGCGATCGTCGCCGCCGGTGGCAGCGCCGAGGCGGTGGCGTTCGACGTGGCCGATGCGCAGGCCAGCGCGCAGGCGCTGGCGACGCTGCTGGAGGCCGGCCCGATCCAGGTGCTGGTCAACAACGCCGGCATCCACGACGACGCGCCGATGGCGGGCATGAGCGCGGCGCAGTGGCACAAGGTCATCGACGTTTCGCTGCATGGCTTCTTCCACGTCACCCAGCCGCTGCTGCTGCCGATGGCGCGCACGCGCTGGGGCCGCATCGTCAGCGTGTCCTCGGTGTCGGCGGTGCTGGGCAACCGCGGGCAGACCAACTACGCCGCGGCCAAGGCGGCGCTGCACGGCGCCAGCATGTCGCTGGCGCGGGAAATGGCCAGCCGCGGCATCAGCGTCAACGTGGTCGCACCGGGCGTGATCCAGGGTGCGATGGCCGACAGTGCCTTCCCGCCGGAGGCGATCAAGCAGATGGTCCCCGCCGGGCGCCCGGGCAAGCCGGAGGAAGTGGCCGCACTGATCGCGTTTCTGTGTTCGGACGCGGCCGCCTACATCAACGGCCAGATCATCGGCATCAACGGCGGCATGGGCTGACCGCCTCGAAAACGACGCGGCCGTTGCGCCGCCATGCTGGCGGCGCAACGGCGGCGGGCGCTCAGCGGCAGACGAAGCTGGACGCCGCCTCCACGTCGCCGCCGACGTAGCGCGCCACCTGCGGATACGGGCACAGCGGACGGCTGCGCTGGCTGCTCCAGCTGGCCGGCACCTCGTTGTTGGGCGCGGCGCTGCCGCTGCCGCGTGCGCTGGCGACGATCGCGGCCGGCGCCTGGCCCTGCTCGACCCAGGCCACCAGTGGGGTCAGCGCATCGAACTGGTCGGTGGCCGGTCCGCCGGCGCAATGCGCCATCGCCGGCACCGCGAACAGACGTGCGTAGCTGGCGGCGTCGGCATCGGCGGTGCGCAGGCGGTCGTACCAGGCCGCGGTATCGGCGAAGGAGAAAATGCCGTCGCCGGTGCCGTGGTAGATCAGCAGCTTGCCGCCGCGCTTCTTCAGCGTGGTCAGCCGGGTCTCGTTCGGCGGGGTCATGTACGACCACGCGGATTCGCCAAAGGCGCCGGCCGTGGCGAAGATCTTCGGCGCGTCGCGGTCCATGTCGAACTGCAGCGCGTAGCGCTTCAGATCCTGCAGCACCGCCGGATCCTCGGGCGGGGTGACGAAGCCGAAGGCCACCGAGCCGGGCACCAGGGTCAGCGAGGCGTCCTGCCGCCAGCCGGCCCAGTCGCCGCTGGCGATACCCGGGTCGTAGGGGAAGGGCGCGTACAGCGGCGTGCCGGCGCTGTTGCGCACGCCGGCGTGGATGGCGCCGAGCGCGCGCTTCTGCGCCGGGGTCAGGCATTGGCCGGTGCGCCCGGCGCTGCCGCAGGTGGCGACGTCGCGGTTCAGGTCGAAGCGGCGCTGGCAGGCGAGCACGTCCTGCACCATGCCGTCGCGCACGCCGTCCAGCGCATCGCAGGTGGCGACGATGCGCTCGGCCACCAGGCTGCGCTCTGCGGCGGTCAGGCCGCTGCGCGTGTCGCTGCCGCCGGCCAGCGCCGCCAGTTGCTGGGCCGCGGCCAGATCCGCGATCGCCGCCTTGGGCAGATGGAACCCGGGGTCGCCGACCAGGATGCCGTCGTAGTCCTGCGCGTCGCGCGCGGCGGCGACCATGCCATGGCGGCCGCCGTTGGAGCAGCCGCCGAAGTAGCTGTAGTCCGGCGCCTTGCCGTAGGCGATCTGCACCACGCGCTTGGCCATCGGCGTCAGCGCCTGCACCGCCTGGTAGCCGTAGTCCAGGCGCGCCTGCGGATCGCGGCCGAACAGCGGGTTCTGCGCATTGCTGTGCCCGGCATCGGAACTGATGACCGCAAAGCCCATGCGCAGCGGGTTGTCGCGCTGGCCGCCGCCGCCGATGTCGCCAAGCGCCGGGACCACGTTGCCGTCCAGGCCGCCGTTGGCCTGGTAGAAGAAGCGCCCGTTCCATGCCGCCGGCAAGCGCATCTCGAAGCCGATCGCATAGGACTGGCCGTCGCTGCCGACGCGTTCGTGCATCAGCCCGGTGACCTGGCAGTGTGCGCCGATCGGCTGGCCGGCCACCTGCAGGGCGCCGGCCGCCACGCTGCGTACCGCGGTGAAGCGGGTGCCGGGATAGGCGAGCCGGCTCGCCAGCGCGTCGCACGACTGCTGCAGTGGTGCCGGCGAGGCCGGTGCGCGCGCGGTCGTCTGCGCTTGTGCGGTGGAGGAGGCGGCGAGAGCGGCCAGCGGCAGGGCCAAGGCGAGCAGCGTGGAGCGCATGGAGTTCTCCTGGAGGACGCGCCGGGCGCGGCGGGCCTGTGTCGCGCCGGTGGCGCCAGGGCGTCAACCGCCGTGCGTGCGAAAACCCGAATGTGCGGGCGATATTCGCACTGTGTGACGCGTGCCGCGCAATTGCGCGCCCGCCTGGCGCCTCGCGGCGGGGAAGCGAAGCGCGCGTTGTTGCAGGGCGGCATGGCCCTGCGCGTGGATCAGGCGGCGTCGGCGTACCAGGCCGGCGACAGGACCGGCAGCGGCGTCGCCGCATCGCGGCAGGCATCCAGCAGGCCGTGGTCGGCCAGCGTCGGATGCTGCTGGCGGGCGCGCGCCAGGATCTCCCCGGCCAGTTCCGCCATGCGCGCGACGTTGCCGTGCAGGCGGGCGACGAAGGCGGCATCGTCCAGCCGGTCGCTCAGGGCGCGGTTGAGTTCGTGGAACCAGCCGATCAGGTACTGGTCCAGCAGGCGTCCGTCGGCCACCGCCGCCGCCTGAGCGCGGTTGGCCGCGCCCCAGTCGCGCAGCAGCGCCTGCATGCCCAGGTTGAGCGCGCTGGCTTGCTGCAGCGCCGGGCGCAGCCGGCCCAGCACCGCCAGGTCGGCGATGCGGTCGGTGCAGTACAGCGGCGCCAGCAGCGACCAGTAGTAGGTGTAGTCCCAGATCACCTTGACCGGCATCACCTGGGCGTCGCCGAACAGCGGGTACTGATCCTGGTAGAGGGTCAGGGTGTTCTCGTAGAACGAGAAATACAGCTGCTGGTACAGCTCGGCATAGGGCGCGATGTCGCGGCCGGCGCGCTCGCGTCCGATCAGTTCGCAGATGTAGGTGTTGCTGATGGCGATGAAGTCGCTGCCCGGGGAATAGAACGGGTCCAGGAACACGCCGGCCTCGCCGGTCAGCGCCCAGCGCTGTGCCGAGAACACCTGCTTGCAGCCGTAGGAGAAGTCGCGCAGGAACAGGAAATCCTGCACCGTGTGCTCGCTGCGCTCCAGCGTGTTGGCCACCTGCGGCTGGTGCGTGCGCAGCCAGTCCATCGCCTTGGCGTGGGTGTTCATGGTCTCCAGCGGATGCAGGGTGGCATCGCAGACGATGCCCAGCGAATGCGCGCCGGAGGACAGCGGGATCAGCCAGAACCAGTAGCCGGGGCCGCACATGTGGTTGGTCGAGCGCCAGCGGTCCGGCGGCGTGCAGCGCTGCAGCCAGGCGCTGTCCTGCGACCAGCCGTTGGGATCGACCAGCCCGTCCACCCGCCACCACACCGCGTTGGCCTGGTGCGCGTTGTCCTGGGCCAGGCCGAGCTTGCGCTTGAGCAGGCCGGCGCGGCCGCTGGCGTCGATCACCCAGCGCGCCTGCAGGCTGGCCTCGGCGCCGTCGCGGCTGTAGCGCACGCAGTGGTCGCCGTCGTCCTCGGCCAAATCGACGCCGCGCACTGTGCTGCCGTCGAGGAATTCCACGCCCATCTCGCGCGCGCGCTGCCCGAGAAAGTTCTCGAAGCGGCCGCGATCGATCTGCCACGAGGGGGTGGGCAGCAACTGGCTCACCCCGAGCTCGGTGCACTGGTCGATGTCGGTGCGCCCGTCGGAGAAGAAGAAGCGGAAGCCGAACTTGCGGATCTGTTCGGCATCCAGGTGCTCGCGCAGGCCCAGCACCTCGGCGAAGTAGTGCGCGCCGATCTCCACCGAGGACTCGCCGACCTTGAACGCGGCCTCGCGTACCGGGTGCGCGCGCCGTTCCAGCACGCGGATGCGCAGCTGCGGGTCGCGCTGGCGCAATTGCAGCGCCAGGGTCAGTCCGGCCAGTCCGCCGCCCAGAATCGCCACATCCGCCTGCGCTGCCTTCATGTCGTCTTTTCCTTGGCGACGGCCAGGGGGGCCGTGTCGAGGGTGCCGTCGATGTCGTCGATCAGCACCGGATTGGCGCGGGTGCGCCGGTACTCGCGCACCACGTGCCCATAGGTCCACACCTGCACGATCACGTGCGAGGTGATCTTCCACAGATCGCGCACCAGCCGGAAGTGGCTCTTGCGGAACGTGCCGGGGGTCTGGTTGGCGTAGCGGGTCTCGATCGGCACCGCCACCACCCGCGCGCCGGCCTGGCGCGCGGCCGAGATCAGCAGCTGCGCCTCGAACACGAAGCCTTCGCCGGGCACGTCGGGCAGGGTGTAGACCGACTGCGGGTACAGGCGCTGGCCGCTCTGGCTGTCGACCAGGCGGAAGCCGCAGCCCCAGGCGATGCCCCAGTCGCCGAAATCGTTGCCGATGCGGCGGATCGGCGGCTGGCTGGCGCGCTTGCGCAGGCGCGCGCCCACGATCACGCAGCTGGGATGGCGGTTGGCCGCGGCCAGCAACCGCGGGAAGTCGGCGGCGCTGTGCTGGCCGTCGCCGTCCATGGTCATCACCGCGCGCGCGCCCTGGCGCTGCGCCTCGGCGAAGCCGCTGCGCAGCGCCGCGCCCTTGCCGCGGCGCTGCGGATGGCGCAGCAGGGTCACCGGCAGGTCGGCGATGCAGTCGCTGGTGCCGTCGTCGGAGCCGTCGTCGACCACGATCACCCGCGGGCAGTAGGCCAGCGCGTCGCTGACCACCTCGCGGATGCGCAGCCGTTCGTTGAGGGCCGGAATCAGGATCGCCGCGTCGGCGGCGCTCAGCGGCGTGCGGCTCATGCGCGCAGCTCCACCTGCAGGCAGCTGCCGCCGCCGGCATCGAGCACGCAACCGCTGCCGCCCAGCGCCAGCGCATCGAACAGCGGCAGCATCGGCGCCATCGCGTTGCCCGCGACATGCCGCGCCAGCGGGCCATCGCCAACCGGCGCGGTGCCGTCGCGCAGTTGTACCTGCAATTGCGGCTTGCCGTCGCGTGCGCCCGCGCTCAGCACCAGCGCGCCGCCGAGCAGGCCCTCGCTGCGCGCGATCCGGCCCAGCGCCCCCACCGAGCGGCTGTCGTAGCCGACCAGCAGCACCGCGTCTTCGCCCGCGGCCAGTTGCGACAGCGCTTCCAGCAGTCCCTGCGCGAAACTGCCGCTGTGCGCGCTGATCGCGGTCGCCGCGGCGGTGGCGCCGGCGCCGATGGTCCAGTAGCCGGCGGCGGCGTTGTGCACCGAGTTGTGGAACTTGGTCGGCGACACCGACAGCGGTTCGCTGGCCAGGGTGGTGCACATGTAGTCGGTGATCGCCAGGTCGCCGTGGGTGGAGGTGAACACCGACGGCAGCGTGGCCGGGTCGCGGCCGGCGTCCTGGCAGGCGGCCAGCGCCGCATCCAGCGACACCGCCACCGTGTCCGGCGCGCGGCGGCGCTCGTTGGGCGCCAGCAGTTGCGGCGAGGGCCGGCCGGGCGTCTCCAGCGGCGCGCCGTCGCCGCGCGCGAACGCCTGTGCCAGCGTCCATCCGGGCAGGCCGGGCGCCCAGAACCCGATGCCTTCGATCGTCGCGCTCAGCATGGGCGTGCTCATGCGCGGCCGAACAGCAGCGAGCAGTTGTTGCCGCCGAAGCCGAAGGAGTTGTTCATCGCGTAGCGGACCTGTGCATGGGCGGTGGCGAAGCGGATCTGCGGGCCGCAGGCGGGATCGGGCAGTTCGCTGTTGAGGGTGCCGGGCAACAGGCCGTCGCGCAGCGCCAGCAGCGCGAACACCGACTCGACGATGCCGGCGGCGCCGAGCGTGTGCCCGGTCCAGGCCTTGGTCGAACTGGCGTGCAGGGTCGGCGGGAACAGCGCCGCCACCGCGGCGGCCTCGACGCTGTCGTTGGCCGGGGTCGCGGTGCCGTGCAGGTTGAGATACCCGACTTCGGCCGGGTCCACGCCGGCGCGCTGCAACGCGCCGCGCATCGCCAGGCCGGCGCCCAGCCCCTGCGGATGCGGCGCGGACATGTGGTGGGCGTCGCTGGATTCGCCGTAGCCGCACAGCAGCGCCTGCGCCGGCGGCGCGTCGGCGGCATCGGCGCGCTCCAGCAGCGCGTAGCCGCCGGCCTCGCCCAGCGACAGCCCGACCCGGCGCACGTCGAACGGCCGGCATGGTTCCGGCGACACCACCTGCAGCGAGTTGAAGCCGAACAGCACGCTGCCGCACAGCGTGTCCACGCCGCCGACCAGGGCCGCATCGACCACGCCGGCGGCGATCAGCCGCGCGGCCTGGGCGAACACCTTGGCGCTGGACGAGCAGGCGGTGGCGACGGTGATGCACGGGCCGCGCAAACCGGTGGCGGCGCGCACGAAATCGCCGAGCGAATGCGGGGTGTGCACGATCGGCCGGTCCAGGTCGGCGGGCATGCGCGGACCCTCCGCATCGTGCTCGAGCCGGGTGTAGGCCTCCTCGCTGGCGCCGATGCTGGAGGTGGAGGTGCCCATCACCACCGCCACCCGTTCGGCGCCGTGGCGTTGCGCCGCGGCGGCCACGGCCGCGGCCATGCCGTCCTGTTGCAGGGCGAGCCAGGCCAGGCGGTTATTGCGGCATTCCCACGCGGCCAGGGCCTCCGGCAGCGCGGCGGTTTCCAGCGCGTCCACCCGGCCGATCCAGCATTCCAGCGGTTGCGGACCGAAGTCGTTGCGGCGCAGGCCGCTGCGGCCCTCGCGCAGCGCCGCGGCCTGGGCCTGCAGTCCGCTGCCGAGCGCGTTGGTCGCGGTGTAGGCGCGAATGGCCACCGGGGCCATGCGGGGCGACGAGGACGCTTCGGTCACGCGGTATTCCATACAAGGACAATCGCCGCAGTATATCGACGCATTCGGTCATGCCGTGAAACACCCACGACGCGAACGTGAATAGCGCCCGCGCCCGGATCCGTTCAGCGCAGGGCCGGCGTGCGCTTTCGCCGCTGGCGCATTTCCTCCACAATCGCTTGCCTTTCCACGCCAGGCGCACGCCACGGGCATGCAAGCCTACGTCTACAAAAGCCAACGCAAGCCGGACACCTATCTGTATCTCGCCGCCCGCGACGACTTCGGCCGTCTGCCGCCGGCGCTGCTGGCGTCGCTGCAGCCGCTGGCGTTCGTGCTCGAGGTGGCGTTGACCGCCGAACGCACGCTGGCCCGCGCCGATCCGGCCGCGGTGCGCGCCAACCTCGCCGGCTGCGGCTTCCATCTGCAATTGCCGCCGTCCCTGCCCGGCACCACCGATCGACACGATGACTGACTCTTTCCTCCGCGCGCGTGCGCCGATGCTCGCCGCCGCCCTGGGCGCGGTGCTGGCGCTGGCCGCCGGAATCGGCCCGCTGGCCGCCGCCCTGGGCGCATGGCTGGCGCAACCGGCGTTCGCGCTGGCGTTGTCCTGGCACCGTGGCAGCCGGCCGCGCCCACGCGCCGCGCGCGACCTGGTCGGCACGGCGGCGTCGCTGCTGGTGCTGTGGGCCGGCGGCATGGCGCTGGTCGCGGTGCTGGTGGCCTGGCCGCTGGCGGCGCTGCACGACAGCGGCAGCCTGGCCGCCGCGTTGGCGCTGAGCGTGGCCGCCAGTGCCGCGCTGCTCGGGTTGTGGCGGACCTGGCCGCTGTGGCATGGCAGCGATGCCGAGGGCGGCCCGCTGGGCGCGCGCTGGCATGCGCTGGCGCAGCAGGACGTGCAGGCCTGGCGCGGGCTGGCGGTGGCCGCGCTGGTATTGGTGCTGGCCGGACTCGGCGTGGTGCTGGCCTGGCCGGGGCTGCTCGCCGAGGCCGCACGCTGGCCGCTGGCGCTGGCCTATGCGCTGCTGTCGCCGCTGCTGCACGCCGGCCTGCAACGGGTGGCGCCGCCGCAGACGCTGACCCCGCCGGTGTCCTCCGCCGACCTGTTCGCCGAACTCAGCGCCACCGCCGCGCCGCGCGCGGACGAGCCGCCGCCGGCGCAGGACGAACTGCATGCGGCGCTGTACGACGCCGCCCGCGGTGGCCGCGTCGATCGCGCCTTGCAATTGCTGCAGGCCGGCGCCGATCCGCATGCGCTGCCCGCCGCCGAGTGGCGCGACCAGCGCAGCCTGCCGGTGCTGGCCGCGGTGCTGCCGGACCTGCGCCTGTTGCGCGAACTGATCGTGCGCGGGGTCGACGTCAATCGTCCGCACCTGGGCATGACCCCGCTGCTGGCCGCCACCCGCGACAGCTGGCATGGCCGCCCGGAGGCGGTGATGACCCTGCTCGCCAACGGCGCCGATCCGCGCGCCAGCGACGGCGACGGCAACACCCCGCTGCATCACGCCGCACGCAGTTCCGACCCGGGCGTGGCTGCGCTGCTGCGCGACGCCGCTGCCGAACTGGACGCGGCCAACCGCGACGGCCTGACCCCGCTGGCGGTGGCCTGCCAGGTCGGTAACTGGCGCATGGCCAAGTTCCTGCTCGAACGCGGCGCCAAGCCGGAGCCGGCCGAGGCCAGCCCGGTGCTGCTGGCCGCGGCCGGCACCGAGGAAGACGATCCGGCCGGCGTGCAGTTGCTGCTCAAGCACAAGGCGCGGGTCGACGCGCGCGATCGCCAGCGCCGCAGCGCGCTGCACGAGGCGGCGCAGGCCGGCCACGTGGAGATCGTGCAGGCTCTGCTCGGCGCCGGCGCCAACCTGGAAGCGCGCGATGCGCTGGGCCGCACGCCGTGGCTGGAAGCCGCCCGCCACGGCCGCGTGGCGGTGCTGGAACGGCTGCTGCCGCACAAGCCGGACCTGGTTGCGGTCGATGGCGATGGCCGCAACGCGATCCTGCTGGCCTGCACTGCCGACCACGTCGCCCCTGGGCTGATCCGGCGCCTGCTGGAGCTGGGCGTGGCGCCGGCGCAGCCGGACCAGAGCGGCCGCCGTGCCGTCGACCTGGCCGCCGAGGCCGGGCGCTGGGCGATCGTGTCCGCGCTGGACCCGGACTATCCGCTGCCGGCCGCGGTCAGCGACGGTCAGGGCGAGACCGGCCCGGCCGGGCTGCCCGACCGGCCGCCGCTGGAACTGCTGCGCGAAGGCCTGCAACTGGGCCAGCCGCGCGACGGCCTGGCCGCGCTGGCGCGGCTGTGCGCGGCGGAGGAACTGGGCGCGCTGCTGCACGAGCCGCCGCTGGCGTTGAACGCGCAGGCGGTGGACTGGCTGCTGGCGCATGGCGCCGAGCCGGAGGTGCTCGATGCCTGCGGCGACACCCCGATGTTCGCGCTGCTCTCGCGCGGCGTGGAGGCGGTGCCCAGCCTGCAGGCGATGCTGCGCCACGGCGTGTCGCCGGCCGGCCGCGGCGGCCTGACCCGCCTGCTCGCCGCCTGCGCGCAGCACGATCACGCGTCGCGCGCGCTGGAACAGTTCGCCCTGGAACTGCTGGAGCGCGGCGCCGATCCGTTCGCGCCGTCGCCGGCCGGCGATCCGCCGCTGTCGCTGGCGGTGCGGCTGGGCTGGCTGCGGCTGCAGCTGCAGTTGCTCGAGCGCGGCGCCGACCGCGAGGCGCGCGACAGCCACGGCATGACCGCGCTGCACCTGGCCGCCGCGCTGGGCCGCGAGGCCTCGCTGAAACTGCTGATCCAGCAGGGCGCCTCGCCGGACGCGCGCGCCGCCGACGGCCAGACCCCGCTCGGCGTGGCCCTGGCCAGCGGCCGCCGCGACCTGGCCGACTGGCTGGACTGGCGCACCTGGCCGCTGCCGCGGCGTCCGCTGCGCGAGGCCGACGTGCCGGCCGCGGCGATGGTCGGCGACGCCGAGGCGATCCGCCGCCTGATCGACCTCGGCCTGCCGGTGGATGCGGTGGACGCGCAGGGCTGCACCGCGTTGCTGCGCGCCGCCGGCGGCGGCCATGCCGAGGCGGTGAAACTGTTGCTGTCGCGCGGCGCCGATCTGCAGCACGCCGCGGCCAGCGGCGCCACGCCGCTGTCGGCGGCGGTGAGCATGCGCCAGACCGAGATCGTCGCGGCATTGCTGCAGGCCGGCGCGCAGATCGAACACCGCCTGCCGGGCGGGGTCACCGTGCTGATGCTGGCCTGCGCGCTGGGTCTGCCGGACATCGCCGCGCGGCTGCTGGCCGCCGGTGCCGACGTGCATGCCGGCGACGCGCAGCAACTGGCGCCGCTGCATTGCGCGGCGCTGTACGGCTTCACCGCGCGCGACAAGTCGCGCCTGCTGGCCCTGCTGGACACGCTGCTGCTGGCCGGCGCCGAGGCCGACCGCGGTTCCGCCGGCGGGGTCACGCCGCTGCTGTTGCTGCTGGGTGCGCGCGCCGAACCGGGCACGGCCTGCGAGGAGCCGGTGGTGCTGGCCGGCGTCGAGCGCCTGCTCGACGAGGAGGTCAGCCTGGAGGTGCAGGATCCGCGCGGTTTCGGCCCGCTGCACCTGGCCGCGCTGCACGGCCTGCCGCTGCTGGTGCAGCGCCTGCTGCGCGCCGGCGCCGATCCGGAACTGCGCGATACCTTGAACCGCACCCCGCGCGAGATCGCGGTGATGCGCGGCTTCGTCGACGTCGCCGGGCAGTTCCAACCGGCGCTGCCGGGGGTGTCGTCGATGGCGCGGTTCCTGCGCGAAAGCCGCTAGCGCTCTTCCTTCTCCCACCGGGAGAAGGTGGCCCGGAGGGCCGGATGAGGGTCGGGCGCCGCCTCGCCTGGCCCATTGCACCGCGCCTCGTGCCGCACCCTCACCCCAACCCCTCTCCCGGTGGGAGAGGGGCTTGCGGTCTCGCGCCGCACCGCCGTGCACCATCCAGCAAAAAAATGCCCGCCGGAAGGCGGGCGAACTGCGTCATGGTAGGCACGTCGCTGCTTTCGGAACCGCTGCGGGAGGTTCTCCTCCCGCGCACGTGGCGCGGCGGCGAACGGCGCCGCCGCGCGATCGGGCGTTACTGCCGCCCGACCAGGGTCAGGCCGCTGTAGCTGCCGCTCAGGCGCACGTAGTAGGTCGTGGCGCTGGACGGGGTGAGGCGCACCGCCTGGGTGGTGCCGGCACGGGTGGAACGCGCGTCGTAGCTGCTGCTAGTCGGCGTCTTGCCCGCCGACACGTACATCGCCACGTTGCCGGTGCCGCCGAAGGTCATGAAGCTGACCACCGTGCCGGCCGCGGCCTGGAAGCTGTACAGCGCGTCGCCGCCCTGGCTGCCGATGCCGCGCATCTCCACCTTGTTGACCAGGGTCTTGGTCGGCGGCACGCAGCTGCTGTCGGACGGATCGCACGGCGGGGTGGTGGCCATCTGCAGCAGCATGTCCACGTCCAGGATGCCGGCGCCGATCGGCGTGCTGGTGGGGATCGCCACCGGGAACGGCCGCGCGCTGGCGCGCAGCAGGTCGCGCATGCCGGTCCAGCTGAAGGGCGTCTTGGCCACGCTCTGCACCATCGCCACCGCCGCGGCCACGTGCGGGGAGGCCATCGAGGTGCCGGCCATGCCGCCGATCTGCCAGTCGCCGGTCGGGCTCTGGGTGCCGCCGTTGATCACCTGGAAGATGTAGCCGTTCGGGTTGCCGTCGACGTCGCCGCCGCCGCCCGGCGCGGCGATGTCCACGCGCGTGCCGTAGTTGGAGTAGCTGGCGCGGCCGCCGTTCACCCGCGAGGCGCCGACGCTGATCACGCCGTTGCAGGAGGACATGGTGTAGGTGGCGGCATTGGCGTTGGAGTTGCCGGCGGCGACCACGATGATCGTGCCCTTGGCGTTGATCTGGTCGATCGCGTCCTGGTAGATCTGCGGGCAGGTGTCCGGCGCGCCGCTGCCCAGGCTCATGTTGATCACCTCGGCCGGGTTCGGGTTGGTCGGCAGGCCGGCCACCGGCAGGCCCGCGGCCCACAGCATGCCGTCGGCGATGTCGCTGCCGAAGCCGCCGCAGGAGCCGAGCACGCGCACCGGCACGATCTTGGCGTCGTAGGCCAGGCCGGCCGTGGCCAGGTTGTTGTTGGTGACCTGGGCGATGGTGCCGGAGACATGGCTGCCATGCCACGAACTCGGCGCCGGCGCATTGCCGGACGCGCCCAGCGCGGTGCAGTAGTCGGCTTCCACCCAGTCGCCCAGGTCGTAGCCGCCGGCCACGCGACCGTCCGTGTCGCGGCGCGAGACGCGGTGGTCGGTGATCATGTCGTAGCCGGGCAGCACGTTGGCGGCCAGATCCGGGTTGTCCTTGACCACGCCGGTATCGACCACCGCCACCACCACGCCCTTGCCGGTGGAGCGGGTCCAGCCCTGCTCGGTGTTGACCCCGCCGACCGGGTCGTGGAAGTTCCACTGCAGCTTGGCGTAGGCCGGATCGTTGGGGGTGGTGGAGGCGGCGGCCGCGATGGCGGCCGGCAGGCGCACGCTGGCCTCGTCCAGGCGCCGGTACAGCCGATCGACCTGCACCGACACCACCGACGGATCGGCCTTCAGCTCGTTGATGAAGGCGGTGCGCTCGCTGTCGCTGAGGTGGCGCGAGGTCTGCACCACATGCCAGCCCGGCACCGCCATGTCGCGCAGCACCTTGGCGCTGACGGCGCTGCGCAGCGTCAGGCCGTTGCTGCCGATCTGCGCGCGCTGCATGCCGCTGCGCGCCACTGCGCTGCTGAGGGTGGTGGCCAGCAGGCTGCGCGCCTGGCTGCCGCCGTCACGGGTCTTGACGATGAAGCGCTGGCCCAGGTCGTTGGCGCTGGCCGATTGCGGCACCGGACCTTGCACACCGCCCAGGCCGATGGTGGGGGAGGCCGCCTGCGCGCCACCGGCGAACAGGACGGCGGCGAGGGCAGCGGCGAGCGTATTGGAAGACATCATCTGCGGATCCTGGAAAGAGAGGTGAGAAGAAGAAAACGGCGGCGCGCGCGGCGCCGCGTGACGTCACAGATCGATGCCCACGCCGATGCCGGCCGAGGACTCGCCGCTGCTGAAGGCGCCGCCCAGGCTGAACGAGGCGCGCGCGCCGATCTTGCGGGCATAGCCGACCGACAGCGCCTGCTGCCCGCCCTGAAAGCCGGCGCCGACCGACACGCGCCCGCGCGGGCTCTGCGTACCGGCGGCGTTGACCGCCATGTTGAGCATCGCCGCGCTCATCGCGCCGAGCCGGTCCATGCGCCGGTCCATGCCGTCGAGGCGATGTTCGGTGTCGGTGCGCAACTGGTTGAAGCTGTCGTCCAGCGCGGTGATGCGGGTGTTGGTGTAGGCGTTGGCGCTGCTCAGGGTGGCGCTGTTGCCGGCACGCATCTGCGCCACATTGACCGCGTCGGTGTCGGCGCTGCCGGCGGCGACGTTGGCGACCTGGCGTTCGTTGCCGGCGCTGCCCACCGAGACCGTGTTGGCGCGGTTGGCGACCGAGCCCTGGCCCAGCGCCACCGAATTGGCGGCGCTGGCCGAGGCGCCCTGGCCGAGCGCGGTGGCCGAGGCGGCCGAGGCATTGGCGCTCTCGCCGAGCGCGACCGCGTTGGTCGCCACCGCGGCGACACGGGCGTTGGCGCCGACCGCGGTGCTGCCGTCGGCATTGACCGTGGCGTTGCCGCCGATGGCGGTGTCGTTGGGGCCATAGGCCAGCGCCTGCGCGCCCATCGCCAGGCCGTTGTTGCCGTTGGCGGTGGCCCCGGAACCCACGGCCACGGCATTGGTGCCGGCGCCGGTACTCGGCGCGCTCGCCGCACCGTCGCCGCCGCCGACGCTGATGCCGCCGGAACCGCCGATGGTGTTCAGGCGGTTGCCGAAGCCGGTGAGGGCGGTGTCGAGCGCGCCCATCGCCGAGCCCAGGTCGGTGTAGTGCGTGCCCTGCACCAGGTAATTGCCGCCGATCAGGTTGCCGTTGGCGTCGACCACGCTGCCGGCGCCGAACGCGGCGGCGACGTTGCGCAGCTGCGCCAGGTTGACCGCGTCGGTGTCCATGGTGCCGGCGGCCAGGTTGGTGAGCTGGCGCTCGGCGCCCGCCGCGCCGATGGACACGGTGTTGTCGCGTTCGGCGACCGAACCGGCGCCCAGCGCCACGCTGTTGTTGGTGATGGTCTGCTTGTCGTTGACGAACTGCGAGTTGCCGACCCGCGCGCCCGGGCCGATCGCGATCGACTGGTCGCCGAACACATCGGACTTGGTGCCGATGGCGATGCTGTCGTAGAACAGCACCGGCGTATCGAGGAAGAAGTTGCCGTTCCACACCATGCCCCCGCCCAGGGCCAGGCTGCGGGTGCCGCCGGCCCAGGAGCGGTTGCCGAGCGCGGTGGAGCCGACGCCGCCGGCGAACGCGGCCGGGCCGACCGCGGTGCCGTCGTCGTTCTGGGCGAACGCGCTGGGGCCCATGGCCACGCTGTGGGTGCCCCAGGCGCGTGCGCCGTTGCCGAAGGCGGTGGCCCACTCGGCGGTGGCCTGGCTCTGCGCGCCCACCGCCACGGCGGCGTACTGGTTGGCCACCGCGGTGGTGCCGACGGCGACGGTGCGGTTGGCGCTGGCTTCGGCCAGGGCGCCGACCGCGGTGGAACTGTAGGCCGTGGCCAGCGCGCCGCCGCCCAGCGCGGTGGACAGCGGGCCGGTGGCCTGCGTGGCCTGCATTTGGGTGCCTTCGGCGCCGAAGCCCGGACTCATCTCCTCGCCCACGTCGACGATGCCGCCGACGGCGACGCTGGAGCGGTCGCTGGCGATCGCGCCGGCGCCGGCCGCCACGTTGTACTTGCCGCTGGCCTGGGCGCCGGCGCCCAGCGCGGTGGCGGCCACGCCGGTGGCCGACGTCTGCTGCAGGATCACCACGCCGTTGGGCTGGTAGGAGAAATCCAGGTCGAGCATGCCGCCGACGGCGGTGGTGGAGACCTCGGTCGCCAGGCTGTTGTGGCCCACCGCCACCGCGTGGTTGGCGTAGCCGACCGCACCGCCGCCGAGCGCGATGGTGCCGGTGCCGACCGCCGAGGCGGCCTCGCCGGCGGCCAGCGCTTCGTCGCCGTCGGCGTCGGCGCCGGCGTTGCTGTCGGCGCTGCCGGTGGCCTTGAAGTAGACGCTGGGGTCGTAGGTGGTCGCGGCCGGTGTCGCGCTGGCGTCGCTGGCCGTGGCGTCGGTGCCGGTGCCGGTGGCGGGTTGGGTGCTGGCGGTCGTCGCGGTGCTGGGGGTGGGCGTCTGCGCCATCGCCGTCGACGACAGGCACAGCGCGCAGGCCAGGGCCAGGGTGCTGTACGCGCGGGGAATCGGATGACGGGCGGCGGTGCCGCGCAGGGAAGAGCATGCGTTCATGGCGATCTCGGGCTGAAAAAACGGCAGGGCAGAAGGTGACGTCGGCGGCGCGTGTGCGCCTCCGCATCGGTCTGGAGTGGTCTGGAAACAGCGCCGTCGTCCCCGGGCGTGTTCCGTCATGCGAACTTAGGCCCGCCGTCACCGGCTTGTCACCTGCAAGTTCTCGCATGATCATCATCGGATTCTCACTGAACGGGAATGGAGCACGGCGGCATGGCGAAGGCGTTCTGGAACTGGCTGGGCCGCGCGCCGCTGGTGGACGAGGTGGATCGGCGCAATGCGCGGGTGATCCAGTTGCTGCTGCTGTTCCTGGCGGTGACCATTCCCGCCACGATCGTGGTGGCGGTGGTGCTGGCCTGGCCGGAGCTGCGCGGGCAGCCGCTGCCGCCGGGCATGCTGATTTCGTTGACCATGAGTCTGCTGATCGGGGTGTGCGCGGCGATCGGCTTCGTGCGCGTGCGCCATGGCGCCCTGCGCGGCGGCGTGCGGCTGCTGCTCGGGGCGATGCTCGGCTCGTTGCTGGTCAACGCCGCCATCCACGGCTTCCAGCGGCAGTTGCCGGATCAACTGGCGCAGATGCTGGTGCTGATCCTGGCCGGCCTGGTGCTGGGGCGCCGCGCGCTGTGGGTCACCTTCGTCGCCTTGCTGCTGATGCTCGGCGTCGGCGTGGGGCGCGACGCCCTGGCCGAACTGGCCGGCGCGCCGGCGCAGGCGCTGTTCAACGTGCTGCCGGTGCTGTTCAGTTACCTGCTGGTGACGCTGCTGCTGGACCGCACCACCGAGGCGCTGCGCGAGAGCCTGCGCGAATCCAATGCGCGCGGCCAGCGCCTGCAGCAGGAGATGCAGGAACGCGAACGCGCACAGACCCAGCTGATCCACGCGCAGAAACGCGAGATCACCGAGCGCATGGCCAGCGGCCTGGCCCACGACTTCAACAACATCCTGGCGGTGATGTCCGGCTTCGCCGCCGCGCGCCACGACGACGACCTGACCAGCGACGCGCAGCGCATCGCGCAGCTGGAGGACAGCCTGGCGGCGGTGGAGGCATCGGCCGAGCGCGGCATGACCGTCGTGCGCCGGCTGCTGCGCTTCAGCCGCCGCGACGCCGAGCATGTCGAACGCTTCGACGCCGCGGCCGCGGTGGAGGCCTTGCAGCCGATGCTGCGGCAGTTGCTGGAAGCGCGGATCGTGCTGCGCTGCGCGCTGCCGGCGGCGCCGGCGCCGATCCGTTTCGAGCGCAGCCAGTTCGACCTGATGCTGCTGAACCTGGCCTCCAACAGCCGCGACGCGATCGCCGACCGCGGCCATTTCGACATCGCCGTGTCCAGCGAGGACGAGGGCACCGTCATCGAGGTCGCCGACGACGGCCACGGCATGCCGGCGGAGGTGGCCGCGCAGGTGTTCGAGCCGTTCTACAGCACCAAGCCCGCCGACAGCGGCACCGGCCTGGGCCTGGCGGTGGTGCGCGACCTGGTGGTGCGGGCCGGCGGCCGGATCCAGGTGCACAGCACGGTGGGCGTGGGCACGCGCTTCCGCATCGTGCTGCCGCACGCCGATGCGGTGGCGATGTAGCGCCTGCCCGGAAGGCCTGTGCGCCGCGGCGCCGCGCGCGCGGTGCGCGTCAGCCGGCGGGATCGAAGATGTAGCCCTTGCCGTGCACCGCGGCCAGCGGCAGCGGCTCGCCGCAGCGGCGCTGCACCTTGCTGCGCAGGCGGTGCACCATCGAATCCAGGCGGTGCGCGTCGAAGTCGTACACGCGGTCGGTGAGCGCGGCGATCAAGGCCTCGCGCGCCACCAGCAGGCCCGGTTGCTCGAGCAGGCGCAGGCACAGCCGGCGTTCGCTGCCGGTCAGCGCGGCGGCGGCGCCGGACGGCGACAGCAGGCACCAGCCGTCTTCGCTCACCTGCCAGCGCCCGCGCGCCGGCGCCGCAGGCGGGCGCCCGCTCACGCGCCGCGCCAGGCTGTGCAGGGTCGCGGCCAGTAGATCGATTTCCACCGGCTTGGACAGATAGGCGTCGGCGCCGCCGGTCAGGCCGCGGATGCGGTCCTCGGTCTGGCCCAGGCTGGTCAGCATCACGATGCCAAGATCCGGGTATTGCAGGCGCAGCGCGCCGGCCAGGGTGAAGCCGTCGGTGTCGGGCAGGCCGACATCCAGCACCACGATCTCGGCGCCCTCGCGCTGCACCCGCTGCTGCAGTTCCGCGCCGGTGCCGCAGCCGTCGGCGGCGAAGCCGAAACGGCGCAGGCCCGGCACCAGGATGCGATCGCGCAGTATCGGATCGTCCTCCAGGACCAGAGTGCGCAGGGCGGCGGCAGCGGGATCGGAAGTCATGCGCAGCCGCAGTGTAGCCGCAGCCGGCCGCTTGCGCGCGCCTGAACGGCGCCGCGCGGCGATTACGCGACGCAAACACCGGCGCTGGCAGACTCGCCGCTCCTCCGCACCGGCGCCCACGATGGCCTCGCGAATCGAAGACTACGCCATGCTCGGCAACTGCCGCAGCGCGGCTCTGGTGGACCGTCGCGGCTCGATCGACTGGCTGTGTCTGCCGCGCTTCGATTCCGATGCCTTGTTCGCCGCCCTGCTCGGCGAACCCGACCACGGCCGCTGGGCGATCGCGCCGCAGGGCGACTTCACCAGCACCCGTGCCTACCGCGACGGCAGTCTGGTGCTGGAGACGCGGTTCGAGACCGACACCGGCGCGGTGGCGCTGCTCGATTTCATGGTCGCCAGCCACGACGAGGTGATGCACAACCACGTGGTGCGGATCGTGCGCGGCCTGCACGGCCGGGTGCCGCTGCGCATGCAGCTGCAGCTGCGCTTCAACTACGGCCGTACCATTCCCTGGGTGTCGCAGATCGAGGGCGGCCTGCAGGCGGTGGCCGGGCCGGACCAGATCGCGCTGCGCAGCCCGCAGGCCATGCACGGCCACGGCTTCGCCACCGAAGCCGAGTTCGTGCTGGAGGCCGGCGAAAGCACCTGGTTCGTGCTCAGCCACGGCGCCTCGCACCTGGAGCTGCCGCCGTTGCTAGCGCCGGAGCAGGCGCTGGCGCAGACCGAGGCGTTCTGGCACGGCTGGTCGCACCGCTGCCTGCATGTCGGCCCGTGGACCGAGGCGGTGCGGCGCTCGCTGGTGGTGCTGAAGGGCCTGAGTTACCTGCCCACCGGCGCCATCGTCGCCGCACCGACCACCTCGCTGCCCGAACGTCTGGGCGGCGAGCGCAACTGGGACTACCGCTTCTGCTGGCTGCGCGATGCGGTGTTCACCCTGACCGCATTGCGCGCGGCCGGCTATTTCGACGAGGCTGCCGCGTTCCATGGCTGGCTGCAGCGCACCGTGGCCGGCTCGCCGGACCAGTTGCAGGCGCTGTACGGCATCGGCGGCGAGCGGCGCATGTCCGAATGGACGGTGGACTGGCTGCCCGGCTACGAGGGCGCCTCGCCGGTGCGCGTGGGCAATGCCGCGGTCGGCCAGTTCCAGCTCGACGTCTATGGCGAGGTGATCGCCGCGTTCCATCGCGGCCACCACGAGGGCATGGCCTCGGCGGTGCATGGCCGCTCGCTGGCGCGGCAGTTGCTGGAGGTGCTGGAGCAGCGCTGGCGCGAGCCGGACGAGGGCATCTGGGAGATCCGTGACAAGCGCCAGCACTTCGTGCATTCCAAGGTGATGGCGTGGCTGGCGTTCGACTGCGGCGCGCGCGACGGCGTCACCGATGCCGACGCGGCGCAACGCGCGCACTGGCGCGCGCTGGCCGACGAGATCCATGCGCAGGTGCTGGCGCAGGGCGTGCACCGCGATGGCTACTTCGTGCAGAGCTACGGCAGCGAACGGCTGGACGCGGCGACCCTGCTGATCCCGCTGGTCGGCTTCCTGCCGCCGGACGACCCGCGCGTGGCCGCCACCGCCGACGCCATCGCCGAACACCTGAGCATCGACGGCCTGGTCGAGCGCTACCGCGCCGACGACGCCAGCGGCGACGGCCTGCCGGCCGGCGAGGGCACCTTCATCGCCTGCAGTTTCTGGCTGGTGGAGAACTACACGCTGCTCGGCCGCGGCGAGCAGGCGCGCGCGCTGTTCGAGCGCCTGCTCGCGCTGTGCAACGACGTCGGCCTGCTGGCCGAGGAGTACGACCCGCGCAGCGGCCGCATGCTCGGCAATTTCCCGCAGGGCTATTCGCACGTGGCCCTGGTCCACGCGGCGCTGCGCCTGCATGGCTTGATCGGCGAACAGGACACCCATCCATGAGCGATGCCTCCCAGACCACTCCTCCCTGCCTGATCGTGGTGTTCGGCGCCCGCGGCGACCTGACCCGGCGCCTGGTGCTGCCGGCGCTGTACAACCTGCGCCACAGCGGTGCGCTGCCCGAGGAATTCGCGGTGATCGGCGTGGACCACGGCGCGGTCAGCGAAGTGGCGTGGCGGCGCATGCTCGGCGATGCGATGCGCGGGCTGATGGCCGACCGCGACGCAGAGTTCAAGGCCGATGGCCTGGACGAGGAGGTGTGGGGCTGGCTGCGTTCGCGCCTGCACTACCTGCGCGGCGACTTCAACGATGCCGGCACCTATCGCAGCCTGGGCACGCTGCTGGAGAAGATCGGCGCGCAGTACCGCACCGGCGGCAACGTGCTGTTCTACCTGGCCACCGCGGCGCGCTTCTTCGCGCCGGTGATCGAACAGCTGGGGTCGGCCGGGCTGGTCAAGCAGGGCGCCAGCAGCGGCTGGCGCCGGGTGATCGTGGAGAAGCCGTTCGGCCACGACCTGCAGAGCGCGCGCGAGCTCAACGCCATCGTCGGCCGCGTGCTGGACGAGGACCAGGTGTTCCGCATCGACCATTTCCTCGGCAAGGAAACGGTGCAGAACATCCTCGCCTTCCGCTTCGCCAACGGCCTGTTCGAGCCGGTGTGGAACCGCGACCGTATCGACCACGTGCAGATCACCGCGGCCGAGACCATCGGCGTGGAGGGCCGCGGCGGCTTCTACGACCCCACCGGCTGCCTGCGCGACATGGTGCCCAACCACCTGTTCCAGTTGCTGGCGATGATCGCGATGGAACCGCCGGCGGCCTTCACCCCGGCGGCGATGCTGCGCCGGCGTGCCGAGGTGATCGAGGCGGTGCGGCCGCTGAGTCCGGCCGACGTGGTCCGCGGCCAGTACGCGGCCGGCGCGATCGGTCGCAACGCCGTGCCGGGCTACCGCGAGGAAGACACGGTGCCGCCGGATTCCAACACCGAGACCTATGTGGCGATGAAGCTGCAGGTCGACACCTGGCGCTGGGCCGGCGTGCCGTTCTACCTGCGCACCGGCAAGCGCCTGCGCGAGCGCACCACCGAGATCGCGATCCGCTTCAAGCCGGCGCCGCTGGCGCCGCTGCGCAGCGCCGAGATCGGCGGCTACGGCCCGGACTGGCTGGTGCTGCACATCCAGCCAGACGAAGGCATCTCGCTGCAGTTCGACGTCAAGCGCCCGGGCGCGCGTGTCAGCCTGGCGCCGGTGCGCATGGACTTCCGCTACCGCGACTGGTTCCCCAAGGAATACACGGTGGGCTACGAGCGCCTGCTGCAGGACTGCATGCACGGCGAGGCCGGGCTGTTCCAGGACGCGACCATGGTCGAGGCGGCCTGGCGCATCGTGCAGCCGATCCTCGACGCGTGGCAAACCTCGGCCGACGAGACCCCGCAGTACCCGGCCGGCAGCGCCGGCCCGGCCGCGGCCGATGCGCTGCTGGCGCTCAACGGCGGCCACACCTGGCGCACCCTGACCGCCGGGCGTCGCCCGCCGCCGCGTCGTCCGCCGGAGTCCACCACCACCAGCGAAACCCGGCCGGTGACGCCGGCGCCGAAGCGTGGTGGGGCCAAGGCGGGCAATGCCTCGGCTTCGGCGAAGCCAGGCAAGTCGACCAAGCGCAAGCCTGCCCCGGCGGCGGTGAAGACGCAGGCGGCCAAGAAGGTCGCGAAGAAAGTCGCGAAGAAAACCGTCAAGCGCGCGACCAGCGGCACCGCAGCGAAGCGTTCGTCACGCAAGGACTGAAGCCATGCCCCGGGCGCCGGCGTGAGCGCCGGTGCTCGGGGAGATGCCTCCATGCCAGCAGGAGCGGCGCAGCGACGGCGGCTGGATCCTGCAGTCGGGGCTGAAGCCCCTCCCACAATGGAAGGACTGGCGGCGTGCGGACACAGCGCGCTTGCCGAGCATTGGCTTTGGCTAACCGGCATGTCATGGGAGTTCCATCGTCCCCTGTTGTCGAAGCCAGCAAGCGTCACCGCGCCTGAAGCTTTCGACCGCAGTTGTGGGAGGGGCTTCAGCCCCGACGCGACCACGCCCGACTGCGCGCGCACCACGCTGCAGTGGGCGCGTGCCTCGGCGACTCGTCGGCATCCCCATCGCGATCCGTCGCGCAGCAACGGCTTACCGACCGTGACCGCCGTTGTCGGCAGCGACGAGCGCATATCACGCAGCGCACGCCTGCGACACCGCTGGCCGTGCGGCTTTCGCCGCAGCATTCAAGCCACCCGCATCAACTGCGATGCTGTCCCGCGCCTGTTGCGCCCGTCGCATCCGCCGGCCCCGCCGTCGGATCGTTGACGTCGGCCTCGAACAGCTTGGTCAGGTCGGCGCGCGCCGCACGCGCGGTCTGCACCACCGCCGCATCGTCGTCGTAGACCAGGTGCTGGGCCCGCAGCAGTTGCGTGTCGTGCTCGCGGAAACGGGCGATGCGGTCGCGCGCGGTCGCCGCATCCAGGCCCAGGCCGAGCAGCACCTGCTCGCTCAGTTCCAGGCTGGAGGCGAACACTTCGCGGAACGGCTCCGCACCCAGGTCCATCAGTCGCCAGGCGTGCTGGCGGTTGCGTGCGCGCGCCAGCACCTTGGCGGTGGGGTAGAGCCGGCGGATCAGCCGCGTGGTCTTGATGTTGGTTTCCGGGTCGTCCATCGCCACCACGAAGATGCGGATGCCGTCGCTGCCGGCCGCGCGCAGCAGGTCCGGGCGGCTGGGGTCGCCGTAGTAGAGCTGGTTGCCGAAGCGGCGCAGGTCCTCCACCGTGTCCGGGTTGTGTTCCAGCGCCACGAACGGGATGCGCTGCGCAGTCAGCAGGCGCGCGACGATCTGGCCGAAGCGGCCCATGCCGGCGATCAGCACCTGCGCGCGCTGCGTGTCCACCGTGTCGTACTGCGCCGCCGGTGGTGGCTGTTTGCCCTTGCCGGCCTCGCTGCCGCCCAGCAGGCGCTGCATGCCGATCAGAAGCAGCGGCGTCAGCGCCATCGACACGCCGACCACCGCGACCAGCCGGTCGTGGGTGGCGTCGTCGAGCAGGCGCACGCGCTGCGCCTCGGTGAACACCACGAAGGCGAACTCGCCGCCCAGCCACAGCAGGCTGCCCAGCAGCAGCGCACTGCGCCAGGGCAGGCGCAGCACGCGGCCGATGCCGGCCAGCAGCGCGAACTTGACCAGCAACAGCGTGGCCACGGCGCCGGCGATCAGCCACGGCTCGGCGACGATGCGGTCCAGGTCGATGCCCATGCCCACGGCGATGAAGAACACGCCCAGCAGCAGGCCCTGGAACGGCTCGATCTGCGCCTCCAGTTCGTGGCGGAACTCCGAATCGGCCAGCAGCACGCCGGCCAGGAACGCTCCCAGGCTGGGGCTGAGCCCGGCCTTCTGCAGGAACCAGGCGTTGCCCAGCACCACCAGCAGCGCGCTGGCGGTGAACACCTCGGGCATGCGCGTGCGCGCCACCGTGCGGAACAGGTGGCGCAGCACGAAGCGCCCGCACAGCACCACCAGCGCCAGCGCGCCCAGCGCCTGGCCCACTTCCGTCCAGGTCAGGGTGTCGTTCTTGGCGCCGCCGAGCAGCGGCACCGCGGCCAGCAGCGGGATCGCGATCAGGTCCTGGAACAGCAGGATGGCGAAGCCGAGCCGGCCGTAGTCGCTGTTGAGCGCCTTGCGCTCGGCCAGCAGCTGCAGGCCCACCGCGGTGGAGGACAGGGCCAGCGCCAGGCCGATCACCAGCGCGCTCTTCCAGTTCAGGCCCATGCACAGCGCCAGCGCGCCCAGCGGCAGCGCGGTCAGCGCGACCTGGGCCGACCCGGCGCCGAACACCGCATGCCGCATCACCTTCAAGCGCGCCGGCGACAGTTCCAGGCCGATCAGGAACAGCAGCATCACCACGCCGATCTCGGCGGCGTTGAGGATCCGCTCGGTGTCCTGCACGAAGCCCAGCCCGTCCGGCCCCAGCACCACGCCCGCGGCCAGGTAGGCCAGTACCGCGCCCAGGCCCAGGCGCTTGAACACCGGCACCGCGATCACCGCAGCCAGCAGCAGCACCAGCGCCAGTTCCAGGCCGCCGCTATGCACGAGTCGTCTCCATCGCCGCATTATGCGGCCGCCAATGCGACCGGGTGCTGACCCGGGCTGTGCCTGCGGGCTCCGATGGACATGGCGGATCCGCGAAGGATCGGCGGTGGGCGGCCGTCTGGCGCGGTCTTTCTGCGGGGAAGGCGGCGCCGCCTGCCCTGCGCACCGGGTGTGCGCCGCCGCCTGGTCTCTGTGGCCTGGTCGGGTCGGGGCTGAAGCCCCTCCCACACCGGGAAGTCCAGCAATGTTCCGCGTCGTTCCGGATTCCGCTCAAGCGCGCGTGCGTGCGTAACGGGCCGCCGACCCAAGCCCCTGTGGGAGGGGCTTCAGCCCCGACGCGCGGATGTCGGAATCTCGCCAGCGCAGCTGTCGCCGGATGCGCGGCATCGCCGTCAACGCCGCAGCGCGCGACCCGGATCATCCCCGCGCCGCGGCCAGCCGTGTACCGTTAGCGCATTCGCTCGCCTCCGCCGCCGCCATGAGCACCTATCACCTGCAGTCCGTGTTCCGCCCCGCTTCGGTCGCCATCGTCGGCGGCAGCCCGCGCGAGCGCTCGGCCGGGCGGGCGGTGGTGCGCAGCCTGCGCGCGGCCGGGTTTCCCGGGCAGATCGGCTGGGTCAGCCCGCGCTACCGCGAGATCGACGGCATGCCCACGGTGCGCCGCCTCACCGACCTGCCCTGGGTGCCGGACCTGGTGGTGATCACCGCGCCGGCGCGGATGGTGCCGCGCATCGTGTCGATCGCCGCGCGGCGCGGCGTGGCCGCGGCGATCATCCTCACCGCCGGGCTCGGCAGCGGGCCGGGCTCGGCCGCGGCGCGGGTGGAGAGCGCCGCACGGGCGAAGGGCCTGCGCATCCTCGGCCCGCACTGCCTGGGCGTGATCGCGCCGCATGCGCGGCTCAACGCCAGCATCGCCGCGCACTGCCCGCAGCCGGGCGACCTGGCGCTGATCTCCGAATCCAGCGCCATCGCCGCGGCGCTGGTGGAATGGGGCGTGGCGCGCGCGGTCGGCTTCTCGGCGGTGGTCTCGCTGGGCGACGCGCTGGACGTGGATTTCGCCGACCTGCTCGACTACTTCGCCACCGACTACCGCACCCGCGCGATCCTGCTCTACGTCGAGCACATCCGCGATGCGCGCAAGTTCATGTCCGCCGCCCGCGCCGCCGCCCGCGCCAAACCGGTGGTGGTGGTGAAGTCGGGCCGGCAATTGCGCATCGATCCCAACGCCGACACCCACGTGCAGGCGCTGGCCAGTTCCGATGCGGTGTATGGTGCCGCGTTCGCCCGCGCCGGCCTGCTGCGGGTGCGCGCGCTGGACGAACTGTTCGCCGCGGCGGAGACGCTGGGCCGGCTCAGCACCTTCCCCGGCCGGCGCCTGGCCATCCTCAGCAACGGTGGCGGCGTCGGCCGCCTGGCGGTGGATACGCTGGCCGATCTCTGCGGCACCCTGGCGGCGCTCTCGGCGCCCACCCAGCAGCAACTGGACGCGGCGCTGCCGCAGGAATGGTCGCATCGCAATCCGGTGGACATCGTGGTGGACGCCGACGGCGAACGCTACGCCGCTGCCGCCGGTGCGCTGCTTGAGGATCCGGAGAACGACGCGGTGCTGGTGGTCAACGTGCCCACCGCGTTCACCTCTTCCGCCGAGGCAGCGCAGGCGCTGACCCGCATCCTCGGCCAGCGCCCGCGCCACCACCGCGACAAGCCGGTGTTCGCGGTGTGGCTGGGCAACGACGAGAGCGCCACCGCCACGCTCAACGCCGCGCGCATCCCCACCTACGCCACCGAGGCCGACGCGGTGCGCGGCTTCATGCACCTGGTGCGCTACCGCGAAGCGCAGGCGGCACTGATGGAAACGCCGCCGAGCCTGCCGGACGATTTCGCCTTCGACGCCGCCGCCGCGCGCGGCATCGTCGACGCGGCGCTGGCCGCCGGGCAGACCTGGCTGGACCCGCTGGCGACCACCCGGCTGCTGGCCGCCTACGGCATCCCCACCGCGCCGGTGGCGCACGCCGCCGATGCCGAGGCCGCGGCGCAGGTGGCCGCGCCGATGCTGGCGCAGGGCTCGGCGGTGGCGGTGAAGATCCATTCGGCCGACATCCCGCACAAGTCCGACGTGGACGGCGTGCGCCTCAACCTGGTCAGCGTGGAGGCGGTGCGCGATGCGGCCGAGGGCATCCTCGCCCGCGCACGCGCGGCGCGGCCGGATGCGCGCATCGACGGCGTGCTGGTGCAGCCCTCGCTGCTGCGGCCGAAGGCGCGCGAGCTGATCGCCGGCATCGCCGACGATCCCACCTTCGGCCCGGTGATCGTGTTCGGCCGCGGCGGCACCGCGGTGGAAGTGATCGACGATAAGGCGCTGGCGCTGCCGCCGCTGGACCTGCGCCTGGCCCACGAACTGATCGGCCGCACCCGCGTCAGCCGCATCCTCAAGGCCTACCGCGACGTGCCGGCCGCCGACGAGCGTGCGGTGGCGATGGTGCTGGTCAAGCTGGCGCAACTGGCGGCCGATCTGCCGGAGATCCGCGAACTGGACATCAATCCGCTGCTGGCCGACCGCGACGGGGTGATCGCGGTCGACGCACGGGTGGCGGTGGCGCCGTCGCGGCGCCTGCACAAGGGCCGCGGCCATCCGCGTTTCGCGATCTTCCCGTATCCCAAGGAGTGGGAGCGGCGCATCGTGCTCAACGACGGCAGCGCCGCGTTCGTGCGCCCGGTGCGGCCGGAGGACGACGCGCTGTTCCGCAGCTTCTTCGCCCGCGTCACCGACGAAGACCTGCGCCTGCGCTTCTTCCAGGCGGTCAAGCATTTCAGTCACGAATTCATCGCGCGCCTGACCCAGCTCGACTACGCGCGTTCGATCGCGCTGGTGGCGATCGAGCCGCGCAGCGGCGACATGCTCGGCGCGGTGCGCCTGCATGCCGACGCCGACTACGACCGCGGCGAGTACGGCATCCTGATCCGCTCCGACCTCAAGGGCCACGGCATCGGCTGGCAGTTGATGCGGATCATGATCGAGTACGCCGGCTGGCTCGGCCTCAAGGTGGTCGAAGGCCAGGTGCTGCGCGAGAACCGCACCATGCTGGCGATGTGCCGGCAGCTCGGCTTCAAGGCCACGCCGGATCCGGACGACGCCACGCTGATGGACGTGGTGTTGCCGGTGGCGCAGCACTGAGGACGGGGCCGCGATGTCGACGTTCTCGCCGAGCCTGTTGCAACCGCGTCACGCGATCCTCTCCGGTCAGCCGGAGGACGCCTCGCTGGAAATCCTGCTGCGTCCGTTCCTGCATGCTGGCGAGATCGTTGACACCGCGATCCGCCTGGACGGCATAGCGCTGCCGTCGCTCAGGCTCGGCGAGCTCGCCGGCCAGCGCGTCGACTTTCCACGCAACCCGCAGGACGGCTATATCGACGGCGCACTTTACCTGTTCGGCGCGCACCATCCGGTCGACGTCGACACGCTGACCTTCCATCTTTCGCGCGACGGGCAACTGACGCTCGTGGCCAGGGGCGTGTATGCGTTCGATGTCGAAGGCCTGGACGACCTGGGCACGGTCCCCTTTACCCTGGCCGCGCGGCTCAGCACGTGCGCGCTGTGAGCGCGGCTGCACGCCGCGGCGCAGTGGCCTTTTGGCATCGCCGCACGTTGCATGAGGCGCTTCACCACCGCACACGTCGACCTGCCTGCGACACTCGACCCTCGGGAGTTCTTCATGTCGTTCAAGCCAGAGCGCTACACCTCGGTCTCGCCTTATCTCATTGTCGATGGCGCGCAGCGGACCATCGCGTTCCTGGTCGCGGTGTTCGACGCCGAACCCTTGCGGCAGATTCCCGGCGAGGGTGGCCTGCTCGCCCACGGCGAGGTACGCATCGACGACACCGTGGTGATGTTCTGCGATGCGGTCGAGGGCTGGCCGGCGGTGCCGGCGCATGTGCACGTCTACGTGCGCGATGTGGATGCGACCTACCAGCGTGCGCTGGCTGCCGGTGCCACGGCGGTGCAGGCGCCGGTGCAGAAGGACGATCCGGACCGGCGTGGCGGCTTTCGCGACGCCGGCGGCACGACCTGGTGGGTCGGCCAGCAGATCGGTTGAGCGAGCGTAGGCGGCAGCACGTCTGACGCAGCTCATCCCTGCGCCTTGCGCCGCACTCGGCACAGGCCGTGCCTGCAGGCGCCATAGGACGGCACGCGGCAGGCACGGTGTTGCGGTGCTTACTCCAGCTCCTGGTTGCTCACCCCACGCTCGACCGGGTACACGGTCGGCGGCGGCGTGGTGGAGCGCATCAGTTTCAGCGAGGTCTTGCTCTGCTCGCACAGGTTGCCGCCGCTGACGAACACGCCGTCCTGGGTGCACTTCCAGTCGTAGAAGTTGGCGATGCCGCCGGCCAACTGCAGGCTGTAGTCGGTGCTCTTGGCCGCGGCGTCGAACGGCTGTCCGGCCGGGATGTTCTGGAACCAGCGCATCCATTCCTTGGAACCGACCGGCGGCACCTTGTCCGGCGCCTGGAAGGTCGGGTTCATCGGCGAGAGCTGCGGCGATTCGGCGGTCATGTGGCAACTCATGCAGGAGCTGATCGGATTGTCCACCGGACCGTTGAGGCGGCCGTTCCAGCCCAGGTGGGTCGGCGGCAGTTCCGGCTTGGTGTTGATCGCCGACTGCAGGATGCGCGGATTGATCCGGGTCTGGGTCGGCTGCTTGTTGGTGTAGTCGTCGCCGGTGTTCTGCGGATCGTTGCCGAACATCACGCCCACCGGCACCAGGTTCTGCCAGCCGGGCTTGCCGCTGACCGCGCCGTTGTACTGGAAGGTGCCGAAGATCCAGCCGGTGCCGGGGACGCGGCTGTCGCGCACGGCGAAATCCATCTGGATCAGCGCCACCTGCTTGAACGCGCGGTCGGCGGACTTGAAGCTGTTGGTGACCCAGGCGTTCCACAGCACCGGGTTCTGCAGGAACGGCACCTGGCTCAGGTCCACGTCGGCGAACAGCGCCTTGCACACCACGGTGCCGTCGCGGAAGGTGTTGGGCTTGGTGGTGAAGCTCGGATCCGGGTTCTGCGGATCCTTCCACACCTGGCCGAAAGTGTAGGCGCCGACATCGTTGTAGATGCCGACCGCGAAGGTCTGGCCGGTGGTGAGCTGGGTCGGCGCCAGTTGCTTGACCTGGATCTGCGCTTCCTTGGTCAGCCCATGCACGCCTTCGCGTCCGAGCGGGCCGTAGTGCTGCCAGGGCGCGTGGTACCAGCGCCGCACCTTGTTGTTCTGCACGTACCAGTCGCTTTCGACGTTGCCTTCCAGGCAGTAGGCCTTCACGGCATCGGCGTAGCCGCGCCAGGCTTCGAAGTTGTTGCTCAGCGGCTTGGGCAGCTTTTGGAAGAACGCCGGCAACGGGCCGCTGGGCGGTTGCTGCGGATAGTCCTGGCTGAGCTGGAACAGCGGCCCCTTGTAGGTGGAGGGCGGCCCGTAGCCGAAATCCGGAAAGCGCCCGGCGGAGGCGGCGCCGCTGGCAAGGGTCAGCACGGTGGCGATGGCGAGAATGCGCGGATGAGGCAGTTGCATGATGGACCTCCGGTCGTGTGCGTCGGTGCGTGCGGGCGATGCCGCGTCCTGTGTCCGGACATCCCCTGGCCCCGGACCGGCCGCACGCCCGCGCTGCTGCGCGGCCGCGGTGAAAGGAGTCCCGTCGCGCCAGGGCCGCGCGCAGGCACGGGCGTACGCATCCGCCTGCGCGCGCAGACGAAGCGAGAGACGCGATGGGAAGTGCAGCATCCACCGCCACCGTGGAGACGCGGCGGCGCTGCTGTGGATGCGTGAAACGGCCTAGCGGACCGAAGACATGTCCATGTCGCTCTCCTGACCCCGTGTGGAAGGCAACTGCGTTGAAGACGGTTGTCGCGTCGAGCGTGGGGGAAACGCGCGGGCCCGGCAGGGCAGCATCGGGGGACGAATGCTGCGGGGGCGGCGCCCTGCGGCGGCCGCGATGCCGGGTTGCGCGTCGATCGCCAACCGCGCGTGGGAGCGGGCGTCGGCGTTGCTCGACGCTTCGGACTCTAGCGAGCGCCGCGCCGCCGGTGGTAGACAGTTGCGACCGCCGGCGTCGCCGCGGCGCGTGGCTGACCGGCCGTCGCGCGACCGCGCCTGCAGCAGGTGGCCGATCGGCACGCAGGCCACAGCCATGGCATGCTGCACGCGGGGCCGCGCCTGGCGGGAGCAGGCGCGGTGGGGACGGTGGACGCACCGGGCACGGCGGCGTCCACCGCGGCGATGCACTTTCTTGCGGTGACGCCATGCGCACGCACGGGACCTTGATTCAGTGGAGCGAGGAGCGCGGCTGCGGCCGGGTACGCCTTGCCCATCGTGAGACCGAAGCCGAGGTGCAACGCGCGGCGTTTCCTGCCGACGGCGTTCCCCCGCGGGTGGGCGAACTGATCTCCTTCGACCTGGAGCACGACGCGCAGGGACGGCCGCGGGCCACGCGGGTGATGCGTCCCGGTCGGGCACCGGCATCGCCCGCGCGTGCGGCACCGCGTCCGCGTCGCGGTCTCTGGCTCGGCGTGCTGATGCTGCTGGCGGTGCTCGCGATCGCGGCCTACGCGGCGCTGCGCTTCGTGGCGGCACCGCAGGCAAGCCCTGCGGCACCCTCGGCGCCGGTGTCGTCAGCGCCCACCGCGCCCACGATGGCGCCTGCCTTCCACTGCGACGGCCGCACGCACTGCGCGCAGATGACCTCGTGCGACGAAGCGGTGTACTTCCTGCAGCACTGCCCGGGTGTGGAGATGGACGGCAACCACGACGGCGTGCCGTGCGAACGGCAGTGGTGCCGATCTTCGCGTTGAGCGTCTGCAGCCGCGTGGGCAACGCGGGGTCTTGACCGGGCCGTGATCCGCACTCGGTTACGGTCGCCGATTGCCTGCAGGTGACGCATGACCGAGCCATGTCTTTCCTCCGCCAAGACCCGCGCCCTGTCGCTGGGTCTGTTTGCCTTCGTCGCGGTCTTCGCCGCCATCGTCTGGTCGCTGCTGCGCCCGTACGGTTCGGTGTACTTCTTCCCGGTGCATTTCCTGGTCGGGCTGGGCCTGCCGTTTCTGTTCTACGCGCTGGGCGCCAACCGCGCCGCGTTCCTCGCCGGGCTGGGGCTGACCGTGATCGTCCTGGTGCTGTTCAACCTGTGGGGCGACCAGGTCGGTGGGATCGGTCCGCGCGTGTTCGACTGGGCGCATGCCGTGGCCGGGATCCTGGGCATGCTGCTGGCCTACGGCGTGTTCCGCCTGTCCACCCGTGTGCGCCAGCGCCACGTGCGCTGAGCGGTCCTCACTCCGCGTCGTCGCTGCGGGCGAACGGTGCCAGCCGCAGTTTCACCCGGTGCTCCACGCCGGCCGGGCACTGCCCCGGCGCCGGTCCGCGGAAATAGCTGCGCTGCCAGCCTTCGCGGCTGGCGCTGGAATCGGGCTGCTCCAGGTCGTGCAGGAACTGGCCACGGCTGCGCATCCACGCCTGGTGCTCGCGCTCCAGCTCCGGCGTTTGCGACAGCGGCTGCCAGCGCGGCTGGGTCTCGGCCAGCACCCGTCGCTGCACCGGGAAGAAGTGGGAGAACGGCTCGCCGGCCTCGAACCGGACCCGGCCGGGCCGGGTGAACTGCCAGTTCATGGTGAAGGTGTACGGACTCCAGTCGGTCTCGATCAGCCCGGTGAGCCCGGCGATGCCGTCCTTGGGCCGATTTACCGGCGCGGTGACGTACAGGTCCACGCCGGCCTCGGTGCGGAACAGGCACGGCACGTGGAAGGTGAGCACGCCGTAGCCGAAGTGGCTGACCGCCGGCGCGTGCGTCCCAGGTGCCGGCTGCACGCGCAGGTCGTCGAGCGCGTTGCCGCCATTCCACTCGGCCTCGAACGCGCTCTGGCACAGCAGTTCCCAGCCATGCGCGTTGGCGATGTCCAGCGGCAGGCAGCGGTAGGCGTAGCGCTCGGCGGTCTGGTCCATCCACGGCCGCTCGCGCGGCGCCGGGCGCACGTCGAGGGTGTGGCCGTCGAGAACGTGGGCGGTGAGTTTCATGGCGCTTACAGGACGATGGACCAGCGCCGAGTGTGACGCCAAGCCGCGGCCTTGGCGACCGCGGCTTGGCGGGCGGCGACGCTCAGGCCGCTTCGAAGTCCAGCAGCGCCACGCCGTCGCCGACCAGCTCGCCCTCGCGTACGCGAAAGCCCTGCACGGTGCCGTCGGCCGGCGCCTGCAGGGTGTGCTCCATCTTCATCGCCTCCAGCACCAGCAGCGGCGTGCCGCGGCGCACCTGGGTGCCGGGCGCGACCAGCAGGGCGACGATGCGCCCCGGCATCGGCGCGGTCAGGCCGCCGCCTTCCACCGCCGGCTGGTCGGCCTCGGCGACCGGGTCGTGGCGTTCGAACAGGTAGCCGTGGCCGTCGACGAACAGGTGCAGTTGCGTGCCGGCGAACACCGCATCGGCCTGCACCCGCTGTGTGCCGAGAAACGCGGACAGGCGCCCGTCGCGCAACTGGCCGCTCGCCTCGAGCGGCTCCTGCGCCGGCGCGGCGTGGATCCGCCAGCCGCCGGCATGCGCGGTCAGCTGCAACGTGCGTTGCGTTTCGCCGTGCTGCAGGGTCAGCGCACGCGGCGCCGGCGCGCCCAGCCGCCAGCCGTCGCGCAGATCCCACGGCGAGTGCGGATCGGCAGTCTGCGCCGCCGACGCGTGCTCGTGCAGTTGCCAGGCCAGCGCGGCCAGGCTCCACAGCGCGTCGGTGGTCGGGACGGGGGTGTCGAACAAGGCGGCGTGCTCGCGCTCGATCAGCGCGGTGTCCAGGTCCGCCTGCGCGAACGCGCTGGTGCCGACCAGGCGCTGCAGGAACGCGGCATTGGTCGACACGCCGACCACCTGGCACGCCGCCAGCGCCGCCTGCATGCGCCGCAGCGCGCGCTCGCGGGTCACGTCCCAGACGATCAGCTTGGAGATCATCGGATCGTAGTGCGGACCGATCACATCGCCCTGCTCGACGCCGGCATCGACCCGCGTATGCGCGTCGGCGGCGGGCAGGCGCAGATGCTGCAGCGTGCCGATCGACGGCAGGAAACCGCGCGCCGGGTCTTCGGCGTACAGCCGCGCTTCCAGCGCGTGGCCGTGGATCGCCAGTTCGTGCTGGCGCTGCGGCAGCGGCTGCCCGGCGGCCACGCGCAACTGCCACTCCACCAGGTCGGTGCCGGTGATGCACTCGGTGACCGGATGCTCCACCTGCAGGCGGGTATTCATTTCCATGAAGTAGAACGCGCCATCGGGCGCCACGATGAACTCGACGGTGCCGGCGCCGACGTAACTGACCGCGCGCGCGGCCTCCACCGCGGTCTGGCCCATCGCCGCACGCCGTTCCGCGTCCATGCCCGGTGCGGGCGCCTCTTCCAGCACCTTCTGGTGGCGGCGTTGCACCGAGCAGTCGCGTTCGAACAGGTAGACCAGTTCGCCGTGCGTGTCGCCGAACACCTGGATCTCGATGTGCCGCGGCCGCAGCACGTACTTCTCCACCAGCACGTGCGCATTGCCGAACGCGGCCTGCGCCTCGCGCTGGCAGGCGGCGAGCGCGGCGGCAAAGTCCTCATCGCGATCGACCCGACGCATGCCCTTGCCGCCACCACCGGCGCTGGCCTTGATCAGCACCGGGTAGCCGATGGCCGCGGCCTGCGCGCGCAGGAAGTCCGGCTCTTGCTGCTCGCCGTGGTAGCCTGGCGTCAGCGGCACCCCTGCCGCCTGCATCAGCGCCTTGGCCGCGCTCTTGTCGCCCATCGCGCGGATCGCCGCTGGCGGCGGTCCGATGAACACCAGCCCGCGCGCGGCGCAGGCTTCGGCGAACTCGGCGTTCTCGGACAGGAAGCCGTACCCGGGATGGATGGCCTGCGCGCCGCTGCGTTGCGCGGCCTCGAGGATGCGCTCGCCGCGCAGGTAGCTCTCGCGCGCCGGCGCGGCGCCGATGTACACGGCCTCGTCGGCCAGGCGCACGTGGCGCGCGTCGCGATCGGCATCGGAATACACGGCCACGGTGGCGATGCCGAGCTTGCGGCAGGTGGCGATCACCCGGCAGGCGATCTCGCCGCGATTGGCGATGAGGATCTTGTCGAAGGTCGGCAGGTCGGGGGTGGCCATGATCGTGTGCCTGGAAATGAGGTCAGGGATGCTGCGGTCGCTGAGCGAGCAGTTGCGCGAAACGCACGCAGTTGTGCGGGATGCTCCGGCCGTTGCCGTTGCCGTTGCCGTTGCTTGGCTCTGGCCTTGGCTGTCGCTTTGGCTTTTGATTTACCGGGTTCCCTTCCGAAGCGGCGGCCATCGCGGGGAAACACCCGAAGGGCGGCGTACATGGATGTACGCCGTCCGCGGCAGGGGCAGGATGCCCCTTCCGCGGATCCCCGTGATGGACGCGGACCCGGAGCGCGCAGCGCGGAGGGCGCGAAGGCAGGGCGCGCTTTCTTTTGGTTACCTTTTCTTTGCGCGAGCAAAGAAAAGTAACTCGCCCGCAAGGGCGAAAGCCTTTAAAGCTTTTGCTGTCGCTACTGCTGTTGATTGAAGCTTTTTCGTCGGACGAGAAGATCTGTAGGAGCGGCTTCAGCCGCGACAGCGAGAGTCCGTTCTGTCTGTCGCGGCTAAAGCCGCTCCTACGATTCAGCGGCCGCCACCCTGGCAGCAAACGCAAGAGCAAAGCTTTCGCCTGGCGGCGAGTCACTTTTCTTTGCTTGTGCAAAGAAAAGTAACCAAAAGAAAGCACACCCCGCAGCGCGCCCTCCGCGCTGCGCGCTCCGGGTCCGCAGCCACGACGGGGATTCGCGGAAGGGGCATCCTGCCCCTGCCACGAACGGCGCACATCCATGTGCGCCGCCCTTCGGGTTTTTCCCCGCCGCGGCTGCCGCGCCGAGGGGACCCGGTAAGTCAAAGGCAGAGCAAGAGCAAATGCAGGAGCAAAAGCAAAAGCGGGAGCAAAAGCAGCAGCAAAAGCAGAGGCCGTCGCAGCGAGCGCGTCCGCGGAGCCGGTCGTGGCGTCCACCGCCGGACACACTGCTGCCGGCATCGCCAGCGACCACCTGCGTGACCACCGCCGATCCCCGCGCGAACGCGCCTGCCACCGGGAGCGCATGCGCCCACTCACATCCGGAACACCCCGAACCGGCTCGACTCCGCCGGCGCGTTCAGCGCCGCCGACAAGCCCAGCCCCAATACCCGCCGCGTCTGCGCCGGATCGATCACCCCGTCGTCCCACAACCGCGCACTGGCGTAGTACGGATGGCCCTGGCGCTCGAACTGCTCGCGGATCGGCGCCTTGAACGCCGTCTCCTCGGCGTCCGACCACTGCCCGCCCTTGGCCGCGATGCCGTCGCGGCGCACCGTCGCCAGCACGCTCGCCGCTTGCTCGCCGCCCATCACCCCGATGCGCGCGTTCGGCCACATCCACAGGAAGTTCGGCGAGTACGCGCGGCCGCACATGCCGTAGTTGCCGGCGCCGAACGAACCGCCGATCACCACCGTGAACTTGGGCACCTTGGCGCAGGCCACCGCCATCACCAGCTTGGCGCCGTCCTTGGCGATGCCGCCGTGCTCGTACTTGCGGCCGACCATGAAGCCGGTGATGTTCTGCAGGAACGCCAGCGGGATGCCGCGCTGCGCGCACAGCTCGATGAAGTGCGCGCCCTTCAGCGCCGACTCGGAGAACAGGATACCGTTGTTGGCGACGATGCCCACCGGATAGCCGTGGATGTGCGCGAAGCCGGTGACCAACGTGGTGCCGTAGCGCGCCTTGAATTCGTCCAGGCGCGAGCCGTCCACCACCCGCGCGATCACCTCGCGCACGTCGAACGGCTTGCGTGGGTCGGCCGGGATCACCCCGTACAGCTCCTCGGCCGGATACAGCGGCGGCTCCGGCGTGCGCAGCGCCAACGCTGGGGGCGGCTTGCGCCAGTTGAGCTGGGCGACGATCGCGCGCACCCGCGCCAGCGCCTGCAGGTCGTTGTCGGCGAAGTGGTCGGCCACGCCGGAGATGCGCGTGTGCACGTCGGCACCGCCCAGGTCCTCGGCGCTGACGTCCTCGCCGGTGGCGGCCTTCACCAGCGGCGGGCCGCCGAGGAAGATGGTGCCCTGTTCGCGCACGATCACCGTCTCGTCGCTCATCGCCGGCACGTAGGCGCCGCCGGCGGTGCACGAGCCCATCACGCAGGCGATCTGGGCGATGCCCTGCGCCGACAGGTTGGCCTGGTTGTAGAAGATCCGGCCGAAGTGGTCGCGGTCGGGAAACACCTCGTCCTGCAGCGGCAGGAACGCGCCGCCGGAATCGACCAGGTAGATGCACGGCAACCGGTTCTGCTGGGCGATCTCCTGCGCGCGCAGGTGTTTCTTCACCGTGATCGGGTAGTAGGTGCCGCCCTTGACCGTGGCGTCGTTGGCGACGATCACGCATTCCACGCCGGAGACGCGGCCGATGCCGGCAACCACGCCGGCGCACGGCACCTCGTCGTCGTACAGGCCCAGCGCGGCCAGCGGCGCGATCTCCAGGAACGCGCTGCCCGGGTCGAGCAGGGCGTCGATGCGTTCGCGTACCAGCAGCTTGCCGCGGGCCTGGTGCTTGGTGCGGGCGGCTTCGCTGCCGCCCAGGGCGATGCGCGCCTGGGTGGCCTGCAGGTCGTCGACCACCGCGCGCAGCGCGGCGGCATTGGCGGCGAAGGCGTCGCTGCCGGGTTGCAACTGGGTCTGGATCGCGCTCATGGCAGAACCGTGGAAAGAAGGAAAGGGCAGGCGGCCGATGTGGGAGGGGCTTCAGCCCCGACGCGATGGCGTCGAAACGGCCTTTCGGCCGATTTCTCTTTCGCAGCGCATCACTTGGTCCGCTCGAACAACTCGCGGCCGATCAGCATGCGGCGGATCTCCGAGGTGCCCGCGCCGATCTCGTAGAGCTTGGCGTCGCGCCACAGGCGCCCGGTCGGATAGTCGTTGATGTAGCCGTTGCCGCCCAGCACCTGGATCGCCTGGCCGGTCAGCCAGGTGGCCTTCTCGGCGGCGTAGAGGATCGCGCCGGCGGCGTCCTGGCGGGTGGTGCGGCCGGCGTCGCAGGCGCGCGCCACCGCATACACGTAGGCACGGCAGGCGTTGAGGCCCACGTACATGTCGGCCAGCTTGCCCTGCATCAGCTGGAAGCTGCCGATCGGCTCGCCGAACTGGCGGCGCTCGTGCACGTAGGGCAGCACCACGTCCAGCGCCGAGGCCATCAGCCCCAGCGGGCCGCCGGACAGCACCACGCGCTCGTAATCCAGGCCGGACATCAGCACGCGCACGCCGCCGCCGACCTCGCCCAGCACGTTCTCGGCCGGCACCTCGCAATCCTGGAACACCAGTTCGCAGGTGTTGGAGCCGCGCATGCCGAGCTTGTCCAGCTTCTGCGCGGTGCTGAAGCCGGGCATGCCCTTCTCGACCACGAATGCGGTGATGCCGCGCGCGCCGCCGCTCGGGTCGGTCTTGGCATAGACCACCAGCACGTCGGCGTCCGGGCCGTTGGTGATCCACATCTTGTTGCCGTTGAGCACGTAGCGGTCGCCGCGCGCCTCGGCGCGCAGCTTCATCGACACCACGTCCGAGCCGGCGCCGGGCTCGCTCATCGCCAGCGCGCCGACGTGCTCGCCGCTGCACAGCTTCGGCAGGTAGCGCGCCTTCTGCGCCGGGCTGGCGTTCTTGCGCAACTGGTTCACGCACAGGTTCGAGTGCGCGCCGTAGGACAGGCCGATCGCGCCGCAGGCGCGGGAGATCTCCTCCATCGCCACCACGTGCGCCAGGTAGCCCATCGCGCTGCCGCCGTACTCTTCCTCGACGGTGAGGCCGAGCAGGCCCTGTTCGCCGAGCTTGCGCCACAGCGGTGCGGGGAAGGCGTTGTCGCGGTCGGCCTGCTCGGCCAGCGGCGCGATCTCGCGCGCGGCAAAGGCGGCGACGCTGTCGCGCAGCAGGTCGACCTCCTCGCCCAACTCGAAATTCAACGACGGCATCAGCATGGCGGCAACTCCGGGAATGGCGGGTGGCCGGCGGCGCCTAGAATCGGACCCGCGCCGGGCAAGAGCGCCCAGCGTAGCCGGGAACGGCGAAGAAGTGAACAGAAATTCATTAATTGAACTTAGAATCACGCCATGGCCTACAAACGCTCCGCCCTGATGGAAGAACGCCTCGCCGGCAACCGCCAGCGGATCCTGCTGGCGGCGCGCCGGCTGATCGCCGCCGACGGCTTCCGCGGCGCCCCGGTGACCGCGGTGGCGGCCGAGGCCGGGGTCTCCACCGGGCTGATCTACCGGCATTTCCCGTCCAAGGCCGAGCTGTTCGTGGAGGTGCTGACCGCCGCCGTGGAGCACGAGCTGACCATCCTGCGCGCCATCGCCGCGGCGCCAGCGCCGGCTGCGCAGCGCCTGCGCGATGCCATCGCCTCGTTCGTGCGCCGCGCCCTGGCCGGCCCCGGGCTGGCCTATGCCTTCATCGCCGAGCCCGTGGAGCCGGAGGTGGACGCCGAGCGCATCCGCTGCCGGCGCCTGCTCGGCGACGTGTTCAAGGGCATCCTGGCCGAGGGCGTGGCCGCGGGCGAGTTCCCCGCGCAGGACCTGGAGGCGGCCGCGGCGTGCCTGGTCGGCGCCTACACCGAGGCCCTGGTCGGCCCGACCGCGCCCAGCCGCGACGGCCCGCGCGACAGCGAGCGCCTGGTCGAGGCGGTCTGCGGGTTCTGCCTGCGCGCGGTGGGCAGCGCCTGAGCGCGACCGGGCGCGCCGCCTGCGCCGAACTGCTGCGATGCAGCACGCATCGCCTGCGATTCCGTGTGCTCCCGGCGTGCCGCGCGGCGCAAACGCTGGCTATACTCGGTCGCGTAGCGGTGGTCCGGATTACCACGTGCCAAAGGGGTGTGATGTGCGGAATTACGACCTCGAATTTCTCAAGCGCTTCTCGATGGTGATCGGCCTGCTGGTGCTGATCACCCTCGGCCTGATCGTGTTCGCGCATTACCTGCAGCGGGCCATCCCGCCGGAGGTGTCGCCGGTGGCGCTCAAGCGCACCGAGGAGCGCATCGCCCCGGTCGGCGCGGTCTACGCCGGCAGCACCGGTGCCGCGGCGCAAGCGGCGGCACAGGCGGCGGCGCTGGCCAAGGCCTCGGCGCAGGCGGCCTACGGTGGCACCACCGACGGCAAGACCATCTTCAACAACCTGTGCACCGCTTGCCACACCACCGGCGTGGGCAAGGCGCCGACGCTGGACCACGCGCATTGGGACAAGCGCATCGCGCAGGGCAAGGAGACGCTCTACAAGCACGCCATCGAGGGCTACACCGGCCCCGACGGCGGCATCATGCCGCCGAAGGGCGGCAATCCCGGGCTGACCGAGGAGCAGATCCACGCCACCGTGGACTGGATGCTGGCCAACCTGAAGTAACCTTGCGCCTCCCGCACGCCACTGCGCCGCCTTCGGGCGGCGCATTCGTTTCCGCGCCCGTCGCGTGCCGGCGCAAACAAGGAGAGTGATCGCATGCGCATGCCGCCGCCATCGTTGTTGTCGTTGTTGCTGCTGGTCGCAGCCCCCGCTGCGCAGGCGCTGACGCCGCCGACGCTGCTGCCGATCGGGCAGTTGCGCCCGGGGCCGCAGGCGCAGGGCGTGGTGTTCGAGGGCGTGGTCACCGCGCGGGTGGAAGCCGGCGGCAGCGGCTACCTGGTGCAGGATGCCGGCGACGACGACCCGCTCACCGCCGACGCGCTGCTGGTGCGCGGCGATGCCGAGCGCAGCCTGGCACCGGGCGATCGCGTGCGGGTGTGGGGCGAGCTGGCGCCGCAGGCCGCCGCGTCGGCCAAGGCCGGCACGGCTTTCGTCGGGCGCAGTGTGCTGGAGCAAGGGCATACCGTGCTGGCACGGGCGCAGCCCTTGCCGCTGCAGGTGCTCGACGCGGCGCCGGCCGACTGGTCGGCGCTGGCCGGCATGCGCGTGCGCATCGCCGCGCCGCTGACCGTGGTCGACAACGATGCGCTGGGCAAGACCGGCGAACTGGGCGTGGCCTTCGGCGGACGCCTGTGGCAGCCCAGCGAAGTGGCCGCGCCCGGCAGCGCCGAGCAGGCGGCGGTGGTGGCCGACAACGCGCGGCGCGGGCTGCGCCTGGGCACGCTCGGTGCGCCGACGCCGACGCCGACGCCGACATCAACATCGGCAACGGCAACGGCAACGGCAACGGCAAAACTTCCGGACTATCTGGCGAGTGCCGCTGCACCGCCGCGCGCGGGCAGCACGGTCCAGGACGTGGAGGGCATCGTCGGCGGGGTGATCGATGGCGTGGCACGGCTGTACCCGACCGCCGCGCTGCAGCTGACGCCGCCGCCGGAACCGGCGCCGCCGCAGGTCGACGGCACCTTGCGCATCGCCGCCTTCAACCTGGAGAACTTCTTCAACGGCGACGGCCGTGGCGGCGGGTTCCCGACCCTGCGCGGCGCGCGGACGGCGGCCGAGTTCCAGGCGCAGCTGCGCAAGCTGGTGGCGACGATCCGCCCGCTGCAGGCCGACGTCGCCGCACTGATGGAACTGGAGAACGACGGCTACGGCCCGACCTCGGCGATCGCCAGCCTGGTCGACGCGCTCAATGCCGGCGGCGGCGACTGGCGCTTCGTCGACGCCGGGCGCGGCCCCGGCGACAACCCGATCCGGGTCGGGCTGATCTACCGCGCCTCGCGGGTGAGCCCGGTGGGCAAGCCGGCGATGCTGGAAGGCGGCCCGTTCGCCGAGCACAGCCGGGTGCCGCTGGCGCAGGCCTTCCGTCACGGCAGCGGCGCGCCGTTCGTGGTGGTGGCCAACCACTTCAAGTCGAAGGGTTGCGGCGAAGCCGGTGGCGCCGATGCCGACCGCGGCGACGGCCAGGGCTGCTGGAACGCGACCCGCACCGAGTCGGCGCGCCGCGTCGATGCGTGGCTGCGCAGCGATCCCACCGGCACCGGCAGCACGTCCAGCGTGCTGCTCGGTGATTTCAACGCCTATGCGATGGAAGATCCGCTGCGCCTGCTGCGCGACGCCGGCTGGCGCGATGCGCTGCAGGAGGCGCATGTCGCGCAGCCCTACAGCTTCGTCTACCGCGGCCTCAGCGGCCGGCTCGACCACGCGTTGCTGAGTCCGGCGCTGGCAGCGCGGTTGCGCGGCGCCGCCGAATGGCACGTCAACGCCGATCTGCCCGACAGCGACGGTTACCGCGAGCGCGATCTGCCCGGCCCGTGGCGCAGTTCCGATCACGATCCGTTGCTGCTGGGGTTTGATCTGTAGGCTGGGAGTGGGGAACTGGGAATGGGGAATCGGAAAAGCCGATTGTCGGCCTTCCTTTCCCCGTCCTTGATGTGTGGGACATTCCTGCTGGAGGCTCACGTCCTTCGCGAGGCGCACGACCGCCTGTTGTGAGTAGATGTGCTGTGTTTCAGGCCGGTCGCAGTGAGTGTCCGGTCTTACGCTTCACTGCTATCTCTTGAACGTTGCTTCTGTCCATTGTGCGCTGGTCGCACATGTGGCTTGGTGCTGGCCGAAGCTGTGAGATGGGGGTGTTCTCGCGCTAAGAAAGGCGACAGCCTTGTTGCTGTTGCTGTTGCTGTTGCTGTTGCTGTTGCTTTGGCATTTGCCGTTGTTTCTGCTGTTGCCGTTGCTTTGGCTTTTGACTTACCGGGTTCCCTTCCGCAGCGGCGGATGGACCGGGGAAAAACCCGAAGGGCGGCGCACATGGATGTGCGC
>NZ_JAXGGI010000021.1:0-56869 GCF_034105445.1 Xanthomonas sp. LF07-6
CACCAGCGCGGCCTTGATGCTGGCCGAGCTTGGCGATGTGAGGCGCTTCGCCGATGCCTCGGCGGTGACCGCCTTCGCGGGCCTGAATCCGTGCCTGCAGGAGTCGGGCGAGCGCAAAGGCCACGTCTGCATCTCGCGCACCGGCTCGCCCCGCTTGCGCGCAGGCCTGTTCATGCCGGCCCTGGTGGCCATGACCCACAACCCGATCATCCGGGCGCTGAAACAGCGGCTGAGCGAACGCGGCAAAACCGGCAAGCAGATCGTGTGCGCCGCCATGCGCAAGCTCCTGCACCTGGCCTACGGGGTTCTCAAATCGGGCACGGCGTTCGATCCGAAAAGGGGCCTTGCCTGCTAGGGGGTAAGACGGTATCTGTGGGATCACATGATCCGCAGCAAAAGCGGGTGTTACGTGCCTGCACAGGCTAGCTGTCGGTGCGCTGAGTCACGCGGTCACGGCATGCGCATGCCGCACCGGCAGCGACTATGCTGGCGCTCCCTTTCGATCGAGGTAATGCCCCATGTCCGAGTCGTTGACCGCCATTCCGCTGACCCGCATCGATGGCCAGCCGGCCACCCTCGCCGCGTTCGAGGGCAAGGTGTTGCTGATCGTCAACGTCGCCTCCAAGTGCGGCCTCACCGCGCAGTACGCGGGCCTGGAAGCGCTGTACCGCGAGAAGCAGGCCGCCGGCCTGGAAGTGCTCGGTTTCCCGGCCAACGACTTCAAGGGCCAGGAGCCGGGCAGCGAGGCGGAGATCCAGCAGTTCTGCCAGCTCACCTACGACGTGACCTTCCCGATGTTCTCCAAGATCGCGGTTACCGGCGAGGACACGCATCCGCTGTACCGCGCGCTGATCGCCGCGCAGCCGCAGACCGAGGGCGAGGGCCCGATGCGCGAGAAGCTGGCCGGTTACGGCATCGAGCCGAATCCGGCGCCGGGCGTGCTGTGGAATTTCGAGAAGTTCCTGGTCGGCCGGGACGGCCAGGTCCGCGCGCGCTTCGCTCCGGACGTTACCGCCGAGGATCCGCGCCTGCGCGCGGCGATCGACGCGGCGCTGGCGTAACGGCGCGCGGCGCCATCTGGCTGTGCTTGGACGAGCTGAAGGTGTGTTGCGGCGTCTAGGTAGTTGGTGAACGAGCCGGAGAGGTGATCGATGTCCTCGTTGGCCGGCGTCGCTTGTTGCGGCTGAACCGCTCCTACGCAAGGCGTGCAGCATCGAAACCGTTGCCGTTGCCGTTGCCGTTGCTTTGCCGTTGCTGTTGCCTTGGCTGTTGCTTGGCTTTGGCTGTTGCTCTGGCTTTTGATTTACCGGGTTCCCTTCCGAAGCGGCGGCCATCGCGGGGAAAAACCCGAAGGGCGGCGTACATGGATGTACGCCGTCCGCGGCAGGGCAGGGCTCGCCGGAAAAAGGCGAAGCACTGCTTCGCCCCGGCGGGCGGGCTGGCGCCGTGAGGCGACTGCCCCGGACTTGGCTGCGAAGCAGCCAAGCCCCTTCCGCGGATCCCCGTGATGGACGCGGACCCGGAGCGCGCAGCGCGGAGGGCGCGAGGCAGGGCGCGCTTTCTTTTGGTTACCTTTTCTTTGCGCGAGCAAAGAAAAGTAACTCGCCCGAAAGGGCGAAAGCCTTTGCTGTTGAATGACATATCAGATGAAGTGAACTTTAGGAGCGGCTTCAGCCGCGACCCACATGATCCGCAATGCCTGCCGCGGCTGAAGCCACTCCTACGAGCTAGCGGTTGCCAACATATCAGCAAGAGCAAGAGCAAAGCTTTCGCCTTGCGGCGAGTCACTTTTCTTTGCTTGTGCAAAGAAAAGTAACCAAAAGAAAGCACACCCCGCAGCGCGCCTTCCGCGCTTCGCGCTCCAGGTTCGCAGCCACGACGGGGATTCGCGGAAGGGGCATCCTGCCCCTGCCGCGAACGGCGTACATCCATGTACGCCGCCCTTCGGGTTTTTCCCCGCCGTGGCTGCCGCGCCGAGGGGACCCCGGTAAATCAACTGCAACAGCAACAGCAACAGCAACAGCAACAGCAGGAACAGGAGCAGGAGCAAAGCCGGCTGCACCCTGTAGTCCGCCGCGACACTCGATCACCCACTGCAAACCGCGCGCTCATCCCGCACATCGCGCTGCGCCCACAGGCGATGGCGGCAAAAGCTTCGGACACAAAAAACCCGGCCGAAGCCGGGGTTTTCTGTGCTGCCTAAGTGCAGGCGACTCAGCGACCGCCGCGCCACTCCGGGACCGGCATCGCATCCACCGGCACCGTCGGATTGGTCTCTTCCTCGCGCAGATAGGCCGGCAGATCGTCGTCCTGACGCTTGTGCCCGCGCATGTCGCTCTCGATCTGATAGTTGCGGCGCTGCAGCCACGCATCGCGGGTCAACTGGTACTCGTCCGGCGCCTGGTCGCGCAGACTGTCCAGCGACAGCAACTGCGCGCGCGTGTCGACCAACTGCAGGCCCTGCAGACCGATGCGCACTCGGTCTTCCTCGATCTGCTGCAGTGGCGACAGCGGCGCGTCGCCGACCAGGCCGAACGCATCGCGCACCGTGCGCGGGCCGAACAACGGCAGTTCCAGGTAACGCGAGCGGCGCCAGCCCCACACACCCAGGGTCTGGCCGAAGTCCTCGCTGCGCCGCGGCAGGTTGGCGTCGGTGGCCGGGTCGAAGATGCCGCCGATACCCAGCGTGCTGTTGATCAGGAACCGGCTCAGGGTCTGCCCCGCCTGCAGCGGACGGCCCTGCAGCAGCTGGTTGACCATGGTCAGCGGCGAACTGAGGTTGTCGAAGAAGTTGGTCACGCCCAACCGCACCGGCCGCGGCACCACGTTGACGTAGGCGCGTGCCAGCGGCCGCGCCACGCCACGGTCGACCACGTTGTTGAAGGCATGCACCTTGCGGTTGAACTTCTCCCACGGATCGTAGCTCTGCGGTGCAGGCACGCCCTCCGGCAGGGTCGGATCGGCGACCGGGTTGTACGGGTCGCCGCCGTACAGCGCGGCGTAGTCGTCCTCGGCCGAGGTCGGCGTGCCGTTGGCCGACGCGGCGCCCGGGGCAGCACTCGCCGGCGGCATCGCCGCAGGCGCGCTTGCCGGTGCCGGCGCGGCGCCGGTGTCCATGCCGGTGGCGCTGTCCGCGGTCGCCGACGCGGCGTGCGCATCGGGAGCCGCGGCGCTGTCGCCGGCGGCCGGCGCGGTCTGTGCCACCGGCGGCGGTGGCGGTGGCGGTGTGCGCTTGGGCGCGCCAGCGCAGGCGCCCAGGGCGGCGGCCAGGGTCAGGGAGGTAAGGATACGCAGCACGTTCATGTGTCAGCTCGCCGCAGGGGGAGAGTGGAAGTCCAGGGTCGAGGCCAGCCGGTAGGCGGCGCTCAGGTCGGTCAGGCCGGCCGGGGCGCCATGGATGGCGACCTCGGCCTGGCCCTGGGCGCGCAGGCGCGCGGCAAGTTCGGCGAGCAGCGCCAGGCCGGCGCTGTCCACCCGCGAGACGCCCTGCAGGTCCAGCGCGCGTGCGCCCGGCAGCGCGCGCAGCGCTGCCGGCCACAGCGCGGTGGCCGCGGCACGGTCGAGCACGCCGCTCAGCGCGAGCGTGTCGCCGTCGCGGCGCAGCTGCGGCGCATCACTTGCCACTGTTGCCCGCCGGTGCCGCCTGCAGCGTGCCGTTGCGCAGCTCGGCCGCAACCTCGGGGATCGACTTGTTGCGCAGCGGGGTGTCGAACTGGTTGCGGAAGGTCTGCACGTAGGACACGCCCTCGACCATCACGTCGAAGATCTTCCAGCCCGCGCCGGTGTTGCGCAGCAGGTAGTCCACCGGCACCGGGTCGCCGCCGCTGCGCAGCAGTTCGGTGGAGACCTTGACGCCGCGGCCGCCGGGCAGCGGGGTTTCCGACTTCACCCGCACCTGCGGCTTGCCTTCGAAGGTCAGCAGCGAGGTGCCGTAGCGCTGCATCAGGTTGTCGGCCATCGCGTCGCCGAACAGCTTGACGTCGGCGTCGGAGGCGCCGCGGCCGTGCACGCCTAGCACCAGGCGGGCGGCGTAGTCGCGATCGAAGGACTTGTTCATCTCGCTGTCGATGAACTGGCGCAGCGCGGTCGGGTTGCTCTTGAACTCGCTGCGGCGCTGTTCCAGCGTGGTCAGGATGCGCGTGCTGTTCTCCAGCACCACCTTGCTGGCCGAACCGGCCTGGGTGGCGGCGGCGGCCGGCGCGGCGGCCTGGGCCAGGGCGGCGGAAGGCGCGGCCACGGCCAGCGCGGCGGCGAGAGCGGCGGAAAGCAGTTTGATCGTCATGGCTTGGGTTCCGTTGCGGGCGTGGTGGGGTCGGCCGAGGGTGCGGCAGCGGGTGTTGCGTTCTTGTCGCCGCCGGCGCTGCCGCCGCCGAACATGTACTTGCCGACCAGCTGGATCAGGTCCACCGCCGGCTGGGTGAAGGCGATTTCCTGGCCGGGCTTGAGCGTGTCGGGGTCGCCGCCGGGCTGCAGGCCGACATAGCTCTCGCCCAGCAGGCCACTGGTCAGGATCGCCGCCGAAGTGTCGGCCGGCAGGTCCTTGTACTTGTCGTCGATGGACAGGGTCACCACCGAGTCGAACTTGGTCGGGTCCAGGTCGATCTTGGCGACCTGGCCGATGATGACGCCGCCGATCTTCACCGGCGCCTGCGCACGCAGCTGGCCGATCTGCGAGAAGCGCGCGACCAGGTCGTAGCGGTGGCCGCCGAAGCCCCACTGGCGGTTGGTGGAAGCCAGCGCCAGCACCAGCAGCGAGGCCAGGCCCAGCAGCAGGAAGGCGCCGACGGCGAACTCGAGACGGGGACCACGGAGAGCCATAACGTGTCTACCTTGTTGATTCAGCGTGGCCGCGGCGCCAGTGCCGCGACCGGGATGTTGCCGCGGAGCCTGCCGTCGCCGGCCGGTCCCGCGTTGGCGCCGCTCAGCGGAACAGCAGCGCCGACATGACGAAGTTGAACATCAGCACCAGCAGCGAGGCGTTGACCACGGCGCGGGTGGTGGCCACCGAGGTGCCCTCGATGGTCGGCTCGGCATGGAAGCCGACATAGGCCGCCACCAGCGCCGCCGTGCCGCCGAACACCGCCGACTTCAGCATCGCCACGCCGAAGTCGTCCCAGAAATCCACGCTGCTCGACAGCGCCGACCAGAACGTGCCGCGGTCCAGGCCGAGCGCCGCCACCGCCTCGAAATAGCTGGCGCTGATCGCCAGCGAGCAGAAGATGCCGGTCAGCAGCGGCACGGTCAGCACCGCCGCCCAGAAGCGCGGCGCCACCGCCTTGGCCACCGGGTCGATCGCCATCAGCTCCAGCGCCTTGATCTGGTCGGTCGCACGCATCAGGCCGAGCTCGGCGGCGATGGAACTGCCGGCGCGGCCGATGAACAGCAGCGCGGTCAGCACCGGCGCCAGCTCGCGGTACAGCGACAGGCCGAGCAGCGTGGACAACGCATCGGAGGCCCCGTAGGTCTGCAGCGTGCGGTAGCCCTGCAGGGTCAGCACCAGGCCGACGAAGGCGCCGCCCACCGCGATGATCGGCAGCGAGCGCGCGCCGACCTTGTAGATCTCGCGGATCAGCTCGGCCAGCAGGTCCCGGGTCGGCAGCGAGCCGCGCAGCACGGTCAGGAAGAACAGCCCGGCACGGCCCAGGGAACGGATCGGGGCAACGATGGCCATCAGGCGGCGCTCCGCGCGCGCTGCGGCGCATCGAACGGGATCGGGCCGTCGGGACGGCCGTGCAGGAACTGCTGCAGCAACGGATCGCTGCTGGCCTGCAATTCCTGCGGGGTGCCGGCGAACACCACGCCGCCGTTGGCGATGGCCACGGCCTGGTCGCAGATCGGCAGGGTCTCGTGGACGTGGTGGCTGACGATGATGCTGGTCAGGCCCAGGGTGTGGTTGAGGCGCTGGATCAGGCTCATGATCACGCCGGAGGCGATCGGGTCCAGCCCGGTCAGGGGTTCGTCGTAGATCATCAGCGGCGGGTCCAGGGCCAGTGCCCGCGCCAGCGCCACGCGCCGCGCCATGCCGCCGGACAGCTCGCGCGGCCAGGCGTCGGCAGCGGCCAGCAGGCCCACCGCGTGCAGCTTCAATGCGACCAGCCGCTGCAGCACCGGTTCGGGCAGGCGGGTGTGGGCGCGCAATGGCAGCGCCACGTTCTCGGCCACGCTCAGGTCGGTCAGCAGGCCGTTGCCCTGCAGCAGCACGCCGATGCTCTTGCGCGTCTCGCGCAGCGCACGGCTGCCGCGCGGCAGCGGCTTGCCGAACACCTGCAGCGTCCCCGCGGCCGGCTCCAGTTCGCCGGTCAGCGCCGCCAGCAGCGTGGACTTGCCGCTGCCGGAGGGGCCGAGCACCGCGGTGATGCTGCCGCGCGGCACGCTCAGCGAGACGTCGCGCAGGATCGCCCGGCCGCCGCGGTCGATGCGCACGCCCGACAACTGCACCAGATTGGATTCGGAAGACGCCATCGCGACCTTTAACGAAAATACAACATAGGATCGATCCGTTCGGCTGAACTTAACCGAACTGGCCCGTGCAGTATTGTGGCACCGCGCGGGCCGGTGTGCGCGCCCGCTTCACCCCGTTCATGCAACAGCGTGTCATGCGGCCGCGCATTGGTCGTCGGCGACGCCGCATCGCCTCGGGATGGCCGCCACCGCGCCAGCGCCTCGCAGCTGCACTTGAGGGGTGGACAAAAGGCGGTGTGGACAAATGCCCGCACAGCGCTTGTGCGCGTCGCGACGGCACGCGACGATGCCGGCATGGCGACCGTGCCGAACCACACCTGGAGTCAAGGATGGAGCTGTTGAGCTTGGAACACTTCGCTGGAAGCGTGAACGAGACGTTCTCGGCGCAGTTGAACGAAGGCGAGGTCGCATTCGTGCTGGTCGAAGCGCGGCCGCTGCCGACGCCGCCCGCGGCGCGGCGCGCCCCGTTCTCGCTGCTGTTCCGCAACGGCTCGGCGTTTCTGTTTCCGCAGCAGACCTACCAGATGCGCCATCCGCGCCTGGGCGAGATCGGCATCTTCCTGGTGCCGGTCGCGCGCGAACGCGACGGCTTCCTGTATCAGGCGGTGTTCAACTGACGCGCGCGTCCGGCTTCGTGCCGGCGCCATCCCAGCGCATGGCCAGATGGGTCTGGCCGGCCTCGCCGGCAACGAAGCCCAGCCGCGCGTAGAGCCGCTGCGCTGCGGGATTGGCATGCAGCACGTGCAGCGTCAGTGCGCGCCCATCCGCATGCGCGATCGCCTGTGCCTGCGCGATCAGCGCGCCGCCGATGCCGTGGCCGCGGCAGTCCGGCAGCAGGCTGATATCGACCAGGACGTGCGGATCCGTGCTGCGGTCCAGATACAGCCGGCCCAGCCGCGCGTGCGCGTCTTCCACGATCAGGAAGTCCGCGCCGGGAAAGTGTTGCAGATAGTGCGCATGCTGCAAGGCGAACTGCTGGTCGAGAAAGGCGCGCTTGGCTGGCTCCGGCCAGGGGACTGCGGCCAGTTCGTCGCGCCGCGTGCTGGCGTACAGGTCGCGTAGCCAGGGTAAGTCTTCTGCCCGTGCCGGACGCAAGGCGATGCCGCGAGCCCGCAGCGCCGCAGGCGCTGCGAGCCCGGCGTCCCGCGGCGGGAAGCCGGGCGACGCGGCGATCGACATCGCGCCTGCCTCAGTTGAAGGCCGGATAGTCGCCCTGCAGCGCGATGCAGAAGTTCACCGCCAGATACGGCTGGCGGTTCTCGTGCGGCTGGCCGGTGCCGGTGGGCAACAGCATGGTCGGGGAGAACTGTTTGTCCGGCGCGACGGCATTGTATGGACGCGCGTTGCTGCTGCCAGGTGAAGACAGTGCCGCGCCGCTGACGGGCGCGCTGCTCTTCTTTGTCTGGTCAGACAACGAAAACGAATTGACGCCGTGCTGGTGCAGCGGGATCTGCGTGCTCTGCAGGCTCACCGAGGCCGAGCCGAAGTTGCTCCCCAGCGTGTGCGGGGTCAGGCCCGGCCCCGCACCTTGCTGACAGCCGGCGCGTGCCGAGAAATTCGGCAACTGGAAGGTGGTGGTGCCATTGCCGCCATAGGCCGCGCCCAGCAGCGAGAACAAGGCGGTGTTCTGGGCGACCGGCAGCACGGCGCCATTACAAAAGGCCCAGCCATAGGGGTTGTAGTCGAAGCCGAACAGCTGGATTTCGCCGAGATAGGGTTCGGTCATGAGCGGAGTCCTCCGATGGAGCGGATGCGGGCCGCAGCCGGTCGGCGCGGCGCAGGGGGATCAGGCCTGTTGCGGGAAGATGCCGGTGGTGGCGATGCAGTACTGCACCGTCAGCGTCGGCATGACGTTGTCGTGCGGCTGGTCGCCGCCGGCGAACGAAGTGCTTTGCCCGGACATCGCTTGCACAGTGGCACCAGTAGTGGTGGTGAGATAGAAGACGTCGCCGCTCACCGCGCCAGGCAACAGGCCTGAGGGCGCGGTCGCTGTCGCCGCTGCAGTGGTGGCCTGCGCGACGTGCGTATGCGCAGGCATCTGCAGGTCGGTCAACGTCACCGTCTCGGTGCCGGCCTTCTGGGCGAGGGCATAGTTGCTGAGTCCCGGTCCCTGGCCCTGATGGATCGGCAGGCGTCCGCGCAGATCCGGCACCGCGAAGGTGCTGGTGCCATTGCCGCCGTAGGCGGTGCCGAGCAGCAGGTACAACGGTTCGTATTCGGAGATCTGCAGCAGCGTGCCGTCGCACGCCTGCCAGCCCAGAGGGGTGCGGCCGAAGCCGAACATGCGGATTTCGCCGATGAAGGGAGTACCCATGAGATGCTTCCTGGTCGATGAGGCGCCACGCGCACCAATGCGCGCTGTGCGCCCGAATGCGGATGCGCCTAGCTGCGCGAAGGGAAGATGCCGGACAGCGCGATGCAGAAATTGAGCGTGGTGTACGGCTGCACGTTCGGATGCGCCTGGCCGCCGCCTTGTGTACCGACGGTGGCTTGCGAGAGCGGAACCATGCTTCCCGGTGCAGCGTACAGCGATGTCGCCGCTCCCGTAGTGGCGCCGTTGTTCGCGAAAAGGCGCCCAGTCGGGTTGCGGCTGTTGCCTGCGGCGCTGGTGCACTCCACCAAATGCAGATGTGGCGGCAATTGTTCCGTCACCAGCGTCACAGTCTCCGCACCGGCGGCCTGGCCCATCGGCATCGCAGCCGGCTGCCACGCCGGATCGGCCGACGGTCCATAGCCCATCGGCGTGCGCCCGCGCATGTCGGGCAAGCCGAACGTGATCTTGCCGTCGCCGCCGAAGCGGTTGCTGAGCAGGCTGAACAGGGCCTGGTTCTGATTGATCGGCAGCAATTGCCCGTTGCACTGCGCAAAATACTTCGGCGCAAACGCGAAACCGGTCAGCATGATCTGACCGATGAAGAACTCGCTCATGCGGATCTCCCCCCGGAGTGGATAGCGCCAGACCTCGTGTCTGGCACCGGACTACTTAATCACGACTTCGGCGACTTGCAAGAGACGATTTCGCTGAACCAGACAGACGTGATGCATTTGTTGCTTTACGCAGCGCCGAATTTGTTGTTCCAATAGCGGCGCGACGCGCATGGCCGATGCTTGCTGGGCCGATGTTCCGCGAAGTCCGAGGCGCCAGGATGGCTGCCAGCGCCCATGGGGTGGCGCGTTTTGGGGGAATCAAAATATGTCTACGAATTGCACCGGTTCGCGCCGTGGCGCGCGCATCGCATTGCGCTGGTCGATGTTGCTGACTCTGTTGACGGTGGCGACGTTGTTCTCCGGCGTGGCCGCAGCAGCGCCGTCCCAGTATTGCCCGACGTTGAACGCCACCGTCGCCCAAGGCGGCTCGGTGCAAATCGATGTCACCACCTGCGACGGCACCGGCGTAGACGACATCGGCGTCGGCTGGAATGGTGTGCAGCCTCCTCACGGTACGCTGGTCGTTCCCAGCCCGAGCGGTGCGCAGGGAACGCAGATCATCACCTACACGCACAATGGCGACAGCGCCACGAGCGACACGTTTCCGCTCGAAGACGGCGCTGGCAACACCATTACCGTCAACATCACCATCACCCCAGCGCGCACCGCCAGCATCACGGTCTCCCCGTCCAGCGCCAACGAGGACAGCGGCACGCCCTTCGTCTACACGGTGACGCTGAGCTCGACCAACAGTTCGGCGACCACGGTGAACCTGACCCGCAGCGGCACGGCCACCAGCGGGACCGACTACACCGGTGCGGTCAGCAGCGTCGTGGTGCCGGCCAACGCGACGTCCGCCAGCTTCAGCGTCACCCCGGTCACCGATACCACTGTGGAGCCGGACGAGACGGTGATCTTCCAGGTGGCCAACGGTACCGGCTACTCGATCGGCAACCCCTCCAGCGCCACCGGCACCATCCTCAACGACGACCAGCCGGCGCTGTCGGTCAACGACGTGTCGCAGAACGAGGGCAATTCCGGCAACACCGCGTTCACCTTCACCGTCTCGCTCAGCCAGCCGGCCGGCAGTGGCGGGGTCAGCTTCGACATCGCCACCGCCAACGGCACCGCGACCGCGGGCACCGACTACATCTCCTCCAGCGTGAACGGGCTGACCATTCCGGCCGGCAGCAGCAGTGCCACCTTCACCGTGCAGGTGATCGGCGACACGCTCAACGAACCCGACGAAACCTTCTTCGTCAACGTCAGCAACGTCAGCGGCGCCACCGTCGCCGACGGACAGGGCCAGGGCACCATCGTCAACGACGATGCGCAGCCGTCGCTCTCGATCGGCGATGTCAGCGTCATCGAAGGCAACAGCGGCAACACCACGGCGACGTTCACGGTTACCCTCAGCGCCGCCAGCGGCCAAACCGTCATGGTCAACTACGGGACCGCCGACGGCACCGCCACTGCCGGCAGCGACTATGTCGCCACCTCGGGTCCGCTGGCCTTCGCGCCCGGCACCACCGTGCAGAGCATCGCAGTGACGATCATCGGCGACACCACCGTCGAGCCGGACGAGACGTTCACGGTGACCCTGTCCGCTGCCAGCAACGCCACCATCGCCCGCGCCACCGCCACCGGCACGATCCTCAACGACGATGCGGTGGTGACGATCTCGCCGACGTCGCTACCGGCGGCCACCGCCGGCACCAGCTACAGCCAGACCTTGACGGCCAGTGGCGGGACGGCGCCATATGGCTTCGCGATCACCACCGGCACATTGCCGGTGGGCATGCTGCTGAGTTCCGCCGGCGTGCTGACCGGCACGCCCAGCGGCAGCGGCAGCTTCAATTTCACCGTGTCCGCGACCGACAGCGGCGCGTCGCCCATCAGTGGTAGCCGTGCCTATACGTTGACGGTGGCTGCGCCAACCGTGACGCTGCCGGCGACGACCCTGCCAAACGGCACCGCCGGCCAGGCCTATAGCGCGGCGATCACCCAGGCCAGCGGCGGCATCGCGCCGTACACCTATGCCGTCACGGCCGGCGCCTTGCCGGCAGGCGTGACCGTCAACAGTGCGACCGGTGCGCTCAGCGGCACGCCCACCGTGACCGGCAATTTCAGCTTCACCCTGGTCGCGACCGACAGTACCTCCGGAACGCCGGGCCAGGCGTCGCGCAGCTATACGCTGGCGATCGTGGCGCCGACCTTGACCGTCGCCCCGTCCACCCTGCCGTCCGGGACCGCGGGCACCGCCTACAGCCAGACGTTGAGCACCAGCGGCGGGACGGCGCCCTACACCTACGCGCTCAGCTCCGGTGCCTTGCCTGCGGGCCTGAGCCTGAGCAGTGCCGGTGTCCTATCCGGCACCCCGACCGTGGCCGGCAGTTTCACCTTCGTCGTCGGCGTCACCGATGCCGGCAGTTTCGGCGGCTCGCACGCCTACACCCTGTCCATCGCCTCGCCGACCCTGGCCATCACCCCGCCGACGTTGCCGGCAGCGGCGATCAACGCCAGCTACAGCCAGGCGCTGAGCACCAGCGGCGGCACCGCACCGTACAGCTATGTGCTCAATGCCGGCGCCTTGCCGAGCGGGATGAGCCTGAGCGCGGGCGGCGTGCTGTCCGGTACGCCGACCACGGCCGGCAACTTCGCGTTCACCGTGGGCGTTACCGACGCCAACGCCTTCACTGCGGCGCAGGCGTTCACCCTGACGGTGGCCTCTCCGACGCTGACGCTGTCGCCGCCGGCGCTGCCGGCCGGCACCGCGGGCAGCGCCTACAGTCAGGCGCTCAGCGCCACCGGCGGTACCGCGCCCTACAGTTACAGCCTCGCTACCGGCGCGTTGCCGGCCGGGCTGAGCCTGAGCGCGGCCGGCGTGCTGTCCGGTACCCCGACCCAGGCGGGCAGTTTCGTCTTCACCGCCACCGTCACCGACAGCACCGCCGGCGTCCCCGGCCAGGCCAGCCGCAGCTACACGCTGAGCATCGCGGCGCCGACCCTGACTCCGGGGCAGCCGACCTTGCCTGCCGGCACCGCGGGCACCGCGTACAACCAGACCCTGAGCACCAGCGGCGGCACCGCACCGTACAGCTACAGCGTGGTCAGCGGCGCGCTGCCGACCGGGCTGAGCCTGACCCCGGCGGGCGTGCTGTCCGGCACGCCGAGCGCGGCCGGCAGCTTCGCCTTCAGCATCAAGGTGAGCGACGCCAACGGCTTCTCGGCCACGCAGGCCTACACCCTGACCATCGCCTCGGCGGTGCCGGCACCGGTGGCGGCGAACGACACCGGCGCCACCCTCGTGGATACCGCGCTGACCCTGGCGGTCACCGGCAACGACACCGGCAGCATCGACAGCATCGCCATCGCCACCGCGCCCAGCCACGGCACCGCGACCGTCGATGGCGTGCGCCTGGTGTACACGCCGGCGCCGGGCTACGTGGGCGTGGACAGCGTGCACTACACCGCCATCGGCGCCGGCGGCAGTTCGGCCCCGGCCGTGGTCACCATCACCGTCAACGCCCGCCCCATCGCGGTGTCGGTGACGGTGCCGGCGGTGACCGGGCAGACGCAGACCCTGGACGTCACCCGCGACGCCACCGGCGGTCCGTTCGTGGCGGCCGCCGTGGTCGCGGTGCTGCCGGCCAACGCCGGTACCGCGACGATCACCCGCGCGGCCGCCAGGGCCGCCGGCGTGCCGACCGCGGCCGCGGACGACGGCCCGGGCTTCATACTGACCTTCGTGCCGAACCCGGCCTTCTCCGGCAACGCCACGGTGCGCTTCACCCTGTCTAATGCATACGCGACCTCGGCCGCGGCGGACATCGTGTTCGTGATCGCGCCGCGCCGGGATCCGACCCAGGATGCGCAGGTGCGTGGTCTGATCGACGCGCAGGCCGAGTCGACCCGGCGCTTCGCCAAGGCGCAGATCGACAACTTCCAGCGCCGCCTGGAGGCGACCCACCGGGGTGCGCGCGGCTTCGACAACGGCGTGAGCTTCCAGGCCAGCTCGCAGTGCCGCCAGCGCGACCGCACGCTGCAGAGCGATCGCAACCTGGACGCGCAAGCGTGCGACCCGGCCAACCGCGACCTGCGCGACGGCGCCATGGACGGCGGCGCCGACACCGCGTCGGCGGCACCACGCGATGCCACTGCGGCAGGCGATCTGGGCCTGTGGGTGGGTGGTGCGATCCGCTCCGGCAGCCTGGACAGGCAGTCGCAGCGCGCCGGCGTGGATTTCCAGACCGATGGCCTGAGCCTGGGCGCCGATTACCGCGTCTCCTCGTCCTTCGCATTGGGCGCGGGCGTGGGCTTCGGCCGCGACGACAGCGATGTCGGCCGCGACGGCAGCCGCAGCAAGTCGACCGCGTACACGCTGGCGCTGTATGCCAGCTATCACCCGGGCCAGACGCTGTTCTTCGACACCCTGGTCGGCTACCAGTTGCTGTCCTACGACCTGCGCCGCTACGTCACCGACAACGGCGCCCTGGCCGAAGGCGACCGCAGCGGCCACCAGTGGATCGCGTCGCTGTCGGCCGGTGCCGATCTGCAGCGCGGCGATTGGCAGATCACCCCGTACGCGCGGGTGGATGCCGCGCGCGCCACGCTGGACGCCTACAGCGAAGCGGCGATGGCGCCGTATGCGCTGCGCTACGAGGACATGGACGTGGCCACCACCACCGGCAACCTCGGCTTGCGTCTGGAATGGCGCAGGCAGACGTCCTGGGGACGGCTGACGCCGCAGTTCCGGCTGGAGTACCAGCACGACTTCCAGGGCCGTGGCGACGCCACGCTGGGCTATGCCGACATCGTCGGCGGCACCCTGTACCGCACCGGGCAGAGTGTCTACGACCGCAACCGGCTGATGCTGGGCGTCGGCGTGGTGTTCAGCACCGACCAGGGCTTGTCCACGCGCGTGGAATACCGCGGCGTGACCGACGGCGACAGCGGCAGCGACCAGACCTGGATGTTCAACGTCGAGAAGAAGTACTGACGCTTTGAGCCCCTCTCCCCCCGGGAGAGGGGTTGGGGTGAGGGTCCAACGCGCAGCGACGCGCGATGTTTGGGTGCACCAGGCTGGCGCCCGTACCCTCATCCGGCCCTTCGGGCCACCTTCTCCCGAGGGGAGAAGGGAGCGGCTAGCTCCTCTCCCCCCGGGAGATGGGTTGGGGTGAGGGTCCGGCGTGAAGCGACTCGCGATGTGTGGGTGCGCGAGGCTGGGCCCGTACCCTCATCCGGCCCTTCGGGCCACCTTCTCCCGGTGGGAGAAGGGAAGGGCTAGCCCCTCTCCCCTCCGGGAGAGGGGGTGGGGTGAGGGTCCGGCGCGAAGCGTCTCGCGATGTTTGGGTGCACGAGGCTGCGCCCGTACCCTCATCCGCCCCTTCGGGGCACCTTCTCCCAGTGGGAGAAGGGAGCGGCTAGCCCCTCTCCCCCCGGGAGAGGGGTTGGGGTGAGGGTCCGGCGCGAAGCGACGCGCGATGTTCGGGTACACGAGGCTGCGCCCGCACCCTCATCCGGCCCTGCGGAGCACCTTCTCCCAGTGGGAGAAGGAAACAGCGCCGCCTGCCCGCATCCGGCACAATGCCCGGCACATGCCTGCCCCGTCCGCGCCCGATTTCCGGCTGTATCCGTCCAACGCGCTGGATACCCTGGCCGCCCTGCTTGCCGAAGAACTGCGCCGGCCGTCGCCGGGGCAGCCCTTGCTGGCGCCGGAGGTGGTGCTGATCCCGCAGGTGGCGATGCGGCGCTGGCTGCAATCGACCCTGGCCGCGGTGCACGGGGTGGCGGCGAACCTGGAATTCCTGACTCCCGGCGAATTCGTCGCGCGCGCGCTGGAGCGCAATCTCGGTGCCGCGGCCGACGACCTGGACATGGCGACCATGCACTGGCGCCTGTACGCGGCACTGCAGGGCGACCTGGGCAGCGATGCGGCGCTGGCGCCGCTGGCCGGCTATCTGGCCGATGGCGATGCGCTCAAGCCGTGGAGCCTGGCCGGCGAGCTGAGCAACGTGTTCGAGAAGTACCAGGCCTGGCGTCGCGACTGGCTGCTGCGCTGGGAAGGCGGCGCCGACCCGGACGATCCGCAGGCGCGGCTGTGGCGGCGCATCGCCACGGGCCGCGCCTACCGCGCACGCCGCATCGGCCAGTACCTGGACCGCTACGCGCGCCCGGACGGGCCGTTACCGCAGGGCCTGCCGCGGCGCTTGTTCGCCTTCGCCGTGCTCAACATCTCTCCGGATGTGCTGCGCGTGCTGGCCACGCAGGCGCGCGCCGGCACGCTGCACTTTTACCTGCCGACGCCGGCGCAGGGCTACTGGGGCGATCTGCAGACGCTGTGGCAGCGCCGCCGCGAGGGCGGGGCGGTGGACCTGTTCGCCGACCACGTGCAGGAGAACCCATTGCTGCAGGCCTGGGGCGCGGCCGGGCGCGATTTCATGGCGCTGATCGGCGACTACGAGGTGGTGCATCCGCTGGCCGAGATCGCGGTCTATGCCGATCCGCTGGAGTCGGGCCGGCGCGCGCTGGCCGAGGGCGGCCTCGGCGACAGCCTGCTGCGGCGCATGCAGAGCGATCTGTTCCATCGCCGCGCGCCGGCGCGGCCGGCGCCGCTGGCCGCGGTGGACCCGCACGATCCCAGCCTGCAGGTGCATGCCTGCCACACCCGCCTGCGCGAACTGCAGGTACTGCACGACCAACTGCGGGCGCTGCTGGACGACCCGCGCTTCGAGCCGCCGCTGCAGCCGCGCGAGATCGCGGTGCTGTCGCCGGACATCGATCCCTACGTGCCGTATCTGGACGCGGTGTTCGGCGGCCACGCCGGCGACGACGCCTTGCCCTATGCGCTGGCCGACGCCAGCCCGCTGGCCAGCGAGCCGCTGGCCGAGGTGTTCCTCGCGCTGCTCGGCCTGCCGATCGCACGCTTCGGCCTGCACGAGATCCTGGACCTGCTCGCCAGCGCGCCGATCGCCGAGGCCGCCGGGCTGGACGAGGCCGGGCTGGAACGTCTGCGCGCCTGGCTGCACGCCGCCGGCGCGCGCTGGGGCCTGGACGCAGCGCACCGGCAGCGCCACCAGGCGCCGGCCGACGACGCCTACACCTGGCGCTTCGCCCTGGACCGGCTGCTGCTCGGCCACGCCAGCGGCGCCGAGGACGACATCGACGGCGTGGCGCCGTGGCCGCAGCTGGAAGGCAGCGCGCTGGCCGCGCTGGACACGCTGCTGCGCCTGCTGCGCGTGCTCGATCGCCACCAGGCCGCGCTGGCCGAGCCGATGCCGCCGGTGCAGTGGCGCGAAGTGCTGCTGGGCCTGCTCGAGGCGCTGCTGCCGCAGAGTCCGTCGGCACCGCGCCAGCAGCGCGCGCTGGAGCGCTTGCGCGCGCTGATCGACCAGTTCGCCCGCGACGCCGCCCGCGCCGACTACGCCGACGCGGTGCCGGCCGAAGTGGTCCGCGCGCACTTCGCCGCGGTGCTGGGCGAATCGGACACGCGCGCGCCGCTGCTCACCGGCGGCATCAGCTTCGGCCGCATGGTGCCGATGCGGCTGCTGCCGTTCCGGGTCATCTGCCTGCTGGGCATGAATGATGGCGACTTCCCGCGCCGCGATCCGGCCGCCGGGCTCAACCGCCTCACCGCCGAACTGGGCACCACGCGCCGCCGCCACGGCGACCGTTCGACGCGCGAGGACGACCGCTTCCTGTTCCTGCAGCTGTTCGCCTCGGCGCAGGAGGTGTTCTACCTGAGCTACCTGGGCGCCGACGCGCGCGACGGCAGCGTGCGCGAACCCTCGCCGCTGGTCGGCGAACTGCTGGCCTGCGCAGCCCAGTACCATGCCGACCCGGCCGCCGCCGCCGCGCTGGTGGTGCGGCATCCGCTGCAGCCGTTCGCCGCCGCCGCGTTCGGCGCCACCGGTGCGGAGGACGCCGATCCGCGCCGGTTCAGCTACCGCCGGCAATGGCGGCCGGCGGTGGACAGCCTGGTCGGCCAGCGCCAGCCGCTGGCGCCGTGGATCGACGCGCTGCCGGCCGCGGCCGACGACGCGCTGCCGGCGCAACTGTCCATCGACGACCTGCGCCGGCTGCTGGTCGATCCGGCCGGGCAGTTCCTGCGCCAGCGCCTGGGCCTGCGCCTGCCCGATCCGGCACAGGCCGACAGCGATCTGGAACCATTGCTGGCGCCCAGCCGCGGGCTCGATCAGTACGGCCTGCAGCAGCAGGTGTTCGAGGCGGTGCTGCGCGAGGACACCGAGGCCCTGTACGAACGCCTGCGCGCCCGCGCGTTGCTGCCGTCCGGGCCGCTGGGCCGGCGCCAGCTCGACGAGCGCGTGCGCCAGTTGCGCCCGTACGCCGAGGCGTTCCGGCAGTGGCGCGGTGGCGACGACGCGCCGCTGGCGCCGCGGCTGCAGGTGGACCTCGACGGCACCGCGCTGCATGGCCGCCTGCCGGGTTGGTACGCGCCCGGCGTGGCACGCGTGCAGGTGGGCGCCTTGAGCGGGCGCAGCGCGATCCGCCACGGCCTGGAATGGCTGCTGCTGCGCGCCGCCGGCGAACGCGCGCCCTACGTGCGTTTCTTCGACCACGACGACAGCCTCGGCCCGCATCCGATGGATCGCGAGCCGCTGCCCGCCGCGCAGGCGCAGCAGGCGCTGGGCGAACTGCTGCAGCTGTACCGGCATGGCCGGCAGGCGCCGCTGGCGTTCGCGCCGTACAGCAGCTGGAAGTACTACCAGGCCGCGCGCGCCGGCGATCTCGACAAGGCGATCAAGGACGCTGCCGCGCAATGGCAGGCCAGCTTCGGCTGGAGCGAGGCGGACAGCCCGGAACTGCGCCTGGTCGGCCGCGGCCGCGACCCGTTCGCCGATGCGCAGCGCTTCGCCGACTTCGCCGCCACCAGCCAGCGCGTGTTCGGCCTGCTCGAACTGGGCGACGCCGGCCCCGCACTCGATCCCGACCGACTGAGCGAGAGCTGGCAGCGCTGGCGCGGCACCCAGGAAGACGCCGAATGAACGCCGCACCCGACCGCGACCCCTACCTGCAGCTGCCGCTGCACGGCGTGCGCCTGATCGAGGCCAGCGCCGGCACCGGCAAGACCTTCACCCTGGCCACCTTGTTCACCCGCCTGGTGGTCGAACGCGGCCTGCGTCTGGGCCAGATCCTCGCCGTCACGTTCACCGAGGCCGCCACCCAGGAACTGCGCCGGCGCATCCGCGAGCGCCTGGCGCTGGCGGCCAGCCTGGTGCCGGATGCTGCCCCGGACCTCGTAGGAGCGGCTCTTGTCCCCTTTTCGGGATTAGCCGCGACCGACCTCGCGACCGACCCATCGCAGCCAACCCCGCACCAAGACCCACCCGACGTCGCCCTCACCCGCGCCATCCTCGCCGCGCACCTGGCCGCCAGCACCGAAACCCCAGCGGCCCTGCGCCGCCGCCTGCAGCAGGCCGCCGAGGACATCGACCTCGCCGCCATCTTCACCATCCACGGCTTCTGCGCGCGCGTGCTGCGCGAGCACGCGCTGGAAAGCGGCCAGGCCTTCGCCGCGCCGCAACTGCTCACCGACGACCGCGAACTGCTGCGCGATGTCGCCGCCGACCTGTGGCGGCAACGCGCCGCCGATCCGGCGATGGCCGAGGACCTGGTGGCGCTGTGGCCGGGCGGACCGGACGGCATGGCCACCGATCTGCGTGAACTGGTGCGGCATCCGACGCTGTTGCCGGCCGCGCCGGTCTTTTCCGCCGAGGACGGCGCCGTGTTGCAGCAGGCCGCGCAGCGCGCCGGCGTGGCGCTGGCCGAGGCGTTCCGCACGCACGGCACCGCCTGTTTCGAAGCGATCGCCGCGGCGATGGATGCCGGCGTGCTGAGCAAGGTCAGCTACAAGTCCGACTGGCTGACCGCGCTGTGGCACTGGCTGGACGCCTTCGCCGCGGCACCGACCGCGGACGCGCCACCGCATCCGAAGCTGATCAAGCTCACCGCCGCCGAACTGATCGCCGGCACCAACAAGAAGCACGCCGAGCGCACCCCGGCCTCGCCGCTGGGCCACGCCATTGACGGCTACCTCGCCGCGTTGGCGCAACTGGCGCAGTGGCGCACGCAACGCCGCATCTGCCTGCTGCACGCGTTGCGCGCCGACGCGGCGGAGCGGCTGGCCCATCTCAAGCGCCAGCGCCGCGTGCAGACCTACGACGACCTGGTCGAGGGCGTGGCGCGCGCGCTGGAAGGCCCGCACGGCGCCGCTCTGGCGCAGCGGCTGCGCGCGCAGTACGCGGTGGCCCTGGTCGACGAATTCCAGGACACCGACGACCGTCAGTGGACGATCTTCCGCAAGGTGTTCGCCCCGGACACGGCCAATCCCGCTGCGGCGCAGGACGACGCGGCGATCGCGCCCTCGCTGCCCGCGCCGGACGACACGCTGCCGCCGCTGCTCGCCCTGATCGGCGATCCCAAGCAGGCCATCTACGGCTTCCGCGGCGGCGACGTGCGCACCTACCTGGCCGCCGCCGCGGACGCCGAACGCGCGCCGCCGCTGGCGCACAACTTCCGCTCGCGCCCGGCGCTGCTGGCGGCGATCGACGCGCTGTACGCGCAGGCCGGCTACGCCGAGGCCTTCCTCACCGACGGCATCGCCTTCCACCCGGTGCAGCCGGGCAGCAAGCGCGGCGATGCCGACCTGCAACGCGGCGGCGTGCCGGCCCCGGCGCTGACCGTGTGGCGCGCACCGGAACCGCCGCCGCCACCGGCCACCGCCAAGGCGCCGGGCAAGCCCAAGCCGTGGAGCGCCGGTCGCGCCCGCGAGTTGTGCACCGCCGCCTGCGTGGCGGCGATCCGCGGCTGGCTGGCCGATGCGCGCGACGGCCGCGCGAGCTTGCTCGGCCGCCCTGTGCAGGCCGGCGACATCGCCGTGCTGGTGCGCAGCCATGGCGAGGCCACGCGCATCCAGCAGGCGCTTGCCGCCGCCGGCATTCCCGCGGTCGCCGCCGGTCGCCGCAGCCTGTTCGCCACCGACGAGGCGCTGGAGCTGTTGGCCCTGCTGCAGGCGCTGCTCGATCCCGGCGACGACGGCCGTTTGCGCGCGGCACTGGCCACCGTGCTGATCGGCGAGGACGCCGCGGCCATCGCCGCACTCGACCACGACGGCGAGCGCCACCGCCGCTGGCAGCAACAGGCGCTGGACTGGCGCGAGCGCTGGCAGCGCGGCGGACCGCTAGCCCTGATCGGCGACCTCGGCGCCGCACACGGGCAGCGCCTGCTGGCATTGGTCGATGGCGAGCGCCGCCTCACCAACTACCTGCAACTGGCCGAACTGCTGCAGGAAGCCGACACCCGCGCGCTCGGCCCGCATGGCCTGGTCGACTGGCTGGCGCGGCGCATCGCCAATGCCGACGACAGCGACGAAGCGCAGCAACTGCGGCTGGAGTCGGACGCACGCCGCGTGCAGATCGTCACCCTGCACAAGAGCAAGGGCCTGGAGTATCCGCTGGTGTTCCTGCCGTACGCCGGCATCGGCCGCAGCGAGCGCAGCCCCGGGCGCCACTGCGTGGTGCCGGCGCCGCAGGGTGGGCGCCAGTTGCAGTGGAACACCAGCCGCAGCGGCGGCGAGTCCGACCCGGCCTGGGACACCGCTGAGGCCGCGTGGAAACAAGAGCAGCGCGCCGAGGACGCGCGCCTGCTCTACGTCGGCCTGACCCGCGCCGAACACGCACTGTGGACCGCCACCGGCGCCTTCCCGCAGCACGAGCGCACCGCGTTGGCACCGATGCTGCGCGATCTCGATGCCTTGCAGGCCGCCGCTGCTCCCGGCGCCATCGCCATCGACAGCACCCCGCCGCCGGCGCAGTTGCCGCGCCTGCCGCCCGAGCCGGCGCCGCCGGTGCCGCCGGCGCGCGTGCCGCAGCGGCGCGTGCTGCCGGAGTGGTGGGTGTACAGCTTCACCCAGCTCGCCAATGCCGATGCCGGCAGCGACCCGATGGCCAGCGCCACCGTGCCCAGCAGCGGCGGCAGCGACGAACCCGCCGCCAGCGAGCCGGTCAGCGCCGCGGTGGAAGTGGACATGGTCGACCGTCGCTTCGTCGGCAACCGCTTCGGCGTGGCCATGCACGACGTGTTCGAGCGCTGCGACTTCGCCGCCTGGCGCGACTGGCACCCGGGCCAGCCGGCGCCAGCGGGGCAGGCCACCGCCATCGTCGAAGCGCTGCAACGCGGCGGCTATGCCGAGGACGAACTGGAAGACGGCACCGCCATGCTCACCGCCCTGGTCGGCAACACCCTCACCGTGGCGTTACCCGAAGGTACCTGCCTGGCTGCGGTGCCGGAAGAGCAGCGGCGCAACGAAATGGAATTCCACTTCGCCATGCGCCCGACGCGCGTGGACGCATTGCTGGCGCTGCTGCACCGCTTCGGCGTGGCCGGCGAGCGCCAGGCGTTCGGCGCGCGGCAGCGCCTGGAGGGACTGATGACCGGCCTGATCGACCTCACCTACCAGCACGACGGCCGCTGGTACGTGCTCGACTACAAGTCCAACCGCCTGCCGGGCTACGACCCCGACGCCCTGGCGCGGGCGATGGCGCACAGCGAATACACCTTGCAGGCGCTGATCTACACCGTGGCCCTGCACCGCTGGCTGCGCTTCCGCCTGGGCGGTGCCTACGACTACGCCCGCGACTTCGGCGGCGTGCGCTACCTGTTCTGTCGCGGCCTGGACGCCGCCCGCGACCCATCGCCGGGCGTGCACGCCTGGCGCTTCGACCCGGACCTGATCGAAGGCGTCGACGCCCTCTTCGCCGGCGCCCCGCTTGAGCCCCTCTCCCCCCGGCGACCGCAGGAAGTCCCCGTGGGAGAGAGGGGTTGGGGTGAGGGTACGTCCGCCCACGGAGCCCCCACCCCGTGAGCCAATCCAACCTCCTCGCCACCCTCTACCGCACCGGCACCTTGCGCACGCTGGACCACGCCTTCGCGCACAGCCTGAGCCGCCTCGACCCGAACACCCCCGACCTGGTCCTGGCCGGCGCCGCCCTGGCCTCGCTGGCAGTGGCCAGCGGCCACGCCGGCCTCGACCCGGCACGCGCCAGCCTCCTGCTCGACAGCCGCGACGGCGCCGCCCCCACGCTGCCCACCGCAGACGACTGGACCCGCGCCCTGGCCGCCTCGCGCTGGGTCGCACAACCCGCCGCCGAAGACCCGGCCAGCCCCGACTGCCCACTCGTACTCGAACACGGCCTGCTCTACCTGCGCCGCTACCGCGAATACGAACGACGCCTGGCCCTGGGCCTGCGTCGCCTCGCCGCACAGCCGCTGCCGCATAGCGACCTAGCCGCCCTCGCACCCCTGTTCGCCCAGCTCTTCCCTCTCCCCCCGGGAGAGGGTGCCCGCAGGGCGGGTGAGGGTACGACTGCCAACGATCCATCCGACCGCCAAGCCCAAGCCGCCGCCCTCGCCCTGCGCCGCGCCCTGCTGCTGGTCACCGGCGGCCCCGGCACCGGCAAGACCACCACCATCGCCCGCCTGCTGCTGCTGCGCCTCGCCCAGGCACGCGCCGCCGGCCTGCCGCCGCCGCGCATCGCCCTGGCCGCGCCCACCGGCCGCGCCGCCGAACGCATGGCCGAGAGCCTGCGCGCCGCGGTGGCGCGCGCACTCGCCGACGGCGTCGACCCGACCCTGGCCGAGGCCCTGCCGGCCGGCGCCAGCACCCTGCATCGCCTGCTCGGCGTCATTCCCGACCTGCCGCGCTTCCGCCACGACGCCGACAACCCGTTGCCGTTCGACCTGATCGTGATCGACGAAGCCTCCATGGTCGACCTGCCGCTGATGTGCAAGCTGGTCGACGCCGTGGCCGACGGCGCGCAACTGATCCTGCTCGGCGACGCCGACCAGTTGCCCTCGGTCGAGGCCGGCGACGTGCTCGCCGCGATCCTGCAGGCCGCCGGCCACGGCGACGCGCTACAGCCCGACGACGCGCAGGCGCTGCAACCGCTGCTCGGCCACAGCGCGGTCGCGCACGACCAGGGCGGCCTGGCCGGGCACCGCGTGCACCTGCTGCGCGGCTACCGCCAGGCCCAGGACTTCGCTCTGGCGCCGCTGGCCGACGCCGTGCGCAGCGGCGACGCCGACGGCGCCCTGCGCCTGCTGCGCGACGGCCAACTCGCCGGCGTGCACTTCCACGACGGCGTCGACGACGCGCTCGCCGCCGGCGGCGACGCCCTGCTCGCGCACTGGCGTGCCCTCGGCGACACCGACGATCCGGCGCAAGCCCTGCGCGCCGCCGCGCGCCTGCGCCTGCTCACCGCCGTGCGCGCCGGTCCGCAGGGCGCGCGCGGACTCAACGCGCGCATCGAACAACTGCTGGCCGAGACCGCCAGCGGCGCGCGCCGCCTCGGCGCCGCCGCGCCCTGGTTCCACGGCCGCCTGCTGCTCATCACCGAGAACAGCTACCGCCACGGCCTGTTCAACGGCGACGTCGGCATCTGCCTGAAGGACGCACAGGGCACCCTGGTCGCCTGGTTCGACGGCGCCGGCGACGGCCAAGTCCGCGGCTTCCACCCGGCCGCACTGCCCGCGCACGAAAGCGCCTTCGCCATGACCGTGCACAAGGCCCAGGGCAGCGAATTCGAGGAAGTCTGGCTGCAGTTGCCGGCCCGCGACGCCCGCGTGCTCAGCCGCGAACTGGTCTACACCGGCATCACCCGCGCCCGCCGCGCGCTGCACATCGCCGCCAGCGAACCGGTGCTGCGCGCCGCGCTCGCCCGGCACGCGGCGCGGATCTCGGGGTTGGCGTGGCGGTTGGGTGGGGAGCAGCAGCCACAGTCGCAGCCGATGCGGCCTGCAGCCGATATCCTTCCCGAACTACCCAGCACGCCGATCCAGGGCGCGCTGTTTTGACGAGCCGCGTCAGGAGCTGGCATGCGTAACGACGACAAGGACGCCCCCACCTCGGAATTGATCCTGTATCGCAGCGAGGATGCGCAGACGCGCATCCAGGTGCGGCTGGAAGGCGAGTCGGTGTGGTTGACGCAGGCGCAGATCGCGGAGCTGTATCAGGTCTCGGTCAAGACCATCAGCGAGCATTTGCAGAACATCTATGCAGAGGGGGAAGTCGAAGCTGAACGAACTGTCCGGAAACTCCGGATAGTTCAAGCCGAAGGTAGCCGCCAAGTGCGCCGCACCCTCGACCACTACAACCTCGACGCCATCCTCGCCGTCGGCTACCGGGTCCGCTCCGCGCGCGGCACCCAGTTCCGCCAGTGGGCGACGGCGCGGCTGTCCGAGTACCTGATCAAGGGCTTTGCGCTGGACGACGAACGGCTCAAGCGCGGGCCTGACGATGGCTATTTCGAAGAACTGCTGGGCCGCATCCGCGACATTCGCTCGTCGGAGAAGCTGTTCTGGCGCAAGGTGCTGGACATCTACGCCACCAGCGTGGATTACGACCCGTCGGCCGAGGCCAGCCAGCGTTTCTTCGCCACTGTGCAGAACAAGATGCACTGGGCGGCCCATGGCCACACCGCCGCCGAACTGCTCATGGAGCGCGCCGACGCCAGCAAGCCGCACAGCGGCATGACCAACTGGGTGGGCGCCGCGCCGCGCGCGTCCGATGCGGTCGTCGCCAAGAGCTACTTGAACGCGGAGGAGCTGGGGGCACTGAACCGCATCGTCACCGCCTACCTGGAGTTCGCCGAGTTGCAGGCCATGAACCGCAGGCCGATGACCATGGCCGCATGGATCGCCAAGCTGGACGACTTCCTGCGCCTGAGCGACCGCGACGTGCTGACGCATGCCGGCCGCATCGGCCGCGAGCAGGCGCTGGAATTTTCCAAGGCCGAGTTCGCCCGCTACAGACAGCGCACGTTGGAAGAACCGTCGCCGGTAGAGCGCGATTTCGAAGAGGCAACGCGCAAGCTGAAAGCGCTCGAGAGCGATAAGCGCCGATCCACGCGGACCAAGGGTCCCACTGGCGAGTAAGCGAAGCGGCGTCCCGGGAACCGGCGAACTGCCGGGCCCGCAGCAACCTTCCGATGCGCGCAGGCCAGGCGAGCCCGGGGTCCGGGCTCGACGTCGCGCGACTACTTGGCCGGAACCCGCTGGTACTCGTCGCTGCCGGTGTTGAGGTGCCCATCGGCCTCGTCGATGGCGAAGTTCACCGTCTCGCCGTCGTTGGTCACCTGCAGCACGCCGTCCTTGTAGATGGCCGGGTAGCTCTCGGTCTTGGGCTTGCGGGTGAAGAAGCGCGGGGTGGTGTTGCGCACCATGAACGACTCCCCGTTGCGCTCGATGTCGATCGTGTCGTCCTTCGACTCCACGTTGACCCAGTGGCCGACGAACTTCTCGCCCTCCACCCGGGCGCAGCCGGTCACCAGCATCGCCGCGGCCAGCGCCGCCCCCATCCACTTCGTCATGTCCCCGCCTCCGGTGTTGGAATCGGGGCGAGGATGCGATGGGTTGGATGTATGGGAGGTCAAGAATGGGGAGGAATTCCCCATCGTGCGCAGGCTCGCCCCAATCCGCCGCCGCGTCGCGTTATTGGCGTGCTTCCAACACTTGAGCAGAGGGGCCTTGCGCAACGCCGTAACGGATTGCGTCGTATGACGGGCGCCGTTATGGTCTCTGGATGAGGTCGCCATCGCCGACCCACCAATTCAGGCATCCCGTCATGGCCTCCTTGCCCAACATCCATCCTGGCGACGTGCTGCGCGACGAGTTCCTCGTCCCGCTGGGCATTAGTCAGAACGCACTTGCCCGCGTCACCGGCGTGCCGCCGCGCCGGATCAACGAGATCGTGCTGGGCAAGCGAGGCATCACCGCAGACACCGCCGTGCGCCTGGCTGCGGCGTTGGGCACGACCGAACGCTTTTGGCTGAGTCTGCAGGCGGACTACGAACTGGAAGAGGCGCATCGCTTGCTTGGTGACTTTCCGGAGCGGATCAAGCGGCTGGTACCAACGGGTTCTTCCGTCACCAACGTGCAGCCTTCAACCCTGGCATGCGCCAATCTTTCCGAACTAGCCGACCAGGCAAACGCCGGAGCCGAGAACATCATCACCAACAAGGGCGAGAGCGACGCCGAGCTGATCGATGCCGACCGGCTGGACGACTACCACCGGCTCAAGCGCGAGCGCATCCACCTGCTTTTGCTGGATGACGCGAAGCGCGGCTTGGCCGACATCGACGCCGGCCGCACGGTCGACGCCGATGCGGCCATCGGCCAACTGTAGCAGCGGCGCGCGGTCGGCAAGGCGCTTGACTCTGCACACCCTGGCAAGCCCGCGCCGAAGAAGCGGGGCTGACCGGATCTAAGCTTCTAGTCGCAACGGCAAAAAGGAATGCCTACTGCTACTTATACCACTCTGCTTTTATTGCGGCAAAGTCCATGTCTTTCCACTCCTCCTTCCAAAGCTGCCAGTACGGAATATCGTTGGAAGAGGGGGCTTCAGTGCAAGGGTCGATCTGAACTATCGACGGAAGAATAATTGACTCTCCAACCAGTAGAGCTTCGCCCTGGCGGAAGGATGTCATCTTGTCGATGAGTGAACCGAGAGAGTCTGGAAGCAATTTCTCCACATAGCCTTGGTCCGCTGGATTGGTAAGGCGCATAGCGATGAAGTTGCTGCATTGAGAGAAGATGGTCTCGGATATCTCGGAGGGACGTTGGCTTGCGAGCAATAGAGTAACCCCATACTTCCGGCCCTCCTTAGCGATCCGCTCGATGGATATTTTGGATGAACGATACTTGGATAGCTCGCTATTTGGCACATATTTGTGTGCTTCCTCATAGACCAAGAGGATAGGCGCATCGTTGTTGATCTTCTCGCTGGGGTTGTTAGCGCAGCGTAGACGCTTATATATGTAGCCATGTTCAAATACCAAGCGAGATATGAGCGAGACTGTAATGCTCAGGACCTCAAAAGGGACCCCGCTGAGATCAATAACTGTAACGTTAGACGCATTTGGTGACGGATATCCGAGAAGCTTCTGGAGAGTGTCCTCAAAAGTAACACTTTTGGATTTTTCCCCCAAGAAAAATTCAAGCCTACTATCATTAACTTTGTTCTCAAGGCGATTTACAAAGTTTGTCAGTTTTCCATAAAGACTGCCTTGAGTGTACTTTGGCTGCCCTGCCTTCTCTTTATTGCTAGCCGCGTAAACTTCTCCTGAATCGATCATCTCTCCATTCTTTGAGATTGCATATGCAAGAACTTCATTTATATCAAATAAAATTGGCGTGTCTAAATGAATCTTTTGCTTTTCCGATTCCGATCCGCCAAATTTTGCTCGGCGATCTTTGATGATCGCTTCTTTGAAGATATTTCTTTGATTGTGGTCATTAGCTTCGGTGTCGAGAAAAAATTCCTCAAGTTCTTCGCTGTTTAGCATCCAATATGGCAAAACAAGATTGGATATGTCTATATGGTTTGCGTGAGGGAATGCTGATTTGTACTCTGAATGTATGTCAAAAATTATTACATGTGAATTGTTGAGCGAGAAGTCCCCGGCTTTTTCTGATACGGCTTTCTGGATGATGGTGGCTAAAGTGTGTGACTTACCCGAGCCCGTCGAGCCGACTACAGCAATGTGCTTGTTAAAGAACTTGTTTCCGTTTACCGGGACGGGGACATTCTTGTTTGATGCTAGCGTTGCGAAACAAAACCTTTCTACGTTGGGCACTGAATCACTGTAGATCTTCTTGATATCAAAGATGGTTGCAGGCTGGACCTCCTTCGGTGGGATAGCAAGCGAATCGCCACCGCGCTCGAACTTTCCATCCCTCAGTATGCCAAGCGGGAATGCCTCGATGATGTAGTCTCGTTTGCCTTCCGCACTGACGGCGATTTGAAAATTCTCAATGATAGCGACGAGGATGGCGTTCTCGTTATCAGCGATCTTTAAGTAAGAGCCTACCTTCAGTGATTCTTCTGCTACCTTGAAGTCTTCCAGATTATCTACAACGATGCGAACCTTGTCGGGGAAAACCGCGATCACTTGAGCATTAATTTTTTCTTCACTATGTGATTGTTTCATTTTAATGTCCCATGGTTAAATTATAGAGCTCACATCCAGTAGTCTTTCCACCTGAATCTTGACGTGTCTAACAGATGGGTTGTCGTAGTCAAAATATAGGCCGCCAAGATGGAACTGATATATTTGTCGGGTCTTTGTAATGGCATTAACAGTTTGAGTGACATTGGGTAAGGTGTTTAGCATCTTGATCTTTATCCCGTTTCCAAATGTTGCCTTCTGCATAATTGCTTGATGGCTAAATTCCGCATCCCTAAACTCATGACCATCAATAGGTTTGAGTCCTTCCGCACTGAGTTCTTTCTTTAACGCGAGCAACTCGCTCTCTGAGATGCCGTGGACGTAGACGTAGGGACAGAATGAGTGGGGCTCCCGAGCAGATAATTTGGACCATTTCCTAGAGATTTCAAAAAGCAAATCTTTGAGTTCACTTCGAACGTAAGATTCAGCATTAGCTTCGATTAGGAAAAAGCGCTCATAGGGGGAAATATTAAACTCGGAGAAGTACTCATTGCGGAGTGCCGAAAAATGTGCCTTCCTACCGTTTTTTTTGACGAACCACTCGTTAAATAGGATCGTGGAAGTGTCAATTCTTTTCAGAAACGTCTTTTTCGTGATTGTCCGGTCGGCTGGCAGTGCCTTGGTTGATAGCTCGCGAATTACGGCCAGTGCACTGTTGTAGTAGAAGTACTCCGCTGCGAACCTCGTACCTCCGAAGATCGCATGGAGCGCATCAACTACTTCGCGGTACTGTGCTCCAAACTCCTTCGCCCTAATATCGATAACCAAGCGCTTCAGGAATTCCTGTAGATCGGCATCCGTCAGACCAAGCTCGCAATGATGGTGGCGAGTAATGCTGTCCTCGCCTTTCCCCTCTGAATAAGTAAGAAAATTCTTCTTTAGGAATTCTACGTCGATGTAGCAATCTAGTTTTTCCTGGCCAGAAGCGTAATGGCCTTTAATGGAGTAATGTACACTTGGCTTCGTGCCTGCTAACACTTCTTTGAAGTGGGAGGCCATATGCTTTATTGCATCTTTGATTACGGAGTGGTTGTACTCCGTCTTCGCGTAATACTTGCATTGAGTGGCCGTGACTTCGGTCGCGGTCCGTATGTCAATATCTTCGGTGCATTCAATTTCAATTGAATCGTCTTCTGAACTAAGTCTTAAAACGCTGAGGATTGACAAGTCGAATTGGTAAAAATAGCCGCGAATGGTGTCAACGGCGTTTCGATCAGTCATGACATACCTGGTTAATTCTATGGGCCTAAAGTAATAAAGGCGGGCATCGCTGGAATGGCGCTGACGCCTACCTGCTGTCGCTTACACTGCTTGCACTGCACTAGGCTGCGACCAAAGCTCTTGCGCAGGATCAGGTCGATGCCGCCGTCGGCGCCGCCGAGGCCGGTTTCTTCTACTGCGTGGCCCTGGCGGCGGAAGGCTTCGCCGACCAGGAGTTCGAACTGGCGCCAGCCGCCGGCGGCCAGGCTTTCGAGAGTAGTGCGGGTATCCAGCAGGCGACGGCGATGCCGCGCCTTGAGGAACGAGGCCAGCGCCGCCAGCCAGCAGAGCAGCAGCATGATCCACGCCATCGGAGCGAATGCGCCTTCCGCTTGCTGGGCGATGGCCTGTGACAACGCGCCGTTGTGGCGGGAGAACCACCAAGGGATGCCGTCGCGCAGGGCGAAGAAGCCGGCGATGCCGGCCATGATTCCCACTGGCCACGGCAACGCCGCCAGCGCGTCGAATCCGGTTTTCCCCTGTCTGCGTCCCATGCGACCCCCGTCCCCGGATCGACCATAGACCTGTGTGCGGCAGATGTCTGTACTGTTAACCGTGTCGTCTACAAAGCGAGACATACGTTGCATTTAAGGCTCGGTGGTGGCGTCGCGATCAGTAGCCGGATCGCCTGTGCCGATCGGCGAAGCGACGTGTGCGGCAGTGTTCTCGGACGCGCCTGTCCGCCGCCCGTCGCCGCCTTTCGTGGCGCCGAGACGTCCATGCTAGCGTCGCGCTGCCGACGGTCCGGCGCACTGTGGGGCAGGAAATGAGCAGCGAGTCGACGCGCCGCCAGCTGGCGTCACCACGCACCACGCCAATCGCGCGCCTAGCCTGGTGGCTGCTCTGGCTCGCCCTGGCCCTGTTCGCCGTGGAGTTCGTGCATTCCGTCTATCTGAAGTACGCCTCGCTGCAGTCGCCGGCCTATGCGATGTTCCTGACCCGCCGCGGGTGGCTCTGGTGCCATCTCGGTGGCGGGGCGGTCGGTCTGTTGCTGGGGGCGCTGCAGTTCGCGACGCAGCGGTGGCGGCGCTGGCCGCGGTTGCATCGTTGGGTGGGGCGGGCGTATTTCGCGGGGATGGTGGTGGCGATGGTCGGGGCGGTCGGGCTGATCGCGACCTCGCCGGCGCCGTTTGCGATCCGGGTGGCGTTCGCGGCGACGGCGCTGGCGTGGCTGGTGACCGGGTCGGTCGGACTGATGGCGATCCGGCGCGGGCAGGTGCTGCGGCACCAGCGCTGGATGGTGCGGGCCTATCTGACGACGCTGGCGCCGGTGGTGTTCCGGGTGTCGTTGCCGTCGGCGATCGGTCTGGGCATGACGCCGTCGCCGGGCTTGATCGCGCTGTTGCTGTGGGCCAGTTGGGTGGTGCCGCTGTCGGTGTATGGCGTGGGCCGCGCGCTCGCCGATGCGCGGGGCCGACGAAAGCAGGTGTCGATGTCGCCGCGTGGTGCCGATCTGGGCGCGGGATGATGTCAGGCGTTCGGGAATGTGTGGCGGCGTGCGAATGCCGCTGCGGCATCGCCACGCTGCTCTGCCGTCAGCCCGCTACCTGAGCCCGTTGTCGGCAACGTCCGCTTGCCCACGGTCGCGTCGCTGCGTACAACGCGCGGTCGTCCTCGTCGCCGATCGGCGACGGCCTCGCACAGCAGGCCGTGTCCGCACCGCACGGAAAAACGCTGCCACGCCTGCGCCCAGGCGTGGCAGCCAGCGGGACGGACGATCGCAGGCGCCGGGGGAGGGAGTGCGCCTGCGTTGTCGTCCGCCGCGACCTCAGCGAAGTGTGTCGAACAGTTGCTGGCGTACGGCCACGGCGCAGGCGTCTTCGGTCGCCAGGTGCTCCAGCGCGCTGTTGTCGCTGGGCTTGCCGGTGCCCAGGTCGAGTACGGTCGCCTGGTGGCTGCCGCGGGCCTTGAACGCGGCGATGGCGGTGGTGGCGTTCTTCAGCGGCACGGTGGCGTCGTTGTCCGAGCCGCACAGCAGGGTCGGGGTGCGCGGCGCCCAGTCGAGCAGGTCGTTGCGCTCCAGGTCGCGCAGGAACGGGTCGTTGGCGTTGCTGGCGAAGTCCTTGTAGAAGCCCGGCTGGAAGTACTGGCGGATCTTGTCCACGCCCGGCAGGGTGTCGCCGAGCACCAGGTCGGTCAGGCTCTGGTTGCCGGGGAACAGCTTCTCCACCTTCTTCGCCCACGGATCCTGGAACACCTGCGACGGGTCGAGGTAGAGGTTCTTGTAGGTGTGCTGCATGCCGACGATGGCGTAGCTGGCCAGCACGATGCCGAAGGTGTTCTCGCCCACGGCGTTGCGGCCGCTCCAGCTGTCGCGGAACGTCTGGCTGAGCGCATACGGGCCGGAGATCGGTGCGCTGGCGACCAGGTTGAATTCGTTGGACAGGTGCGCTTCGATCTCGCGCTGGGTGGCCATGGCGGCATGCCCGCCCTGCGAGAAGCCGGTCAGCATGACCTTGCCCGACAGCGGGGTGTTGAGGCGCTGCAGCACCTGGCGCGCGGCGCGCATCGCATCGATGGTGGCACTGGCCTCGGACGCGGCGTGCAGGTAGGGGTGGAACGCGTAGGTGGACTGGCCGATGCCGAGGTAGTCGCTGCTCACCACCACGTAGCCCTGGGTGGCGAGGTGGGTGACCATGGTGTCGTCGCCCTTGTCGTCGCGGATCTCCTTGGCCTGCTCGGCGCGGCGTTGCGACTCGGTGCCCTGGCTGTAGCTCACCAGCGGGAACGGACCGGGGCACTGGCTGCCGCCCGGCACCAGCAGCGCCGCCGACGCCGTGGTGGGTTCGCCATCGACGCCGATGGTGGCGTAGGTGAACTCGGCCACGCGTACGTCGCACTTGGCCTGGTCAGGGGATTGGTCGTTGGCCAGCAGCGTGGCGATCGCCTGACGGGTGTAGCTGGTCAGGACACTGCTCTTGAGCACGGTGCCACGCGCCGGTGCCGCCGTGGCGGCGATGGGCAACAACGCGCCCGCGATGCCGATGAGGGAAAGTGCGCGCAGCGCCAGCCGATTCCGCTGTGTGGCCATGGAAACATCCTCGTGTCGAATCCCGGTCGCCCGGGGGGTGGGGGAGGGCGCAAACGCTACTATGTCGTCCGCATTATTTTTGCGACACGCCGAGATAATATTTAGCTGCGGTATTGATTCGCATCGCGCCTGACGGAATTTCACGACACATCGCGTTGGATAATGCCGAGATCCGTCGATGCTGCGGCGTGCGCTGCGCCACAGTGGCGCCGAGGAAAGGATGAAAGATCCGCATGGTTTCGCGCGAATCCAGCCGAACTCCGCTGTTTCGGCTGGCTGCGTGCACGTCACAGGAATTTGTCTACGTTTCTGAAGCGGACTTTTCAGAAGTCAATAATCTTGATTTCAAGATAATCGGAGGTTGGCGATAGATAATCGCGCCAGATGATCCGGATATTGTCCGCCGCCACGAAACGCGTGGGCGGCGCAAGGACAGGAGCAGGACATCATCGACGTCGTGCGCGTCACGGCGTGTCTTGTCTGTCGCCGTGCGCGGTCGCGATGGAATTCGCACTGCGGCATAAAAAAGCCGGCGGACCTTGCGGGCCGCCGGCTGCGATCGACGTTGCTGGCCCGCGCGCGAGCCAGCGGAACGGGGTCAGCGCACCTGGTACAGCACGGTGGCGCCGGGCTTGGGTTCGAACGCGGGCACCGTTTGCTGCTTCAGCGCGGTGCCCTTGGCATCCCACACCAGGGTGTCGGACGGATACTCGTCCTTGCGGGTCATCGCATCGATCTGCTTGACGATCACGCTCGCGCCGGCGGGAACCTCGGGGTTCCAGGCGAACACGCCGAGCCTGCCGTAGAACACGGCCGGGGCGGTGGCGTCCAGGCGCCGGTCGGGGCACATCACCAGGCCGCGGTCGAGCATCACCCGCAGCGCGCCCACCGGCACGGCCTTCACCGCCGGCGATGTGCGCTCGGTGCTGTGGCCCGGGCAGACGTTGGCCGAGCGGGTCAGCATGTCCTCGACCACCTGCCGGTCGGGCTGGGCCAGCGCGGGCAGCGCGACGGCGGCGAGGGCGAGCGTTGCGAGGGGGAATTTCCAGGGCATGTCGAGACTCCTTCAATGGAGGAAAGACGCCGGGCCCGGCGGGACCTGCAAAGCGGGGGGCAGGCGGCCGCGGCGGCGCGGGCAGACTCTAGCAACGGGGCGGGCGGCGAATGCAAAGCGGGCGTGAGGGCGCTGGCTGGGCAGCCGCTTCGGGCGTCGGGCGCTGCGTCGCGTTCGCTCCGCGTTGCCGCAGGGTCGCGGATGGAACCGCTCCGACCGTAGCGGCGCCGCTCGCTGTGTTGTCCAGCGTGCCGCCAGCGCGGAAAGCGGGCAATCGCGTGGCAAGGGATTCAGTCCGATCGCAATGGAACCCCGCATGTGCCGATGGCTTCACTCGTCGCGGCTGAAGCCGCTCCCACAGGTGCGGCGCCCGCCTCGCTGGAGGATCACGGTGGGAGGGACTTCAGTCCCCACGCATTGCACCATCCGACAGAACACCACTCCACGCGTCGCGGCTGCATGACAGTTGACTCCCACAAGTGCGGCGACCGCCTCGCTGGAGGATCACGGTAGGAGAGACTTCAGTCCCGACCGCAAGGATGTCGGATCGGCCGACGGCTTCGCTCGTCGCGGCAGAAGCCGTTCCGCAGGGATGAAGCCTGCGTCTCCAACGAATGCTGACCACCGCGCTGAAGGCTGGCCGCTCCCTGTGGGAGGGACTTCAGTCCCGACTGCAGCGAGGGTGGACGCACCGATCGCCCGCTCACAGCAACTCAGCGATACGGCCCCGGCCCCCGCCAGACCAGCTCGCCCTGGTGATAGACCTGCAGCATGGTGATGACCTGGCGGGCGTCGCCGATGCTCTTCAGTTCCGGCGAGTCCGGCGGCAGGGCGCGGCACTTGCCGGAGCCGCGGGTCAGGGCGATCTCCAGCGGGCAGACCATGCGGTACTCGGTGCCGGGCAGCAGGATGAACATCTCTTTCATGCCCTGCTGCTGCCAGGTGCGCAGCTGGCTCTCGCTGCCCAAGTCGTAATAGACCAGGTAGCCGCCGACTTCCAGGCTGGGCTGGGCCGCGTCCATGTCGTGGCGGTTGCCGCGGCTGCCGGGGCCGGCGGCCATTCCGCTGTTGTCCGGCGCGGTGTCGGTGTCGAGCGCGCCGGGCGGGCGCCCGGTCCAGGTCTGCGGACGGCGCTCGGTCGGCGGCGGCGGATTGCTGTCGGCGGTCTGCGCCGGACTCGGCGCCGGGGCGTCCGCGGGCGGGGTGGGCGCCGGCGGTGCCGGACGCGGTTGCGGCGCCGGGGCGGGCGCGGGCGTGTCCGCCGCTTTCGGCGTGTCGACGCGATCGGGCGGCGGCACCGGGTCGTCGGACTGCGCGACCAGGGTGGATTGCACGGTGGTGGTGGCGCGCGTGCGCTTGGGCGCGGCGGACGCCGGCGGCGGGCTGGGCTTGGGCGGCAGCGGCTTCGCCGGCTTGTCGCTGTCGCCGAGGAAGTCCACGCGGATCCGGCTGCCGCCGGCCGCGCCCTGCGGCGTGGACATGGTGGGCTTGGCCGCGTACAGCAGGGCGAGCGCCATCAGCACGTGCAGCAGCGCGCTGAGCAGCCAGGCGATCCAGCGCTGCCAGCGTTCGCTGCGGGTCTCGGCGGCGACGGGCGCGCGGTGCGACGCGCGGCTCATGCCGTCGCGGCGGCGTCGGGGAGGCCAGCCTTCATGCGGTTCCGGGGAGGGGGCGAACGTGGGAGGCCGCCATCGTACCGCTTGCGCCGGCAACGGCCATGGCAGCCGATGCGATGGCCGGCACCGGCCGACACCTGGCGTTCACGCGCTGGGTTGCCGGCCGACCACCGTCGCCGGCCGGCGGGACGAACCGAAGCGGCACGGCCGCCGCCGTGCGCGTGGATCAGACGTAGGCGCCGACCTTGAACACTTCCACCGCCTGGGTGAGCTGCGCCGACTGCTCCTCCAGCGAGCGCGCCGCGGTGCTGGCTTCTTCCACCAGCGCCACGTTCTGCTGGGTGGTCTCGTCCATGCGCGCGATGGTCTGGTTGACCTGGGCGATGCCGTTGGCCTGCTCGTGCGAGGCGGCGGAGATCTGGCCCATCAGGTCGGTGACGTGCTGCACGCTGGCTACGACCTGGTCCATGGTGGCGCCGGCCTGGTGCACCAGCGTGGCGCCGTGGGCGACGCGCTGTACCGAGTCGTCGATCAGGGTCTTGATCTCTTTGGCGGCGCCGGCCGAACGATGTGCGAGCGTGCCGACCTCCGCGGCCACCACCGCGAACCCCTTGCCCTGTTCGCCGGCGCGTGCGGCTTCCACCGCGGCGTTGAGGGCGAGGATGTTGGTCTGGAAGGCGATGCCGTCGATCACCGCGATGATGTCGGCGATGCGCCTGGAGGCCGCCTGGATGCCATCCATGGTCGCCACCACCTGGCCCACCACGTCGCGGCCTTCGCTGGCCACGCCGGCCGCGCCCAGCGCCAGCTGGTTGGCGCGCTGGGCGTGCTCGGCGTTCTGCTTCACCGTGGAGGTCAGTTCCTCCATCGAGGCGGCGGTCTCTTCCAGGCTGGCCGCCTGCTGCTCGCTGCGCTTGGCCAGTTCCTGGTTGCCGCTGGCGATGTCCTCGGCGGCGAAGCTGATGCTGTTGGTGGTGCGCTGGATGTGCGCGACGATGTCGGTGAGGCGGTGCACGGTGCTGTTGGCGTCGTCGCGCATGGCGGCGAACACGCCGTGGAAGTTGCCGCTCATGCGCACGGTGAGGTCGCCGTCGGCGATGCAGCGCAGCAGCGCGGAGAACTTGGCCAGGTTGGCGTCGGCGGTGGCCATCATGGTATCGAGGTTCTCGACCATGGTGCGGAAGGCGTGCTCGAACTTCTCCGGCTGGCCGCGGTGGGCGAAGTTGCCGGCGCAGGCGGCTTCGGCCAGGGTCTGGATCTGCACGTTGATCGCGTGCAGGTTCTGCTTGACCTGCTGCATCGCCGCGGTGATCGCGGCCTTCTCGCCGGGGTAGTGGGCGATGTCCTGGCTGAGGTCGCCGATGGCGTAGCGGCCCATCACCTCGGTGATGCGCAGCTGGGTCTGCACGTGCGCATCCACCAGGGCATTGGTGTCGGCGACCATGCGCCCGTACTCGCCGGGGAAGCGCTGCGCATCCATGCGGTAGCTGATGGCGCCGGCATCGTGGCGCGCAGCCATCTCGCGCTGCGCGGAAATCACCTCGTGCAGGCGCCGCTGCATCTGCTGCATGGCGCGCAGCAACTGCCCGGCCTCGTCGTGGGTGGTGACGGTGTCCGGGCTGCTCAGGTCGCCGGCGCCGATGCGCTCGGCCAGGCCCAGCGCCTGCCGCAGCGGCCGCACCACGCGGCGGGTCAGCAGCAGGGCGATCAGCGTGCCCAGCAGCAGCGCCAGCACGGTGCAGCCGACCATCAGCAGGGCGAAGCCGCGCGCAGTGGCCATCGCTTCCTTGGCGGCCTGGCGGTTCTTGGCTTCCTGCAGGTCGATGAAGGCGTTGATGCTGGCCAGCCAGTCGACGAAGGCCGGGCGCGCTTGCTGCAGCAGCAGCGCCTGCGCCTGCACGGTGTCGCCGGCATCGCGCAGCTGCCGCACCTGCGCGATCAGCGGCATGGTGCGCGCTTCGATGCCCTGGATGCGCTGCAGGATGGTTTTCTCCTGGGCGTCGCTGGAGACGGCGAGCAAGGCATCGAGCGGCTGTGCGGCGCGCGCGTAGTCGCCGGCCAGCTTGTCGATGGTCTGCTCGGTCGCCTGGCGGCTGGCCGCATCGTCCAGCAGCACCACGTCGCGCAGGGCGATGGCGCGGTCGTGCACGCTGCCGCGGAAGTTGATCGCGTAGCGCTGCTTGACGCTGTTGACTTCGTTGATCGCGGTGAGTCGCTGGTCGATGCTGTGCACGCGCTGGATGCCGACCACGGTGAGCAGGACCATCAGCACGATGATCGTGAGGAAGCCGAGCGCGAGGCGCTGGCCGATGCGCAGATTGGAAAGGGCGTGCATGGGATCGGGGGAATGGGGGGAAGGAAGAGGGATCGACGGTAGGTGACGGCGGACGGGCGGGCAGGTTGCCTGCGCCCGCGTGACGCGCGCATGGCGCGGGTCCCCCGGGCCGGCGCATGGATAGCGGCGATGGCCTGTCGAACTGAAGGGATCGGGCCCTGGGGGCAGCTGCGCAGTGTGGGGAACGTGACGCGATGCCGGTCTGCAGCGGCGATGGCCGCTGGCCTGGTCAGGCGGCGCGTGGCGTGCGGTGACCGGCACGGCCGCAGCGCGCCGCGCCGCCGCCGTCGCCGCGCAGGCGCAGCATGGCCCCGCCCGCGGCCGGTGCCAAGCTCCGCGCATGGCCCGTGGCAGCGACCCGATCCGCGCACCGGCGAGCTTGCTGCGTCCGGCTTCGCCGCCGGACGCGTCCTGGGGGTTCCTGCCGCTGCCCGCGGCGGCGAGCGCCGCCCTGCCCACGCGCGGCCGGCCTGGTCAGCGTGGAGGGCCGGTTCGCCGGGCATCCGTTTCAGGCCACGCTGCAACCCGATGGGCAAGGCGGCCACTGGCTGCAGGTCGAGGAGGCGTTGCGGGCGGCCGCGGCGGTCGAGGTCGGTACCACGGTGACCCTGGAGATCGCGCCGGCGGCGGTGGAACCGGAACCCGTGCTGCCCGACGACCTGGCGCGCGCGCTGGCCGCGCATCCGCCTGCGCGTGCGGCCTGGGACACGCTGACCACGGTGGCGCGGCGCGACTGGATCTTCTGGATCGGCGCGGGCAAGCAGGCGCAGACGCGGGTCAAGCGCATCGCCAGCACCTGCGACATGCTCGCCGCGGGCAAGCGGCGGGTCTGCTGCTTCGACCGCTCGGGCATGTACAGCAAGGCCTTCGCCGCGCCGCAGGCGCAATGAGGGCATGGCGCGCACGCCCGGCGTGTCCGCCGTCGCGACAGGATCCTCGCAAGCGCCTGCCTATACTCCGTGACGTCCATCCATGAGGCCCACTGAATGAGTGCATCCACCTCTTCGTCCGCCGCCGCCGCACCGGGCAGCCTGCGCCGCTCGGTGTCCAACACGCTCAAGGGCTCGGCCGGCAACCTGGTGGAGTGGTACGACGTCTACGTCTACTCGGTGTTCGCCACCTACTTCGAATCGCAGTTCTTCTCCAAGGAGGACAAGAACGCCACCCTCTACGTGTGGGCGATCTTCGCGGTGACCTTCCTGATGCGCCCGATCGGCGCCTGGTACTTCGGCCGCTTCGCCGACCGCTACGGCCGCCGCCTGGCGCTGACCGTGTCGGTGTCGGTGATGGCGGCCTGTTCGTTCCTGATCGCGGTGACGCCCACCGTGGCCAGCATCGGCGGCGCCGCGGCGGTGGTGCTGCTGCTGGCGCGCCTGCTGCAGGGTTTCGCCACCGGCGGCGAGTACGGCACCAGCGCCACCTACATGTCCGAGGCGGCGATCCCGGGGCGGCGCGGCTTCCTGTCCTCCTTCCACTACGTCACCCTGGTCGGCGGCCACGTGCTGGCGCAGGCGGTGCTGTTCGGGATGCTGCACTTCTTCGACAAGGGGCAGATTTCCGAATGGGGCTGGCGCGTGGCCTTCGGCCTGGGCGGCGTCGGCGCGCTGGTGGTGTTCTGGTTGCGGCGCACGATGGACGAGTCGCTGACCTCCGAGTCCATCGCCGCGGCCAAGCAGGGCAAGGACAGGTCCTCCGGCTCGCTGCGCGAGCTGTTCGTGCACCAGTGGCGCCCGCTGCTGCTGTGCTTCCTGATCACCGCCGGCGGCACCGTGGCGTTCTACACCTACTCGGTGACCGGGCCGAAGATGATCCAGACCGCCTTCGCCGGCGACGACGTCATGGCCGGCACCATCATCAACCTGGCCGCGCTGATCGTGCTGATGCTGATGCAGCCGGTCGGCGGCTGGCTGTCTGACCTGATCGGGCGCAAGACCCTGCTGGTGTTCTTCGGCATCGGCGGCGTGCTCTACACCTGGTTCCTGGTGCTGGAGCTGCCCAGGCAGAGCGACTGGCTGAGCGCCTTCGCCATCCTCACCGCCGGCTTCGTCATCCTCACCGGCTACACCTCGATCAACGCGGTGGTGAAGGCCGAGCTGTTCCCCACCCATATCCGCGCGCTGGGCGTGGGCCTGGGCTATGCGCTGGCCAATTCGGCCTTCGGCGGCACCGCGCCGTTGCTGTACCAGGCCTCGCTGAAGACCGGCCACGTCACCACCTTCGTCTGGTATGCCACGGCGGTGATCGCGGTGTCGCTGGTGGTGTACATGTTCTTCCTGACCAACAAGGGGTCCAACTGGCTCGACCACGAGGGCGAGATGCACGCGCGCCGGCGCTGACCGGCGCGGCGCTGGCCCGGGCGATGCGCATGCCGCCCGGGCGCGGAGCAGGCGGACGCTGAACGGCGCACCCGGTATCGGCCGGGTCGCCCCGCCGCACGGAGGCCGCGCATGCGGCGGCTGCCAGGCGACTCGGGTACCATGCAGCCCCCTTACGGGCGTTCCCCCCATGGCCGATTCCGACAACAGCTCCACTCCCCCGGTGACCCAGGCGCAGGCCGAAGACGCAGTGCGCACCCTGCTGCGCTGGGCCGGCGAAGACCCCACCCGCGAGGGCCTGCTGGACACCCCGCGGCGCGTGGCCGAGGCCTATGGCGACTGGTTCAGCGGCTACCGCGCCGACCCGCGCGAGTACCTGCTGCGCACCTTCGAGGAAGTGGCCGGCTACGACGAGTTGATCGTGCTGCGCGACATCGAGTACGAAAGCCACTGCGAGCACCACATGGCGCCGATCATCGGCAAGGTCCACGTCGGCTACCTGCCGCGCGGCAAGGTGGTGGGCATCAGCAAGCTGGCGCGCGTGGTCGAGGCCTATGCGCGGCGCTTCCAGGTGCAGGAGAAGATGACCGCGCAGATCGCCCAGTGCATCCAGGACGTGCTGCAGCCGCTGGGCGTGGGCGTGGTGGTGGAAGGCGCGCACGAGTGCATGACCACCCGCGGCATCCACAAGCGCGGCGTCAGCATGGTCACCTCGAAGATGCTCGGCACCTTCCGCGAGGACGCGCGCACCCGCGCCGAGTTCCTGCGCTTCATCGAGCGCGTGCGCTGAGTCTGCGGATGCGGTGGCGGTCGGTTCCTGCATGAAGCCGCATGTCCGGATCGCCGGCTATCGCCAGTTGCGCGAACAGCCGTTGTGGAAACTGCTCGCTGCCGACCATGCCCCCGAGCTGATCGGCCTGCTGCAGACCCTGCTTGGCGACGCCCAGCGGCGGCTGCCGGCCGATGTGCTGCACGAGCGCCTGCAGCGCCAGCTCGATGCGCTGAAGGACGACGAGCTGTCGCGCGAACTGCCGCGCACCGCGCAGGCCTACGTGGCGCACTGGCTGGCGCAGGGCTGGCTGGAGCGGCGCCTGCCCGAAGGCGACGCGCAGGAAGAATACGAACTGTCGCGGCAGGCGGCGCAGGCCATCCGCTTCATCGCCGGCGTGCGCGACAGCGCCAGCGTGGCCACCGAGAGCCGGCTGTCGCTGGTGATCCAGCAACTGGTGCAACTGGCCGGGCAGACCGAGACCGATCCGGACGCGCGCCTGGCCGCGCTGCGCGCCGAGCGCGAGCGCCTGGACGCGGAGATCGAGCGCGTGGCCGCCGGCAAGCTGGCCGCGCTGGACGGCAAGCGCGCGCTCGAACGTACCCGCGACATCATCCGCCTGTCCGACGACCTGACCGAGGATTTCCGCCGGGTCCGCGACGATTTCGAGCGGCTCAACCGCGAGTTCCGCGAGCGCATCATCGACGACGAGGGCGCGCGCGGCGACGTGCTGGAGAAGCTGTTCGCCGGCATCGACGTGATCGGCGAGAGCGAGGCCGGGCGCAGTTTCCAGGCGTTCTGGAGTCTGCTCAACGATGCCGAGCAGAGCGTGCAGCTGGATGCGGCGCTGGAGGCGCTGCTGGCGCGCGGCTTCGCCCGCCGCCTGGACCGCCACGAACGCGCCTTCCTGCGCGGGCTCACCGGCACCCTGCTCGAACGCGGCGGCCAGGTGCACGAGGTGATGCAGCATTTCGCGCGCAGCCTGCGCGGGTTCGTGCAGAGCCGCGGCTACCTGGAACAGCGCCGGCTCAACCAGCTGCTGAAGCAGGCGCAGGGCGAGGCGCTGCAGTTGCGCGACCAGCTGCATGCCACCGCGGCCACCGGCTACGTGCTGCCGCTGAGCAGCGCGCGGCTGCGCTCGCCGTCGCAGTGGCGCCTGCACGACCCGCGCAGCCAGCTGGTGGACGGGCGGGTGCAGGCGGCCGAGGCGGCGATGATCTCGCTGGACAGCGTCGGCGACCTGGTGGCGCAGTCGGAGATCGACCTGCGCGGCCTGCGCAACGACCTGCACGACCTGCTCGGCCGCCAGCCGCAACTGAGCATCGGCGAGGCGCTGCGGCAGCGCCCGGCGGCGCAGGGCCTGGGCAGCGTGATCGGCTACCTGGCGCTGGGCACCCGCCATGGCGTGGTGGTCGACGGCGAATGGGAAGCGGTGCAATGGGAGGGCGGCGACGGCCAGGTCCGGCGCGCGCGCATCCCGCTGGTGTGGTTCACCAAGGAAAAACGCAATGAGCTGGTCTGACGAATTCCATGGCCACGACGCCGATGCCGGCGATGTCGCCGCGGCCGCCGCCACGTCCGTGGCGGCCGATGCCGGCACCGCGCTGTTCGCCGGCGACAGCGGCAGCCTGCCGCTGGAGGCGCGGCGCGCGCTGTGCCAGTTGCTGTCCGGCCCCAGCGTCGATGCCTACCGGCACGGCTCGCTGTGGCAGGCATTGCTGCGCCACGAGGCCGCGGTCCGCCGCGTGCTGAGCGAGCTGTTCCTGGAACTGGTGCTGGACCGCGATGGCGGTGTGGCGTTCGCGCGCCAGGCCGACACCGGCGAACTGGAGACCCCGGCGCTGCTGCGCACGGCGCCGCTGACCTTCATCGAGTCGGTGCTGCTGCTGTTCCTGCGCCAGCAACTGGCCGAGGCCGACACCCGTGGCGAGCGCGCGGTGGTCGACGAGGCGCAGCTGCTGGAGGTGCTGTCGGTGTACGAGAAGAACGTGTCCACCGACCGCGCCGGCTTCGCCCGGCGGGTGCTGGCGGCGATCGCCAAGATGCGCGACAACCACCTGCTGTCCAAGCTGCGCGGCAGCGAGGACCGCTACGAAGTCTCGCCCGCGCTGAAGCTGCTGTTCTCGGCCGAGGACGTGCAGGCGCTGGCGGCGGCCTATCGCGGCCTGCGCGACGGCGTGGCCGAGGCGGCGCCGTGACCGGCCCGCGCCCGCAGGTCGCGCACGCCTAGCGCTGGCTTTGCACCGTGCGCCGGCCGCCGTGGCGGCCGTCCCCGTTTTCCGATGAGTTCCCGATGACGTCCCTGTCCGAATCGTCCACCGTCCCCGTCGCCCCGTCCCTGTTCGCCGAGACCCTGGCCGAGCAGCGCGCGCAGCAGTACCGCATGCGCCGCCTGCAGGTGCACAACTGGGGCACCTTCAACGGCCTGACCGACGTGCCGATCGCCGAGAAGGGCTTCCTGTTCGTCGGTCGCTCCGGTTCGGGCAAGTCGACCCTGCTCGATGCGATGTCGGCGCTGCTGACGCCGCCGAGCATCGTCGATTTCAACGCCGCCGCGCGCGAGGCCGAGCGCAGCGGCCGCGACCGCAGCCTGGTGTCCTACGTGCGCGGCGCCTGGGCCGACCAGCAAGACAGCGCCTCCGGCGAGATCGCCACCCAGTACCTGCGCAAGGGCGCGACCTGGTCGGCGCTGGCGCTGGAGTACCGCAACGCGCAGGGCCAGGCGGTGAGCCTGGTGCGGCTGTTCTGGATCGCCGGCAGCGGCACCGCCGCGGCCGACGTGCGCAAGCACTACATGGTGGTGCCGCGCGGCTTCGACGTGGCCGCCGAGCTGGACGGCTTCGACCTGGACCTGCGCCGGCTCAAGCTGCGCCTGGGCGAGGACGTGCACCACTTCGACAGCTTCGCCGGCTACGCCGAGCGTTTCCGCCACCTGCTCGGCATCGGCAACGAGATGGCGCTGCGGCTGCTGCACAAGACCCAGTCGGCGAAGAACCTCGGCGACCTCAACGCCTTCCTGCGCAGCTTCATGCTCGACGAGCCGCGCACCTTCGAGGCGGCCGACCGCCTGGTCGAGGACTTTGCCGAACTCGACGGCGCGCACCACGCGGTGGTGACCGCGCGGCGCCAGGTGGAAACCCTGACCCCGGCGCGCGACTACCACGCCGAACTGCTGGCGCTGCGCCACAGCGTCGGCGAGCTGCGCGAACTGCAGCTGGGCATCGACGGCTACCGCGAGCAGCGCCGCCTGGCCCTGCTGGACGCGCGCCTGCAGGAACTGGACACGCAGGACCGCGGCCTGGCCGGCGAGGAAGGGCAGCGCCGCGAAGCGCTGGACAACCACGAACAGACCCTGGCCGAGCTGGAGACCCAGCAGCGCGCGCAGGGCGGCGAGCAGGTCGAGGCGCTGGAGCGCGAACGCGGCCGCGTCGAACGCGAGCGCGACGAGCGCATGCGCCGCCGCAGCCAGGTCGAACAGGCCTGCCGCCAGCTCGGCATGGGCCTGGCCGGCAGCGCCAGCGGCTTCGCCGAGCAGGTGGCGCAGGCGCGCGCGTTGCGCGACGGCGTCGCCGGCGAGGCCAGCAGCCTGGACGAGGCGATCGCCGAGCGCATGGCCGAGCGCCGCGAGGACGAACGCCGTTTCGCGGTCATCCGCACCGAGATCGAGGCGCTGCTGAAGGCGCCCTCGAGCATTCCCGCGCCGATGCAGGCGCTGCGCGCGCGGCTGTGCGCCGAGACCGGCCTGCCCGAAGCCGCCCTGCCGTTCGTCGGCGAGCTGGTGCAGGTGGAGGCCGACCAGGCTGCCTGGCGCGGCGCGATCGAGCGCGTGCTGCACGGCTTCGCGCAGTCGCTGCTGGTCGACGAACGCCACTACGCCAGCGTCGCCGACTGGGTCAACAAGACCCAGCTCGGCACCCGCCTGGTGTACTTCCGCGTGCGCCACAACGCGCCGCTGCAGCAGCGCGAGCCCGACGCGAAGTCGCTGCTGCGCAAGCTGGAACTGCGCGACCATGCCTATGCGCCGTGGCTGCGCCAGGAACTGGCGCGGCGTTTCGACTACACCTGCGTCGATACCGTGGCGCAATTGCGCGATGCCGAGCGCGCGATCACCCGCGAGGGCCAGGTCAAGCATCCGGGCGACCGCTACGAGAAGGACGACCGCCACGCGGTCGGCGACCGCAAGCGCTGGCTGCTCGGCTACGACAACCGCGACAAGCTCAAGGTCTTCGAGCGCGAGGGGCAGACCCTCGCGCAGCGCATCGCCGCCTGCGACGCCGACGTCGCCGCCCTGCGCAAGCAGCGCGAACAGGACCAGGGCCGGCAACTGGCCGCGCACACCCTGGCCGAGCGCGAGTGGGACGAGATCGACGTCGCGCCCAAGCTGCAGCGCCTGAGCGACATCGCCGAGCAACTGCTGCAACTGCGCGAAGGCGACACCGCGCTGCGCGCGCTGGGCGAGCAGATCGCCACCGTCCGCGCGCGCCGCGACCAGGCGCGCCGTACCTACGAGGACGTGCGCCTGGAGCGCGCGCAGGTGAGCCGCGAGCGCGCGCGCCTGGAAGCGCAGCGCGAGACCTGCGCCGCGCGCGTGGCCACCGCGGTGATCGGCCCGGCGCAGGTCGCAGGGCTGGACGCGCGCCTGGCCGCGCTGCCGCCGCTGAGCCTGGACAACCTGGAAGCGCATCTGCGCAGCGTCGAGCGCGGGCTCGGCGAACAGCTGGCGCAGAGCCAGGCGCAGGACGCGCGGCTGAGCCAGCAGGTGCTGGACTGCTTCCGCCGCTACTGCCAGCAGTGGCCGGAGGACAGCGGCGACTTCACCGTCAGCCTGGCCAGCGCCGACGACTTTCTGGCGCGCCTGCAGCGCCTGGAAAGCGACGGCCTGCCGCGTCACGAAGGGCGCTTCTTCGACCTGCTGCAGACCCAGAGCAAGAACAACCTGCTGGCCCTGCAGCGCTACACCGCCGAAGCGCACAAGGCGATCAAGCAGCGCATGGACGAGGTCAATGCCAGCCTGGAACAGGTGCCGTTCAACCGCGGCACCCTGCTGACCATCGAAGTCAGCGACCGGCGCCTGCTCGAGGTGCAGGAGTTCCAGCAGCAGTTGCGCGCCGTGCTCGGCCACCAGCAGACCGAAGATCGTGCGTTGGCCGAGGCGCAGTTCGCCATGCTGCGCGGGCTGGTGCAGCGGCTCGGTGCGCAGGAGCCGGAGTTGCGGCGCTGGCGCGAGCAGGTGCTGGACGTGCGCCAGCATGTGGAGTTCGTCGGCGTGGAACTGGATGCGGACAGCCGCGCGCAGGTGGAGATCTACCGCAGCGGTGCCGGCAAGTCCGGCGGCCAGCGCCAGAAGCTGGCCACCACCTGCCTGGCCGCGGCGCTGCGCTACCAGCTCGGCGGCGAGGACGGCGAACTGCCGCGCTACGCCGCGGTGGTGCTGGACGAGGCCTTCGACAAGGCCGATAACGAATTCACCGCGCTGGCGATGAACATCTTCGAGAACTTCGGCTTCCAGATGGTGGTGGCCACGCCGCTGAAGTCGGTGATGACGCTGGAGCCGTTCATCGGCGGCGCCTGCTTCGTCGAGATCAGCGGCCGCCACAACTCCGGCGTGCTGCTGATCGAATACGACGAGCAGGCGCACCGGTTGAAGCTGCCCGAGCGCAGCCGCAACGAGGCGGCGACACCTGCGGTGGAATCCCGCGCGGCGATGGATCAGGCTGGCGCCGATCTGCCGCCGCCGGCCGCGGACGCAGCGGCCACCATCGCCGAGCCCGGCGCAGCGACTGTGGCAGACACCGTTGCCGCGCCGGCGCGTGCCTCCGCCAAGGCGCGCGATGGCCGCGGCAATCGCGCCAAGTCGACCCCGCGCAAGGCGTCGCCAATGGCGCCGGGCAAACGTGGCGACACGCGTGCCGCGCCGTCCTCGGCAAAGACCACCTCGGCGAAGGCGCCACGCACGTCCACCGCGGCTGCGGCAGCTGCGTCCGCGGCAACGCGGCCAGCCGCGCGGTCGGCGTCGGCGAAGCCGGTGAAAGCAGGCACAGGCAGCAAACCTGCGAAGCCGGCCAAGGCTGCAGCAGCCAAGACGGCGCCTGCGAGCGGCAAGCGCCGCGGCCACTGAGCGGCACTTGCGGTCGCGCGTGCCGATCGGCCGCGCGCTGCACCATCGTTGGGAGGGATGGCACGCGGCAACCACACGGTACCGCGCACTGCGCTCAGTGCAGCAGATCCCAGCCCATCTTGCCGATCAGCACCACCACCAGCACCAGGAACAACTGCCGGATCAGCGGCGTGCCGCCGCGCAGCGCCAGCCGGGTGCCGGTCACCGCGCCGGCCACGTTGGCCACGGCCATCGGCACCGCCGCGGCCAGCAGGATCTTGCCGCTGGGCACGAAGAAGCACAGCGCGGCCAGGTTGGTGGCCAGGTTCACCACCTTCGACGCGGCCGAGGCGCGCAGGAAATCCAGGCCGAAGAAGCGGATGAACAGGAAGATCAGGAAGCTGCCGGTGCCCGGGCCGAAGAAGCCGTCGTAGAAGCCGATCGCCGCGCCGATCGCCAGCGCGATGGCCAGTTCGCGGCGGCCGATGTGGCGCGGCCGGTGCAGCGCACCGAAGTCCTTCTTGACCAGCGTGTAGCCCAGCATCGCGATCAGCAGCACCAGGATCAGCGGGCGCACCGCCTGTTTCGGCAGCAGGCTCACCGCCGTGGCGCCGAGGAAGGCGAACACGAACGCGGCGGCGGTCGCGTACAGCACCGGCCGCCACGGCAGGCGCACGTGGCGCGCATAGCGCCAGGCGGCGGTGCCGGTACCGGCCATGGAACTGAACTTGTTGGTGCCCAGGATCACCGCGGGCGCCTGTTGCGGCAAGGTCGCGAACAGCCCGGGCAACTGGATCAGGCCGCCGCCGCCCACCGCCGCGTCCACCAGCCCGGCGACGAAGGCGATGCACAGCAGCCAGGGCAGTTCGGTGGGGATCGACTCGAGCACGCCAGCGCTCCGCGCAAGGGGCCGCAAGCATAGCCGCCACCGGCCGCGACGCGTGCGCGGCGTGCGCCGTGTCGCCGCAGCCGGCACAATCGGCACATGTCTCCGTCCGCCCCGCGCCTTGCCGATCCCTGCCCCTGCGGCCATCCGCGCGAGTACGCGCAGTGCTGCGGGCCGTACCACGCCGGCACCCCTGCGCCGGATGCCGAATCCTTGATGCGTTCCCGCTACAGCGCCTACGTGCGCCAGGACGCCGATTACCTGCGCGCGAGCTGGCATCCTTCGACCTGTCCGCCGCAGGTGGAGATCGATCCGCGCACGGCGTGGCTCGGCCTCACCGTGCAGCGCGTGCTGCAGACCGGCGCCGACAGCGCCGAGGTCGCCTTCCTGGCGCGCTATCGCATCGGCGGCGGCAGCGCCGTGCGCATGACCGAGCACAGCCGCTTCGTGCGCGAGGATGGGCGCTGGTACTACCTCGACGCGCTGGACTGAGCGTCGCGCGTCGCGCCGGCGGGGCGCACGCCCGCACACCGCCGTTCGTTGGCGGGGCAAGCGTTGGCCCTCTTGCGCTTCGAACGGAATGCCGCGTTGGCCCGAACGCCATGCGTGTCGCGGCCGCGGCATCGTGCCGCGCGATCCGCCAACCAGGCCACGCTCGGAACGCGCTGCCGGTCGCGTGCCTGCCGCCCGCGTCGCGTGAGCGGAGCGCACACGCGCCGGTTGTTTATGATGTCGGCCCTGCCGTCGGCGAGGATGTTGCGATGATGCGTTTGGCCTGGATCCTGCTGCTGGCGGCCCCGTGTGCGCTCGCGCAGACCCCACCCGTGGCGGCGCCGTCCACGCCCGATCCGGCCTTCGCCAGCTGCGTGGCCGGCCTGCGCCCGGCCGCGGCGAAGGCGGGCGTCGCCGAGGCGTCGTTCGATCGCTTCACCGCCGGTCTGCAGCCGGACCCGAGCGTGCTGCCGCTGCTCGACGCCCAGCCCGAGTTCACCACGCCGATCTGGGACTACCTGGCCGGCCTGGTCGACAGCCAGCGCATCGACGATGGTCGCGCCATGCTCGCCGCGCATCGCGACCTGCTCGCGCAGGTGGCGCAGCAGTACGGTGTCGACCCGGAGACGGTGGTCGCGGTGTGGGGCGTGGAGAGCGACTACGGCCGCATCTCCGGCAAGCGCCCGCTGCTGGTGTCGCTGCTGACCCTGTCCTGCGAAGGCCGCCGCCAGCCGTTCTTCCGCAGCGAGCTGTTCGCACTGCTGAAGCTGCTGCAGGCCGGCGACCTGCGGCCCGAGGGCCTGACCGGGTCCTGGGCCGGCGCCTTCGGCCATACCCAGTTCATGCCCAGCACCTACGCCCGTGTCGCCGTGGACGGCGATGGCGACGGCCGCCGCGATCTGGTCGCCAGCATTCCCGATGCGCTGGCCTCCACCGCCAACTATCTCAAGCTCGCCGGCTGGCAGAGCGGCCAGCCGTGGGGGCTGGAGGTGAAGCTGCCGGCGGGCTTCGACCCGGCGCTGGCCGGGCGCACCCAGCGCCGGCCGCTGTCGGACTGGCGCGCGCGCGGCCTCACCGCCGCCGACGGCAGCGCGCTGCCTGCACTGGCCGCGCAGACCCCAGCAGCGGTGCTGATCCCGGCCGGCGTGCACGGCCCGGCGTTCCTGGTGTTCCGCAACTACGACGCGATCTACGCCTACAACGCCGCCGAAAGCTATGCGCTGGCGATCGCGCTGCTGTCCGACCGGCTGCGCGGCAAGCCCGGGCTGGTCGCGGCCTGGCCGACCGACGATCCGGGCCTGGGCCGCCCCGAGCGGCGCGAATTGCAGACCCTGCTGCTGGCGCGCGGCCACGCCATCGGCCAGGCCGACGGCGCAATCGGCACCGCCACCCGCCGTGCGATCCAGGCCGAGCAGCAACGCCTGGGCCTGCAGCCGGCGGACGGTCGCGCCGGGCAACGCATCCTCGATGCGCTGCGCCGCGAGGCCGGCGGCGCGCCTGCGGCACCGGTGACGTCACCGGCCACGCCGCCGTCGCCGCCGCAATCGCCTGCACCAGCACCGGCACCTACATCTACACCTACAAAGACGCCGTTCGGCGGCACGCCGCCCACCGCATTCCGGCTGCCGGCCGCCTACCCGGCCTTCGCCCACTCCCCCGCGCCACGGAGCATCCACCCCATGTCCGACGTCCCCGGCCTGAGCACAGGCGACTTCCACGGCTATCCCTCGCTGCTGGTGGAGACCCCGCAGTCCACCGCCGCGATCAGCCTGTTCGGCGGCCAGGTGCTGTCGTTCGTGCCCAAGGGCGGCACCGACGCGCTGTGGCTGTCGCCGGACGCGCAGCCCACGCCGACCCCGATCCGCGGCGGCACTCCGGTGTGCTGGCCGTACTTCGGCCGCCAGGGCCAGAGCGACGCCGTCCCCGCGCACGGCTTCGTGCGCACCGTACCCTGGCAACTGAAGGACGCGCGGCGCGAGGCCGACGGCACGCTGGTGCTGACCCTGGCGCCGCCCGACTTCGACGACCTGCCGCTGCGCCTGCGCATGCAGTTGCGCATCGGCGCCACCCTGGAGCAGCGCCTGGTCACCGACAACGTCGGCACCGCGCCCGCCCGCTTCACCCAGGCCCTGCACAACTACTTCCGTGTCGCCGACGCCACCCAGGTGCGCGTGCAGGGCCTGGACGGCCTGGACTACCTGGACAAGTTCGAGAACTACGCCACACCGCATCGCCAGCACGGCGACTGGAGCCTGCAGGATCCGCGCGACCCCGGCCGCAGCGACCGCATCTACACCGGCGCCGGCGGCCGCTACACCCTGCTGGACCCGGGCCTGCAGCGCCGCATCGAGATCGCCACCACCGGCAGCCACACGCTGGTGGCCTGGAACCCGGGCGAGGCCGGCGCACAGAAGATGGCCGACGTCGGCCCGCACTGGCGCCAGTTCGTGTGCCTGGAAGCGGCCAACGCCGGACCCGAGGTGATCGAACTGGCCCCGGGCGCCCAGCACGTGCTGCAGCAGACGATCTCTGTCGCGGCGTTGTGACCCCGGCCGAGTGACCGCGGCCGGACGGCGGCACCACCTGCTGCGGCCCGGCAGTCGGCATTGGTGACGGTCCGGCCGTGACTGCTGCGCCGCCGCGCCTTGGTGGCATGAGTGGCGCCGCTGCCTCCGCCGGACCCTCACCCCCGACCCCTCTCCCGACGGGAGAGGGGAGTCGCTCGGTGTAGAGCACCTCGGTTCCGACACAATCCGCCAAGCCTCGACCCTGTTGTGGGAGGGACTTCAGTCCCGACGCCTCGGCCCCTCAGGTCGCGGTTGAAACCGCTCCTGCGACAAGCAGCCTGGCTGCGTCGCTGGTGCAGGAAGGGGGCTCGAGCTTCGAGTCGCAATCAGCCAGCCCGGAAACTTCTGTGGGAGGGACTTCAGTCCCGACGCCTCGGCCCCTCAGGTCGCGGTTGAAACCGCCCCTGCGACAAGCGGCCTGGCTGCGCCGCTGGTGCAGAAAGGGTTGAGCCCTGACCCGCAATTGGCCAGCCCCGACGCTTCTGTGGGAGGGACTTCAGTCCCGACGCCATGACCCCACCGGTCGCGGTGCAAGCGCTCCCGCGACGGCCAGCCGAGCCACCACGGTGTCGCAGGCACGCCGCCCGTTCCAATCGGCCACCTCCCACACCCACGGGTGCGCCGATGGCCAGGTACGCCGATTACACTGCCGCGTCCGCCAGGAGGCCTGCCGTGCACGCTCCGACTCCCGCTGTCCGCTCACGCCGCGCCGCGGTCGCCTTCATCTTCGTCACCCTGCTGATCGACGTGCTGTCCTTCGGCGTCATCATCCCGGTGCTGCCCACGCTGGTGCGCGGCTTCACCGGCGGGGACTTCGCTGCCGCGGCCCGCTGGGTCGGCTGGTTCGGCTTCCTGTTCGCCGCCCTGCAATTCGTCAGCTCGCCGCTGCAGGGCGCATTGTCCGACCGCTACGGCCGGCGCCCGGTGATCCTGGCCTCGTGCCTGGGGCTGGGCGTGGACTTCATGGTGATGGCGCTGGCGCAGAGCCTGCCGGTGCTGCTGCTGGCACGCATGGTCTCCGGCGTGTTTTCGGCCAGCTTCACCTCGGCCAACGCCTACATCGCCGACATCACCCCGGCCGACAAGCGCGCCCAGGCCTACGGCATCATCGGCGCCGCGTTCGGCGTTGGTTTCGTGGTCGGTCCGCTGCTGGGCGGCTGGCTCGGCAGCCTGCACCTGCGCGCGCCGTTCTGGTTCGCCGCCGGGCTGGCCTTGCTCAACTTCCTCTACGGCTTGTGGGTGCTGCCCGAATCGCTGGCGCCGGAGCGACGCACCGCGCGGGTGGACTGGGCGCACGCCAACCCATTCGGGGCGCTGCGCCTGCTGCAGCGCTACCCGCAGGTGTTCGCGCTGGCCGCGGTGATCTTCCTGGCCAACCTGGCGCACTACGTCTACCCGAGCATCTTCGTGCTGTTCGCCGATTACCGCTTCGGCTGGGGCCCGAAACAGGTCAGCTGGGTGCTGGCCCTGGTCGGCGTGTGCAGCATCGTGGTCAACGCCGTGCTGGTGGCGCGGGTGGTGCGGCGCTTCGGCGAGCGCGGCGCGCTGCTGTTCGGCCTGGGCTGCGGCGTGATCGGCTTCGCCATCTACAGCGTGGCCGGCAGCGGCGCGCTGTTCCTGCTCGGCGTGCCGATCAGCGCGCTGTGGGCGGTGGCCGGGCCGGCGGCGCAGGCGATCGTCACCCGCCACGTCGGCGCCGATGCGCAGGGGCGCATCCAGGGCGCGCTGATGAGCCTGGTCAGCCTGGCCGGGGTGATCGGGCCGTTGCTGTACGCATGGGTGTTCGCGGCCTTCATCGGCCCGCATGCGCTGCTGCACTTCCCGGGCGTGCCATGGCTGCTGGCGGCGCTGCTGCTGGGCGGCGGCTGGATCGTGGCCTGGCGCCGTGCGCGAGTGCCGGAGGCCGCGGCGGCCGGCGGCTGAGGCGCAGCGCGGGCAGCGTATCCGGCATGAACGGCTCAGCTTGCTGGGATGGGCGTCGCGGCTCCCGCGCTGCCTCGCCTGGCACCGCGCGGTCGCGATTGTTACGCTGTGTCCTCTCTTTCGTCGCGGCCGGCCGGCTGCTGTACCAGTCGCCTGCATGATGTCCCCTCCCGACGGAACCGCCCTGCCGTTGACCGCTGCGCGCCTGCTGCGCGAGGCCACTGCGCAGCAGCACCAGGCGGTGGAAGACCTGCCGGCGATGCGCGCGCTGATGGACCCGGCACTGTCGCTGTCCGCCTATGTGCAGGTGCTGCGTCGCCATCACGCGGTGCTGGCCGGCTGGGAACAGCGCGAAGCGGCCTGGCTGCGCGACTGCGGCGATGCGCAGTGGCAGTACCAGCCGCGCACCCCGCTGCTGGCGCAGGATCTGCATGCCCTGCAGGCAACGCCGCCAGCGCCGCAGCCGCTGCCGCCGGCCGTCGACGTCGGCGCGCGTTGGGGCATGCTCTACGTGGTCGAAGGCTCGCGCCTGGGCGGCCGGGTGATCGCCCGGCACCTGCGGCAGACCCTGCCCACCGCTGCGCCGGCCCTGTCCTATTTCGAACTCGGCCATGCCGACCCGGCCGCCTGGCGACACTTCCAGCAGCGCCTGGAGCGGGCCTTGCCGACCGCGCCGCTGCAGCAGGCCGCGGTCGACGGCGCCCGCGCCATGTTCGCGCACTTCCACACCCACTTCGCCCTGGAGATCGCCGCATGAGCGACATCGTCGTGCCCCTGGACATGGACGCATGCGCACGCGAGCCGATCCATATCCCCGGCTCGGTGCAGCCGCACGGCGTGCTGCTGGTGATCGAGCCGCAGGACGGGCGCGTCGTCCAGGCCAGCGCCAGTGCCGCCGACCTGTTCGGCCGGCCGCTGGACGAATTGCTCGGACAGCGCTACGACGCCCTGCTCGTGCTGGAGGATCCGCGCACGCGTCTGTTGCCCGACGCGGCCGAGCGCAGCGACCTGGCCTATGTCGAAGTGGGGTTCAAGGACGCGGCCGCCACGCAGCGCTGGGTCGGCGCCTGGCATCTGTATCCGGAGCAGTGGCTGCTGGAACTGGAGCCACGCGACGCGCCGCTGGCCGATGCCACCTTGCGCGAAGCGCTGCCGGTGCTGCGCCGACTGGAGGCCGACCACAGCATCGAGGAGGCCTGCCAACGCGCCGCCAAGAGCCTGCGCAGCCTGATCGGCTACGACCGGGTGATGATCTACCGCTTCGACGACGACTGGAACGGCGACGTGGTCGCCGAGGCGCGCGCGGCGGAACTGGAGCCGTATCTCGGCCTGCACTATCCGGCCAGCGACATTCCGGCGCAGGCCCGCGCGCTGTACCTGCGCAACCGCGTGCGCCAGATCGCCAACGTCGGCTACGTGCCGTCGCCGATCCAGCCCACCCTGCATCCGCGCCTGCGCGCGCCGGTGGACCTGAGCGACGTCAGCCTGCGCAGCGTCTCGCCGGTGCACCTGGAGTACCTGGCCAACATGGGCGTCACCGCCACCCTGGTGGCCTCCATCGTGGTCAACGATGCGTTGTGGGGCCTGATCGCCTGCCATCACTACCGCCCGTATTTCTGCAACCACGAGATGCGCGACGTCGCCGATGCATTGAGCCGTGCATTGGCCGGGCGCATCGGCGCGATCACCGCGGTGGCGCGCGCGCGCACCGAGTCGGTGCTGCTGACCGTGCGCGAGAAGCTGATCACCAACTTCAACGACGCCGAGATGCTGACCGCGTCGATGCTCGACGAGATGGCCTCGGACCTGCTCGACGTGGTCGATGCCGACGGCGTGGCGGTGTTCCATGGCGACCACGTCACCCGCCACGGCATGCTGCCGGCCACCGAGGACCTGGCGCGGATCCGCGAGCAGATCGAGTCCACCCATCACGAAGCGCTGCGCCACGACGCGGTCGGCGCGCTGCACTCGGACCAGATCGGCGAGACCTTCCCGGCGCTGGCCGATCTGGCCCCGCTGGCGGCCGGCTTCATCTTCGTGCCGCTGATGCCGCAGGCGCGTAGCGCCCTGCTGTGGACCCGCCGCGAACAGGTACGCACGGTCAACTGGGCGGGCAATCCGCAGTTGGCCAAGCTGCAGGACATCGCCGGCTCGCGGCTGTCGCCGCGCAAGAGCTTCGACCTGTGGCAGGAGACTGTGCGTGGCCGCGCACGGCCCTGGTCGCCGATCAGCCTGGAATCGGCACGCAGTCTGCGGGTGCTGATCGAACTGATGGAGCGCAAGCGCTTCCAGCAGGATTTCGCCCTGTTGGAGGCCTCGCTGTCGCGGCTGCGCGAGCCGGTGGCGATCGTCGAGCGCGGCGAGGGCGCGCGGCGCAGCCGCCTGGCCTTCGTCAACGAGGCCTTTGCCGCCCTGTACGAGCGCGAGGTCGCAGAATTGATCGGCTGCGACCTGGAGCGCCTGTATGCCAGCGAGGCGGTGCTGGCGGAGACACAGCGCATCGACACGCTGCTGCGGCAGGGACGGGCCGCCTACGTCACCCTGCCGCTGCGCGTGGACGGCACCACGGCCGTGCACCGCCAGTTCGATTTCGAACCGCTGCCCGATCACTCCGGCGTGCCCAGCCACTGGCTGCTGCAGTTGCGCGACCCGCGCTGAGTCCGGTGCGGCGGCGCGGCCTCAGCGGCTGCGCCGCCACAGCGCCAGCGTCGCCGCACCGGCCAGCAGGCCCCACAGCGCCGCGCCGATACCGAACAGCGACAGTCCCGACGCGGTGACCAGGAACGCGATCAGCGCCGGCTCGCGCTCATGTTCCTCGCGCAGCGCCGAGGCCAGGCTGTTGCCGATGGTGCCGAACAGCGCGATGCCGGCGATGGCCATCACCAGCTCCCGCGGAAAGGCCGCGAACAGTGCGGCCACGGTAGCGCCGAACACGCCGATCAGCAGATAGAAGACCCCGGCGAACACCGCGGCCATGTAGCGCCGCTGCGGATCCTCCTGCGCCTCGCGGCCCATGCAGATCGCCGCGGTGATCGCCGCCAGGTTCAGCCCGTAGGCGCCGAACGGCGCCAGCAGCGTGTTGGCCACGCCGATCCAGCCGATGGTCGGCGAGATCGGCACCGCATAGCCGGACGCGCGGATCGCTGCCACCCCGGGCAGGTTCTGCGAGGTCATCGTCACCACGAACAGCGGCAGCGCGATCCCGAACAGCGCCTGCCACGACAGCGTCGGCCACACCAGCACCGGCTGCGCCAGGCGCAACCGCGCCGCCTCCAGGTGCAGCGTGCCGCTGCCCGCGGCCACGGCGATGCCGACCAACAGGGTGGCGATCACCGCATAGCGCGGGAAGGTGCGGCGCCCGAGCAGATAGGTGGCGAACATCGCCAGCGCCATGGCCAGTTGGTGCTGCATCGCCACGAACACGTCCAGGCCGAAGCGCAGCAGCACCCCGGCCAGCATCGCCGAGGCCAGCGACAGCGGAATGCGCCGCAGCAGGCGTTCGAACAAGCCGGAAAACCCGGCGAGTGCAGACAACACCGCCACCACCACGAAGGCGCCGATCGCATCGGACAGCGGCAGTCCGCCACCGCTGCCGATCAGCAAGGCCGCGCCGGGCGTGGACCAGGCGGTGACCACCGGCATCCGGTAGCGCAGCGACAGCCCGATGCAGGTCAGGCCCATGCCCAGCCCCAACGCCCACATCCAGGACGCGATCTGTGCCTGCGAGGCGCCGACGCTGCGCGCAGCCTCGAACACGATCGCCGCCGAACTGGTGAAGCCGACCAGCACGGTGACGAAGCCGGCGATCAGCGCGGGCAGCGAAGCGTCGCGCCAGAGCGCGCGGGTAGCAGCGGTCATGCGGAGTTCCATGGTGGAGCGCAGGCTGCATTCTCGGGCAAACGCCGGCGATCGGCTGTGCCGCGCCCTTACCGATAGAGAGGAGAGCGTGGCAGCACGCAGCGCTGCAAGGGCGCGCAAAAAAACGGTTGACCTTTTTTTCGGTGCCATTACACTGCGCGGCCCGCTACGCAACTGCCGGGCTTCGGCGCGACAGAGGCAGGCGGGGCCGGAAACACCTAGCGAACATCGGGTGTTGACAGCGTGAAAAAGTC
>NZ_JAXGGI010000022.1:0-47038 GCF_034105445.1 Xanthomonas sp. LF07-6
GCTTCACCGGGAACGCCCCTGTCGCGGCTGAAGCCGCTCCTAACGGACACCTCCCAGGGGAGATGAGAGGTGCCCTGTCACGGTGCTGCCTGGCCAAGGACGACCGTAAGTGGCCGGACGCGGCGTCCGCCGCGCTGTGGTACGGTTCCAGGCGTCGCCAGCCTTCGCGCAAGCCTCCCGCTCGTTCACAGGAGTGCTTTGCGATGATCTCTCCCGCTTCGCTCGACCACGGCGTCTTCCGCTTCCGGGAGACATCGCCATGACCGACTTCGTCACCGATGCGGCGCAGCTGCAGGACTGCGTGGGCCGCCTGCCCGGTCCGCGCGACCTGAAGGTGATCGACCACCTGGACGCGCATGCGCTGCGCTGGCTGGCCGCCAGCCCCTTGCTGTTCGCCGGCGTCGCCGGCCAGCGCCTGGCATTGAGTGCGGGCAGCCGTGCACCCGGCTTCGCGCGCGGCGATACGCCGCATCTGCTGTCGATCCCGCTGCAGGCACTGGACACCGCCCACGCGCACGTCGGCGCCGGCTTCGGTTCGCTGTTCCTGGTGCCCGGATTAGGCGAAACCCTGCGGATCAATGGCCGCATCGCCGGCGACGACGGCACGCGCGTGTTCGTTGCCGTCGAGGAATGCTATCTGCACTGCGCCAAGGCCCTGCTGCGCGCCGACTGGTGGCACGCGGAGGCACAGACCAGCGCCACGCCGCCGGAGACGCCGGAAGGATTGCTCGCCAGTTGCCGACTGCTGATCCTGGCCACCGCCGATGCCGAGGGCCGCGTCGATGTCAGTCCGCGCGGGGATCGCGCGGGGCCTTGCTGCAAGCCCACCGCGACGCCTGGTGGTTCGCCGACCGGCCGGGCAATCGCCGCGTCGACAGCCTGGGCAACCTGCTGGCGCGGCCGCAGCTCGCGCTGCTGGCACTGCGCCCCGGCAGCGCGCGCTGCGTGTGCATCGAGGGGCTCGCCCGCCCCAGCACCGACGAGGCGATCCGCAACGCGCTCGCCGTCGATGGACGCGTTCCGCATCTGGCGGTGCGGGTGCTGCCGGCGCTCATGGAGGAGACGCACAGCCGCGCGCTCGGTCGTTTCGACCGTTGGCCGCCCGCCGCCATCGCACACGACCTGGACCCGCCGACGATCTTCCGCGACCACGTCCGGCTCAGCGGCGCGCGCGGCGCCCAGGCCACGCTGATGCGCGCGGCGGTCTCGGTGCCCGGCGTGGTGCGCAAAGGGCTGCAGGCCGACTACAAGAAGAACATGTACTGAGCATCCAACGCCACCGGCTCACCCGGCGGCGTCGGTCACGCCGGGCACGCTGAGGTGATGCACGGCATAGCAGTGCGCGGCGGCGTCTTCCGGCGGCAGATCGCGCCACAGATGAAAACGCAGCCGCGTCCATCCCTGCGGTTCGTAGCCGCACACCGTGGCCAGCACGCGTTCGTCAGGCACGTCCATGTCGGCGGTGTCGTTTCCGCAGGCAGGCGATGGCGCCGGAAGCGCGCGGGTGGCGTAGCGCGCCGAGCGCAGCGCCGCGGACGTCCACGCCGTACCGACCATCCACGCCTGCACGGTCGGGCGTCCGAAGGCCTCGCACAGCGCGGCGAACGCGGGGCCGGCGAGGAACGCGTGCATCGCCGCCGCATCGCGCCATAGATAGAACGGCGCATACAGGTTCTGCCGGCCGGGCAGCAGCGGATCGCTGCGATCGGCGACCAGGTAGGCCTTGAACTGCAGCCCCGGCAGCGTGTCGAGCAACGGGCCTTTGTCGGCGATGCGGCGGCGGATGATCGCCATGTCGTAGTCCGCCGGCAACGCGATGCTGTATTGCATGGCGATCATGCCGGCACTCCGCGGGCTGTGATGCCGGCGCGGCCGCCGCCGAACGACCAGTCCTGCGCCGCGGTGGTGACGATGGTGACCATCACGTCCTCCGGCGGAATTCCAGGCGCGATCGCCAGCAGCTCGACCAGGCGCCGATAGAACGCCTGCTTGCAGGCAGCGCTGCGTTCGCGGCCGGCGGTGATGGCGATCAGCACGAAACGATCCGAGCGCGGGCCGCCCAGGTAATGGCGGTCGAACACCAGTTCGTCCGGGTCGTGCTGATGGATGACCTGGAAGCAGTCGCCGGCCGGCACCTCGAAGGCGTCGTGCATGGCCTGGTAAAGGCTGGCCGACAGCGCACGCAGGTAGGCGGGCGCGTGGCCGCGCAGCAGCGAGATACGGGCGTACGGCATCAGCGCGGCTCCGTCATGGACGGCCGCGCCGCGGCAGCGGTGCGCAGCAACGGCAGCGCGGACGCCGCACACGGCCAGCCGGCGTAGAACGCCAGGTGGGTGATGGCCTCGGCCAGGGTGTCGCGGTCCAGACCGTTCTCCAGTGCGCGCGCCAGGTGCAGCGGCAACTGCTCCAGTCGCGACAGGGCTACCAGTGCCGCCACCGTGACCAGGCTGCGCTCGCGCGGCGACAGCCCAGGGCGCTGCCACATCTCGGCGAACAGCACCTCGTCGGTGAGGCGGGCGAAGGCCGGCGCGATGTCGCCGAACGCGGCCTGCGGGGAAGGAAACGGCGTGGATGGGCCGGACATCGGAAGGTCTCGCAGGGGGAACGGGCACAGCCTAGTCGCGCACAACCTTTCGAAAAATCGGAAAATATCGAAACGACCGTCCGGTAAATCAGGATCGACCGATGCGCCCCACCACCTTCGACCTCGACGCGCTGCGCAGCTTCGTCGCCGGCGTGGAGTTGGGCAGCTTCGCCAAGGCGGCCGAGCGCCGCGGGCGCTCCACCTCGGCGATCAGCGCACAGCTGAAGAAGCTGGAGGAGCAGGCCGGGCAGCCGGTGCTGCGCCGCCAGGGCCGCGGCCTGGCCCTGACCGAGGCCGGCGAAGCCTTGCTGGGCTACGCGCGGCGGCTGCTCGAGCTCAACGACGAGGCGGTCGTGGCCCTGCAGGACACGGCACTGCAGGGCTGGGTGCGGCTGGGGCTGCAGGAGGACTTCGGCGAGTACATGCTGCCGGACGTGCTCGGGCGTTTCGCCCGCGCCCACCCGCAGGTGCGGATCGAAGCGCGCATCGCCCGCCACCAGGAGCTGCTGGCGCGGGTGGAGGCCGGGCAACTGGATCTGGCCCTGGCCTGGGACTCCGGCGCGGCCTCGGCGCATCGGCAGGCGCAAGCGGCGTGGCCGCTGCGCTGGATCGCCGCAGGCGGCCGCAGCGCGCCGGACGTGGCCGACTGGAGCGGCGCGGCGCCATTGCCATTGGTGATGCTGGAAGCCCCCTGCCTGCTGCGCACGGCCGCGACCACCGCACTGGACCGCGCCGGCATCCCATGGCGCATCGCCTTCACCAGCGCCAGCCTCGGCGGCGTATGGGCGGCGGTCCGCGCCGGATTGGGCATCACCCTGCGCACCCCCGCCGGGGTGCCGGCCGGACTGGCCCTGCTCCCGCCCGGCGCCGGCGGCCTGCCAGCGTTGCCGGCGCTAGGGCTGAGCCTGCATCGCGTGGCCGCCGTGCCGCCGCCGGCGGTGGCGCGGCTGGCGGAGATCCTGCAACAGCGCCTGCAGGCGGCGCATGCAGCGCTGGTCGGGGATGGCTGAGACGTCCCGCGCGCTTACCTGCCGCCCTTGCAGGGCATCCTCCTGGCGATCAGGACGCCGGCGAGCATGTGGCGCCGCCGCTGGCCACGGTCTTGAAGGATTGCCATCGCTCTTCACCGGGACGTGCCGCGCGGATCGGAAACCGTGCGTTCAACCATGCGCGGTCGCGACAGCCGCGGCGCTGCGCCGCTCGCGCAGGCGCAGGAACGGCCGCTCCACCGCGTAGTGCAGGACAGCCGCGAACAGCAGCGCCATGCCGGCATAGACGGCGAAGGCGAGCGGTCCACGCCCGTCCAGCAGCGCGCCGAACCACGCCTGGGTCAGATGGAACGCCGCCTTGTGGCTCAGGTACAGGCTATAGGACACCGCGGCCAGCCAGGCCGCGCCCGGCACCCGGCAGCGCCCCAGCCATCCCTGGGTGGAGGCGCCGGCGCCGACCAGCAGCGCCAGTCCCAACGACAGCACCGGCCAGCCGATGGCATTGCCGAGCAGGCCGGTGCGGTCGCGGAACAGCCACATCGCCAGCGCACAGACCACGATGCCGGCAAGCGCCACGACGCTGGCGTTACGCTGCAGCCGCTGCCAGTGCTGCGGCCGGAAGGTCTTCAGCACTGCCAACGCCACCCCCGCCAGCAGGCCGTCCAGGCGGTTCCAGGTCGGATAGTAGAGATCCTCGATGAACCAGTTGCGCTGCAGCCCGGCACCGATGCGATCCAGCGCGCTGTCGTGCACCCAGATCGCACTGCGCAGGGCGATGCCGGCCAGCACCACGGCCACGCACAGCGCCACGAAACGCGGCGCCGATGGCCGCCGCAGCATCCACGCCGCCAGCAGCGGAAACACCAGGTAGAAGTGCTCTTCCACGCACAGCGACCAGGCATGCGAGAACGCCTGCTGGTTGGCGTAGTCGATGCCCAGGTTGAGGGTGAAACTGGCGAACAGCCACCACGGCGCGATCCCGGGCGCTTCGCGGAACCCGGGCCATGCCAGGTACAACGCCAGCACCACCGCGTACGCCGGCAGGATGCGGTAGGCGCGGCGCCGGTAGAACTCGCCGTAGCGCAGCGGCTCGCCGCGGGCCAGCGGCGCCAGCACCTGGCCGCCGATCAAAAAGCCGCTGAGCACGAAGAACAGATCCACGCCCATCCAGCCATAGCGCGACAGCCACTCCCAATCCGGGCCCAGCCCACCGACCACGAAGGAGTGGAACAACATCACCCAGACGATGGCGATGGCGCGCAGCAGGTCGAGGCCGGGATAGCGCATCGCAGGGGTTGGCGGTGGGGAGCGCGCAGCTTACTGGCTGCATCGCCGGTTGCGGCGGCAGCCGTCTATCGACGCCCAAGCGATCGCGCCTGGAAGATGCAAGCCGCGGCGCCAGACGGCCAACCCCAAGATTGCGTGCACGGGCGTACCCTCACCCCAACCCCTCTCCCGGGGGGAGAGGGGCTTGAGTGGGTCGCGCGCTGTCAGCCCAGCGGTTCGTCCGACAGGTAGGTGTAGCCGGTCAGGCCGGCCTCGAGCGCGTCGGCCAGTTCCGTGGCCTGCGCGGCCGGCAACTGCGCGGCGGCGACGCGTTCGGCGTAGGCGGCGCGCAGGTCGTCCAAGCGGTAGCCGACGTAGTCCAGCATCACGTCGGTGGTGTCGCCGCGGCGCTGCTGGGCGATGCGGTAGCCGTCTCCATCCACCGCCACTTCCACCGCGTCGGTGTCGCCGAACAGGTTGTGGATGTCGCCGAGGATCTCCTGGTAGGCGCCGACCAGGAAGAAGCCGATGCGGTAGCTTTCGCCCGGGCGCAGCGCGTGCAGCGGCAGCGAGCTGTCCAGGCTTTCGTTCTCGACGTAGGTCTTGACCATGCCGTCGGAATCGCAGGTCATGTCGCAGACCACGCCGCGCCGTGCCGGCGCCTCGTTCAGGCGTTCGATCGGCACGATCGGGAATACCTGGTCGATCGCCCACACGTCGGGAATCGATTCGAACACGCTGAAGTTGACGAAGTACTTGTCGACCAGGCGCTCGTTGAGCTCGTCCAGCACCGGGCGGTGGCTCTTTTCCTCGTGGCTCAGCCGGGCCCGCACGCCATGGGCGATGGCATAGAACAGGTCGTCGATGCGCGCGCGATGGGTCAGGTCGATCTGGCCCAGGGCGTAGCCGCTGAGGCCTTCGGCGTGGAAATGCTGCGCCTCCTGGAACAGTTCCACCGCCGGGCGCTGGTCCAGTTCGGCATGGATCTCGCGCAGGTGGCGAATAGCCGCCGGTTCGTCGTCGTGCGCGTCGGGCACGCGGCCTTCCGGCGCCTGCTCCACCTCGGACACGTTGGCGATCAGCACCGCGTGGTGCGCGGTCATCGCACGCCCGCACTCGGTGACGATGCGCGGCGGCGGCAGGCCGTGCTCCTCGCAGGCGCTGGCCAGCGGCTGCACGATGTTGCTGGCGTAGGAGTGCAGGCCGTAGTTGATCGAGCAGTAGCTGCGCGAGCGGGTGCCTTCGTAGTCGATGCCCAGGCCGCCGCCGACGTCGACGTGGCTGATCTTCGCGCCCAGCTTGGACAGCTCGACGAAATAGCGGGTGGCCTCGCGCATGCCGTTGGCGATGTCGCGCACGTTGGAGATCTGCGACCCCATGTGGAAGTGCAGCAGGTTCAGCGCGTCGGCGTATTCGGTGTCGCGCAGGGTCTTCCACAGGTCCAGCACCTGCCGCGGCGACAGCCCGAACTTGGCCTTGTCGCCACCGCTGTTCTGCCACTTGCCCGCGCCCAGCGAGGCCAGGCGCATGCGCACGCCCAGGCCCGGCTTCACGTCCAGCGCGCGCGCCTCCTCCAGCACCAGCTTCAGCTCCGACGGCTTCTCGATGACGATGAAGGTCTGCAGGCCGAGCTTGCGCCCGATCAGCGCCAGACGGATGTACTCGCGGTCCTTGTAGCCGTTGCACACGATCAGCCCGCCCGGACGCGACAGCGCCAGCACCGCCATCAGTTCCGGCTTGCTGCCCGCCTCCAGGCCGAAGCCCTCGCCCTGGTGGCTGGCCAGGGTGCCGGCCACGCCGCGGTGCTGGTTGACCTTGATCGGGTACACCGCGGTGTAGCCGCCGGCATAGTCCCAGTCGGCCTGAGCCTGGGCGAAGGCCGATTGCAGCTTGCCCAGGCGCTCGCCGAGGATGTCGGGGAAGCGCACCAGCATCGGCAGCTTGGCCCCGGCCGCGCGCGCGGCGTCCACCACCTCCGGCAGCGCGATCGCCACGCCGTCGGCGCCCTGCGGCCGCACCACCACCCGGCCGGCCGCGTCCACGTCGAAGTACCCGTCGGCCCAGTGCGGGATCGAATAGGTCTTGCGGGCTTGGTCGAGGGACCAATCGCTCATCGTGGCGGCTCGGCTGAGGGAAAAAGGGCGTGGATTGTAACCCCTGCTACGCGTGGGGTCCGTTACAATCCGCGCCGTTCCGACGCCCTCGGCTCCTGGTGGAGCCGGGCCGGGTTCGCGGGCGCCTGGCGTGGCTTGAGTGCGCGAGGCCGCGTCCGGAGGGTGCGGCGACAGCATCGGGTAGCTCGGCTGCACGTGCTGCGCCCGACCCTCATCCGGGGAGGTGTCGTAACAGCCTCGTGTGACCTGGCTGCATGAGGCTGCGCCCGACCCTCATCCGGCGCTTCGCGCCACCTTCTCCCGGGGGGGAGAAGGAAACGCTGCATTCTTTTTGCTTTCCTAGGACATTCCATGAGCGCCAACGACAACTGGTACATCGAACACTTCCAGCCCACCGGCTCGGCCATCGGCTACCGCATCACCGGCAAGCTGGACGAGGTGCAGTCGCCGTTCCAGAAGATCGAGATCTACGACACCACCGACTGGGGCAAGCTGATGGTGATCGACGGCGCGGTGATGCTGACCACACGCGACAACTTCTTCTACCACGAGATGATCAGCCATCCGGCGCTGTTCACCCACGCCGCGCCCAAGCGCGTGGTGATCATCGGCGGCGGCGACTGCGGCACCCTGCGCGAAGTGCTCAAGCACCCGGGCGTGGAAAGCGCCACCCAGTGCGACATCGACGAGCAGGTCACGCGCATGGCCGAGAAGTACTTCCCGGAACTGTGCGACTCCAACAACGACCCGCGCGCCGAGCTGCTGTTCGACGATGGCGTGGCCTACATGGCCAACTGCCCGGCCGGCAGCGTGGACATCGTCATCGTCGACTCCACCGACCCGGTCGGCCCGGCCGAAGGCCTGTTCAACAAGGCCTTCTACGAGAGTTGCTTCAAGGCGCTGAAGGACGACGGCATCCTGGTGCAGCAGTCCGAGTCGCCGCTGGCGCTGCTGGACCTGATCAAGGAAATGCGCACGGAAATGGGCAAGGCCGGCTTCGCCAGCTTCCACACCGTGCCGTTCCCGCAGCCGTGCTACCCGACCGGCTGGTGGAGCGTGACCATGGCGCGCAAGCAGGGCGGCTTCGACTTCCGCCAGGACGACGCCGCGGCCAAGCCGTTCGCCACCCGCTACTACAGCGCGCACCTGCACACCGGCACCCAGGTGCTGCCGCCGTTCGTGGCCGAGGCGCTGGGCGGCTAAGCCCCCGGTTCTCTTCGGCATCGGCGCGCGCCTGACGTGCGCCGATGCCGCGGATCGTCGGCGCTGTCGGGGCCCTCGGTAAGGCCGGCCCCCAACGCGTGCGCATCCGAATCGACAGGCGCGCTGCATCGCGCATGGCATCGCCTCGCCGGTTGCCGCGATCGCGCGCTGTAGGCGCCAAACGATGCCGCACGCCATGGCCGGCGCGTGCGACGATGCGCTGGCCTCCATCGCACACACCGCGAGCCTGCCATGCGCTCCCAGACGACGTCGCCGTGGACCCTGTGCGCGCTGGCCGCGATCGGCTTCGTCGTCGCCTGCGTCGCCCACGAAGCGGTAGGCCATGGCCTGGCCTGCCTGGGCAGCGGCGGCACCGTTCGCTGGCTCACGTCGGTGTACTTCCGCTGCCAGCCTGGGCAACCCTTCGTGGATGCCGCCGGGCCGCTGGCGAATCTGTGCGTGGCCGCAGTGTGCATCCTGGCGGCACGCCGCCGTCGCGCGGACACGCCGCGCCTGGCGCTCGCGCTGATCGCCGCCTTCAACGGACTGTGGGGCGCCGGCTACCTGCTGTTCTCCGCGGTCACCAATGACGGAGACCTCGCCTTCGTCCTGCGCGATCTCGCCCTGCAGCCGGCCTGGGCCTGGCGGCTGGGGATGGGACTGGCCGGCGCCTGGCTGTATCTGCAGGTGCTGCGCGCCATCGCCCCGTGGCTGCCGAAAGGCAGGCCAATGCTGGCGGCCTACGCCACTGCCGGCACGGTGGCCTGCGTGAGCGTGCTGTTCCATGCCGGGCCGGTGCTGCCGGCACTGCGCGAGGCGGCGCAGGAAGGCCTGTTGGCACCGATCGGCCTGGTGGTCGTTGCGCTGTCGCGCCGGTCGCGCGCGCCACTGCCGCTACCGTCCAGCCGCGCCACGGTCGTCGTGGCGGTGCTGGTGGTGGCGACGTTCTGGCTCACCCTCGGCCGCGGCTACGGCGGCGTCTGAGTCGGCGACTGACTCGCAGCGTGCCTGACCTATCCAACTGGCCCGCCACGCCTGTAGGGGCGGTTTCAGCCGCGACAGGTTCTATCGGGAACGCCCATCGCGGCTGAAACCGCTCCTACACGACACCATCCATGCCACGGCGATGCAGGCGCGGTGACTGCGTTACAGCGCGTCCGCGTCCAGTTCGCCGGTGCGGATCCGCACCACCGTGCCCAGGTCGTAGACGAACACCTTGCCGTCGCCGATCTTGCCGGTGGCGGCGGCCTTGACGATGGCCTCGACCACGCGCTCGACCTGATCCTCGCTGACCGCCACTTCCAGCTTCACCTTGGGCAGGAAATCGACCACGTACTCGGCGCCGCGATACAGCTCGGTGTGGCCCTTCTGCCGGCCGAAGCCCTTGACCTCGGTGACGGTGATGCCGGCCACGCCCTGCGCGGCGAGCGCCTCGCGCACGTCGTCGAGCTTGAACGGCTTGATCACGGCCATGATCATCTTCATGCGGCGTTCTCCAATCACAATGGCCTCAGGATAGCGCGGTTGCACGATCGACGGCCGTCGGGTTCAATGTCCGCGCGCCCCCAACGCCGGAATTTTCCGACAGCGCGCCGCGTCCGATCCCGATGGTCCCGACCTTTCCGGTGCCGCAATCTGACGCCACCTGCCGGAGCACAGCCATGATCGACCTCAACCATCTCGACGACCTCGCCCGCCGCCTCAGCGATCTGGTGCCGCCGGGCCTGCGCCAATCCCGTGACGAACTGCAGAGCACCTTCAAGAGCGCGCTGCAGGCCGGGCTGGGCAAGCTCGACCTGGTCACCCGCGAGGAATTCGAAGTGCAGCGCGCGGTGCTGCTGCGCACCCGCGAGAAGCTCGAAGCGCTGGAGCGCAGCGTCGCCGCGCTGGAAGCGGCACGCAGCGGGCAGTCGCCCAGTCCCACCGCCTGATCCACCCGCCACCATGAGCCTGGCGCTGGTGCACAGCCGTGCCCGCGCGGGGGTGCTTGCGCCTCCGGTTCGGGTCGAAGTCCATCTGTCCGGCGGCCTGCCGACCACGCAGATCGTCGGCCTGCCCGAGGCGGCGGTACGCGAATCGCGCGACCGCGTCCGCGCCGCCCTGCTCTGCGCGCAGTACGAGTTCCCGGCACGGCGGATCACGGTCAACCTGGCCCCGGCCGACCTGCCCAAGGAGGGCGGCCGCTTCGACCTGCCGATCGCGCTGGGCATCCTCGCCGCCGCCGGCCAGCTTGACCCGCAGGTGCTCGGCCAGTACGAATTCCTCGGCGAACTGGCCTTGACCGGCGAACTGCGTCCGGTCGACGGCGTGCTGCCGGCCGCACTGGCCGCCGCCCAGGCTGGGCGCACCCTGATCGTCCCGGCCGACAACGGCGCCGAGGCCGCGTTGGCGCAACACGTGCAGGCCTACACCGCACGCACCCTGCTGGAAGTCTGCGGCCTGCTCAACGGCAGCAAGACCCTGCCCGCGGCCACCGCGCCGCCCACGGTCGCCGCGCCCTTTCCCGACCTGAGCGACGTGCGCGGCCAGGCGCAGGCGCGGCGCGCCCTGGAGATCGCCGCGGCCGGGCATCACCACCTGTTGCTGATCGGCAGCCCCGGCTGCGGCAAGACCCTGCTGGCCTCGCGCCTGCCCGGGATCCTGCCCGCGGCCAGCGAAGCCGAGGCCCTGGAGAGCGCGGCCATCGCTTCGGTCAGCGGCCGCGGCGTGGATCCGGCACGCTGGCGGCAACGCCCCTACCGCGCACCGCACCACACCGCCAGCGCGGTGTCGCTGGTCGGCGGCGGCACTCATCCGCGCCCGGGCGAGATCTCGCTGGCGCACCACGGCGTGCTGTTCCTGGACGAACTGCCGGAGTGGAACCGGCATGCGCTGGAAGTGCTGCGCGAGCCGCTGGAATCGGGCCAGGTGACCGTGTCGCGCGCGGCGCGCAGCGCCGAGTTTCCCGCGCGCTTCCAACTGGTGGCGGCGATGAATCCCTGCCCCTGCGGCTGGGCCGGCGACCCCAGCGGTCGCTGCCGCTGCAGCGAGGACGCGGTGCGGCGATACCGCGCGCGCATCTCCGGCCCGCTGCTGGACCGCATCGACCTGCACGTGGAAGTGCCGCGGCTGCCGCCACAGGCGCTGCGCGCCGATGCCCCGCCCGGCGAAGCCAGCGCCACGGTGCGCGCCCGCGTCGAACAGGCGCGGCAACGGCAACAGCGCCGCGCCGGCCGGCCCAACGGCCAGCTCGGCCACAGCGAGACCCTGCGCGACTGCCGGCTGCAGCCGCACGATGAAGCGTTGCTGGAACACGCGATCGAGCGCCTGCGGCTGTCGGCGCGCTCGCTGCACCGTATCCTGCGCGTGGCGCGCACCATCGCCGACCTGGACGCCAGCGACGCCATCGCCACCGCGCACCTGACCGAGGCCATCGCCTACCGGCAACTGGATCGCGGCGAACCGGCCCCGGTGGCGCGTAGCGCCTAGGACCGCCGCCACCGCTGGTCTGTGGATCGAACGGATGCGGGCCATGTTGGAGCGCCGCCCGCACCACCTCCGACGCACTCACTCCTCTGCGAGCTTGAGCCGCAGGACGGTGGCCTGTCGTGTGGGTGCGGCTTCGGGGAACCGCCAATAACGACGGGAAGTAGTTTGCAGGAGCGGCTTCAGCCGCGACGGGGCCTTCCCGGCGAAGCCTGTCGCGGCTGACGCCGCTTCTACAAACGACCCGACCAATCCGCAGCCGGCGAACCCTCCCGCAGGAACGCGGCGGGCACCGCGCTCCTGCGGGATGGCGCGCGTGCCCCCTGGCGCGACGCTGCGCCTATCCCGCCCAACCGCGAGGCGGCGGCGGCCTCCTCGGGCCAATCGGCGCGGCCGTCGCCGCGCCGTGCACCACCGCTGCCCACGTCACACACACCGTTGTTCCAGGCGACTATCTCCGCCTGGAACAAGGTTGCTGCGATACGCCGCCTCGTTCAGGGCAGCGACGTGTACGGCTGTCGCCACGGATTGACTTCGACGTAGCTGCGGCCGGTCACGGCAGCGCCGTTGAGCGTGCCGACCACTTGCGAAGCGCCTTCCCAATACGTGCGGTGCCCGGTCCAGAGCATCTCCTGGTCGTCGACCAGCGGCGTGATGAGCAGGTTGCCTTCCGGCAGGATCACGTTCCACTTGGACTCGTAGGTGTAACCGGAGTTCGGACTCGTCCAGGTCGCCAGCCGTTGCAGATCCATCTGGTCGCCGGAGACGGGGGTCGCCACGCCCTTGGACACGCGCGTGCCGTACTTGTTGGTAATGGCGCCAGTGTTGGGGTCCTGAAGGTAATACAGCATGTACTGGGTGTCGTTATCCATCTGGATGGCGAACCAGTTCCAGCCGCCGCCGAAGAAGGAGCCGTTCTCGTCGGAGGCCATGCCTTTCACGAACCACTGCCGGTCCTGCCACGAGGTACCGATGATCTTGATCGGCACGCCGTTGTCGTAGACCGTGCCTTCGGTGTCCAGCGCCGTGGAAGAGTAGTACGCCGAGGTCTTGGCGATGGGACGGTAGTCCACCACGCCGTTGCCGTTATGCAGCACGAACGGCATGTCGCTGCTGGTCTTGAGGTCGATGGCGAAGCGCCCATCGCTCAGTGCGCCCTTGATCGCGTAATTCTGCTGCGACCCGCTGATCGACCAGCCGTTGTTGGCGAAGTTGAAAGAGCCCTTCTGATCGGGAATCTGATCGGTGACGACGCGCTCCTCCACCTTGTGCAGCTTGTTGTTCACGTCGGTGACCGCGAAGTGCCAGGAATAGGTGGCAGGCCCGGACCCGATCGGCCACAACTGGAACACGGTGACCTCGTAGCCGAATTCGCGCTGGGCGCCGCTGGGGTCCACGCCATACAGATGGCCGACGAAATACCACCATTCCAACTGACTGTGGTGCGGACCCTCGTCGCGCGGCAATTGCACCGGCGTGGGTTCTTCGAACACCTGCGCAGCCACGGGTGCGGACGAGAAGCCGCACGCGATGACCATGGCAGCAGCGAGCCAGCCGCGGAAGCGGCTAAACGTTTTTGTTGACAGACGCATTGTGATCCCCTGCAAGATGATGATGGATGTCGTACTGATTGGATGCGACTGGGCACTTCACGGCAGGACGCGCATCCCCCAATCCACGCCCCACGGGTTCATTTCGGCGAATGCCCTGCCGGTGATCGATTTCCCCGCCACCGTGCCGACCACCTTGGCAGGACCCTCGAAATAGAACTTCTGCGTGGCCGGCGCATACAGCTCGGCGTTCTGCAGCGTCGGCGTGATCGTGATCGCGCCGTCCGGCAAGGTGACCTTCCATTGCGCCGGATAGGTGTAGCCGGTGTTGGGGCTCGTCCAGCTGCCGATCCGTTCGAGCTTGAGCGCACTGGGATCGAGCGGGGTGTAGTGACCTTCGGCGGTCTTGACGGCGAGCGCCTGATCGACCGTACCGTCGCCCTTCATGAAGAAACTGATGTTGTATTGGCTGTTGTCGTCCAACGACACGCCGAACCAGGTCCACCCGCTGTTGGCGTCGCCCGGGATGCCGTTGGCCCATTCGTGGTCGTACCAGGAAGTGCCGGTGACCTTGACCGGCACGCCGTGATCCCAGACGGTGCCGCTGGTTGCATTGACGTTGAAGGAATAATACGGCGAGATGAATCCGCCATAGGTTTCCACGCCATTGGTTCCGTTCAAGGTCGGTTTCTGCAGCGCCTGGGTACTGAGGTCGATGGCATAATCCAGATCGACAGGCGCGGCCTTGGCATAATAACTGCCCATCGAACCGCCCATCTGGAAGCCGGCGACGTCCAGATCGAAACGATCCGTCGACGTGGTGAACGGCCCGGTCACCACCTGCTTCTTGAAACGGAAATCGCCGCGATCCAGATCCGAGATCGCGAAATGCGCGTCGTAGATCGGTGCGGTATTGGCGACACCAACGATCTGAAATACCACCATTTCATACGCGTATGAGTGTTTTCCCCCAGATGGATCGGTGCCGTCCAGAAAACCGGTCATGTACCACCATTCGGCCGGCTGGCGATGCGACGCTTCGTCGTGTGGGAGCGAGATGCTTGTTTCGATGGGTGGAAATGTCCCGATCGCCTGCGCGGACGCGGCGGGCGCAAGCAGCGTCGCGGGAAACGCGAGAGCGGCGATCGCGAAGGCATGCACGAGTTCGTGCATCCGAATCATTTTCATGACGGAATCCCCTGAGTAGCATTAAGTGAGTACCGACTGCAGCTGTCGGGCTTGCGTGGAACGCGATGACGTTTTGTGCAGTGCAGCGATGTCGCGTTCGATTCAAATCTATTGCCGCCGTTGTGGCTGTCAATGATTCAATTTTAAATTTTTCAATCCTGCAACGCAGGTCTCATCATGACAGCGCATGACGCTCAATCGGCGTCGGCGGCAGCGGGATTTATAACCAATTTCCGACAATCACCGCAGACGATGCGCAAATCGCAGAAAATTTCCCCATACTTATTTTCCGCAATGCGCACGGACGTTCCGTGCATAGAAATCCGCCGGTCACGCTTCCTGTCCAAATAATCGTCCAGTGCAAAATGTTCCACGCCGCGGCATCCGCGAGCAGAGCCTCAAAGCATCCGGTCGGCCGCGGCCACCGCATCGGCGATCAAGCCGTTGCAGCGGCGCGCATGCGTGAAGGTCATGCCATGGGAGGCGCCGGCGAGTACCTCATGGCGCACCTGCGGCAGCCAGGCCGCCAGGGCGGCGGCGTTGTCGCGGTACTGGGCCGGACTGCGTTCGCCGGCGACCAGCAACACCGGCATCGCCAGGGTGGCGGCCTGCTCGGGCCGGTACGCCGGCAGCACGTCGGCGATCTGCGGCACCAGGGTCTGCGCGTTGTCGCGAACCATCTGCCGAAAGCTTGCGCTGCTGCGCGCCCAGGCGCCGGGCTGGCTGACCGAATCGACGAAGCATTCCAGGCCGGCCTCCACCTGGCCACCCTGCAGCAACGCGATCGCTTGCGCGCGGACCGCCTGAACGTCGGCCGGCAGGCCCTGCCGCTGCGGGCCACCCGGATCGAACAGGGTCAGGCTGGCGATGGCATCCGGCCGCAACAGCGCCGCCTGCCAGGCCACGGCGGCACCACGGGAATGGCCGACCAGATGCACCGGCCGCGCTTCCTCGGCGATGAAGGCGGCGAGCTGCTGCGCATGCCAGCGCCAGCCGAACGCATGCCGCGACGCCGACGGCAGCCGCGGGTAGTACTGGCCCAGGCTCAGCGCGCTGAGCTGGAAGCGGTCGGCTAGGTCGCGCAGTTGTGGCGCCCAGTAGCGGTAGTCGCACAGGGCCCCATGCACCAGCAGCACCGGCGCGCCCTCGCCCACCCGCAGATAGGCCAGCGCATCGTCCGCGCCGAGCCGGCGGACGGCCGGCTTGGGCAGGGGCGTGCGCGAACTGCTCGTCGCGATCATGCGTGCGACACCGCGACTACCGCCAGCGACGCCGACAGCCAGCGGCCAACAACACCATCGCCGCGCAAGCAACACGCCGTTTGCGTCGAAAGGGAAGTGGGGAAGCGCTCGGCATCCCGATACGATAGCCGTATCGCCCCGGCGCGGCGACACTGCAGCGATGGGCGGCACAGCATCGCGCTGGCCGCGCGGCACACGCACCGGAACGGCGGCGGCAGCCTCCCACCCACAAGGCTGCCAGAGCACACTCCCGCATGAGGGCTTGTGCGACGCAGGGTCGCGCCGTGTCGCACCCTGCATGCATCAGGCAATGACACCTACAGAATGTGGCGCGTCCGCGGCGCGACGATGGCGAGGCGATGACCTTGATCTCACCGCAAGGGTGCTCCGCGCTTGCCACCATCGCACCGCGGACGCCGCTGCCTCCGCCTCAGGCGCATCACCCGCGCCGAGACGGTCGAACCCGGCCTGGCCTTTCCCCCGATCAGCCAGGCCGCCGGGACGCAGAGGCGGCAGCCACCCCTGTGTCCCTCGCCACTGCGTCAGTCGACGAAGCTCAGCACCAGCGCGCGCACCTGCTGCACCGACACGCCCGCCTGCTGTTTCAGCGCGCCGAGCGCGTAGGCGCTGAGCGTTTCGCGGTCCATGCGTGCGGCCGAACGCGGCGCCACCACGTGGAGCGTGCCGTCTTCCAGCAGGGACAGGCGCAGCGTAGCGTTCTCGTCCGCATCGACGGCCACACTGGTCTGGGCGCTGGCGCGGACGTTCTGCTGCAGGTTCGGTGCGGTCGGCGCGCTGCCGTCCAGCGGGTGCAGCGCCAGGCTGCTGCCCAGGTCTTCCACCCGCAGGCGGCCCAGCGCACGGCCTTCGCCGTCGAACACCGTCAGCACCGCCACTTCAGGCTGCGCCAGGGTCTCGCCACCGGTAGCGAGGCTCACGCCGGCACCGTTGCGCAGCACCTGCTCCATCGCCACATCGCCCGGGGCACCGCCGCGCTGGCCGGCACCCTGGCTTGCGGCGCCAGCACCGCCCTGGGCATCGGCGACGTTGCCTGCGCCGTTGCCACCGGCATTGGCGCCCGCCGAGCCGGTGGCACCGTCGGCCGCGGTGGTCCCGGTGCCCGTGCCGATCGCAGCGCCGACAGTGCCGCCGGCACCGCCCGAACCACCGGCGCCGCCGCCAAGGCCGCTGCCGCTGCCACCGGCGCCGCCACCCGATACCGTGCTGCCGGTGCCGGTCGGATCGAGCGAGGTTCCACCCAGCCGCGGTTGCGCCGATGCGCCCAGTTCCCCCATCGCGACGGCCGCTGCCGAAATCGCGCCCGCCGCCGTCAACGAATTGCCGTCGGCGGTGCCGCCCGGCTGCGTGCCGTTGCCCCCCATGCTCGGCTGCGAAACCGCGTCCACCGCGTTGCGGCCCGGCAGGTCCTCGATGCCGGCGACGGTCTGCTGACGCGCGTCGGTCAGGCGGTAGTTGCCAGCGTCGGCACCGCTCAGGGCCAGTGCGATCTGCACCGTCTTGCCCGCCGCGGCCGAGGCATTGTCGTACTGACCCCGACCCTGCAGCGCGACCTCGTCGCCAGCGACCACGCCACGCAGCGGCGGCAGTACCAGCACCGCGTCGCTGCCGCCGTCGAAGCGCTTGTCCAGCACGGCCACATTGCCGACGGTCAGTGCCTTCGCCGCCACGTCGCCGCGCGACTGCAGGCTGGTGTTGACCAGGCGATAGTTGCCGGCATCGCCACCGCGCAGGTCCGCGGTCACGTCCACGCGCTTGCCGGTGCCGGAGTTCTTGGTGTCGTAAAGGCCCTGCAAGATCAACGCCACGTCGTCCCCACCGACCGTGCCGACCAGGCCGCTGCTACCGACGGTGGCGGTCCGGTTGCCGTCGTACACCTTGGCGGTCACGCTCAGCGTGCCGGCGTCGATCGTCTTGGGCGTGATGTCGCCGCTGGACTGCAGGCGCGTCGCGAGCAACTGGTAGTTGCCGGCGTCGCCACCGCGCAAGCCCGCGGTCACGTCCACCCGCTTGCCCGTGCCGGCGTTCTTGTCGTCGTACTGGCCCTGCAGGACCAGTGCCACGTCGTCCCCGCTCAGCGTGCCGACCGGGTCGTTGCTGCCGACGTTGGCGGTGCGGTTGCCGTCGTACACCTTGGCCGTCACGCTCAGCGTGCCGGCGTCGATCGTCTTGGGCGTGATCGAGGCGGTACTGCCGCGCGGCGTCGAGGTGGCCACGTCCATGACGTAGTTGTCGGCATCGGTGCCGCCGAGTTGTGCGGCGACCACGACGCTCTTGTTGTCGCCGACGTTCTTGTCGACGAACGCAGCCTGGGTGGCGACGGACACATCGTCGCCGACGACGGCATTGCCGAGCGTGGCGTTGCGCACCTGCGCGCCGATCCCGCCGTCGTACACCTTGCCGGCGATGTCGACCGCCACCGTCAGCGTGCGCTTGGCGATGTCGGCATAGGCCGTGCTGTCGACCAGGTAGTTGCCTGCATCGTTGCCGCCGAGCGCGATGCCGGACACGGTGACCTGCTTGTTGACGCCGGCGCGCTTGTCGGCGAACACCGCGCCGGATGCACCGGCGAAGCGCACGTCGTCGCCGCTCACCACGCCGCTCAGGGCCGCCGACCCCAGGCTGGCGATTGTGGTGCCGTCGTAGACCTTGCCCTGGATCGAGCCGGCCCCCAGCTGCAGCGTCTTCTGGCTGATCGTACCGATGTTGGCACTGGCGCTGGTGCTGGCCAGACCGTAGCCGTACACGCGCACCGCGCCGTTGCCGGCGTGGTCCACGCTCAGGCCGTCGACGGTGACCGCCTTGCCGTGGCCGACGTTCTTGCTGTCGTAGTGCGCGGCGGTGCCGGTGACGACGACCGTATCGCCGTCGATCGCACCGCTGCTGGCCGTGTAGCCGATCCCGCCCAGTGCGGCAGCGGCATTGCCGTCATAGGTCTTGCTGGCTGCGCCGGTGAGGGCGACGGCAACGGTCGGAGCGACGCGGTAAAGGAAACCGCTGCCCGCATCCAGCACGGTGCTGCCGGTGCCGGCGTTGTACTGCTTGAACTGCGGCGTCAGACCGCCGCGGGTGTCATTGAGCGGCGAGATGGAATACACCAGCCAGCGGCCATTGCCGGTGCTTACGGCGCTGCTGCCTGCCTGATTGATGAAGTTGCGGCCGGCCGCCAGCAGCACGCCGGTCTGTCGCTGCGCGGCATTGCCCGCGCTCACCGCCTGTTGCAGCGTCAGGTCCGCGCTGGCGCCGGTCAGGCGCACGTCCACCGCGCCGGTGGAGGCGATGCCGGCGAGGCCATCGACACTGCCGACCAGCAGGCTGCCGTTGTTGCGGAAAGTCAGGTCGCCGCTCTGTGCCGCGATCGCGTTCACCAGGGTACTGGCGGAGGTCAGCGACACCGCGCCGCTGGAGCGCAGCGCCAGTGCCGCGGCGGTCAACGCGCCGCTGCCCTGGATGCCGGTGCCGGCGACGTCGTTGAGCGACAGCGTCTGCGCGGCGCTGATGCCGTGGTTCAGGCTCAGGCCGCCCTGCGCGGCGCTGAGATAGAGGCTGCCGCCGCTCACGCCGACGTCGTCGGTCTGCTGCAAACGACGCGCCTGCACCTGCATGCGGTTGCCGACGGCGACGTTGAACGCCCCCATCGTCACGTCGTTGCCCGACGCATCCACGCGCAACGTGCTCACGCCGTTGAAGCGCGACAGCATGCTGCCGCTCAGGACAGTGCTGCTGCCGCCGAACGCGAACGGGTTGCCGCCGGACACGGCGAAGGCCACGGTAGCTGCCGTCTGATTGCTCAGCGTGGTGCTGGCCCCATCGAAACCGGTGCCGGCAGTGGCGGCGAGGGTGGCGGCGCTGTTGTTGAAGTTGATCGCGCTGTTCAGGCCCAAGGTTCCTGTCGCGTTCAACCCCACCGTCCCGGTGGTGCCGGCGCGCACATTCAAGCCGGTCAGTGTGTCGGCGAGACCCAGGCCCCAAGTGGCGCTGGAACTGGCGATCTGGGTGGCGCCGCCCACGTCCAGCGCCAGCGTGGTGAAGTTGAAGGTACTGTCGCTGAGGGTGGCGCCAGCGCCGGCGGTGACCGCCAGTTTGGCCGCAGATACGCCGCCGTTGACTCCCAAGACGCGTTGGCCGCTCTTCAGGCTCACGGTGCTGGCGCCAGTGACGATGTCGCTGTCGAACACCAGGTCGCCGCCGTCGCTGCGGCCCACTTCCAGCGTGGCCGCGTTGACCTGGCCGATCGTCGCGTTGCTGAGCCCGGTGCCCAGATGCAGGGCGTTGGCCGCGGTCATCTGCCGGATCGTGACCTTGCCGTTGCCGCCGTTGGCGGTGACATGCTGGCTGAGGTTGATGGTGTCGCCGGTCAGGATCACGTCGCCGGTGCTGTTGCTGAGGCTGCCGGCGGTGATGTCCAGGGTCTTGTCGAGCAGTTCGAAGCTGCCGCTGGCGTTGAAGTTGTAGTTGCCGGAGACGCTGATGGTGCCGGTGCCGTCGGCGCGGCCGATGGTCAGGTTGCGGATGCCCGGCAACTTGTTCAGCGTCGCCGCAGAGGCGAAGCCGTTGGCGTCGCCCAGCACCATGTTGACCGAAGGGTCGTACGGCTCCAAGCGCATCGACGCGGTGCTGAGGTTGTTGAGAGTCGACGAGCCCCAGTCGATCTTGTTGGCGCGCAGCACCAGCACGCCACTACCGGTATCGAGATTGACCGGTACGTTGCCGAACACGATGTTGCCGCTGGTGTAGATGCTGGCGCCGCCCTTCATGGTGAAGGCGGTATCGATGTTGAAGTCGCCACTGGCGTCGATCAGGCCGTTGAGGATCTTCTCGCCGCTGGTGTAGCTGCCATCGGCCTTGAACAGCACGCGCCCGGCGCCGAGGGTCATGTTGGAGTTCAGTGTCACCGCGCCCTGCCCGGTGGACAGGTACACGTTGCCGCCATTGCTGAAGATCGGCGAGTTCAGGGTCAGGTCGCCGCCACCCATGTTGTCCGAGTCGCCCCAGATGCGCACGTAGCCGCCATTGGTGGTCAGCGCGCCGCTGACCGAGATGCCGTCGGCGCCGTACAGGGTGATCGAGCCGGCGCCCGGGGTACCGTTGCCGTTCTGGGTGACGTCGTGGGTCGGCAGCGTGCCGGGATTGGTGCCGGGGCCATGTGCGATCAGGTTGCCGATGCTGCTCAGGAAGCCGGTGTTGGTGCGTCCGCTCTGCATGTAGATGCTGCCGGTCCCGAACACTTCCACCGTATTGGTCGGATTGGCGAAGCTGATGGTGCCGTTGGTGTTCTCCAGACGCAGGCTGACATTGTTGGCCATGCTCAGGCGGCCGTTGCCGCCGTTCAGCGACAGGTCGCCGAAGGTGATGCCATTGTCGGCCACCAGCATCACGTTGGCGTTCTGCGCCTGCAGGTCCCGCACGTATACCGTGCTTCCGCCCAGGGAACCGATGCCGGTGCCGCCGCCTTGGATGCTGATGGTGTCCGGATCCAGCAGCAGGTCGCCCATCGCGCCGTTGGCCGCGCTGGCATCGGTGCGGCCGCTGTAGGCGAGTTGCTGCTTGCCGGAGACTTCGGCGCGGCCGCCGTTGCCGCCTTGCGCGCCACCGCGCACGGCGATGCTGCCGGCGAACCGGGTGTCGCCGTCGGACCAGACCACCGCTTCGCCGCCGTTGCCGCTGCTGCCGGCGCTGGCGTCGAGCGCGACGCTGGCATCGGCCTCCACGTGGGTGGCGTTACGCAACGCCGGATCGTGCCCCTGCCAACCGCCGCCGACGTGGATGGCGCCACCGCCGGTCGCGCCGCTGGCATCCAGGCGCGCGCCGCCGTCCAGGCGTAGCTGCTGGCCTAGCACGTCGATGCGGCCGCCCTGGCCGGTCGCCGAACTGGCGTCGAGGCGGCCGCTGACGTGGACCTGGCCGGCGTCGCCGCCGTCGAGCAGGATGCGACCGCCATGCGCGCCCAGCGAGGTCGCTTCGACCACGCCATCCATGTTGATGACGCTGGAGCGCAGCGCGCTGGCGCCGGCGGCGCTGAGCACCACGTTGTTGCCGCGGATGGTGCCGCTCTGCGCCAGTTCCGCCTTCAGCGCGTCCTGGGCGACCGCCAGCGACAGCAGGCCGTCGCTGCCGAAGTCCACCGCAACGCGATCGCCTGCGGCCAGGCCGACCCGGCCCGCCGCGATGCTGCCGGTGTTGCTCACCGCCGGCGCCAGCAATGCCACCACGCCGCCGTTGGCGCGGATCGCGCCGTCGTTGCGCACCGCGCCGGCCGCACCGCTGGCGACGAAGCGCGCGTGGCCGCCCAGGAAGTCGCTGTCGCTGATGCCAAGCGAGCTGACCAGCAGCCCGCCCACGTCCACCTGCGCGCCCTTGCCGAAGTACACGCCGTTGGGATTGACCAGCCAGACCTGGCCGTTGCCGCTCAGTTCGCCCAGCACCTGGCTGGGCGTACCACCGAGCACGCGGTTCAGCGCGATGGCGGTGCTGTCGGGCTGCTCGAAGCGCACGCTGGCCTGGTTGCCGATGTCGAAGCTGTTCCAGTTCAGGATCAGCCGCTGGCTGTCCTGATGCACGGTCAGGTTGGCGCCGTGCTGGTCCAGGTGCGCATTGCCGGCGGCGATCTGCGCGCCGTCGGGCAATGCGCCAGGATCCACGGCATAGGCCGACAGCGGCACGCTGCCGATGGCGATCGCGGCGGCGGCAGCGCGCACCACGGTGCCGCTGCGCTTGCCGCGGCGGCGGGAAATCTCGGCGGCGACCACGTAGGCGCCACGCAGTTCGTCCCAGATCAAACGGTAGATGTGATTCATGCGAATCGTCCTCAGAAGGCGTGGAGTGGCGGCGTCAGAAGCGCAGGCTGGCCTGCAGCCACAGGTAGTGGTCGTCGCGCAAGCCGTCGGCGTTCAGGCCGGCGGCGCTGCGGCCGGGGTTGTCGCCCAGCCGGTGCGCCCAGGCACCGCGCAGCGACCAGCGCTCGCCTTGCAGGTTCAGGCCGATACCAGCGCTGGACAGGTCATACGCATTGCCCGACCACGGCATCACCGATCCCGCCCACGGATCGATGTGCTGACGCACGTGGCCGTGATCGGCGAACAACAGCGCCTGCGCACGCACGTGCCTGGCGACGAGGAAATCGCGGCGCAGCTCGGCATTGACCAGCCAGCCGTTGTCGCCGCTGCCTTCGCCGACCGCATGCCCGCGCACCCCGGACGGGCCGCCGAGCAGGAACTTCTCCGATGAATCCAGGTTCTTGCTGGCGAACTGGCCATTGGCACCCACGTACAGACCCCAGTTGCTCAAGCCGCCCAGGCTCTGATTGCGCTCCACGCGCCAGACCAGCTTGTTGTAGCTGCCGCGGGTGCGCGCGCTCAGCCCGTCGGCGATGCGGTCGGCCGCGTTGTCCAACTCCACACGGCCGGCGACCCAGCCCAGGCTGGCGCCGAAGTAACCGCCGCCCCACCAACCGTCCCAGGCGTTGCCGCTGAGCATGGTGGTGAGCCGGTCCAGATTGCGCTCGCGCAGGACCTGGCCCAGCGCCTTGTCGACCAGCTCGCGACGCTCGGCGTCCATGCTGATCCACAGGCTGCGCTTGCGCGTGCGCAACAGCGGATAGCTGAGGCCGGCGCTGACGGTACGCGCGCTGCCGCGCAGGTCCAGCGGCTTGAACTCGGCGCCAACCGCGTAGTGCATCGACGAGGCGGCGACGTTGGCGCGCAGACCCGACGGGGTCAGGCCGATGGCGTAGTTCAGACCCAGCAGATCACTGCCGCTGCTGTGGCTGAGGTTCACGCCGAGCAGGTCCTCGTGCTCGAACGGCCGATTCACCGCGCCCCAGGCGCTGCTGCGCCACGCGCCGGTGTAGCGGTTGGCGAAGTTGTCCACGCTCGCGCCGCCGATCCACGCCGGCGCACTATCGGCACGGATCAGCAGGCGGCTGCTGCCGGGCTCGGCGCCCTTTTCCAGCGTCGCACGCGCGCTCACGCCTGGCACGTCGTTGATCAACAGCAGCGCGCGCTCCAACTGGTCGTTGCGCACCGGCCCTTCGGGCAAGGCCGCATCGGCGATGCCGGTCGCGCGGGCGCGCAGCGCGGCATCGTCGGACAGCACCTGCACGCGGCCGGGCGCGTTCTGCAGACGCCCGATCATGATCGCGATCTCCAGCTCGCCGTTGCTCAGGTCCTGCCGCGGCAGATAGGCGCGCGCCAGCAGATAACCCTGCGCCTGCAGCGCGGCACTGACCCGCTGCGCCAGCGCCTGCAACTGCGCGTGGGTCAGCGACTTGCCCAGCGCATCGGCAACCACCGCCTGCAGCGCCTGCGTGTCGATCGCGCCCTCGGCTCCGCTGAAGCGGACGCGGTCGATGCGTGCGCTGAAGCCGCCATCCGGCGCATCGGGCAACGGCGCCTGCAGCAACGCGGCCGCATCGTCGGCCGGCGGCTGCAACCGTTCCTGGCGCTGCTGCTGGTTGAGCAGCGAACCCGCGTCCGGCGGCGCCGTCTGCGCAAGAGCCAAATTGACAGCGAGTGGCAACGAGCCGAGGCCAAGAAGCTTGGCCAGCCGCGTGGTATTCATGCAATGTCCCCGTGTGGTGCGCAGAACGCGCCCTTGTTGATCGGCGCCATTCTGGAGATCACGAGGGTGTGAAAACTTACGAGTTCTGACACGCCCGCGTAACGTCAGAAGACCGCATACGCATCCCGCTCGCGCCGCAGAATTGCAGGCTTTTTCGGCGGATTTTTGGCGCACTCAAACGGTCGGCGCCCGGCACGCCACCCTCATCGGCGGCGGAATTCTGACGCGCATCGCCGGCGCCACAGCGTGCGCGCACTCGATTGCGCAAGATCGCCATCGCACGCTCGCCTTACGGTGTGGCGCAGTCACTCCACGCGCACGGGCTCGGTCGTCAGGTAGCCGCGCGCGTGCTCGGTGCGGATCGGCAGTTCTTGGCGGCAGGCGTCGCGGCAGCGCCGACGCAGCCGGCTGATCAAGGTGTCGAGGCGACGCTGGTCGAAGGACATCCAGTCCCAGCCCAGCGCCTCGGCCACCTCGCGGCGGCCGGCCATCTCGCCGGCGCGCACGGCCAGCACCCGCAACAGCGCGAACTCGCGCGCGCTCAGTTCCAGACGCGCATCCTCCGGCGTGTACAGGCAGCATTCGCTGGCGACCAGACGCCAGCCGCGCGGCAGCCGCCGCAACAGCGCACGCACGTGCGCCGCCAGTTCCGCCAGGCGCACCGGCTTGACCAGATAGTGGTCGGCCCCGTTCTCCAGGCCATGGATGCGGTCCTCGCTGGCACCGCGTGCGGTCAACATGATGATGCCGACGCCCGGGGAGGCGCTGCGCAGGCGCTCCACGATCTCCAGGCCATCGGCATCGGGGAGCCCGCGATCGAGGATCACCACGTCGAAGCGCAGCCCGGCACTTGCGGCGAAGAAGGCCGCGGCCGAGCCAGCGGATACCACGCGGTGTCCGGCGCCGACCAGATAACTCTGCAGTTCCTCGCACAGATCCACTTCGTCTTCGAGCAGACCGATCAATGCCATGTCAGCGTGCCTCCCCGGCGCGGCGGCGGCGCGCGACGCCATGCCGTGCGCCGCATGTGCGGTGCGTGCGCATGCTCACCGCCCCTCCGCGGCGACGGCCTGGGGCAGGCGCAGGCTGAAGGTCGCGCCGCGGCCGTCGCTGTCCAGGGTCAATTCGCCGCCCAATCGCAGGGCGATGCGCTTGACCAGGTACAGCCCCAGCCCCGCGCCGGCAGTCCCGCCGCTGCCGCTGCCGCGCGCGAACTTGCGGAAGATCCCGGTGTGCTCGTGCTGCGGAATGCCGGGACCCTGATCGGCGACGCCGAGGATCAGGGTCTGCGCCTGCGCCGTGGCCGTCAGCCGTACCGGTTGTCCCGGCCCGGAGTACTTCAGGGCGTTGCCCAACAGATTGTCCAGGGCGATCCGCAGCAGGCCGCGGTCGCAATCCACCCGCAGCGGCGCCTGCGCCAGTTCGACCCGCACGCGCTCGCGTGACGGATCGAGCGCGTCCAGCACCTCGTCGATGAGCGCGGGCAACGCAAACACCTCGCGCTTGAGCGCGCCTTCGTCCGAGAGCACCTGTTCATCGTCGAGGAAACGTTCGATCAACTCGGACATGCGCTCCACCGATCGCTGGATCTTCTCGATGCGGCGGCGTCCTGCCGGCTGCAGCGCGGTCTCCGTGTCCTGCAGCATCTGGCCACTGGCATGGATGATCGACAAGGGCGTGCGGAACTCGTGCGACAGCAACGTCACGAATTCGCGCTGCTCCTCGCGCAGCCGCTGCTCGGCGACCAGTGCCTGCCGCAATTGCGTCTTGCTTTCGCGCAGGCGCTGCTCGGTGGCCTGGCGCTGCACGATTTCCTCGGCCAGTTCGCGGGTGCGTTCGCGCACCTTGTGCTCCAGCGATGCCTCGGACTGCTGCGAGAGTTCCAGCGCCAGGGCCAATGCGTCTTGGCGCTGCTTCTCCAGCGCGTAGAAGCGTTGCGCGAAACTGAAGGTCAGCAACAGCAGGTGCAGGGTCAGGCCCACCGCCAGCGGCGCGCCATTGCGCAGCCACGGCGTGTTCGGCAGCAGGCCAAGGTTGATCAGGAAGCCGCGGAAGAATGCGATGTACAGCACCAGGAACGCCACCAGGTACAGCTTGGCCATGGCCTGGCCGCGCCAGCTCAGGTAAGCCGCCACCAGCAGCAGCAACGGTACGCTGACCAGGCTCAGCCCCTGCACGAACGGCATCACCGTGCCGAACCTGCCAAGCAGGAATCCGCTGCAGGCGACGCCGATCACCAGCCACACGAAGGTTTCGTAGGCGCGCGACAGCCGCGGGAAATGCGTGTGCAAAGCCATCAACCGCACGCTGAAGGACACGGCGATGGCCACGCTGAGCGCCAGCACCACGCCGAGTACGGTGTCGCCGCCATCGTGCGTGTCCAGACGAAAGAACGGGCCGACCAGGCCCCGGGTCTTGTACACGCTGTAGCCGCTGGTGGCGATGTAGGCGACATACCAGCGCACCGGCCCCACACCGCTGCGTCGCCAGATGAAGGTGCCGGCCATGCACAGCGCGAGGATGAAGCCCAGGAAGATGCTGTCCTGGCTGGCGGACAAGGCCTCGTGGGCGAGCAGCGCCTGCGGCTCCCACAGCTTCAGCGCCACCGTCATCGCGTTGCGCTCGGTCAGGCGCAGGTAGACCTCCGGATAGCGTCCATCCGGCGCTTCCAACTGGAACACCGGCGTCCGCAGCAGGTAGGGGTACTCGCGCTGCGACACGTCCTCGCCGCGGCGCAGTTCGCGGAAGCCACCGCCAGGCTGCGGCACGTATAGGCGCACGGTATCGGCCAGCGGCGCGTCCACCTGCAACATCAGCACCCGAGGCAGGCGGGTCATGCGATCCAGGCGCAGGCGCAGCCAGACCGCATCAGGGATGTAGCCGAGACTGAACTCCGGCGACGCCGGCTGCAGGTCGCCGCGCGCCGCCACCGCGTGCACGTCGAGCGTGCCGGCACGGTCGCGCAGCATCTGTACGTGCCCGTCCAGGGCAATGGAGCGGCGGCCCTGCTCGGAGACCGACTGGATCCCGCCGCACCCGCCAAGCAACAGGACGATCAGGAGCAACAGGGGCGTGAGCGTCGAGCGGCGGCGCATGAAGAACCCGGCGTTGTATCCGAACGTGTGCGTATGCAGGTGGCGGGCGTCACTGAAAGCACTGCGAGCGGCATCCCCATGCCGGCCCTGTGGCGGACACTACCCTGGCCGCTTCGAAATTCTACACAGGGAGACATGTAATGTGAAATTCATCAACCTATGACGTTGCGCAACACCTCGTTCCGTGCGTTCCGGCGCACGTCCCGTCTCCGAACACGCACGCAGCCAGTACCACGCCTGGCGCCCTGCTCGGACACCGCGCAGACGGCTCCAGCAGAGCACGCCGCGTACCATGCTTCTGGGAGCGGATGGGACGCTGACCAAGCGCTGGGACAAGGTCGGGGTCGCGCGGGCATGACGCATCGGCGCCACAGCGCCCGGCAGCGAGCAACGCATGCGTTCGCACGGCCGCAGGGCGGCGGAAGCGAAAGAGTAAAGAGGAGCCAGCGCAGATGGCGGACAGGACGCGGGCGATGCCAGACAGGATCGGCATGCACGGCGGGGGATGGCGCGCCCGGAGGGATTCGAACCCCCGACCAATGGCTTCGGAAGCCACTACTCTATCCGGCTGAGCTACGGGCGCAACGGACGCGCATTCTAACGGCATTCGTGGTCCGCGTCTCCCCCATTCGCACGGCCCGGCGACCGCGCGCGCCGTGGGCATGCGGCCGCCGCCGTCCGCTCACCGGCACCTTGCGTCGACATGCGGCGCGGCGGCCACCTCGCCGTGGACGCCTGGCGCCCGTCCGCGTCCTGCGGCGCTCGGCCAACCAACGCAGGACACGGCGCATCCACCTCCGCGACGCGCCGCCGGCACCACGCGGCTGCTACCCTTACGCGATGGGTTACGAACGCTACGAAACGCCTGCCGCGCTGCCGCCGCGCGCGCGCCTGGGCCAGTATTGGAAACTGCTGCGCGGCGACCGGCCGATCGGCGTGCTGCTGCTGCTGTGGCCGACCTGGTGGGCGCTGTGGCTGGCCGCCGATGGGATACCGCCGCTGTGGACCTTGTTCGTGTTCACCGCCGGGGTGTGGCTGACCCGCTCGGCCGGCTGCGTGATCAACGACTACGCCGACCGCTGGCTGGACCCGCAGGTCGAGCGCACCCGCAGCCGGCCGCTGGCCACCGGCGCGGTCAGCGGCCGCGAAGCGCTGGCGGTGTTCGCGGTGCTGATGCTGGTGGCGTTCGCACTGGTGCTGACCATGAACGCGCTGACCATCGGCCTGAGCGTGGTCGGGCTGTTCCTGGCCGCCAGCTATCCCTACCTGAAGCGCTACACCTACCTGCCGCAGGTCTACCTGGGCATGGCTTTCGGCTGGGGCATTCCGATGGCCTTCGCCGCGGTGCGCGGCGAGGTGCCGGCGCTGGGCTGGCTGCTGTACGCGGTCAATATCCTGTGGGCCACCGCCTACGACACCTGGTATGCGATGGTCGACCGCGAGGACGACCTGCGCGCCGGCTCCAAGTCCACCGCCATCCTGTTCGGCGAACTCGACCTGGTCATCCAGGGCGTGCTGTACGCGCTGATGTTCGTCGCTCTCGCCTTCGTCGGGCATCGCGCGGACCTGGGCGTGTGGTACTGGGCCGGGCTGGGCGTGGCGGCGTTGCTGGTCGTCGTCGAATTCCGCATGGCCCGGCACCGCGACCGCGCCGCGTGCTTCCGCGCCTTCCTGCACAACAACTGGGTCGGCCTGGCCATCTTTGCCGGCATCGCCGCGGCGCTGGCGCTGCGCGCCGGCTGACACCGACGCGGTTCGGCAGCCCGCTTCGGCGGCGCGCAACAAAACCCTGGCCACAGGCCACGCGATAGGCACGGGTCCGCCATGCGGTGCAGGCACAGCCGGTGCAGCGCTCACGGCACCCGCGCCACCACCCACGCATCGACCCGTTCCACGCCGGCACGGCGCAGCGCCTTTGCCGCGGCGTGCAGGGTCGCGCCAGTGGTCATCACGTCATCGATCAGCGCCACATGTGCCGGCAATACTGCCGAATCCGGCACCGCGAACGCGCCGCGCAGATTGCGTCGGCGCGCGCGGGCATCCAGTTCGGATTGCGCCTCGGTCGCCCGCACCCGCTGCAGGTCCAGGCACAGCGGCAGCGCCAGCGCACGCGCCAGTGGCCGCGCCAGTTCCAGCGCCTGGTCGTAGCCGCGCTGGCGCAGCCGGGCCGGATGCAGCGGCACCGGCAGCAGCGCCTGCGGCCGCGGCAAGGCCGCGCAGCGTGTCTGCAGCAATGCGGCGAGCAGGCGCCCGGCCGCCAGATCCTGGTGGAACTTGAAGCGGCGCAACAGGCCATCGACCGGCGCGGCGTACACGTAGGCGCTGGCGACCCGTTCCAGCAACGGCGGCCGACGCTGGCACGCGCCGCAGACCTGCTCGGCATCCAGCGCCGGCAGCGGCAGTGCACAGCGGCAGCAGGCCGCCGCATTCCATGGCAGGCCACCGCGACAGGCGGCACACAGGTCCAGGCCTGGCACACCTGGCTCGCCGCACACCAGGCAGCGTTCCGGCAGCAGGCGGCGCTGCAGCCAGCGCCAGCCGCCGTCAACCAAACCAGCCTTCATGAAGTTGACAGGACTTTGCATGCTCACCAGACTGCCCGCTTTCCCAGCCGCTGACCGTCAGGAAACCCCCATGTCCGCTGTCGTCCGACACGACTGGCAACGCCAGGAATTGCTCGCCCTGTTCGACCTGCCGTTCCCGGAACTGCTGCACCGCGCCGGCGCCGTGCACCGCGAACACTTCGATCCGGCGCAGGTGCAGGTGTCCACGCTGCTGTCGGTGAAGACCGGCGGTTGCCCGGAAGACTGCGCGTACTGCCCGCAGGCGCAGCGCTACGCCACCGGCGTGGAGGCGCAGAAGCTGATGAGCACCGAGGCGGTGCTGGACAAGGCGCGCCAGGCCAAGGCGGCCGGCGCCTCGCGGTTCTGCATGGGCGCGGCCTGGCGCTCGCCCAAGGACCGCGACATCCCGAAGGTGGCGGAGATGATCCGCGAGGTGAAGGCGCTGGGCCTGGAGACCTGCGCCACCCTGGGGATGCTCGACGGCACCCAGGCGCAGGCGCTGAAGTCCGCCGGGCTGGACTACTACAACCACAATCTGGACACCGCGCCGGATTTCTACGACTCGATCATCCACACCCGCCAGTACCAGGACCGCCTGGACACCCTGACCCACGTGCGCGACGCCGGCCTGAAGACCTGCTGCGGCGGCATCGTCGGCATGGGCGAGTCGCGCGACCAGCGCGCCGGCCTGCTGCAGGCGCTGGCCAACCTGCCGGTGCATCCGGACTCGGTGCCGATCAACCGCCTGGTGCAGGTCGCCGGCACCCCGCTGCACGGCACGGTCGAGCTGGATCCGTTCGAGTTCGTGCGCACGATCGCCGTCGCCCGCATCGCGATGCCGCGGGCGATGGTGCGGCTGTCGGCCGGGCGCGAGAGCATGAGCGACGAACTGCAGGCGCTGTGCTTCTGCGCCGGCGCCAACTCGATCTTCTACGGTGAGAAACTGCTGACCACCGGCAACCCGGACACCGAGCGCGACCAGGCGCTGTTCGCGCGGCTGGGGCTGCGGCCGATGCAGGTGATGGTGGATGCCGACGCGCACGACCATCCCGGCACCGTGCACGCGGACATCACCGCCCAGCCCACACCGGCGATCGCCGCCGCGCTGGTCTGAGCCTGGGGCGTCCGTCCGCCGATCCGGCCGTCCATCGCCGGCGGCGCCCGGCCCGGCCGGGGACGCGCTACGCTAGCCCGCCAGATGCCCGTCCCGCGCCCATGGCCCGTCCCGACCTGCACGACCGCATCCAGTCCGCGCGCGCCTTGCGCGAAGCGCAGGGGCGCCTGCGCGTGCGCCGCAGCGTCGGCCGCCGCGACGGCGTGCGCCTGGAAGTGGACGGCCGCTGGCTGACCGGCTTCTGCAGCAATGACTATCTGGGCCTGGCGCAGCAGTTCGAAGTGGTCGCCGCCCTGCAGGACGCCGCCGCGCGCGAGGGCGCCGGCGCCACCGCCTCGCACCTGGTGTGCGGCCACCACGCGCTGCACGAGACGCTGGAACGCGAGATCGCCGACTGGCTCGGCTATCCGCAGGCGCTGCTGTTCGGCAGCGGCTTCATCGCCAACCTGGCGGTGCAGCAGGCGCTGCTGAGCGAGGAAGAGGACGTGTGCGTGCAGGACCGGCTCAACCACGCCAGCCTGCTCGACGCCAGCCGCCTGGCCGGCTGCCGCCTGCGTCGCTACCCGCACCTGGATGCCGAAGGCGCGATGCGCCAGCTCAAGCACGCCGCCGACGGCGCGGCGATGCTGGCCACCGATGGCGTGTTCAGCATGGACGGCGACGTCGCCCCGCTGCGCTCGCTGGCGCTGGTGGCGCGCACGCAACAGGCGCTGCTGTACGTGGACGACGCGCACGGCGTCGGCGTGGTCGGCCCGCAGGGGCGCGGCAGCGTCGCCGAGGCCGGGCTGGGTGTCGACGACGTTCCGCTGCAACTGGTGACCCTGGGCAAGGCACTGGGCGGCTACGGCGCCGCAGTGGTCGGCGATACCACGCTGATCCGGCATCTGGCCGAAACCGCGCGGCCGTATCTGTACACCACCGCGCTGCCGCCGGCGCAGGCCGCGGCCTCGCTGGCGGCGGTCAAGCTGGCGCGGCGCGACCAGTGGCGGCGCGAGCGGCTGGTCGAGCTGATCGCCCTGTTCCGCGGCGGCGCCCGCCGTCATGGCCTGGAGCTGATGGCCTCGGACACGCCGATCCAGCCGCTGCTGTGCGGCGAGGAGCGCACCGCACTGGCGTGGTCGGCGGCGCTGGAACAGGCCGGCTACCTGGTCTCGGCGATCCGCCCGCCGACCGTGCCGGAGGGCAAGTCGCGGCTGCGCGTGACCCTGTCGGCGCTGCACACGCCGGCGCAGGTGCAGGCGCTGCTGGATGCCCTGGCGCTGGCCCGCGATCGCGTGGCCGCGCACTCGCCCGGCGTGCCGGCGTGAGCGCGACCGGCCTCGCCGCGCGACGCGCGGTGTGGGACGCGCTGGCCGAGCTGTACCTGGACGATGCGGTCGACGCGCGGCATGCGCAGATCGCCGCGGTACTCGCCGCCTCGCCGTTCGCCACCGACACGCTGTGGCAGATGCTGCGCGAGGACGTGCATCCGCGGCTGGCGCCGAACCTGCTGACCACGGCTGGCGCCTGGCAGGGCATCGACGGCGACTGGCTGAGCGCGGCGATCCAGCAGCGCCGTGGTGCGCATCGCGTGTCCGCCTGGCGCACCCGCGACTATCCGCGCCGACAGTGGCGCCTGCTGCTGCCGCAGGTGCTGGCGCAGCGCGCGGCGCACTGACGCGGCAGCCGACGCTGCCTTTCCTGTTCCTTCGCAACGACGGACGACGATGCATATCGACACCCTGGGGCAGGGCCCCGATCTGGTCCTGCTGCACGGCTGGGCGTTGAACGGCGGCATCTTCGCGCCCTTGGTCGAGCGCCTGTCGGCGCAGTACCGCCTGCACTTGGTGGACCTGCCCGGGCACGGCCACAGCCGCGGCGACGACACGCCGCTGGCATTGCCGCACGTGGTCAGCGCGATCGCCGCGGCCACGCCGCCGGCCGTGTGGCTGGGCTGGTCGCTGGGCGGGCTGTTCGCGCTGCACGCCGCCGCCACGCAACCGCAGGTGCGCGGGCTGGCGATGCTCGCGGCGACGCCGCGCTTCGTACGCGGCAGCGACTGGCCGCACGCGGTGGAGCCGCAGGTGTTCGAACAGTTCGGCCGCGATCTGGCCGAAGACTATCGCGGCACCCTCGAGCGCTTCCTGGCGCTGGATACGCTCGGCTCGGCGCACGCGCGCGCCGAACTGCGCACGCTGCGCGAGGCGCTCGACGCCCGCGGCGCGCCCGACCCGCACGTGCTGCAGGACGGCCTGACCCTGCTGGAACGCACCGACCTGCGCCGCGCCCTGCCCGGCCTGCGCGTGCCCAGCCTGTGGATCGGCGGCCAGCGCGACCGCCTGGTCCCACCCGCAGGCATGGAGGCCGCCGCGGCGCTGGCGCCGAACGCGCGCGCGCTGATCGTCGCCGGTGGCGGCCACGCCCCGTTCCTCGGCCATGCCGATACGGTCGCCGAGGCGCTGCGTGGATTTATGGCGACGCTGGACTAGCGGCGTCGCGCCGCGCGTTCCACGGTGCTGTCGTAGCAGCGGCTTCAGCCGCGACACGCCCGTTGCGTCGGGTCGCGGCTGAAGCCGCTCTACAAGCGCTTGCGTCGAGCCCGCCGGGTGCACTGTGGGAGGGACTTCAGTCCCGACGCATTGCGCCATCGGAAAGCGCACACCGTCTCGCGCGTCGCACGCTGCATGACAGTTGACTCCCACAAGGCATCACGCGACCCGCACCGACGTCAGAAAGGCGCAAGCGGCTCCGCCGTGGGACTCAACTGTCGTGCCGCCGCGACAAGCGAAGCCGGAAGCCGACCGACACCCTCCGTCGTCGGGACTGAAGTCCCTCCCACAAGGATGCCGGCCACCCGTGTGGGAGCGACTTCAGTCGCGACGCAGGCAGCAAAACGCTGCGCAGCGAAGCCGCTCCTGCACCTGCCGTACGTGCCAGTGTCCTCAACGTCGCGGAGCGAGGCTGGCCGCCACTGCGCCGATGTCCGATCATCGCGGTTCCTTCGAACGAGAACGCAAGCATGGACCTTGGAATCGCCGGCAAATGGGCGCTGGTCTGCGCCGCGAGCAAGGGGCTGGGACTGGGCTGCGCGCAGGCGCTGGCCCGCGAAGGCGTGCATGTGGTGATCGTGGCGCGCGGCCAGGCCGCGCTGGAGGCGGCCGCGGCGCAGCTGCGCGCGCTCGATGGCGGTGGCGAGGTGGTCGCGGTGGCGGCGGACATCGCCACCGAGGCCGGCCGCGCCGCCGCATTGGCCGCCTGCCCGCAGGTCGACATCCTGATCAACAACGCAGGCGGACCGCCGCCCGGCGATTTCCGCGACTGGGAACGCGAGGACTGGCTGCGCGCGCTCGACGCCAACATGCTGGCACCGATCGCGTTGATCCGCGCCACCGTCGATGCGATGCAGGCGCGCGGCTTCGGCCGCATCGTCAACATCACCTCGGCCGCGGTGAAGGCGCCGATCGACAGCCTGGGGCTGTCCAACGGCGCGCGCGCCGGCCTCACCGGCTTCGTCGCCGGGCTGGCGCGGCGCACGGTGGCGCACAACGTGACCATCAACAACCTGCTGCCCGGGCAGTTCGACACCGACCGGCTGCGCGGCAACATCGCCCACGCCGCGCAGCGCGAGGGCATCGATCCCGCCGACCTGGCCGAACGCAAGCGCCGGCAGATTCCGGCCGGGCGCTTCGGCACCGCGGAAGAGTTCGGCGCGGCCTGCGCCTTCCTGTGCAGCGCGCAGGCCGGCTACCTGAGCGGGCAGAACCTGCTGCTGGATGGCGGCAGCTATCCGGGGACGTTCTGAGAAGCCGGGAGTGGGGATTGGGGAGTGGGGATTGGTAAGCCGAGATTGGCGACGCGTGCGCAGAACGCGGTGATGCAGGTGGCGCTGCTGGCCGCGGCACAACGCGGGCGGCGATAATGCGCGGATGGATCCTTCCGCGTTCGACTCCCAGCACATCCGCCGCGCCTTCGCGCGTGCCGCCGCCAGTTACGATGCCGCCGCGGCGCTGCAGCGCGAGGTGCAGGGGCGCTTGCTGGAATCGCTGGACTACCTCGGCGACCGCGTCCCGCAGGTGGTGCTGGACGTGGGCAGCGGTCCGGCGCATGCCGCCGCGGCGATGAAGAAGCGCTGGCCGCGCGCGCAGGTGATCGCGCTCGACCAGGCGCTGCCGATGCTGCAGCAGGCCAAGCGCCAGGCCGGCTGGTGGAAGCCGTTCGGCCGCGTCTGCGCCGATGCGCGCGCGCTGCCGCTGGCCGAGCACAGCGTCGATGTGATCTTCAGCAATCTGTGCCTGCAGTGGGTCGAGGACCTGCCGGCGGTGTTCGCCGGATTCCGCCGCGTGCTGCGCCCCGGCGGCCTGCTGCTGTGTTCCAGCTTCGGCCCGGACACCCTGATCGAACTGCGCGAGGCCTTCGCCCAGGCCGACCGGACCACGCCGCACGTGAGCCGCTTCGCGCCGATCGCGCAGTTCGGCGATGCGCTGATGCTGTCGGGCTTCCGCGATCCGGTGCTGGACCGCGACGTGTTCAACCTGACCTATCCGGACCTTGCCGCGCTGATGCGCGAACTGCGCGCGATCGGCGCCACCAACGCGCTGCAGGCGCGCCGCCACACCCTCACCGGCCGCGGCCGCTTCGCCGCTGCCGCGGCGGCCTACGAGCCGCTGCGCGGCGCCGACGGCACCCTGCCCAGCACCTGGGAAGTGATCTACGCGCACGCCTGGGCGCCGCCGCCGGGCGCGCCGATCCGCGAGGGCGGCGGCGAGATCGCCGCGGTGCCGCTGTCAGCGATCCCGATCCGCCGCCGCGGCGACTGAGCCGGGCAGCACCCGGAACAGCACCCGACCCTGGTAGGGCGTGCCCAACACCTGCGCCTGCGCCCCCTGCGCGGCGATGCGCGCGGCGACCTGCGGCCAGGCCTCCTGCTTGCACACCCACACCCGCCCGGCGCGCGGTTGCCGCAACACCGTGAGCAGATCGGCGTCGTATTCGGGACCGAAACGCGGCGCGTCGCGCACTGGGTCCAGGCGGATCTTGCGTACCTGCGCGCCCAGCTCCAGGCGCAGGCCGTAACGCGCCATGTCCTCGACGAACACCACTTCGCGCACCGGCGCATCGGCGCGCTGCGCGATCGCCTGCGCCCAGGCGCCGGCATCCTTGTGCGTGGGCAGCAGCGCCACGGCCAGTTCGAGCGCCAGCAGCAATCCGCACCAGCCCAGCAGCCACGGCCAGCGCCACGGCGCCCGGCCCTCCTGCGCGCGCTGCCACGCCGCCAGCAACGCCAGCGGCACGAACAGCGGCAGCACGTACAGCGGCAGCCGTGAGCGCGATAGGCACAACACCAGCAGCGGCAGCAGCAGCCACAGGGTCAGCAGCAGCGGCGCGGCCTGCTGCAGGCGCAACGCCGGATCGCGCCACCACTGCCGCAGCTGCCGCGGCAATTGCCAGGCCCAGCGCGCCAGCGCCGGCGTCCACGGCAGCGTGCCCAGGACCAGGATCGGCGCATACGCCACCGCCCAGCCGTACCACTGCGCGTTGCGCCCGAACGCATCGCTGGCCACGCGCTTGACCACCTCGTCGCCGACGAAGTACTGCAGCAATCCGGGATGGCCGTGGATCACCGCCAGGTACCAGGGCAGCGCCAGCACCACGAACAGGGCGATGCCGGAGAGCTGCAGCGCGCGCCGCGGCGGCCCCGGCGTCACCGCGTTGAACAGCAGCAGCGCCGGCAGCGGCAGCAGGCCAGGCGGACCCTTGGTCATGAACGCCAGGGCGAAGCCGGCCCACATCGCCGCGATCCAGCGCTTGCCCTGTCCGGGCGGATGCGCCCGCGCTTCGACGAAGGCCCACACCGCCAGGGTCTCGCAGGCGGCGAGCAGGAAGTCGGTGGAAATCCATTGCGCCGCGCCGAACGGGGCCAGCATGGTCGCGTACAGCAGCGCCGCCTGCGCCGGCAGCTCAGGGCGTTCGGGAAACAGCCGCGCGGCCAGGCGCCACACCAGCAGCACGCACAGCAGGTAGGACAGCGCCGACGGCAACCGCGCCGCCCAGGGCGACGGCCCGAACACGGCGACGCTGGCGGCGATCGCCCAGTAGGTCAACGGCGGCTTGGTCCAGTGCGCCACGTCCTCGCTGCGGCGGGGCGTGAGCCAGTCGCCGCTGTGCAGCATGTTCAGCGCGACATTGGAGTAGCGGCCCTCGTCGGCATCCCAGATGCCGCGGGCGCCCAGCAGGGCCAGCGCGAGGGTGCAGGCCAGCAGCGCCACCGCGACGGCCGGGGAACGAAGCAGCGCGCGCATCGGCAGTCCTCTCGGTCGACGCGGCGACCTTAGTCACCGCGCCTGTGGCCGCAGATGACGGCCGGCGGACAGTTGTGCGACAGCGCGAACGCGCCGGCCTCAGGCCGGCGCGTGGCTCAGGCGGAGACCTGCGCGATCCAGTCTTCCAGGTTGTAGTAGTTGCTCACCCGGGCGATCCTGCCGTCGCGGATGTCGAAGAACGCCCCGCCCGGCAGCACGTAGCGCTGGCCGCGCGCCTCCGGCAGGCCGGTGTCGGTGTGGTGGTATTCGCCATGCACCACGTACTCGGCGGCGGCACGGCCGCCGTCCTGCGCGGCCAGCACCACGATATCGTGCAACTGCTCGCGGTAGCTGGCGTTCATGCGCTGCAGGAAGGCGGCGAAGACCTCCTTGCCGGTCTCGCGCGCGCCCTGGTTGAGATCGTGGGCGACATCGTCGGTGAGCATGCCCAGCATGCCGTCCCAGTCGCCGCGGTTGAACGCGGCGTAATAGGCCTGCACCAGGGCGATGGCCTGGTCCTGCGCAGGAACTCCGTGGTTGCTCATGGCTGCCTCCCTCGGGCCGTGGAAAGGCCCATCATACGGCGCGGCACAGCCCTGCGGCGGGCAGCCACCGGCGGCGGCGATGGAGGCACTGGACCTTCTGCAGCCGCAAGCGCCAACGGGGTCGGACACAGCGCGCCAGGCCCGCGATCTTTCGCGACTCGGGACGGCACTGCCACGGGGGGGGCACCAAGGCTGCGCGCGCGCTGCGTGGGCGCGCTCCATCAGCCGCGCAGTGCGCGCCTGTTTTGGGCGCCGCCCCATGGGAGCGCCTCCGATGCGACGGCAAACTCGCTTGCACATCCCTCGCAGTCGACACACCCGGCGCTGCGCAACCAATCGGAGGAGTGTGCATGTCTCGCACTGTGGTCCTGTCGCTGTCGCTGTCGCTGCTGCTCGCTGGCTGCTCGTCTGTCCGCTCACCGCCCCAGACTCCAGCCACTGCGGCACCATCGCCCCCGACACTCCTGGACCGCGGCAGTTACGACGTATCGGTGCAAACGCCCTCCCTGGCGCAAAACGAACGCGTCCGTTTCATCGTCCTGCATTACACCGCGCTCAATGACGCCCGTTCACTGAAGGTGCTGTCAGGCCCGGATGTCAGCGCCCATTACCTGGTGCCGGCGCGCCCGGCGCTGGTGGATGGAAAGCCGGTCGTCCTGCAACTGGTGGCCGAACAGAAACGGGCGTGGCACGCTGGCGTGAGCGCCTGGAATGGCCGCAGCAATCTGAACGATACGTCCATCGGTGTGGAGATCGTCAATCTCGGCTTTGCACAGGGCAAGGCCGGCAATCGGCAGTGGTACGCCTTCGCGCCGGAGCAAGTCGCCGCGCTGGTGCCGCTGCTCAACGACCTCATCACCCGCTATGGCATCGCACCGCAGAACGTGCTCGGCCACAGCGACGTGGCGCCCCTGCGCAAGTACGATCCAGGTCCGCTGTTCCCCTGGGAAATGCTCGCCCGGCACGGCATCGGCGCATGGCCGGACCAGGCGAACGTGCGCCGCTACCTGGCCGGGCGCGATCCCAATGCGCCCGGCGATGTACTCGCGCTGCAGCGGGCGCTCAAGCGTTATGGGTACAACGAGGTGAGTGTCGACGGGCGTTGGAGCGGAAAACTGCAACGCATCGTCGCCGCGTTCCAGATGCACTTCAGGCCACGCAAGACCAGCGGCATCATCGACGCTGAAACCGAGAGCATCGCCAACGCCCTGGTCGTCCAGTACGTCGACCCGGCATGGTGAGCGAGCTGGCTCGCATCCGCGGGTCGGCGCGCGCAACGCCAAGACATGCAGGAACCGCGCGCGTGCGACGACCGCGATCCAACGAAGCGCCTGCACGCCGATGACCGTCAGGTCGTGACGAAAGCGCTGTTGTAGCGTCGTCGCCTGCAGCGGCCTCGACCCGGCATCGCCGCTGGTTCGACGGATTCACCCTCGATCTCCGCCGGGATCCCTGCTCGTCCGCCGAGACGCACAGCGGCCCTGCTCCGCGATGTGCGCCCTTGCACGGCCGTGATCGCGCCCGGCCAGATGCAGGCCATGGCGCGGCTGCATGACGTGCGCGGCCCGCATGGGCCGCGCGCCGGCCTCGCCATCACCTCGTGTACGCGACCGTTGCGGTGGCGATTGATCCGGGTGCGCTCGGCAGCGGCCGGCGCCAGGGAATGCGCCGTTGCGTACCGCACCCCGCAGGTTCAGGCGCCGGGGACCACCAGGTCGCGATGGAAGAAGTACAGCTCCTGCAGCAGGAAGCGCCAGCGGGTCTGGAAGCTGCGGAAACGGCTGCTCGGGGTCGACGACGCCAGGGCGTCGATCTGCAGTTCCTGGCACAGCCGCAGCGCCCGTGCCATGTGCAGCGGATCGCTGACCACGATCACCCGGTGCAGGCCGTGTTCGCGCATCAGCCGCCGCGCCTCGATCAGGTTCTGCCGGGTGGTGCGCGACACCGTCTCGATCAGGATCGCGTCGGCCGGCACGTCGTGGCGCAGCGCGTAGCGCCGGGCCACCTGCGACTCGGCGAAGCGCGCGCCGTTGCCGAAGCCGCCGGTGAAGATCAGGGTCGGCGCGTAGCCGCGCTGGTACAGGTCCAGGCCGTGGCGGATGCGCTCCTCGAACACCGGCGACGGCTTGGCGTCGTAGGCCGCGGCGCCGAGCACGATGATCGCGTCGGCCGGCGCCGCCTGGTCGCGGTCGCCGACCCAGACGATGTAGATCGCCACGCCCAGCAGCCACAGCCCCAGCAGCGCCGCCAGGCGCACCAGCCAGCGCAGCCAGCGGAAGCCGCCCCGCGCGCTCATGCCGCGCCCCATGGCAAGGCGTCCAGGTCGACGTTGCCGCCGGACAGGATCACCCCGACCCGGCGCCCGGCGAAACGCGCCGGCTGTGCCAGCACCGCCGCCAGGGCGATCGCCGAGGACGGCTCCACCACCTGCTTGAGCACCTGCCACAGCAGCCGCATCGCCGCCACGGTCGCCGCGTCCTCCACCACCAGCACCTCGGCGTGGCCGTGCAGCAGGGCGAAGTTGGGTTCGCCGAGGGTGCCGCGCAGGCCGTCGCAGAGCGTGTCCGGGACCATGTCCAGGCGGCGCTCGCCGGCCGCCAGCGAGCGCGCGGTGTCGGCGGCGCCGGCCGGCTCGGCCAGCAGCAACTGCGCCTGCGGCGCCCGCGCCGACAGCGCCAGGCGGCTGCCCGCGGCCAGGCCGCCGCCACCGACCGGCACCACCAGCAGGTCCAGCCCGCCGCTGGCGTCCAACAGTTCCAGCGCCGCGGTGCCCTGCCCGGCGATCACCGCCGGATCGGCATAGGGATGCACCAGGGTCGCGCCGGTATCGCGCTGCACCTGGGCGCACAGCGCCTCGCGCGCGGCGATGCTCGGCGCGCAACGCCACAGCGTGGCGCCGTGGCGGGCGATGTTGGCGAGCTTGACGGCGACCGCCCCCTCCGGCACCACCACATGGCAGCCGATGCCGCGGGTGCGCGCGGCCAGGGCCAGCGCCGCGCCATGGTTGCCGGAGGAATGGGTGACCACCCCGCAGGCCGCCTGCGCCGGGTCCAGCGCCCACACCGCGTTGCAGGCACCGCGGAACTTGAACGCGCCACCGCGCTGCAGGTGTTCGGCCTTGAAGTACAGCTGCGCGCCGGTGGCGGCATCCAGCGCCCGCGAACGCAGCACCGGGGTTGGCCGCGCGTGCGCGGCAATGCGTGCGGCGGCCGCCAGGACGTCGCCGAACTCGGGCAGAAAACGTGAGACCATGCGCGAAAGGGTAGCGTATCGTCGCCAACGTGCAGCGCCCGCGACCCGCGCCGGTTCGCCGTCGTTGCGCGCAACTTAAGCGTTCAAGTGCAGCCGATGAAGTTAAGGGGGGATTCAATGCCACGGACCGAACCTGTCAGCCAGCCTGCTGGAGGGCAAACGCCATGAAACTGCGCCTGATCTGCGCCGCTGGACTGCTGGCCGCACTGGGCGGCTGCGCCACCTACGATTACGCCGGAGGCGGCGAGGGTGGCTACTACCGTGGCGCCCCGTCGGTCGAATACCGCTACCCGGCCGGCTACTCCGAGTACTACTCGCCCTACGGCGCGGTGCCCTACTACGGCTACGGCCCGTCCTATTACGGCTACTACGGGTACGGCGTGCCGTATTACTACTACCGTGGCTACGATGGCCCGCGCCACCGCCCGCCACCGCGTCCGCGGCCGGACGACGGCGGCTCGCCGCCGCCGCCGCCGCCGCCGCCCAGCGTGGGGGGTCGGGTACCGACGCCTTGGCGCGACATGGACCGCCTGCGCCGTCCGGACGCGCTCAATTCGGCACCGCGGCCGCAATCGATGCAGCCGGCCCGGCCGGCGATGCAGCGGCCCGAGGGCATGCAGCGCCCGCCGGCGCCGCGCCCCGGCAATATGGGTCGCAGCAATGGGACACGTCGCACACTCGAACCCTAAGAAAGGGCTTGCGTTCGCCTGTCCCAGCACGCACTCTACGTCCTACGGGGTGACCGCCTGCGTCGCTTTATGACCCGAAGGGGTCGACCCCACCGTCTATGTCGATGTCCGACAGGGAAATCTGGATCCCCCCTGTTCCGGCCCTGTCGGGCGTCGGCGCCTCACAACGAAAAGCCCCGGTCCGCCGGGGCTTTTCGCGTTGGGGCCTTGCCATTGCTGGCGTGGCGCCGGCGACCGGCGAAAAACGGGCATAAAAAAGGGCCGGTAGTCCCCCGACTACCGGCCCCCAGCTCCCCCAACGTGCGCGTGACTGGCCCCTGTTCCAATTCCAGTCATACGCCCCTGACGCATTGCCACGTTGGGTGCAGTGGGAATATCTGCAGATTGCGTGCCAACTTGAGGCCCGGATCCGCAATTTGTGATGCAACCGCTAAAATTCCTGTTCACACCCTGGGCGACGTCCCGTGTCGCCCCCTGCCGCCGGCCCCGCGCCGGCCGACGAGACCCCGATGAGCGATTCCTTCTACCGCCATGACGTGATCGTGATCGGCGGCGGCCATGCCGGCACCGAGGCGGCGCTGGCGTCCGCGCGTGCCGGCGCGCGCACCCTGCTGCTGACCCACAACGTGGAGACGGTGGGGGCGATGAGCTGCAACCCGGCGATCGGTGGCATCGGCAAGGGCCACCTGGTCAAGGAGATCGACGCGCTGGGCGGGGCGATGGCCCACGCCGCGGATCTGGCCGGCATCCAGTGGCGGACCCTCAATGCCTCCAAGGGCCCGGCGGTGCGCGCGACCCGCTGCCAGGCCGACCGCAGCCTGTACCGCAGCGCGATCCGGCGCCTGGTCGAGGCGCAGCCGAACCTGACCGTGTTCCAGGCCGCGGTGGACGACCTGGTGATGGACGGCGAGCGCGTGCGCGGCGTGCTGACCCAGACCGGGCTGCGCTTCGAGGCCGCGGCGGTGGTGCTGACCGCCGGCACCTTCCTGGCCGGCAAGATCCACATCGGCCAGACCCAGTACGCCGGCGGCCGCGCCGGCGATCCGCCGGCCACCGCGCTGGCGCAGGCGCTGCGCGACGGCCGCTTCGGCGTGGACCGGCTCAAGACCGGCACCCCGCCGCGCATCGACGGGCGCAGCCTGGACTATGCGGCGATGGAGGAACAGCCCGGCGACGATCCGCTGCCGGTGATGTCGTTCCTGGGCGAGGTGGCGCAGCATCCGCGCCAGGTCTCGTGCTGGATCACCCACACCACCGAGCGCACCCACGCCATCATCCGCGGCGCGCTGGACCGCTCGCCGCTGTACACCGGCCAGATCGAGGGCATCGGCCCGCGCTACTGCCCCTCGATCGAGGACAAGGTGGTGCGCTTCGCCGAGAAGGCCAGCCACCAGATCTTCGTCGAGCCGGAAGGCCTGGACGTGGTCGAGATCTACCCCAACGGCATCTCCACCTCGCTGCCGTTCGACGTGCAGCTGGAGCTGGTGCGCTCGATCCGCGGCTTCGAGCGCGCGCACATCACCCGCCCCGGCTACGCCATCGAGTACGACTTCTTCGACCCGCGCGGGCTCAAGGCCTCGCTGGAGACCAAGGCCATGCCCGGGCTGTTCTTCGCCGGCCAGATCAACGGCACCACCGGCTACGAGGAAGCCGCCGCGCAGGGCCTGATCGCCGGCCTCAACGCCGCGCGTCAGGTGCGCGGCCTGGAACCGTGGTCGCCGCGCCGCGACCAGGCCTACATCGGCGTGCTGATCGACGACCTGATCACCCACGGCACCAGCGAGCCGTACCGGATGTTCACCAGCCGCGCCGAATACCGGCTGCAACTGCGCGAGGACAACGCCGACGCGCGCCTGACCGGCATCGGCCACGAGTTGGGCATCGTCGACGAAACGCGCTGGGCGCGCTTTCAGGCCAAGCAGGAGGCGGTGGCGCGCGAGAACGAGCGCCTGCGTGCGCTGTGGGCGACGCCGGGCAACGCGCTGGGCCGCGAGGTCGCGGCGACGCTGGGCGTGGCGGTGAGCCGCGAGACCACCGTGCTGGACCTGATCAAGCGCCCGGAGCTGGACTACGCCGCACTGATGCGGGTGCCGTCGCTGGGCCCGGGCGTAGCCGACGCGCAGGTGGCCGAACAGGTGGAGATCGGCATCAAGTACGCCGGCTACCTGGACCGCCAGCGCGACGAGATCGCCCGCCAGCAGCGCCACGAGGACACCCCGATCCCGGCCGCGTTCGACTACGCGCAGGTGCGCGGCCTGTCGGCCGAAGTGCAGCAGAAGCTCGAGCGCGTGCGCCCGCAGACCGTGGGCCAGGCGCAGCGCATCCCCGGCATGACCCCGGCGGCGATCTCGCTGCTGCTGGTGCACCTGGAGCGGGCGCGGCGCAGCCGGGTGGCGTGATCGGTCGCGAACGCGCATCGCGCGCAGCACCCCCACGCAGGAGCGGCTTCAGCCGCGACCTGGGCGTGTCGGCAATGCCCCGTCGCGGCTGAAGCCGCTCCTTTGTTTTTCCCTTCTCCCCTCCGGAGAAGGTGCCCCGAAGGGGCGGATGAGGGTACGGATGGTGCACTAAGGTCCGGAGGCGGCGCTGCGCTCCCGGACCCTCACCCCAACCCCTCTCCCGGGGGGAGAGGGGCTTTGACTACGGAAGCCGACGCATCCGCGCGACTGGCACATGGTTCCAGACGAAGCAGCGCGTGCCAGCGCCGGTGGCGATTGCCGGGAGGGGGTACCCACTGCGGTTGCACTCACTCCTGCGTGGCCACCGGCAGCAGCCGCTGGCGCAGCAGCAGCGCGGCCAGGTCCAGGGTTTCGCCGGCCACGCGCATCACCCTGCCCATGTTGATGAAGCCGTGGATCATGCCGGGGTGGACGCGCACCAGGGTTTCCACACCCGCCTCGCGCAGGCGCTGCGCGTAGTGCAGGCCTTCGTCGTGCAGCGCGTCGCGGTCGGCGAGCACCACCAGCGCCGGGGCGACGCCGGCCACGTCCGGCGCCACCACCGGGGAGATGCGCCAGTCCGATGCCAGCGACGGGTCCGGCAGCAGCTGGCGGTCGAAGTAGCGCATCGCCGCTTCGGTCAGCGGCGGGATGCCGGCGTTGTGCACGCGCGAGGGAAAGGGATTGTCCGGGCGTACGTCGGTCAGCGGATAGATCAAGATCTGGCAGCGCAGGGCGATGCCGGCATCGCGTGCGGCCAGTGCGGCGCTCGCCGCCAGGGCGCCGCCCATGCTGTCGCCGGCGATGGCCAGGCGCTGCGGATCGGCGCCGACCTCGGCCGGGTGTGCGGCCAGCCAGTGCACCACCGCGATCACGTCCTCGATGCCAGCCGGCGCAGGATGTTCGGGCGCCAGCCGGTAGTCCACCGCCAGCACCTGGCAGCCGGCGCGTGCGGCCAGTTGCCGGCACACGTCGTCGTGCGAATCGAGGTCGCCGACCACGCCACCGCCACCGTGCGCGTAGAGGCAGGTCGGCGCCGGGCTAGCGTCGAGGCCGTGCGGGCGGTACAGGCGCAGCGGAATCGGCGCGGCCGGACCCGGCGCCTGCAGGTCGCGGACCTCGGCCATCTCCACGCGTGGGAAACCGAATTGCGCGGCGACGCCGCGCATCATCGCCCGCGCCTGGGGCAAGGGCAGTTCCTCCATCGGCGGCTGCCCGGACTGCTGGGCCTGGGCGAAGAAACGCACGACGTCTGGATCGAAATACATGGGTGGCCCTCCCGGGGCGGCTGCGCAAGCGGCGTCGGGCGGATTGTTATTCTCGATAACCATTTCCGCAAATAAGCGAACCGGAACGCCGATGCGCGGTAGCCGACGGGTCAGCGGCAGGCGGCCGATCGTCATGGCGCGGATGCGCGTGCAATCCAGGCGCGGCGAGGCATTGCGCAGCTTGGAGCACGCGCTGGCGACGGGCGCGCACGCGGTGCCGCCACATTGCGGCGCAGCATGGACTTGCGCGCCGCGTGCCGGAACGCGGCTCAGTCGTCCTGCGCGGCGGCTTCGCGGCCCTGCTGGCGGATGATGGCTTCCTGCCGCGCGTCCTCGATCGAGGCGCGCACCGCGCGCACGTCGGCGCGACGGGTGTCGAAGGTGAAGCGGCCGGTGAGCACGCTGTCCGGGCGCAACGTGCCCTTCTCGTACAGCGCCCACATCTCCTCGCCGTAGTGGGTGGCGTTGAGCTCGGGCGCGAAGCGGCCCAGGCAGTCGCGCAGGTTGTGCACGTCGCGCAGCAGCATGCTGCGGGCGGCGTTGTTGCCGGCGGCGCTGACCACCTGCGGGAAGTCGATCACCACCGGGCCGTCGGCGGCGACCAGCACGTTGTATTCGGACAGGTCGCCATGGACCAGGCCCAGGCACAGCATCTTCACCACGTCGCCGACCAGCTGCGTGTGGAAGGCGCGCGCCTGCTCCGGTTCCAGTTCCACCTCGCCCAGGCGTGGCGCGCTCTGCCCGTCGGCATCGGTGACCAGGTCCATCAGCAGCACGCCGTGGAAGTAGCCGCGCGGCTGCGGCACGTGCACGCCGGCGTCCATCAGCTGGTACAGGGTGTTGGCCTCGGTGTCCTTCCACGCGGCTTCCTGCTCGCGGCGGCCGAACTTGCTGGCCTTGCCGATCGCCCGCGCCTGGCGGCTGCCGCGCACCTTGCGCCCTTCCTGGTACTGCACGCGGGCCTGGAAGCTGCGCTGCGCCATGTCCTTGTAGACCTTGGCGCAGAGCACGTCGTCGCCGGCCTGGACTACGTAGACCGCAGCCTCCTTGCCGCTCTTGAGCGGGCGCAGCACGCCGTCGATGACGCCATCGTCGATCAGCGGCTGCAGGCTCGGGGGGATCTTCATCGGGTGCGGCGTACCTGGAGTGAGTCGCCGCGATTATGGCCCAAGGCTGGCGTGGTGCCCGGCGTGCCGGTGCGGCATCGACGGTGTCGCCAACGCGCCAAAGATACGTACGGAGCGGCTTGCGGCCTGTGCGACGAACGATTGGGCGGCGCGGCGGCGCCCGGCATTTGTCTACGACGGCCGCCGAGGTGTACCGCCGCGTTCAGCTATCGAGACGGTGGCACAGGGCTGTCGTGTTGCGTGCGGCGCGGGCACGCGCGAGGCGTTGCCTGGTTGGATGGCTGGATAGGCGTTCGACTGCCGTCGCGTCGGGACTGAAGTCCCTCCCACAGGAAGCGCCTCCCGCACTGGGAAACAGGGCGTCGCATGCTTGCGCACGGTCAGGTTCCGTCATGAAGACGGCAGTACGGCGGCTGCCGTTTTGGTTGCCACGGGGATGTCGCATAGGGCCTCGCCTTGGTCGACGGTTGGACGGCGTCCAACTGTCCTGC
>NZ_JAXGGI010000023.1:0-36269 GCF_034105445.1 Xanthomonas sp. LF07-6
GCGGTGGCGACCACCGGCGGGACCCTCAACGGCACCGCCTACACCTACGCCGGCGCCGCGCCGGGCAGCACGGTGAGCGTGGGCAGCGCCGGCCACGAGCGGACGGTGACCAACGTGGCCGCCGGCCGCGTGTCCGAGACCAGCACCGATGCGGTCAACGGCTCGCAGCTGTATGCCACCAACACCGAGCTAAGCAAGCTCGACGGTGCAGTCAAGGGTATCCAGGGCGGCGACGGTGTGAAGTACCTGCGGGTCAATTCGACGGGCAGCGATAGCGTCGCGACCGGCACCGACAGCGTCGCGATCGGCCCCGATGCGGTCGCCAGCAATGCGAAGGACGTGGCGATCGGCTCGGGTACTCGTACCGTGGAGACCACGGCGGTGAGTTCCACAACGCTCGGTGGCTCCAGCTACAACTTCGCCGGCAGCGCGCCGGTCGGTGCGTTCAGTGTCGGCGCGGTGGGGGCGGAGCGGCAGATTCAGAATGTGGCCGCAGGCCGTCTGAGCGCCAGCAGCACCGATGCGGTGAACGGTTCGCAGCTGTATGCCACGAATCAGAAGGTGCAGGACAACTCCAATTCGCTCTCCACGCTACAGAGTTCGCTGACCACGCTCGAGCAGTCCATTGGCGGCATCTCCGGAAATCCCAGCAAAAGCGGCAGCGGCAGCGTCAGCCCTGCCAGCGATGGCAGCAATGGCAGCAACGGTTCGAGCGCCTCATCGGCGACGAACGATGGGTTGGTCGTCGTGGGCAATGACGGCACCTCGGTCGCGGTTGGGCCTACTGCGTCGGCCAAGAGCGCCAGCACCACGGCGATGGGCAGCAACACCACGGCCAGTGGCACGAACGCGACGGCGGTGGGGGCGGATGCGGTCGCATCAGGTGCGGGTAGCGTTGCCGTAGGCAAAGGCGCCACTGCCACGGAGTCCAACAGTGTTGCCATGGGGCAGGGCTCGGTCGCCGACCGTGCCGACACCGTCTCGGTCGGTTCGGCGAGCAATCAGCGCCAGATCACCAACGTCGCCGCCGGCACCGAACGCACCGATGCGGTCAACCTGGGACAGTTGCAGGATGGCTTGGACAGCGTAGAGGACTGGTCGCGCGCCTACACCGACTCCCGCGTGGATCAGGTGGATCGGCGCGCCAGCGCCGGCGTGGCCGCGGCGATGGCGATGGCCAGCCTGCCCCAGGCGTATCAACCGGACCAGAGCGCGGCGGGCGTCTCGTTGAGCTCGTTCCGTGGCGAACAGGCGATCGCGTTCGGCGTTTCCACGATCAGCGGAAGCGGCCGCTACCTGTTCAAGGTCAACGCCAGCGCCACCACGCGCGGCGATGCCGGCGTGGCCGTCGGCGCGGGTGTGGTCTGGTAACAAGCACCGCTGGCGCCGGCCGGACGCCTCTGTGTCGGCCGGCGCTTCCTTTCATTTTCCTGGTCACAAGCGCGTCCGAGGACGCGTTTCTTTTTGTCGGCTGCGTACGCGGCTGTGGAAGAGAAGTCGTAGATGAGCAGATCCGGATATCGCGCCTTCGGCATCGTGGCGCTCGCTTTGATGTGGCTAGGGACCGCACTGGCGATATATCGCCATCATGCCAATGCCTTGTGGCATCTCGTCCACCGGCGCTGCGAGGTCAGTGCGCGGGGCTCCGGGGTGCCGGCGCCGTGCCGGACCCTGGACCCTGCGCAGGGCTATGCTCTCCTGCAGGACGAGCGCGGCCGAGCGCATGCCTGGCTGGTGCCGACCCGCCGCATCATCGGAGCCGCCAATCTCGCGTTGCAGCGCCAGGACACGCCGAACTACTTCTGGCTGGCATGGCGGGCCCGTGGCGTGCTGTCGGATTTGCTGGGTGCGCCGGTTCCGGATACTGCGGTGGCCGTCGTGGTGGATGCGCAGACGCTGCCTTCGCAGAACCAGTTGCACCTGCACATCGCCTGTCTGCGCGCGGACATCCGTGAGCAGTTGGCGGTGGCAGGCCCGTATTGGGATGCACACTGGAACGGATATTGGCTAAAGGGCCGTCGCTACTACCTGCGGACGCTGAGCGAGGCGGAACTGGCAATGCGCAGCCCGTTCCTGCGCGTGGCCGAGGAGTTGCCCGGTGCCAGCGGCAACCTGGAACGCTACGGGCTGGCCCTGACCGTGCTGCAGGACGGCCGGTTCGTGTTGCTGGCGCTGCCGCGCACCTTGCTGGGCCGGGGCGCGAACCTGGGAGCGGCGCGCGTGCTGCAGGACGACGATTGCGCGACCGCAGGTACGCGCAGTTTTCCCGCATCCTGGTACTCGAACGTGATGCGGCCAGGCGGTCATGCTCGTGTGGAGCTGGCAGGCGAGAGATAGCAGCGCGGTCGCCGTTCGGTTGCGCGGCATGTACGTGTTGCCGCACAGGCAGCGGCCAGCGCGGCCGCTGCGCCGTGCAGCAAGCCCATCACTGCTGCGCGAACACCCAGGCCAACTGGCCGCGTACCGGCTCGGGCGTCGCCAGGGCCTGGCGGTACAGGGTCCGCGCCGTCCAGCAGGCGTCCTCGTCGCTGGCCTTGGCGATCTCCGGCAGCACCCGCATCAGGCGCTGCTGCTGGTCGGCGGGCAGCGACTTGACCAGGGTGCCCATCGCCGCCTGGATCTGCTCCTGGCTCACCGGCTGCGCCGGGGTCTTGTTCAACTCCGCGTCGGTGGCCTTCAGCGAGACGTCGAACCAGCGGTCGATCTGCGCCTGCGGCAGCTTTTCCAGGCCCGACAGCATCGCCGCGCTCAGCGCCTGCGCATCGTTGGGGTTGCCGCCGCGCGCCAGCACGGCGCACTGCGGTACGTCGACCTTGTCGCTGACCTGCGACAGGATCTGCAGGCGCTGTTCCAGCGTGGCGTGGTCCAGTCGCGCGATGCCGTTCTGCGCCAGTTGGAAGCCGGCCTGCTGCGCCTGCGGGCCGCTCTGCTTGAGCAACGCCACGTAGCGCGGGTCGTTGGCCAGCTTGCGCAGCATGCGGTCGAACGGCGCGTGCAGCGGCGAACTGGCCGGGTAGGGGTTCTGCGCTGCGGCGATCTCTTCCTGGGCCTTCTGCTGCGCCTTCTGGCAGGCGCCGAGGCTCAGTACGCCGGCGATCAGCAGCGGCAGGGCGATCTTCATCTTCCGTGTCATCGGGAATTCCTGGTCGGTGAGGGCGGCCACCCGCGGCGGCCGCCAGATGCGCCAGGATATCGGCTTCGTCCGCGCAGGGCGAACGGCGCGATGGCGGGTGGGCTGATGTCGCCACGTCCCTGTCGTTCGAGCCTGCGAGACGCGGTCGGGTGCCGCCTGGTCGGCGGCCACCGCATGCGGCAATCTCCATTGGGCGCCGGCGTCCCCGGTGCTTATCATCCACGCCTCCCTCCGCGCGCGAGATCGTCCGCATGACCTCCGGAATGCTTGTTGGCCTTCTCGCGCTTGGCGTCGGCGCGTCGTCTCCGGCCGTATCGCAGCAGACGGGCGTCGTCGACGCGGTCATCCAGCAGCTTGATCTCACATCGTTCCCCAACTCGGTCGGCCCCCGCCGACTGCCGGGGAAGACGACGTTCGCGGACTATGGTTTCGTGGATGTCACCAAAACCGCCCATGGCGCGCGCCTGCTCGAGGCCGACAAGGGCTGGATGATGCGCTTCGAGGTGCTGTCGGCCGATGCCACGTCCGTACGTCTGTGCTTCCATGACACGGGATTGGCCAGGCCCGGCGCGACACAGGCCCCCAGCTACGACGCAACCTCGGCGTTGCTCGTTTCGACAGCGTCTCAGGGCAAGTGGACCGCCAGGCAGATCCCGGCGGGGTTTGCGGACTGCGAGAACGCGCCTGCCGGCGCGTGAGTGCACGCGGGGCGGCCGCGCTGCGGGCCGTCGCATCGCCAGAGTGAGGGGGCTGCCGCGGCCTGACGGCGCGCGCGTCCCCGTGGTCGATAGCGTCCCCATAAAAAACAGGGCGCCGCTTGCGCAGGCGCCCTGTCGGGTGCGGAGCGGGCCGGCGCGCACGGCGCCGGCGTCGTCCTCAGCCGCCGCGCGGACCGCGGTTGCCGCCGCCGCCGGGACGGCCGCCACCACCCGGAGGACGTCCACCGGCCGGGCGGTTGCCGCCGCCAGGACGTCCGCCCGGACCCGGGCCGCGCTTCTGGCCGCCGGCCGGGCGCGCTGCGCGCGGCGCGGCGCCGTAGGGGTTGAAGCCGGGGGTGGCGTGGTCGGACGGGAAGCTCGGCGCGTTGCCCGGATGCCCGTAGGGGTGCGCCTTGCGCTGCTGGCCCTGGCCCGGACCGCGGCCCTGGCCGGCGCCCGCACCAGCGCCGGCACCGGCCGGACGCGGCTTGGCGTAGGGACGCCCCTGGCCCTGACCCTGGCCACGACCGCCGGGACCGGCATTGCGGTGGCCGGTCGGCCCGGTGCTGACGCCATCGGGCACGTACCAGGTGCGGAACGCGGCCGGGTTGCCGTCCGGCAGCGGCTTGGGGCCCTTCGGCGTGCGCTGCTTGAACGGCTTCTGCGATTGCTTGGCGGCCATTTCGCCGCTCACGGTCAGGCCGCCGTGCGGCTTCTTGCCGCCGCGGCCGCGGCCGCGGTCCTCGCGGAAGGTGTCGAAGCGGCGCAGCTCGCGGCCTTCGTCGGCGGTGTTGTGGCCGTTGACGTAGGCATTGCCGCCGCGGCCGACCTGCACGGTGGCCTTGGCCGCCTTGCGCTGGCCGATCACCGGCTGCAGGGTCAGCGCCGACGGGGTGCCTTCCTCCAGCTTCAGCTCGGCGCGCAGCGCCTCGACCTTGTCCTGCGCCAGTTCCATCGAGTGCCCGCGCAGCAGTTCGCGCGGCAGCGCGATCTTGCCGTAGCGGGTGCGCTTGAGCCGGCTGACCTGGCAGCCCTGCGATTCCCACAGGCGCCGCACTTCACGGTTGCGGCCTTCCTTGACCACCACCCGGAACCAGTCGTGCGAGTCGGTGCCGCCGATGCGTTCGATCTCGTCGAACTTGGCGCCGCCGTCCTCCAGCAGCACGCCGCGCGAGAGCCGCTCGATCATGCTGTCGGGCACGGTCTCTTCGCCTTCCGGGGCGCGCACGCGCACCACGTACTCGCGCTCGATCTCGTAGGAGGGGTGCATCATCGCGTTGGCCAGCTCGCCGTCGGTGGTGAGCAGCAGCAGGCCGGTGGTGTTGATGTCCAGGCGGCCGATCGCGATCCAGCGCGCGCCCTTCAGCGCCGGCAGCGCCTCGAAGATGGTCGGGCGGCCTTCGGGATCTTCGCGCGTGGTCACTTCGCCTTCGGGCTTGTTGTAGATCAGCACGCGCGAGGGCTCGGTCAGCGCGCTGGCGACGAAGCTGCGGCCGTCCAGCTCGATCTTGTCGCCGCTGCGGATCGACATGCCGGTCTGCGCGACCTCGCCGTTGACCTTGACCAGGCCGTCGGCGATGCGCTGTTCCAGCGCCCGGCGCGAGCCCAGCCCGGCCTGGGCCAGGACCTTGTGCAGGCGTTCTTCCAGTTTCGGCTGCTCGGCGGCAGCGGCGTCGCGCTTGAGCGAGAGCTTGTTCAACGACAGCTTGCGGGAGGTGTCACTCATTTACTTGGCTCCGGCCGGCGCGTTGCGCGTCGGCCTGTGGTTCGGAATCGGCATCGTCAACAGCCACGGTCGTCGTCGCGACGGCGTTGTCTTCGGCTTCGTTCGCATCCGCCGCGCGCTTTCCCGGCGCGGCTTCGGGTTCGCCCGTCGGGGCGGTCGTGGAATCCGTGGCCGCCGGCGCGTGGGCGTCGTCGGTCGCGGGGGTGTGCGGTGCTGCGGTGTCGCGTGCTTCTGCGTCGGCGGCAGCGTCGGCATCGGCCGCGTCTGCCTGCGCCGTCGCGGCAGGCTCGGCGGGTTCGCCGGCGGCTGCGGCCTGCGCCGTGGTGTCGCCCTGGTTGCCCTGATCGGCCGCGTCGCCCGGCGCGGCGTCGGCCTGGGCCATGTCGCCGACCGGCAGCGCGTCGCGGTCCAGCGGCAACTGCGGCTCCAGTTCGCCGATGTCCTTGAGTTCGGACAGCGGCGGCAGTTCGTCCAGGCGCTTGAGCCCGAAATAATCCAGGAAGGTCTTGGTGGTGCCGAACAGCGCCGGCTTGCCCGGCACGTCGCGGTGCCCGACCACGCGGATCCACTCGCGCTCTTCCAGCGCCTGGATGATGTTGCTGCTGACCGCCACGCCACGCACCTGCTCGATCTCGCCGCGGGTGATCGGCTGCCGGTAGGCGATCAGCGCCAGGGTCTCCAGCGTGGCGCGGGTGTAGCGGGTCTTGCGCTCGGTCCACAGCCGCGCCACCCAGGCGTGCACGTCGCTGCGCACCTGGTAGCGGAACCCGGAGGCGACTTCGACCAGTTCCACACCGCGGCCCTCGCAGGCCTCGCGCAGCAGTTCCAGCGCGCGCTCGATGCTGCCTGGCGGCGCGGGTTCCTCCTCCGGGAACAGGCCGTGCAACTGCGCCAGCGGCAACGGCTGGTTGGCGGCGAGCAGGGCGGCCTCGACGATGCGGTTGATCAGCGCTTGATCCATGCGGGGGCGGGTTCTCGGTGGCTCAGGTGGTGGCGTCGGCGGCGTCGCTGTCGTCGAACTCGCTGTTGAACTGCAGCGGCGCGTTGGTGTTGCCCAGTGCCAGCGACTTGACGTAGATCGGCGGCATCGGCGGCCGCTCGGCGGCCTCGGCGGGGACGTGCGCCAGCGGTTCCTGGACGATGTCCAGCAACTGCTCCTTGGCCAGTTCCAGCAGCGCCAGGAAGGTGACCAGCACGCCCAGCTTGCCTTCCTCGGCACTGAACAGCGATTCGAAACGGTGGAACTTGCCGTCGTCCAGACGGCCCAGCACATCGCCCATGCGCTGGCGCACGCTCAGCGCCTCGCGCTTGATGGCGTGGCCGCTGAACAGTTCGGCGCGCTTGAGCACGTCGTACAGCGCCAGCAGCATTTCCTTCAACTCCACCGGCGGCGGCAGCTTGACCGCGGCACGGTCCGGCACATGGGCGTGCACCGGGGTGGTGTCGCGGTCCTGCCGCGGCAGCGCGTCGATGTCCTCGGCCGCCTGCTTGAAGCGTTCGTACTCCTGCAAGCGGCGGACCAGTTCGGCGCGCGGGTCCGTTTCCTCGCCGTCCTCGGCCGGCGGCCGCGGCAGCAGCATCCGCGACTTGATCTCGGCCAGGATCGCGGCCATCACCAGGTATTCGGCCGCCAGTTCGAAGCGCAGCTCCTGCATCACGTTGATGTAGTCCACGTACTGCCGGGTGATCTCGGCGACGGGGATGTCCAGGATGTCCAGGTTCTGCCGGCGGATCAGGTACAGCAGCAGGTCCAGCGGGCCTTCGAACGCGTCCAGGATCACTTCCAGCGCATCCGGCGGGATGTACAGATCCTGCGGGATCTGCAGGACCGGCTGCCCATGCACGACCGCCAGCGGCATTTCCTGCTGCTGTGGCGGGGTCGTCTGGGTTGGCGGGTTCGCGTCGAGCGCGAGTTCGGAAGTCATCGGTTGGACATCGGTGTTGCGGTAGCGAAGGGCCGGGCAGGCGCGACCCGGCGCGGCTCCTTGCCGGCAGTGCTGCGGTTCAATGGCGCGTCGTCCCCGCAACGCGCTCGGTACTTCAACAAGACACACGACGCACGCCACGCGTGTCGTGGCGGCGGGAACTGCAGAGGAGGACGTCTGCGCGGGCGGTGTCAGGCAGCGAATCGGTCGTCGGAAGGGGCTTGGGGTCGCCGATCACCGACGGGCCGCTGCATCCGGCCGCGTGCAATACGACCAAGGGTAATGCGCCGGCGGGGTCGGTGTCCAGCGCCGCCGTGCCAGGGCAGGTTCTACAATGACAGGTCTTTGGATAGGCAACGAGGGCGGAGACGCGATGTGGTACGTGATCGAGGGGTACGACGTGGCCGATGCGCTGCCGCGGCGGGCGGCGGCGCGGCCGGCGCATCTGCAGCGGCTGACCGCATTGCAGGAAGCCGGGCGGCTGTTGTTGGCCGGGCCGTGCCCGGCGATCGACGCCGAGGATCCGGGTCCGGCCGGCTTCAGCGGCAGCCTGGTGGTGGCCGCGTTCGACTCGCTGGCCGAGGCGCGGGCCTGGGCCGAGGCCGATCCGTATGTCGATGCCGGCGTCTACGCCCGGGTCGAGGTGCGGCCGTTCCGCAAGGTGCTGCCATGAGCCAGGTCGGCGCCGAGCGGGTGGCGCGGATCCGCGCCGCGCTGGAGGCGGCGTTCGCGCCGCAGGCGCTGGAGGTGGAGGACGACAGCCATCGCCATGCCGGCCACGCCGGCGCGCGCGACGGCCGCGGGCATTTCAATGTACGGGTGGTCAGTGCGGCCTTCGCCGGCATGGCGCCGCTGGCCCGACACCGCGCCGTCTACGCGGCGCTGGGCGAGATGATGCAGACCGATATCCATGCGCTGTCGATCCGCGTCGAGGTGCCGGGCACGGGCGGCTGACACCCGCCGGCGACGGCTGCTACCGGTCCAAACAGGGGTGTGCACCCCGGGAAAAAGCGGAATCTGCACCTGGATTATGCTGCATTGCGGCACGATTCCGACCGGTTTCTCATTATTCAAGTTACTGAAAAATAAGGCGTTTATTGTAAAAATAACAAAGGGCTTCTGCCTCGCGCTGAAAACGATTACAGTCCGCGCCAGTTTCTCAAGGTCTCTGCCGCGGAGGGCGGCACGATGGCGAAGAGCGCGGTTACCATCAAAGACGTCGCACGCGAGGCCCGGGTTTCCGTGGCCACCGTGTCGCGTGCGCTCAATGGCCACGAGAACGTGGCCGCACCGGTGCGGACCCTGGTGCTGGAAGTGGCCGAGCGCCTGCGCTACAGCCCGCATGCGGCCGCGCGCAGCCTCAGCAGCCGCCGTACCCAGACCCTGGGCGTGGTGCTGCCCGACCTGTACGGCGAATTCTTCTCCGAACTGATCCGCGGCATCGACGGTGCCGCCCGCGCGCGCCGCCAGCACCTGCTGGTGTCCAGCTACCACGGCGACCCGGAAGAGCAGGGGCGGGCGCTGCGGGCGATGCGCGGCCGCGTCGACGGCCTGCTGGTGCTGTCGCCGTATGCCGAGCGCCCGGGCTTTCTCACCGACAACCTGCCGCAGGCGTTGCCGACGGTGTTGATCAACACCCACCTGCCGGGCACCGAATATCCGGTGCTGAGCATCGACGACCACGCCGGCGCGGTGGCGATGACCGAGCACCTATTGGCGATGGGGCATCGCCGCATCGCCTTCATCGGCGGTCCGGAACTGAACTTCGACGCGCGCGAACGCCTGCGCGGCTTCCGCGACGCCGTGGCACGCCATTCAGGCGAAGCGCATGGCCAGGAGTTCCCGGGCGACTTCGACGAAGCCTCCGGCTATCGCGCCGGACAGGCGATGCTGCAGGCCGGCACGCTGCCCGATGCGGTGTTCGCCGCCAACGACATGACCGCGCTCGGCTGCCTCTACGCCTTCACCCAGAGCGGCGTGCGCGTGCCCAACGACATCGCGTTGGCCGGCTTCGACGACATTCCGCTGGCGCGTTTCGTTCACCCATCCCTCACCACCATGCGCGTCAGCATCGCCGGGCTTGGTGAGCAGGCGATGCACCGCCTCCTGCAATTGATCGATCGGCCCGACGCGGACGACCGGCAGCGGCAGACCCTGGTTCCTACGTTGGTCGTGCGCGATTCCAGCACGGCCCGTTCCTGATGCGACGCACTTTTCTGCGCCGCATCGCTTGTTCCACTTCGTTCCATCGAAGCACCACGCACCACCCATAACGAGCATCACGTCTTCCTGGAGGGAAAACCCCACATGCAACACACCCCGCACTCCGCCCGGCCCACGCGCAAGCTGTTGAGCTGCGCCCTCGCCAGTTGTCTGCTGCTGGGCGCCGCGCCGGCATTCGCGCAAAGCACCGGTGCCACCATCCGCGGCCAGGTCAAGGTCGATTCGGCGCCGGCCGCGTCCGCGCAGGTCACCGCCACCAACCTGGCCACCGGTCTGAGCCGCAGCGTGCAGACCAGCAACGGCACCTATTCGGTCGGCGGTCTGCCGCCGGGTTCCTACCGCATCGACGTCACCGCCGACGGCAAGACCACCTCGCAGAACGTCACCGTGCAGGTCGGCCAGACCGCCACCCTGGATCTGGGCGTGGGCGGCGAAGCGGCCACCGCCAACGGGCAGGGCGCGACCACGCTCGACGCGGTGCAGGTGCAGGCGCCGCCGGTGCTGGTGGAAACCCGTACCTCGGAGAACGCCACCTACATTTCCAACGCGCAGATCGAGAAGCTGCCGCAGGCCACGCGCAACTTCCTTGAACTCGCCGACAGCGTGCCGAGCGTGCAGTTCCAGCGCGACGCCAAGGGCAACACCACGGTGCGCTCCGGCGCGACCTCGGCCAACGGCACCAACGTCTACATCGACGGCATCAGCCAGAAGAACTACGTGCTGACCGGCGGCGTCAGCGGCCAGGATTCCAGCCGCGGCAACCCGTTCCCGCAGTCGGCGATCGGCGAGTACAAGGTCATCACCTCCAACTACAAGGCCGAGTTCGACCAGGTCAGCAGTGCGGCGATCGTCGCCTCGACCAAGTCCGGCACCAACGATTTCCACGGCAGCTTCTTCTGGGATACGACCAACGACGACTGGCGTGCCGAAAGCCCGCTGGAGCGCAAGGCCGGCCAGCGCGACGACTTCTCCGAGACCCAGTACGGCGCCACCTTCAGCGGCCCGATCCTCAAGGACCGCGCGCACTTCTTCGTGGCCTACGAGGCCAAGGAATACACCACGCCGAACACGGTGATCCCGGGCGGCATCTACGCCGACCGCGTCGACCAGTTGCCTGCGCAACTGCAGCCGCTGGTCGCCACCTACAGCACCCCGTTCAAGGAAGACCTGTACTTCGGCAAGATCGACTGGACCCTGGGCGACAACAACCTGTTCGAGCTGACCGGCAAGTACCGCAAGGAAGACGAGCTGTCGGACATCGGCAACACCACCACCTACCAGCACGGCAGCAGCAACGGGCAGAAGGAAAAGCGCGCCAACCTGCGCTGGCAGTACAGCGGCGAGGCCTTCCTCAACGATCTGAACCTGAGCTACGAGAGCGCGTTCTGGACCCAGACCCCGCTCACCGACGGCAGCGGCTACGTGCTGTCCTATGTGCCGCAGGCCGGCAACGAGACCACCATCCTCAGCGCCGGCGCCGGCAGCAGCTTCCAGAACAAGGGCCAGAAGGGCTGGACCCTGCAGGACGACCTGACCCTCAACAGCCTCGACTGGCACGGCAGCCACACCATCAAGATGGGTCTGAAGTACAAGGACATCCAGCTCGATTCGACCCAGATCAATCCGGCCAATCCGCAGTACTACTACAACATCCTCAGCGATGTCGGCACCCCGTACCGGGTGCGCTTCGGCGACACCGGCGACGGCGGTTCGGTGCAGTCGCAGAACAAGCAGTACGGCATCTACCTGCAGGACGACTGGGAGGTCAACGAGCACCTGACCCTGAACCTGGGCGTGCGCTACGACTACGAGAAGACCCCGTCGTTCCTCGACTTCGTCACCCCGGCCGACGTCGCCAGCGCGCTGCTGAACTGGCGCAATCTGGACAACGCCAACTACGACATCGCCAACTACATCAGCACCGGCAACAACCGCAAGGCGTTCAAGGATGCCTGGCAGCCGCGCCTGGGCTTCTCCTACGACCTGTTCGGCGACCAGGCGCACGTGATCTACGGCGGTGCCGGCCGTGCGTACGACCGCAACCTGTTCGACTACCTGGCGCTGGAGCAGCTCAACAACAACTTCCGCTCCTACAGCTACTACTTCAGCAGCGCCAACACGCCGTGCCTCGGCCAGCCGTGCGTGGCATGGGACCCGAGCTATGCGACCCAGGCCGGCCTGAACGGGCTGGCGGCCTCCACCATCGCCGGCACCGGCGGCGGCCGCGAGGTGTACCTGATCGACAACAACATCAAGGTGCCGTACTCCGACCAGTTCAGCCTGGGCATGCGCAACATGCTGCATTTCTGGGGCAACGACTGGTACACGGACGTGACCCTGAGCCGCATCGTCAGCGAGGACGGCTTCGTGTTCCTGCGCGGCAACCGCCGTGCCGACGGTTCGTTCTTCCTGCCCGGCACCACCTCCGGTGTGCCCACCGACTCGCCCAATGGCTACAGCGCGATCGTGCTCGGCACCAACGGCCTGAAGACGCGCAACAACCAGCTGGCGCTGAAGCTGGACAAGCCCTACGACAAGGAGTCCGGCTGGGGCCTGACCGTGGCCTACACCTTCTCCGACGCGAAGGAAAACCGCCAGTACGGCGAGCACTATGCGCTGGACCAGCCGTCGATGGCCGGCTACGGCTGGCGTGAGGCCGGCGGCATCCCGAAGAACCGCCTGGTGGTCACCGGCATCTACGATCTGCCGTACGACGTCACCCTGTCGGCCAAGCTGTCGCTGGCCAGCCAGACCCCGCGCTACGGCACCAACTGCCTGGCGGGCAACGACCAGTGCTATATCATTCAGTACAAGCCGGACGCCACGCTGGGCTACAAGGAATTCAGCCTGGCGGCGAACAAGGAATGGGATACCGGGTCGGGCATCAAGTTCAACGTGCGCGCCGATGTCATCAATCTGTTCAACTGGACCAACTACGCGGACTACAACACCGCAACCGGAACGTACGCCGATCTGAATACGGCGTTCGGTACGCCGAACGGCGTGCTCGCCTCGCCGATGCGGACGTTCAAGCTGTCGTTCGGCTTGAACTGGTAAACAAGGTCGCCGCGGCTCCCGTGCACCGGGGGCCGCGGCGATGCGGAAGTGGGGTATTTTTTGCGTGCATGTAAACGATTTCACGGGGGGCACGATGAAGAAGCAGCGCAGGTTCATCAGGTTTTCGTTGATGGTGATGGCAGCAGGGGTGCTGCTGACGGCGTGTAAGAAGGTCGAGGAGCCGAAGGCGGTGGAGAAGAAGCCGGTGCAGGTGATCCTGGTCGAGGCGGAACTGCCGCCCAAACCGCTGAAGCCCGAGCTGCCGCAACTGTTCAGCGACATCGAGCGGCGCACTTTCCAGTTCTTCTGGGATACCACCAACGACACCAATGGCCTGACCCCCGACCGCTTCCCGTCGCGTCCGTTCGCCAGCATCGCGTCGGTGGGCTTCTCGCTGACGGCGTATCCCATCGGCATCGAGAACGGCTGGATCAGCCGGACCCAGGCGGTGGATCGCACCCTGACCACGCTGAAGTTCTTCCGCGATGCGCCGGTCGGCCCGCAGCGCACCGGCAAGGCCGGCTACAAGGGCTTCTATTACCACTTCCTGGACATGCAGAACGGCCACCGTTACGACAGCTGGGTGGAGCTGTCGAGCGTGGATACCGCGCTGCTGATGATGGGCGTGCTGTTCGCGCAGTCGTACTACGACGGCGACGACCCGCGCGAGAAGGAGATTCGCGAGATCGCCGACACGCTGTACCGGCGCGTGGACTGGACCTGGCTGCAGCAGCGCGATCCGCTGATCTCGATGGGCTGGTTCCCCGAAAGCGGCTTCATCAGCCACGACTGGATGGGCTACAACGAAGCGATGATGCTGTACGTGCTGGCCTTGGGATCGCCCACCCATGCGGTGAGCCCGGATGCGTGGACGGTGTGGACCCGCACCTACAACAACGACTGGGGCGTGTACTACGGCCAGGAATACCTGTCGTTCGGGCCGATGTTCGCGCATCAGTACAGCCATGTCTGGATCGACTTCCGCGACATCCAGGACCAGTACATGCGCGAGCGCGGCATCGACTACTTCCTCAACAGCCGCCGCGCGGTGCTGGCGCAGCGCGAGTACGCCATCGCCAATCCGATGAAGTGGAAGGACTACGGCGAGAACGTGTGGGGCCTGACCGCCAGCGACGGGCCGCAGAACACCGAGCAGGAGTATCGCGGCGAACAACGCCAGTTCCGCCACTATTCCTCGCGCGGCGCCGGCCTGCGCGAGAACTTCGACGACGGCACCATCGCGCCGACCGCGGCGGTGGCCTCGCTGGTGTTCGCGCCGGAAGTGGTGATTCCGGCCACCGAGGAGATGCACAAGCGCTACGGCGACTTCATCTACTCCAGCTACGGCTTCCTGGATTCGTTCAACCCCAGCTTCAACTACGATATCCCGCTCAAGACCGGGCGCGTCGTGCCCGGACGCGGCTGGGTCTCCAGCGACTACATCGGCATCGACCAGGGCCCGATCCTGACCATGATCGCCAACTACCGCAACGAGTTCGTCTGGAACGTGATGAAGAAGAACAAGTACATCCGCACCGGACTGGAGCGCGCCGGCTTCAGCGGCGGCTGGCTGACTCCGGAGGGCGAGGCGCAGCCGGTGCCGAAGAAGGACGAGCAGGCCGCCGCGGCGCGGGCGATCGGCATCGCCGAATCGCGCGCCGCCGCCGCGCAGGCGCAACAGAACCCCGACCAGCGCCAGCCGCAGAAGCCCGAATGAGCGCAGCACGCATGATCGGTCGTTGGGTGTCGCTGGGCTTGCTGATGGTGGCCGTGTGCGGGTGCGCGCGCGCGCCGCAGGGCGAGGTGGTGCGGTTCTGGGCGATGGGCCGCGAGGCCGAGGTGGTGGCCGAGCTGATCCCGGAGTTCGAGAAGGAGAATCCCGGCATCCACGTGGACATCCAGAACATCCCGTGGACCGCCGCGCACGAGAAGCTGCTGACCGCCTTCGCCGCCGACGGCCTGCCGGACGTGTGCCAGCTGGGCAACACCTGGATCCCGGAATTCGCCGAACTGGGCACGCTGCAGCCGCTGCAGCCCTATGTCGAGCGCTCCAAGGTGGTCGACCCGAAGGACTACTTCCCCGGCATCTGGGACACCAGCGTCATCGATGGCCAGCTCTACGGCATCCCCTGGTACGTGGACACGCGCCTGCTGTTCTATCGCAAGGACATGCTGCGCGACGCCGGGGTGACCAAGCTGCCGCAGACCTGGGCCGAGTGGGAGCAGGCGATGGCGGCGGTGAAGAAGCATGTCGGGCCGAAGCGCTACGCCATCCTGATGCCGCTCAACGAGTTCGAGCAGCAACTGTCGCTGGGCCTGCAACTGCCCGATCCGCTGCTGCGCGACCACAACAACTACGGCAACTTCGAAAGCCCCGGCTTCCGCAAGGCGCTGGCGTTCTACGCCAACATGTTCGACCAGGGCTGGGCGCCGAAGATGTCGGAGACGCAGATCTCCAACGTCTGGGACGAGTTCTTCAACGGTTTCTACGCGTTCTACATCTCCGGCCCTTGGAACATCCGCGAGTTCCGCAAGGTGCAGCCGGCTGCGCTCAAGGACCAGTGGGGCACCATGCCGCTGCCGGGCCCGGACGGCCCCGGCGCCGGCATCGCCGGCGGCACCAGCCTGGTGATCTTCCGCAAGTCCGAGCACAAGGACGCGGCCTGGAAGCTGATCGAGTTCCTGTCGCGGCCGCAGATCCAGGCGCGCTTCCACGCGCTGATCGGCGACATGCCGCCGCGGCGCAGCACCTGGGCGTATCCGTCGCTGGCCGAGGATCCGCTGGCGCATGCGTTCCGCGATCAGCTGGAACGGGTCAAGCCGGCACCGAAGGTGCTGGAGTGGGAGCGCATCGTGCAGGAGATGCGGCTGGCCACCGAGCGCGTGGTGCGCGGCGGCGAGCCGCAGGAGAAGGCGATGCGGGAACTGGACAAGCGGGTCGACGAGATCCTGGAGAAACGCCGGTGGATCCACCAGCAGCACCGCGAAGGCACGGCGGCGCCGGCCGCGGGAGCGGCGCCATGAAGCGCGGTTCCCTGATCGGCTGGCTGTTCGCCGGCCCGGCGCTGATCGTGATCGGCGTGTTCTTCGGCCTGCCGGTGCTGTCGGCGCTGGCGCTGAGCGTCACCGACTTCGACCTGTACTCGCTGGCCGACCGCCACAATCTGCGCTTCGTCGGCTTCGGCAACTACATCGAGTTGCTGCAGACGCCGATGTTCTGGAAGTCGCTGTGGAACACCACGTACTTCGTGATCGTCGGCGTGCCGCTGTCCATCGGCGCCTCGCTGGGCGCGGCGCTGCTGCTGAACGCGCCGGTGGCGCGCTTCAAGGCGCTGTTCCGCACCGCGCTGTTCGCGCCGGTGGTGACCACGCTGGTGGCGGTGGCGGTGATCTGGCGCTACCTGTTCCACACCAGCTACGGCCTGGTCAACTACGGCCTGGCGCATCTGGGCATCGGCCCGATCGACTGGCTCGGCGACCCGCACTGGGCGATGCCGACCATCATGCTGTTCGCGGTGTGGAAGAACTTCGGCTACAACATGGTGATCTTCCTCGCCGGCCTGCAGGCGATCCCGCAGGACCTGTACGAGGCCGCGCGCATCGACGGCGCCTCGAAGTGGCGGCAGTTCCTGCACATCACCCTGCCGATGCTGGGGCCGGTGCTGCTGGTGGTCGGGGTGATCACCGTGTCCGGCTACTTCCAGCTGTTCGCCGAACCCTACGTGATGACCCGCGGCGATCCCCTGCAGAGCACGGTCAGCGTGCTGTATTACATGTTCGAGGAAGGCTTCAAGTGGTGGAACCTCGGCCGCGCGTCGGCGGTGGCGTTCCTGCTGTTCCTGATCATCCTGGGAGTGACGACGGTGATGCTGCGCTTCGGCCGCAAGAGGGACCTGGTATGAGCCGGGAGATCGGCGCCTCGCGCTGGAACACGCTGCTGGTCAACGGCGGGCTGCTGCTGCTCGCCCTGATCAGCCTGGCGCCGCTGTTGTGGATGGTGTCGGTGTCGTTCATGCCGGCGGGGCAGGCCAGCCGCTTCCCGCCGCCGATGCTGCCCACCGGCGCCACCCTGGCCAACTACGGCGAGCTGTTCTCGCGCACCGGCATGGCCCGCAACTTCGCCAACAGCCTGCTGGTGTCGTGTGCGATCACCTTCGGTTCGCTGCTGATCAACACCATGGCCGGCTATGCCTTCGCCAAGCTGCGCTTCGTCGGCAAGGAACGGATCTTCCAGATCCTGCTGGCGGCGCTGGTGATTCCGGCGCAGGTGGCGATGCTGCCGCTGTTCCTGCTGATGAAGCAGCTGCACCTGGTCAACAACTTCGGCGGCGTGGTCGTGCCGGCGCTGGCGACGGTGTTCGGCATCTTCCTGGTGCGCCAGTACGCGCGCTCGATCCCGGACGAGCTGCTGGAGGCCGCCCGTATCGACGGTGCCGGCGAGCTGCGGATCTTCTTCCAGATCGTGCTGCCGATGCTCAAGCCGGTGCTGGTGACGCTGACCATCTTCACCTTCATGGCGGCGTGGAACGACTTCATGTGGCCGCTGATCGTGCTGACCGACCAGGAGCACTACACCTTGCCGGTGGCGCTGGCGGCGCTGTCGCGCGAGCACATCATGGACGTGGAGATGATGATGGCCGGCGCGGTGGTCACGGTGGTCCCGGTGCTGGCGCTGTTCCTGGCGCTGCAGCGCTACTACATCCAGGGCCTGCTGCTCGGCAGCGTGAAGGGGTGAGGCGCAACGCTTGCGCGCCACTGGCGCGCGCGTTCGCGAACGCCTGGCCATGGATGGCCAGGCCGGACGATCTGGTGTGGGATTGTCACGCCATGGATGGCAGCGGTGAAGCGGAACATCGAGCGCCACTGGCGCGCGTTGCGCCGAATGCCCGGCCATGGATGGCTGGGCCTGACGTGTAGGAGCGGCTTCAGCCGCGACAACATGCAAGGCGATGCCGTGGGGCGCCGATGGGTGCGATGCCCGCTGGGATGCACAGACACATACAAGCAGACACGCAACGAAACGACAGCGACGGGGAAGGCGATGAGGGACGGGATGGCGATGACGTGCGCACGCGCGATGCTGGCGATGCTGGGACTGGCGGCCGCCCAGGCGGTCGCCGCGCCGCCGACCTCCACGGTGACACTGGACAGCTTCAACGATCTGGACAAGTGGCAGATCGTCGTCTCCAACCAGGTCACCGCCTCGACCCGGCTGGTGCAGGCGCCCAGCGGCGGCCGCGCCAAGGCGCTGTGCCTGGACTACGACTTCAACGGCGTGTCCGGCTATGCCGGGATCCGCCGCAGCGTGCCGATCGAGTACCCGGACAACTACCAGTTCTCGTTCCAACTGCGCGGCGAGTCGCCGAGCAACGACCTGCAGTTCAAGCTGGTCGACGCCAGCGGCGACAACGTGTGGTGGGTCAACCGGCCGCGCTACGACTTCCCCACGCAGTGGAGCACGGTCACCTACAAGAAGCGGCAGATCGACAAGGCCTGGGGACCGAGCCCGGAGAAGGAGCTGACCCGCAGCGCACAGATCGAGTTCACCATCTACAACCAGGTCGGCGGCGCCGGCACGGTGTGCTTCGACCAGCTGACCCTGACCCCGTTGCCGCCGCAGGACACCTCGCCGCTGACGGTCAAGGTCAACACCGATACCGCGCCGGCGCTGGAGCAGCGCATCGCCGACGGCAAGCCCGACACCGTCTGGTACAGCGGCAACGCCAAGACCCAGACGGTGATGCTGGACCTGGGCAAGGTGCGCGAGTTCGGCGGCGCCAAGGTGCAGTGGGCGCCGGGCGTCTACGCCTCGCGCTACACCGTGCAGGGATCGGCCGACGGGCGCAGCTGGCGCGAGTTGCGCAGCGTGACCGCCGGCAACGGCGGCACCGACTGGTTGGCGCTGCCGGAAACCGAGGCGCGCTACGTGCGTTTCGACCTGCAGGACGGCCCCAGCTTCCGTTACGGCATCGCCGACATCACGCTGCAGCCGCTGGCCTTCGCCGCCACCCAGAACGACTTCATCAAGTCGGTGGCGGCGCAATCGACCCGCGGCTGGTTCCCGCGCGGCTTCAGCGGCGAGCAGCCGTACTGGACCATCGTCGGCCTGGATGGCGGCCGCGAGCAGGGCCTGGTCGGCGAGGATGGCGCGATCGAGGTGGGCAAGGGCGGCTTCAGCATCGAGCCGTTCCTGCTGCTGGACGGCAAGCGTCTGAGTTGGGCCGACGTCAAGACGGCGCAGAGCCTGCAGGATGACTACCTGCCGATTCCCAGCGTGGACTGGACCCACGACAACGCCGCGCTGCGCGTGACCGCCTTCGTGCAGGGCGAGCCGGAGCAGGCGCAACTGGTAGCGCGCTACCGGCTCAGCAACCCGGGCAAGCAGTCGCACGATTACACCCTGGCGCTGGCGGTGCGTCCGTTCCAGGTCAATCCGCCCAGCCAGTTCCTCAACACGGTCGGCGGGGTCAGCCCGATCCGCTCGCTGGCCTTCGCCGACACGCAGGTGCAGGTCAACGGCCAGCCGCGGGTGTTCGCGGTGCAGAAGCCGGATGCGGCGTATGCCAGCGCGTTCGACGCCGGCATGGACGTCGAACGGCTGAGTACCGACGCCAGCGGCCTGCCGCAGCAGGCGCAGGATCCGGACGGCCTGGCCTCCGGCGCGTTGCTGTACCGCGGGCGTCTGGCCCCGGGCGAGGTGCGCGAGGTGGCGCTGGTGATCCCGCAGACCGGCAACGCCGGCGTGCCGGCAGGCTTCGACGCGGCGCGCGCGCAGCAGCAGGTCGCCGCGCAGTGGCACGAGAAGCTGGACCGCGTGCAGTTGCACGTGCCGGCGCAGGGCAAGGCGGTCACCGACACGCTGCGCACCGCGCTGGCGCACATGCTGATCTCGCGGATCGGTCCGCGCCTGCAGCCGGGCACGCGCTCGTATTCGCGCAGCTGGATTCGCGACGGCGCGATGATCTCCGAAGGCCTGCTGCGCCTGGGCCGCGCCGACGTGGTCCGCGAGTACGTGGAATGGTATGCGCCGTACCAGTTCGCCAACGGCATGGTGCCGTGCTGCGTGGACGATCGCGGCAGCGACCCGGTGCCGGAGAACGACAGCCACGGCGAACTGATCTACAGCGTCGCCGACTACTACCGCTACAGCGGCGACCGCGCCTTCCTGGAGCAGATGTGGCCGCATGTGCTCGGCGCGTACACCTACATGGAGCAGTTGCGGCTGAGCGAGCGCACCGACGAGAACCGTGCGCGCAACGCGGCCTTCTACGGAATGATGCCGGTGTCGATCAGCCACGAGGGCTATTCGGCCAAGCCGATGCACTCGTACTGGGACAACTTCTGGGCGCTGCGCGGCTACAAGGATGCGGTGAGCATCGCCGCCGAACTCGGCCGCATCGACGATGCCGCGCGCTTCGCGGCCTCGCGCGACCAGTTCCGCCAGGACCTGTACGCCTCGCTGGACGCGGCCACCCGGCAGCACCACATCGACTTCCTGCCGGGCTCGGCGGAGCTGGGCGATTTCGACCCGACCTCGACCACCATCGCGCTGGCGCCGGGCGGCGAGCAGGGCCGGTTGCCGCAGGCGCTGCTCGACAACACCTTCGAGCGTTACTGGAGCGAGTTCGTCGGCCGCCGCGACGGCACCCGCGAGTGGAAGGACTACACCCCCTACGAGTGGCGCAACGTGTCCGCGTTCGTGCGCCTGGGCTGGCGCGAGCGCGCGTGGGAGGCGACGCAGTTCTTCTTCAAGGACCGCACGCCGCAGGCGTGGAACCAGTGGGCCGAAGTGGTCTCGCGCACGCCGCGCAAGCCGTTCTTCCTCGGCGACCTGCCGCATGCCTGGGTCGCCTCGGACTTCGTGCGCTCGGTGCTGGACATGTTCGCCTACGCCCGCGACGTCGACGACAGCCTGGTGCTGGCCGCCGGCATCCCCGCCGACTGGCTCGACGGCAAGGGCGTGGCGATCGAACAGCTGCGCACCCCGCAGGGCCCGCTGAGCTACCAGCTGCGCCGGCAGAAGAACCGCCTGCTGCTGAACATCCCCGAGGGCCTGCGCATGCCCAGCGGCGGCCTGGTGCTGCCGTGGCCGTACCCGGGCGAACCGGGCCGCACCCTGGTCAACGGCGAAGCGGCGCAGTGGGAGCACGGCGAACTGCGCATCCACGCGTTGCCGGCGGATGTGCAGATCGAGGTGCGGTGAGGCCGGGAATGGGGAGTGGGGAATCGGGAATCGCAAAAGCAAAAGCGCCGGCATGCCGGCGCTTTTGCTTTCTGGAGTATGGAGTTGTGAGAGCCGAGGTTCGGGTTTTTACCGATTCCCGATTCCCGAATCCCGATTCCCGGCTTCACGCACGATCGCCGCCGCCTTCGCCGAGCTTTCGCGCACCTTGTCCCAGGCGCCGTCGGCCAGCCAGTCCTTGGGCACCATCCACGAGCCGCCGATGCAGACCACGTTGGGCTGGGCCAGGTACTCGGCGGCGGTGCTCTCGCCGATGCCGCCGGTGGGGCACAGCTTGAGTTCGGCCAGGGGGCCGGCCAGGCCCTTGAGCATCGCCAGGCCGCCGACGGCGGAGGCGGGGAACAGCTTGCACACGCGGAAGCCGCGCTCCATCAGCGCCAGCAGTTCGCTCGGGGTGGCCGCGCCCGGCACCACCGGCAGCGGCGCCTGCGCCAGGGCGTCGGCCAGGGTCGGGGTGGTGCCCGGGGTGACGATGAAGTCGGCGCCGGCGTCGATCGACTGCTGCAGCTGGGTGGCGTTGAGCACGGTGCCGGCGCCGATCACGATGTCCGGCAGTTCGCGCTTGAGCATCGCCAGCGCTTCCATCGCCACCGGCGTGCGCAGGGTCAGCTCGATCGCCGGCAGGCCGCCTTCGAGCAGCGCGGCCGACACGCGGCGCGCTTCTTCCAGGGTGTGGACGGTGACGACGGGCAGGATGCCGGCCGCGCGCAGCAGCTGTTCGGCCTTGGTCTGGTGTTCGGCGATGGTCATGGGCGTCTCGGTTGCAAGGGGGGCGAGGCCCCGGCCGTGCACGGCCAGGGCAGGGTGAGGCAGGCGGCGGCTCAGGCGTCCTTGGATTCGTGCGGCGCGGCGGCGGCCTCGGCATCGCGGCCCAGGTCGTACTCGGCGTCGTAGTTCCACAGGTCGCCGTCGGCGGCCGGCGGGCCGCAGGAGATCGACAGCGCGCCCTGGTCGGCGGGGCCGACCATGCGGCGGTTGAGTCCGAACAGGTTGCGGCCCAGGTCGTGCGCGGCCGGCGCGGTGTTCGGCGCCAGCGGGCGCGCGGCCCACTCGGCGGCGTCCACCAGCACTTCCAGGGTGCCGGCCTCGCCGTCCAGGCGCACGATGTCGCCTTCGCGCACCCGCGCCAGGGGGCCGCCGCGGGCCGCTTCCGGGGTCACGTGGATGGCCGCGGGGAACTTGCCGGACGCACCGGACAGGCGCCCGTCGGTGACCAGCGCCACGCGCCGGCCCTGGTTCTGCAGCAGGCCCAGCAGCGGCGCCAGCGAATGCAGTTCCGGCATGCCGTTGGCCTGCGGGCCCTGGTAGCGCAGCACCACCACGAAGTCGTGCGGCAGCGCGCCGGCGGCGTGCAGCTTGTTCAGCGCCTGCGGCGCATCGATCACCACGGCCGGGGCTTCGATGGTGCGGAACTGCGGCTTCACCGCCGACAGCTTGATCAGCGAGCGGCCGAGGTTGCCACGCAGCAGGCGCAGCCCGCCCTGCGCCTCGAACGGGTTGGACGCCGGGCGCACCACCGCCTCGTCGGCACTCTTGGCCGGGGTCGGCACGTAGCTCAGCTTGCCGTCCTGCAGGCACGGCTCGTCGCCGTAGGCGCGCATGCCGCCGGGCACGATGGTGGCCAGGTCGTCGTGCATCAGCCCGGCGTCCATCAGCTCGCGGAACACGAAGCCGATGCCGCCGGCGGCGGCGAAGTGGTTCACGTCGGCCTCGCCGTTCGGATACACCCGCGCCAGCAGCGGCACCAACTGTGACAGCGCGTCCAGGTCGTCCCAGGTCAGCACGATGCCGGCCGCGCGCGCCACCGCCAGCCAGTGGATGGTGTGGTTGGTGGAGCCGCCAGTGGCCATCAGCGCGACCACCGCGTTGACGATGGCACGCTCGTCGATCAAGCGGCCCAGCGGGCGGAAGTCGCTGCCCAGGGCGGTGATGCGCAGCGCGCGCTCGGTCGCCTGCTGGGTCAGCGCCTCGCGCAGCGGGGTGCCGGGATTGACGAAGGAGGCGCCGGGCAACTGCACGCCCATCGCTTCCAGCAGCACCTGGTTGGAGTTGGCGGTGCCGTAGAAGGTGCAGGTGCCGGGGGCGTGGTAGGACGCCGATTCGGCGGCCAGCAGCTCCTCGCGGGTGGCCTGGCCGGCGGCGTAGCGTTCGCGCACCTCGGCCTTCTGCTTGTTGGGGATGCCCGGGGTCATCGGCCCGGCCGGCACGAACACCGCCGGCAGGTGGCCGAAGGCCAGCGCGCCGATCAGCAGGCCCGGCACGATCTTGTCGCACACGCCCAGGTACAGGCTGGTGTCGAACATGTCGTGGCTGAGGCCGATCGCGGTGGCCTGGGCGATCACGTCGCGCGAGAACAGCGACAGCTCCATGCCCGGCCGGCCCTGGGTCACGCCGTCGCACATCGCCGGCACGCCGCCGGCGACCTGCGCGGTGGCGCCGAGCGCGCGCGCGGTGCTGCGGATGATCTCCGGGTAGTGCTCGAACGGCTGGTGCGCCGAGAGCATGTCGTTGTAGGCGGTGATGATGCCGAGGTTGGGGGTGATCCCGCCTTCCAGCCGGCTCTTGTCGGTGGGGCCGCAGGCGGCGAAGCCGTGGGCGAGGTTGCCGCAGCTCAGGCGGCTGCGGAACGGACCGTCGCGCAGCGCGGCGTCGATGCCGGCCAGGTAGGCGCGCCGCGACGGCGCACTGCGCTGGCGGATGCGTTCGGTGATCGCGTGGAGGGTCGGATGCAGGCTCATTGGCGGAAGTGGCTATGAAGGGGGGAATCGGGAAACGGGAAACGGGAATCGGGAATCGAAAGAGCGGGAATCGACAATGGCGATCGGAAGAGCGGAAATGCATCAGCGCGCAGCCGTTGCGAATCCCTAATCACCAATCCCCAATCCCCAATCCCGGCCTCACTCGCACCAATGCACGCGCAGGCGCGCACCAGGCGTGTCGAAGGCGACGCGGATCGGGTACTCGTGCGGATCGGTGCCGGCCAGCGCGCGCTCCAGCACTTCCAGCTTCTGCTTGCCGCGCAACAGCAGCATGCGTTGGCCGATCGGCGCCAGGCCGGCCGGGGTCAGGGTGATGCGCAGCGGCCAGGTGTTGGCGCCGGGGCAGCCGGTGGCGTCGAGCGTGGCGTAGGGCAGCGGGTTGGCCAGGGCCTTGTTCAGGTCGGTGGCGCCCGGGAACAGCGAGGCGGTGTGGCCGTCGCCGCCCATGCCCAGCACCGCCATGCACGGGGCCGGGGCGTGCTGCGCGTGCAGGTTGGCCGCGTGCACGCAGTCCTGCAGCGGCTTGCCGACCCGCACCAGCGGTTCGAAGCGCGCCTCTTCGGCGCGGTCGAGCAGACTGTGCCGGACCAGGTAGGCGTTGCTGTCGCTGTCCTGCGGCGACAGCCAGCGCTCGTCGACCAGGCCGACTTCCAGCTTCGACCAGTCCAGCGGCAACTCGGCCAGCGCCTGGTACACCGGCGCCGGGGTGGTGCCGCCGGACAGCAGCAGGCGCGCGCCGCCGCGGCGCTGGATCTCCTCGCGCAGCGCGGTGCCGATCTCGGCCGCCGCCGCGTCGATCCATTCGTCCGGATCGTCGTAGCGGATCAGCGTGATGCGGTCGGACAGCGTGGGGCTCATGCGATGGCTCCTGGGGATTGCCGCGCGGCGTCCACCGCGTAGGCGGCGGCGCCGAGCAGGCCGGGACGGGGGTGGATCACCGCCAGCGACGGCACCCGCGCCATGATCGACGAAAACCGGCCCTTGTGCTCGAAGCGCTGGCGGAATCCGGAATGCTGGATCGCGTCGAGCATCTTCGGCACCAGCCCGCCGGTCAGGAACACGCCGTCCCAGGCGCCCTGCATCAGCACCAGATCGCCGGCGATGGCGCCGAACACGGCGCAGAACACGTCCACCGTGCGCATCGCCCGGTAGTCGCCCTGCGCGGCACGCGCGGTGATGTCCTCCGGCTGCAGCGGGCCCGGGTCGTCGCCGGCGATCTCGCTGAGCGCGCGGTGGATGTTGACCAGGCCGGGGCCGCAGATCAGGCGCTCGTTGGAGACGCGGCCGAACTGCTGCGAGAGCAGTTCCAGGATGCGGATCTCCTCCGGCGTGCCCGGCGGGAAGCTGACATGGCCGCCCTCGGTCTCCAGCGGGAAGCAGCGCCCGCCGCGCATCAGCAGGCCGCCCACGCCCAGGCCGGTGCCGGGGCCGATCACCCCGTAGTTGCGCGGCACCTCGATCGCTGATGGCGTCCAGCTGGCGCCGCCGACCTGGACCACGTCCTGCGGCCGCAGCAGGCTGATCGCCATCGCCTGCGCGGCGAAGTCGTTGATCAGGTGCAGTTCGTCGAAGCCGAGCATGGCGCGGGTGCGCGCCCGCGAGATCACCCACGGATGGTTGGTGATGCGCGCCTCGTCGCCGTCGACGCGGCCGGCGACCGCGAAGGTGCCGCTGCGCGCGTCCACCCCGGTCTGTTCCAGGTAATGGCGGGCGGCGTCGCCCAGCGACGGGAATTCCACCACCGAGTAGGTCTGGGTGCTGTCGTCGAGCAACGGCACCGAGGCGTCGAGATCGGCGAGGGCGAAACGGGCATTGGTGCCGCCGATGTCGGCGACCAGCACCGGGCGCTGCGGCGCGCTCATTGCGCGACCTTCGGCGCGGCGCCGGACTGGTCGCAGGAGACGTAGGCCTGCGCTTCCTCCGGGCCCCAGCTGCCGGCCGGGTAGGGCAGCAGCGGCAGGCGCGCTTGCGCCCAGGCGGCGCTGACGCTGTCGATCCAGGCCCAGGCGGCGCGGACTTCGTCGTCGCGCACGAACAGCGCATGGTTGCCGTTGAGCGCGTCGAGCATCAGCCGCTCGTAGGCGATGCGCCGGTGCAGGCCGGTGGGCACCGACAGTTCCAGTTCCAGCGGCTGCAGTTCCAGCGCGCCCCACTCCGGGCCGGCCAGGCTGCTCATCAGCCCCAGTTCGATGTTCTCCTGCGGCTGCAGCTGGAAGGTCAGCCGGTTCGGCGCCACCTGCTGCGCGGCCGGGCGCTCGAACAGCCAGTGGGTGACCGGCTTGAGCGTGACCACCACGCGGGTGGAGCGCTCGGCCAGGCGCTTGCCGGTGCACAGCCGGAACGGCACCCCGGCCCAGCGCCAGTTGTCGATGTAGGCGGTGACCGCGGCGAAGGTCTCCACGTCGCTGCCTTCCGGCGGCTGGTAGGCCTGCGCCGGCTGGCCGTTGATGGTGCCGGCGGTGTAGCGCCCGCGCACGCTGTCGCGGGCGGCATGCTCGGCGCTCAGCGGACGCAGCGCGCGCAGCACCTTGACCTTCTCGTCGCGGATGCGGTCGGCTTCCAGCGACGCCGGCGGCTCCATCGCCACCAGGCACAGCAACTGCAGGATATGGCTCTGCACCATGTCGCGCAGCGCGCCGGAGCGCGCGTAGTAGGCGTCGCGGCCGTCCACGCCCTCGCTCTCGGCGACCAGGATGTCCACCGACTCGATGTAGTTGCGGTTCCACACCGCTTCCAGCAGCGTGTTGCCGAAGCGCAGCGCGATCAGGTTCTGCACCGCGGCCTTGCCCAGGTAGTGGTCCAGGCGGAACACGCGGTCCTCGTCGATCAGCGCGCCGATCGCCTGCACGATCTCGCGGGCGCTGTCCGAATCGTGGCCGATCGGCTTCTCCAGCATCAGCCGGTGCGGTGCGGCCAGGGCGCCGCCCAGGGCCAGGCCCTGGCAGGTGCTGATGTACAGCCCCGGCGGGATCGCCAGGTAGCTCACGCAGCGGCGCGCGGTCAGGTCGCGCACCGCGGCGGCCACCGATTCGGCATCGCGCAGGTCCACCGAGCGGTAGTCGATGCGCGCCAGCAGCGCCTGCACGATCGATTCGCCGATCTGCGGCATCGCCGCCTGCAGGCGCGGCTTGAGGATCTCGTGGAACTTGGCGGTGTCGTGCGGCGACAGCGCCAGTGCGCGGATGCGGAAGTCTTCCGGCAGGAAGCCGTCGTCGAGCATGCGCAGCAGCGAGGGGAACAGGTAGCGCTGGGCCAGATCGCCGGTGGCGCCGAACAACAGGAAGGTATCGTGCATCGACCGGGTTTCGGTTTCGGGTGACATGGTGTCGATCACCTGGGGGCTAGGAGTGACGTGGCGTGGGAAAGCGAACGGCGGCGACGGCCTGTATCCGGCCGGTTCGGGCGAGGGCGTGACGCGGGAGGGCCGCCAGGCGGGAACGCACGATCCAGGAGATGAATACGACTGCCAGACCTCTGAGCATACCTCTCCAATGCCTCATGCTGCAGGTCGGTTGTTATCCGGCAGGATGACGGCGGCGCGCCGGAGCGGCGGCTGGCGGATCGCATTGCATGCCCTCCCAGGCTCGATGTTGCCCCGTGAAAACGGTTACATGGCAGAATACCGCATCGCGATCCATTGTTGCCTGCGCGCGGGCATGATGCGACCCGAATTCGTATGCACTGCCCTCGGGAGGGACCGGCGGCAGCCCGTTCCTCACTGCCGGAAACCGGATACATGGCGAAAGTACAACTGGACAACATCCGCAAGGTCTACGACAACGGCCAGGTCGCCGTGCACGGGGCCAGCTTCGAAGTGGCCGACGGCGAACTGATGGTGCTGGTCGGGCCCTCGGGCTGCGGCAAGTCCACGCTGCTGCGCATGATCGCCGGCCTGGAAGAGATCAGCGGCGGCGAACTGCGCATCGGCGAGCGCGTGGTCAACGAGGTGGCGCCGAAGGACCGCGACATCGCCATGGTGTTCCAGAGCTATGCGCTGTACCCGCACATGACCGTGGCCGAGAACCTGGCGTTCGGGCTCAAGCTGCGCGGCGAGAGCAAGGAGGTCATCCGTCAGCGCGTGGCCGCGGCCGCCGACACCCTGGGCCTGACCCCGATGCTGGACAAGCTGCCGCGCGCCATGTCCGGCGGCCAGCGCCAGCGCGTGGCGCTGGGCCGCGCGCTGGTGCGCGAGCCGGCGGTGTTCCTGCTCGACGAGCCGCTGTCCAACCTGGACGCCAAGCTGCGCCATTCGGTGCGCACCGAGATCGCGCAACTGCACCGCAAGCTCGGCACCACCATGATCTACGTCACCCACGACCAAGTCGAGGCGATGACCCTGGGCCAGCGCATCGTCGTGCTCAAGGACGGTGTGATCCAGCAGATCGACACGCCGATGGCGCTGTACGACCGCCCGGCCAACCTGTTCGTGGCCGGTTTCCTCGGCAGCCCGGCGATGAACGTGCTGCGCGGGCGGTTGGTGGAGGAGGGCGGCCTGCAGCTGCAGTTGCAGGACGGCGGGCGGGTGCCGCTGCCGGGCGCGCAGGTCGCGCCGCAGTGGTTGGGCCGGGAACTGGCGATCGGCGTGCGGCCGGAGCACCTGCAGCCCAGCGACGACGCGCAGGGCGGCTTCGAGGCCACCATCGAGGTGATCGAGCCGGTCGGCAACGAGATCTTCGTCAATCTCAGCCACGGCGCGCAGCCGCTGGTGATGCGGGTGGCGCCGCGCGCGCTGCCGGGCCTGGGCGAGCGCCTGCGGGTGGCGGTGCGCGGCGATGCGCTGCACTTCTTCGATGCCGAGAGTGGGGGGCGTCTGGAGGCGCGGGAGTCGGGAGTCGGGAATCGGGAATCGCAATAGCAACAGCGAAGGCGCCGGCGCGTTCAGCGCGCCAGGCCGTCGATCAGTGGCTGCCACCGTGCGGGGTGGCCGTCGATGTCCAGTCCCGCCGGTGGCGCCTCCTCGAGCGGCAGCACCGCCAATGCCAGGGTGCCGGCGACGCTGACCACGCTGCCGAACGGTTGGCCGTCGCGCAGCACCGGTGCGTCGATCGCGACGGGCGCATCCACTTCCAGCAACTGCACCGCGCGCTTGGCCTTGCCCAGGAAGTGGGTGCGGGCGACGATTTCCTGGCCGGGGTAGCAGCCCTTCTTGACGCTGAAGGCGTGCAGCCGGTCCAGACCCAACTGCTGCGGGGTCCATTGTTCGCGCTGGCTCGGCGCAAGCCGGGCCAGGCCCAGGCGCAGGTCGGCCGCGCGCCAGGCCTCGGCCAGCGCCGGGTCGGCGGCCGGCGCATCCGCGGCCGGCGTCGGCACCAGGCGCAGGGTGCGCGGCAGGCCGTCGCCGCCCATGTCCAGTTCGATCACGCCGGCCTCATCGTGCGTCGACGCCGCGCCGCGGGCCTGCTCGGGTAGGCTCAGACGACCGAAGGCATGCAGCGTGTCCTCGACCGTCACGCGCAGTTTGCGCCGGAACACGAAGCGGCCCAGTGCCGTTGCCAGTTCGTCGGCGCCGCCGTCGGCCAGCAGCATCAGCAAGGCGTCGTCGGCTTGGCGCAGCAGCGCGAACACCGCGATCACCCGGCCCTTGGCGGTGAGCCAGGCGTTCCATTGCCACTGGCCCACTGCCAGCGCCTGCACGTCGTTGGCGAATTGCGCATGGGCGAAGGCCGCTGCATCCGGACCGCGCAATGCGACGTATTGCAGGTGTGGCAAGGCGGAAAAACCGCCGGATTCCAGATTCAGGTTGTCAGGCACGAGAGGGGAGGACTAAAATTGACGAGTTGTGAGACCCGCATGATAGGCCAACCAACCCCCACACCCGAGTCCGATCCCGAAACGCAGCGGCCCGCCGAGGACACTCCTCCGCAGACCGAGCCTGCGCCGCGGGAGATCGGCGGGCGCGGCGGCCTCGAGCCGACGCGCTACGGCGACTGGGAGAAAAACGGACGCTGCATCGATTTTTGAGCAGCTTTGAGCCAACGCGGCCTTAAGCACGCCGCCCAGCCGAGACAACGAGCCCAGCGAATGGCTACGCGCGAACGTCCCCTTTCCCCGCATCTGCAGGTCTATCGCTGGCAGATCCAGATGGTCACCTCCATCCTGCACCGTGCCACCGGCATCGTGCTGTCGGTCGGTGCCCTGATCATCGCCGCCGCGCTGCTGGTGCTGATGCTCGGCCCGGCGTCCTGGAACTGCTTCCGCGGCATGGCCGGCGCCTGGTACGGCCAGGTATTCCTGTTCGCCTGGAGCTGGGCCTTCGCCTACCACCTGTGCAACGGCCTGCGCCACATCGTGCAGGACTTCGGCCATGGCTTCAGCATCCCCGCGTTCGTGCGCAGCAGCTGGATGTCGGTGGTCGGCAGCCTGGTGATCGTGGCGCTGATCTGGGCCTACGTCCTCCACGGAGCCGCCGCATGAGCCGCTATCGCACCCCTCTGAAGAACGTCCGCGGCCTGGGCGCGGCCAAGTCCGGCACCGAGCATTTCGTGCTGCAGCGGCTGACCGCCACCGCGCTGGTCGGCCTGACCGTGTGGTTCCTGGTGTTCGTGCTGAGCCTGCTCGGCGCCGACTACGTCACCGCCACCGAAGCGGTGGCCAAGCCGTGGAACGCGGTGCTGCTGGTCGGCTTCCTGATCGCGATGTTCTGGCACGCGCAGATCGGCCTGCAGGTCATTCTCGAAGATTACGTACACAACTCGCTGCTGGCCCTGGCGCTGCAGACCACGGTGAAGTTCGTCGCCGTGCTCGGCGCGATCGTCGGTGTATTCGCGGTCGCCCGCATCGCGCTGGGCAGCGCCTGATCGGCGCCCGGAACAGGAACTCAGATTCGATGTCCGCTTACAAGATCACCGAACACAAGTACGACATGGTCGTGGTCGGCGCCGGCGGCGCCGGCCTGCGCGCCACCTTCGGCCTGGCTCAGAAGGGCCTGCAGACCGTCTGCCTGACCAAGGTCTTCCCGACCCGTTCGCACACCGTGGCCGCGCAGGGCGGCATCTCCGCCGCGCTCGGCAACATGGGCGAGGACGACTGGCGCTATCACTTCTACGACACCATCAAGGGCTCGGACTGGCTGGGCGACCAGGACGCGATCGAGTACATGTGCCGCGAGGCGATCCCGGCGATCATCGAGCTGGAGCACTACGGCGTGCCGTTCAGCCGCACCGAGGACGGCAAGATCTACCAGCGTCCGTTCGGCGGCATGACCACCAAGTACGGCGAAGGCCCGTCCGCGCAGCGCACATGCGCCGCCGCCGACCGCACCGGCCACGCCATGCTGCACACGCTGTACCAGCAGTCGCTGGCGCACAACGCGCGCTTCATGATCGAGTACTTCGCGCTCGACCTGATCTTCGACGAGGAAGGCGCCTGCCGCGGCGTGCTCGCCCTGGACATGGCCGAAGGCTCGCTGCACCTGTTCCGCGCCCACGGCGTGGTGCTGGCCACCGGCGGCTACGGCCGCGCCTACTTCAGCGCCACCTCGGCGCACACCTGCACCGGCGACGGCGGCGGCCTGGTAATGCGCGCCGGCCTGCCGATGCAGGACATGGAGTTCGTGCAGTTCCACCCGACCGGCATCTACGGCGCCGGCTGCCTGATCACCGAAGGCGTGCGCGGCGAAGGCGGCATCCTGCGCAACAGCAGCGGCGAGCGCTTCATGGAGCGCTACGCGCCGCACTACAAGGATCTGGCCTCGCGCGACGTGGTGTCGCGTTCGATGACCATCGAGATCCGCGAAGGCCGCGGCGTCGGCGAGCACAAGGACCACATCCTGCTCGACCTGACCCACCTCGGCCCGGGCGTGATCGACGAGAAGCTGCCCGGCATCGCCGAGAGCGCGCGCATCTTCGCCGGCGTCGACGTGCACAAGCAGCCGATCCCGGTGATCCCGACCGTCCACTACAACATGGGCGGCATCCCGACCAACTACCACGGCGAAGTGGTGCGCAAGGACGGCGACAACCCCGATGCGGTGGTGCCGGGCCTGTACGCCATCGGCGAGGCCGCCTGCGTGTCGGTACACGGCGCCAACCGCCTGGGCTCCAACTCGCTGCTGGACTTGGTGGTGTTCGGCCGCGCGGTGGCCAACCGCTGCGCCGAGACGATCAAGACCGGCGCGCCGCACAAGGGTTTGCCGGGCGACGCCTGCGACAAGGCGCTGGGCCTGCTGGACAAGCTGCGCAACGCCAACGGCAGCACCCCGACCTCGGTGATCCGCGACAAGATGCAGCGCACCATGCAGTCCGACGCGGCGGTGTTCCGCACCAGCAAGACGCTGAAGGAAGGCGTGGACAAGATGGCCGACATCTTCGCCAGCTTCGAGGACGTCAAGGTGTCCGACCGCTCGCTGGTGTGGAATTCCGACCTGATCGAGACCTACGAGCTGAACAACCTGCTGCTCAACGCGGTGGCGACGATCAACTCGGCCGAACAGCGCAAGGAAAGCCGCGGCGCGCACGCCCACGAGGATTTCCCCGACCGCGACGACGTCAACTGGCAGAAGCACACGCTGGTCACCGTCGACGACAAGGGCCAGTGCAGCTTCGACTACCGCCCGGTGCACATGTACACGCTCAGCAAGGACGTGGACGTGGTGCCGCCGAAGCCGCGCGTTTACTGACCACAGCCGGGAAACGGGAGTAGGGAATCGGGAATCGAGAACAGCGCATGCGCTCTTCGCTCCCGCTTCCCATTCCCCATTCCCCAATCCCCATTCCCGGATTTTAAAGCCATGGCAGAGTTCACCCTCCCCAAGAATTCCAAGATCGGCAAGGGCAAGCACTTTCCCGCCAAGGGCGCGAAGAACGTGCGGACCTTCAAGGTCTACCGGTGGAATCCGGACGACGACAGCAACCCGCGGACCGACACCTACGAGGTGGACCTGGACGCGTGCGGCCCGATGGTTCTGGACGCGCTGATCAAGATCAAGAACGAGATCGACCCGACCCTGACCTTCCGCCGCTCGTGCCGCGAGGGCATCTGCGGATCGTGCGCGATGAACATCGACGGCACCAACACGCTGGCCTGCACCAAGGCGATCGCCGACTGCGGCAAGAAGGAAGTGCCGATCTACCCGCTGCCGCACATGAGCGTGGTCAAGGATCTGGTGCCGGACCTGACCCACTTCTACGCGCAGTACGCCTCGATCAAGCCGTGGATCCGTACCCAGACCCCGCCGCCGCCGGACCGTGAGCGGCTGCAGTCGCCGGAGGACCGCAAGAAGCTCGACGGCCTGTATGAGTGCATCCTGTGCGCGTGCTGCTCGACCAGCTGCCCGAGCTACTGGTGGAACGGCGAGCGTTACCTGGGCCCGGCGATCCTGCTGCAGGCCTACCGCTGGATCATCGACTCGCGCGACGAGGACACCGGTGCGCGCCTGGACGATCTGGAAGATCCGTTCAAGCTGTACCGCTGCCACACCATCATGAACTGCGCGCGGACCTGCCCGAAGGGGCTGAACCCGGCGCTGGCGATCGCCGAGATCAAGAAGCTGATGATGGCGCGCCGCGCCTGATCGCAACGGCGCACGTTCCAAGCGGCGGGCCTGCCCGCCGATCGCCAAGCGGCGGGCCTGCCCGCCGATCGCGCGGCACCGGCTTTCGGGTTCGGTGCCGCGTTCGTTTTCGGCGGCTGCCGTGCGGCGCCGCCTCCAGGCAAGGGCGCATGCGATGGACGAGAGCACCGAACTGAAGAAGCTGCGCTGGCGCTGCCGGCGCGGCATGCGCGAACTGGACCAGTTGTTCGGCCGCTACCTGGACCGGCGCTGGGGGGAGGCTTCCGAGTCTGAGCGCGGGGTTTTCCTATACCTGCTCGATTGCGAGGACGATAAGTTGTGGCGCTGGTTCATGGGCTACGAGGCCTGTCCCGATGCACGCGCCGCCGATCTCATCGCTTCCATCCGCGCCATGCCGGCTTGACTGGCGCCCCTCGCGCTGGCTGCTGGCCGCGCTGACCCTGCTCGGCGCGCTGGCGCCGCTGTCGCTGCTCGGCTCCGACCTGCCGCCACACCTGGCCTGGCCGGCGGCCGCGCTGGCGCTGCTGTATGCGGGGTGGCTGCTGCGCCGTGAGGCCGGGCGGGCGCCGCGCACGCTGCTGGTTCCCGCCGGTGCCGGTACGCCCAGCATCGATGGCGTGGCGGTGAGCGCGCTGCAGGTCGCCTGGCGCGGACCGCTGGCGTTCGTGCGCTGGCGCGATGCGCAGGGGCGCACCCAGCGCCTGGCGTGGTGGCCGGACACGCTGCCACCGGCGGCACGACGTGAACTGCGTCTGGCCGCTGCCGCCCATGCCGCTTCGTCTGCGCCGCCGCAAATGGCACCATAGCGCTCCCTGGATGGTGGCTGCGCATGTTCAAACCCTTACCCGTGGCCATCGGCCTGCGCTATCTGCGCGCCAAGCGCCGCAACAATTTCATCTCCTTCATCTCCATGGCCTCGATCCTCGGCATCGCCCTGGGCGTGACCGTGCTGATCACCACCCTGGCGGTGATGAGCGGCTTCCAGAAGGAGATCCGCGACCGCCTGCTGCAGATGGCCGCGCATGCCACGGTCAGTGCGCAGGGCGCGCCGATGGAGGACTGGCAGCACGCGGTGGACGTGGCCATGCGCGACAAGCGCGTCGCCGGCGCCGCGCCCTACGTCGAGGAAGAGGCGCTGCTCACCGGCCAGCGCAACCAGCCGGCGATCGTCCGCGGCATCCTGCCCAAGGAAGAGGCCAAGGTCTCGGTGCTGGCGCAGAAGATGAAGCAGGGCTCGGTCGACAGCCTGACCCCGGGGTCGTACAACATCCTGCTCGGCCAGGAACTGGCGCTGTGGCTGGGCGTGGGCGTCGGCGACAAGGTGGTGGTGATGCTCGGCGAGCCGCAGGCCAGCCCGATGGGCATGGTGCCGCGCTACAAGCGCTTCACCGTCAGCGGCATCTTCGAGGCCGGCTACAACGAGATCGACCGCGGCCTGGCGGTGACCAGCATGCCCGACCTGCAGCGGGTGCTGCGCATGGGCGACGGCGTCACCGGCGTGCGCCTGAAGCTGTACGACATGGACCAGGCCTGGAACGTGGCGCGCGACCTGGCGCTGAACCTGCACGGCCCGTACATGGTCAGCGACTGGACCCGCGAGAACGCCAACCTCTACCAGTCGCTGAAGATGGAAAAGACGGTGATGGGCATCCTGCTGTCGCTGATCATCGCGATGGGTGCGTTCAACCTGGTGTCCTCGCAGGTGATGCTGGTGACCGACAAGCAGGCCGACATCGCGATCCTGCGCACGCTGGGACTGAGCCCGGGCGGGGTGATGCAGGTGTTCATGGTGCAGGGCACGCTGATCGGCGTGATCGGCACCGTCGCCGGCGTGATCGGCGGCATCGTGCTGACGCTCAACCTGGAGCGGATCCTGGCCGGCATCGAGGCGGTGTTCAACATCAAGCTGCTGCCGGAGGACGTCTACTACATCACCGGCCTGCCCACCGACATGCAGCCGCACGACGTCATGGTGATCACCATCGTCGCCTTGCTGATGAGCTTCCTGGCCACGCTGTACCCGGCCTGGCGCGCGGCGCGCACGCAGCCGGCGGAGGCGCTGCGCTATGAATGAGAGCCGGGAATCGGGAATGGGGAATCGGGAATCGGGAATGCAGAAGCGACAAGCGGACGCGGCGATCCGCGCCGAAGGCCTGGCCAAGACCTACGCCGAAGGCAAGATGCGCACGCCGGTGTTCGACGGCCTGGAGCTGAGCGTGGCGGCGGGCGAGACCGTGGCCATCGTCGGCGCCTCCGGTGCCGGCAAGAGCACCTTGCTGCACCTGCTCGGCGGCCTCGACGTGCCGACCTCCGGTGAGGTCTACGTGGCCGGGCAGCGCATGTCGGCGCTGACCGACGCGGCGCGCGGGCAGTTGCGCAACCGCTCGCTGGGCTTCGTCTACCAGTTCCATCACCTGCTGCCCGAGTTCACCGCGCTGGAGAACGTGATGATGCCGGTGCTGCTGGGCGGCGCGCCGATCCAGGACGCCGATGCGCGCGCGCGGGCGCTGCTGGAATCGGTGGGCCTGGGCCATCGCCTGGAGCACAAGCCGGGCGAGCTGTCCGGCGGCGAGCGCCAGCGCGCCGCGGTGGCGCGTGCGCTGGTCAACCGTCCGGCCTGCGTACTCGGCGACGAGCCGACCGGCAACCTCGACGACAAGACCGCGGCCAACGTGTTCGCGCTGATGCTCGAGCTCAACCGCGCGCAGGGCACCAGCCTGGCCCTGGTCACCCACGACCGCAGCCTGGCGCGCAAGTTGGACCGGGTGCTGGAACTGCACCAGGGCAAGCTGCGCGAACTGGCGCCTGCGGACGTTTGAACGAGCGTGGTGGCGGGCGCGATGTGCCGCCGCATTGCACGGTGAGGGGACATGGTCGCGGTCTGAGGGGCGTGCGCCGCTGAAGCCTGTTGCGTGCGGGGTCGGGCGTGACAGCCTCGCTTGCTGTGCAGCGCTCGCGGTCACGACAAAAGCAGTGTCCTGCTCACTGATGCAGT
>NZ_JAXGGI010000024.1:0-26146 GCF_034105445.1 Xanthomonas sp. LF07-6
AGCGCCGCTCTGGTGCCGTTGCGACAGATGCTACCCCTGGCTCAAGGTCGTGGCAGGTTGTTCGAGGTGCCCTGAAGTCCCTCCCACAGTGCGCTCGGACAGCTCGCCGCAAGCCTTGTACGAGCGGCTTCAGCCGCGACGGGCATTCCCGAACACGCCTGCCGCCCCGATTGACCCATACCTGCCTCGCACCGCATCGGCCGACCCGACCGGCCGCTTCACCGCCACGCTGCGAACGCCCGCGCCACCGCTTCGGCGCCGGGGTCGATCACGCCGCGCAGTGCGTCCGCCGGCACCGCCGCGGCGCGGCCGGCACCGGCACGGGTGAGCTGGGCGGTGGCATCGGCGCCTGCGCGGGCGGCGCGTGCGGCGGCCTCCACGTCGGCGTCCTGTGCCAGGGCGTCCAGTGCCGGCAGCAGCGCATCGAGCAGGGTGCGGTCGCCGCGTTGCGCGCCGCCGTAGTGCTGCATCCGCGCCACGCCGGCCTGCAGCGCCTGCACCCAGTCGCGGCCGTCCGCCAGCGCACCGGCAGCGGTGGTGAACAGGATCGACAGCAGCACGCCACTGGAGCCGCCCATGCTGTGTTCGATCGTCGCCGCCAGGCCGCGCGCCAGTGCGGCAGCGTCGCCGGTGGCCAGCGCATCGGTGTCCAGCGCCTGCCGCAGGGCGCGCGCGCCGGCGGCGAAGGTGCTGCCGGCGTCGCCATCGCCGCTGCGCGCATCCAGCGCGTCCAGCTCGGCCTGCGCGGCGATCAGGGCTTGCGCCACCCGGCCCAGGGCCGCTGCGCACTGCGCATCGCGCGGGCCATCGCGGTGGCTGTCGTCGCGCTTCAGTGCCGGCGCAAAGGTCTGCACTGCCTGCGGCACACGCACGCCGGGCCAGCCCAGGGTCTGCACCGGTGCCTGCAGTGCGGCCAGCACGTCGGCATCGGCCGGGGCGAGGGTGATCGAGAAGCCGTGCATGTCCATCGAGGTCATCAGCGCTGCCGGCACCGGCATCAGCGCGACCCGCTCGACGCCGATGCGCTGCAGTGCCAGCCGCGTCAGCACGCCCAGTTCCTGCGTCGAGCAGCCGCCGAGATCGTTGAGCATCAGCACCAGCGGCGCGTCGGCGCCCAGGCGGGCATCGGCCTGCGCCAGCAGCGGGTCCAGCACCAGCGCCAGTGCCTCTTCCACCGCGCCCGGCTGCACCGGCCGCGCACCGGGCTCGTTGTGGATGCCCAGCCCCAGTTCCGGCGCGCGGCGGCCGACCTGCTGGCCGGGTACGCTGCAACTGGACAGCGCCATGCCCAGCGACAGCAGGCGGTCGGCGAAGGCCTGGCCGCGCTGCGCCAGTTCGGCCAGCGGCACGCCCTCGCGCGCCAGGTGGCCCACGTACTTGTGCACCAGCACCGTGCCGGCGATGCCGCGCGGCTGCGCCGCGTCGGGCAGGGCAATGTCGTCGGCGACCAGTACGCTGGCCACGTCGATGCCCTCGGCACGGGCGCGCTCGGCGGCCAGGCCGAAGTTGAGCCGGTCGCCGGTGTAGTTCTTGATCACCAGCAGTACGCCGGGCGCGTCGGCGCAGGCGCGGATCGCCGCCAGCACCGCTTCCACGCCGGGCGAGGCGAACAGGTCGCCGGCGATGGCGCCGCTGAGCATGCCCGGGCCGACGAAGCCGGCATGCGCCGGCTCGTGCCCGGCGCCGCCGCCGGACAGCACCGCGACCTGGCGCGGATCGCGCTCGGCCTGCAGCACGATGCGGGTGCCGCTGCCGGTTTCCGACAGCCGCAGCGGTTGCAGCATGGCCGCGGCCGCGAGGACGTCGTCGACGATGGCGCGGGGGGCGGTGAGGAACTGGTCCATGCGGGTGTCCTGTGCAGGCCGTGCGGCGGTGTGGCGCACGATAGCCGGGCCGGCGTTACGCGCGGTTGAGGCCGGCCTGCTCACGCACCTGGTCGGCGGAATCGGCGAGAATCGCCGCTCATCCCGAATGGAATCCCCGCATGGCCGGCGCCAGCCTGTTCACCCTGCTCGACGACATCGCCACCCTGCTCGACGACGTGTCGATCCTGACCAAGGTCGCGGCCAAGAAGACCGCCGGCGTGCTCGGCGACGACCTGGCGCTGAACGCGCAGCAGGTGACCGGGGTGAACGCCGACCGCGAACTGCCGGTGGTATGGGCGGTGGCCAAGGGCTCGCTGCTGAACAAGGCGATCCTGGTGCCGGCGGCGCTGGCGATCAGCGCCTGGCTGCCGTGGGCGATCACCCCGCTGATGATGATCGGCGGCGCCTTCCTGTGCTTCGAGGGCGTGGAGAAACTGGCGCACCGTTTCCTGCATTCGAAGGAAGAGGACGCGGCACGTCACGCGCAGCAGGTGCAGGCGCTGGCCGACCAGCAGGTGGACGTGGTCGCGCTGGAAAAGGACAAGGTCAAGGGCGCGATCCGTACCGACTTCATCCTCTCGGCGGAGATCATCGTGCTGTCGCTGGGCGTGGTCGCCGGCGTGCCGTTCGTGCAGCAACTCGCGGTGCTGGTGGCGATCGCGCTGGCGATGACCGCCGGCGTCTACGGGCTGGTCGCGGGCATCGTCAAGCTCGACGACCTGGGGCTGTACCTGAGCCGCAAGGGCGCCGCCGCCGCGGCGATCGGCCGCGGCATCCTGTGGCTGGCGCCGTGGCTGATGCGCACGCTGTCGGTCGCCGGCACCGCGGCGATGTTCCTGGTCGGCGGTGGCATCCTGGTGCACAGCATCGGCCCGCTGCACCACGCCATCCAGGCGATCGCCCCGACCGGCGGGCTGGGCAGCCTGGTGCTTGCGCTGGGCAACGCCTTGGTGGGAATCGTGGCCGGCGCGGTGGTGCTGGCGGTGGTGCTGGGCATCAAGAAGGTGCGGGAGTAGGGATTCGGGATTGGAGATTCGGGATTCGCAACAGCGACGCGCATGCTCGCTTTTGCGACTCCCCAATCCCGACTCCCCAATCCCGCGCCGGCCACGCCGGCGCCAGCTAGTCGGCCGACACCACCCGGTTCTTGCCGGCCTTCTTGGCCTCGTATAGCGCACGGTCGGCGCGGCGGATCAGCGCGTCCTGCGCTTCGCCGGGCTGGCGCAGCGCCACGCCGGCGCTGAAGCTGACGAACACGCGCTGGTCTTCATGTACCACCGCGCGCTGGGCCAGCGCGCGCTGCACCCGGGTTACCGCCGCACTGGCCTCGAAGATCGTGCAGTCCGGCATCAGCAGCACGAATTCCTCGCCACCGAAGCGGGCGATGGCATCGCTGGCGCGCAAGGTGGTGCGCGCCACTTCCACCACGTGGCGCAGGGCGCTGTCGCCGCCGGGGTGGCCGTAGGTCTCGTTGAGCTTGCGGAAATCGTCCAGGTCCAGCATCGCCACGCACAGTGGCTGCGCGCTGCGCTCGGTGCGCACCAGTTCGCGCACGAACAGGTCGTCCAGGCCGCGGCGGTTGAGTGCGCCGGTGAGCTGGTCGACCCGCACCAGGCCGCTGACGTCCTGCAGTTCCTGCTCCAGGCGCAGGATGCGCTGCTCCGCCGCCTCCACCTCCTGGCGTGCGGCGATCAGGTGATCGCGCGCGCGCAGCGCCTGCTCCTGCACGTGGCTGGTGTCCTGCAGCACTTCCTGCAGCAGGCGGTTGAGGTCGGCGATGCTGCGCGCGTCGCGGATGGTCTGCGAGTAGTCGGCGATGCGGTCGTGGAATTCGCCGGTGCTGGCGGCCATGCCGTCCAGGTCCGCGACGAAGCTCAGCATCAGCTCCTTCATCGCCTCCTTGGATTCGGCGATGCCCTGCTTGAGCAGGCCCTGTTTGTAGATCACCTCGCGCAGGCTGCCGCGCGCCTCCTCGATCGAGTAGCGGTCCAGCGGCCCGGCGATCAGGTCGCGCACCACCGCGATCTGGCCCTGCAGCCAGCTGGTGTCGTCGAGCAGTTCGCCGACGTTCTCCAGCAACAGGTCGAACAGGCTCAGCAACAGCGCCTGCTGTTCCTGGCCGTCGCTGGCGCGCAACGCGATCTGGTGGCACAGCTCACGCACCTGTTGCGCCACCGGTTCCAGCGGCTGCCCGGGACGCCACTGGCGCAGCGCCTCGCCGCTGGCCTCGGCCTCGCCGGCGAGTTCGGGCAGGGTGTGCAGCAGCGCCGCCAGCGCGCCGGCCACGGTCTGCCGCAGCAGGTCGCGCAGGCGTTCGCTGTCGCTGGGCCCGGCCAGCGGGTCGTCGACGTCGATGGTGCGGATGTACTTGTCGATCAGCTGGCGCAGTGCGCGGCCGTAGCTGGGCCAGTCGCCGCTGCTCGCCGCCGACTGCAGGCGCCGACCCATGTCGCCCAATTCGCCGTGCAGCGAGGCCATGCCGTCGGCGAAGGCGCCGAGCAGGCCTTGCGGCTCGTGCGCCTGCTGGAACAGGCGGATCAGCGCGGCGGTGGCGGCAGCCGGATCGGTGGCCGCCTCCGCGGGCGGCGCCGCGTGGCCGTGCTTGTGCGCATGGCTGTGGCCCTGCGCGCGCGCCGGCAGCCCCGCGGCCGTCGTCGGCGCGGGATCGCGCCGACGTGGCGACAGCAGCTTGCGCAGTCCGCTGATCGGCGGCTCGTCGCGTTGGTCCGACATGCCAGCCGGCTCCTCCCCAGGTCAATGCGCCGCCGATGGTGGCGCTCAGGAACTGGATATCGGCGCTGGCGGCGCGCGCTTGAGCCGGCGGGCGCCGTGTCTGTGAAGGGGACTCCATGGCGGCCGTACCCTCACCCCCGGCCCCTTGCTTCCTTCTCCCTTCGGGACCATGGCCCCCTTTTCGGGGGAAGGTGCCCCGGAGGGGCGGATGAGGGGGCGGTTCGCTAGGGAGGTGTCTGGGGGAAGAGGTTCCCTAGCCGTCGCACCCTCACCCCCAACCCCTCTCCCGGAGGGAGAGGGGAGCAACACCTGGCTCCCGAAAGATCGCGTGTGCCGCGGCGCTGTGCAGAACGCGCACGACGCTGGCACTCTGGCGGCCGCGCCTGCCGCCGGCGCGCGCACTTCCACGGAGACTGAGCATGGCCGATCCCCGCGAACCGCTGCTGCATCCCGTTCCGATCCTGTCCCTGCGTCCCACGCAGATGACCGTGGGCATGCGCGAGGTGAAGGAGAAGCGCAAGCGCTGGCGCGCGCACGCGTCCAAGCACAAGCAGGCAGAGCTGCTCGGCACGCACATGATCCCGGTGGTGCTGGGACCGGATGGCCGCTACTACGTGGTCGATCACCACCATCTGGCGCGGGCGCTGCTAGACGAAGGGGTGAAGGACATCCTGGTCACGGTGATCGCCGACCTCAGCATGGTCGACAAGGCCGCGCTGTGGAGCGTGCTGGATCATCGCCGCTGGGCCTATCCCTACGACGCCAAGGGCGAGCGCCGCCCGTTCAAGGACATGCCCACCTCCATCGCCGACCTGAAGGACGATCCCTACCGCAGCCTCGCCGGCGAGGTCCGCCGCGCCGGCGGCTACGCCAAGGACACCACGCCCTTCAGCGAATTCCTGTGGGCCGACCTGTTCCGCCGCCGGCTGCGGCGCCGCGACATCAAGGAGGATTTCGCCCGCGCCATGGAGACCGCGCTCGCGCTCGCCAAGAGCCGGGACGCGAGCTACTTGCCGGGCTGGTGCGGGCCGCTGTCCGACGACTGATCCGGCGGGGCGTCATGCGCCGGCCTGCCGCCCAGGAGTGCGTGCAGGGCGCGTTCGACGCGGCCGCCGAACAGCAGGATGACGAAGGCGATGGCCAGCGACACGGCCACGATCTGCCACTGGCCGGCGCCGCACATGATGCCGACGCAGGCGGTGAGCCAGACACAGGCGGCGCTGGTCAGGCCATGCACCCGCACATGTTTCTGGGTGTGATAGATGACGCCGGCGCCGAGGAAACCGATGCCGGTGAGGATGCCCTGGATGACGCGGCTGCCGGCATCGGTGAAGCCGCCCTTGCCGAGCGGGTCGGCCAGCAGCACCACCATCGCGGTGGCCAGGCCGACCAGGCCCAGCGTGCGGATGCCGATCGGCTTGCCGTGCAGGTCGCGGTTCAACCCGATCGCCGCGCCGGCGAGGGCGGCGATCCCCAGGCGCACGGCGATCTCGGACAGGTCGGTCAAGGCAGGTCTCCCGGTGGATGTGTCGCCGCGGGCGGCCGGCCCATCATAGGCAAGCCGGCCGCGGGCGCCGCGTGCATGCCGTCGGCCGACGTCAGAGCGCGGCGCGGACGTCGTCCAGGCTGGGCGGGTTGGCGCCGGCACGGGTGCAGTTGATCGCCGCGGCGGCCACGCAGAACTGCAGCAGGCGCTCCAGCGCGGCGGGCTCGCTGCCCAGCGCCGCCAGCGCGGCCGGATCGGGCAACTGCTGCAGCAGCGCGGCCTGGAAGCTGTCGCCGGCGCCGACGGTGTCGGCCACCTGCACCACGCGGCCGGGCACACGCGCTTCGCTGTCGCCGCGCCAGGCCACCGCGCCGTCGCCGCCCAGGGTCATCACCACCAGCGACGGCCCCTGCTGTAGCCAGCTGCGGGCGATGGCGAACGGATCCTGCTGCGGATACAGCAGCTCGATGTCCTCCTGGCTGACCTTGACCACGTGCGCCAGCGCGATCCAGCGCGCCAGCCGCGCGCGCCACACCGCCATGTCCGGCTCCACCGTCGGCCGCACGTTCGGGTCCAGCGAGATCAGCCGCTGCCCGCGCTCGCGCTCGGCCAGCGCCTGGAAGGTGCTGGCGGTGGTCTCGGCGACCAGGGTGTAGGAACCGAAATGCAGGCCGCCGACGCGCGCGTCCAGCGCCGGCAGGTCGGCCTCGGTCAGCGCGCGATCGGCGCAGCCGGTGCCGTAGAAGGCGTAGTTGGGCACGCCGCCGGCGTCGAGCGCGACCATCACCAGGGTGGTGGCCTCGCGCTTGTCGATGCAGTAGTCCAGGGCCACGCCTTCGCCTTCGAGGGTGGCACGCAGCTGGCGGCCCAGCGGATCGGTGGACAGGCCGGTGAACAGCGCCGACGGTGCGCCCAGGCGGGCCAGGCCGATCGCCACGTTGAACGGCGAACCGCCCTGGCGCGCGGTCATCGCGACCGAGGTGCCGGCGTAGCCGTCGATGAAGATGTCGTACAAGGCCTCTCCGCACACCACGAACATCGAACCGCTCCTCATAGGTTGCAGCGCGCCGGCCGGCGCGATGGGGCGGCTATTGTGGCGTACCTGCTGCGGCGCGGCGACCGTGTGTGGGGCAGGCAGGAGCATGCGAGGACCAGGCTGGCTGGCGCCCCGAACCCTCATCCGCCCCTGCGGGGCACCTTCTCCCGGTGGGAGAAGGGAAAAGCCATAGCCCCTCTCCCGTCGGGAGAGGGGTTGGGGTGAGGGTACGGGCGCGCAGCGCCTCATGGATCCTGGAGGCGAGCGGCCGGCCCTGTGCTGGCGCTTGGTTGCATGCTGGCGTTTAGGAGTGATACCTGGCTGGCGCCCGTACCCTCATCCGCCCCTGCGGGGCACCTTCTCCCGAGGGGAGAAGGGAACAGCTGAAGCCCCTCTCCCCCCGGGAGAGGGGTTGGGGTGAGGGTACGGCCGCGCAGCGCCTCATGGACCGCCTTCCAACGCACACCCCGCCCACAACGCCTTGCCGCCGCCCCTGCGATAGTCGCCACCTGCCCCAGCCAGCCTCCAAGGACGCCCCATGAAAATCCTGCTCGCCGGCGCCACCGGCCTGGTCGGCGGCCACGCGCTGCGCCAGTTGCTGGCCGCCCCCGCCTGCAGCGCGGTGATCGCGCCGACCCGGCGCGCGCTGGCCATGACCCATCCCAAGCTGCACAACCCGGTGCTCGACTTCGACGCGCTGCCGGCACAGGCGCCCTGGTGGCAGGTGGAGGCGGCGATCTGCGCGCTTGGCACCACGATGCGCCAGGCCGGCTCGCGGGAGGCGTTCCGCCGGGTCGACCACGACTATCCGCTGGCGATCGCGCGGCTGCTGCGCCAGTACGGCACCGAGGCCTTCGCGCTGAACTCCGCGCTGGGCGCGAATCCGCGGTCATGGGCGTTCTACAACCGGGTCAAGGGCGAGTTGGAACACGACCTGCGCGCGCTCGGCTTTACGTCGCTGACCCTGGTGCGGCCGGGCCTGATCGGCGGCGAGCGTGCGCAACGCCGCCGCGGCGAGCATGCCGCCAGCGTGGTGTTGCGTGCGCTCGGACCGCTGCTGCCGCGGCGCTACCGGATCAATCCGGCCGAACGCATCGCCGCGGCGCTGGTCGCGGCCGCACTGCAGCCGCGCCCGGGCGTGCGGGTGATCGACGCGGCGCAGTTGGTTTAGGAGCTGGGATTGGGGATTGGGGATTGGAGCGCGCGAGTGCATAGCATTGCGTGCGATGCACATTGAAGCCGCTTTGCGATGGGGCGGACGTTCGTGCGCGATGTAGGCGCCCGCGTCTGCACCGCGAGCAGTCACGCAGTTCTTCGCCGCGGTGCCTCGTGTGCCTGGACCAGGCCGGGCGCGACCTTCCTCAGGCGCCCAGCGACTGCCCACCGTCCACCGCCAGCACCTGGCCGGTGATCCAGCGCGCCTGCGGCGAGGCCAGGAACAGCGCCGCGTTGGCGACGTCGTCGATCGCGCCGAAGGCGCCGAACGGAATGCTCGCGCGGATCTGCCGGTACAGCTCGGGCTGCTGCTGGCGACGCTGCTCCCACAGGCCGCCGGGGAACTCGATGGAACCGGGTGCGATCGCATTGACCCGGATCCGCTCGCGCGCCAGCTGCGTCGCCAGGGTGGTCGTGTAATAGTTCAGCGCCGCCTTCGCCGCCGAGTACGCCGGCACCCGCGGCGTCGGCCGCAGGCCGTTGATCGAGCTGATGTTGAGGATGCAGCCGCGACCACTGCCGCGCAGCTGCGGCAACGCGGCGCGGTTGCAGCGCACCGCGGCCATCAGGTCGATGTCGAAGCCGGCCTGCCAGCTCGCATCGTCGTCGCCATGGCCGTAGCCGGAGGCGTTGTTGATCATCACGTCGATGCCACCCAGTGCGTCCGCGGCCTGGGCCACCCAGGTCTGGATCTGCGCGGCGTCGGCCAGATCGCAGCACTGCGCCGCGACCGGGTGGCCGTGGCGCTGCAACTGCGCGGTGGCGTCGGCCAGCGGCGCGGGACTGCGCGCGCAGATCGCCACTGCGGCGCCATGGCGGGCGAAGGCATCGGCGATCGCCAGGCCGATCCCGCGGCTGGCGCCGGCGACGAGCACGCGGTATCCCGCGAAAGCGGACGGATCGGTCATCGGTGGCTCCTGCGTGCCGTGGGGCGTGCGCCGATTATCCGCGCAATCCGCAGCGTGCGGCCGCTTCTGGCACCATGGCGGCCGTCGTACGCGCCGTCCGTCGGTGCGCCCGCCGCGCCGTCGCCCTGCGATGACCGCCGCATTCCCTTTCCAGGATTTCCCGCAGTGAAGAAGACCTACCGGCTCCGCATCGAAGGCAAGCATCCCGACCGCCTGCTCGATGCCGCCAAGCACGACATCCGCAAGTACATCCGCCGCGAGCGCCGCAAGACCTTGCCGGCCGGTGCGGACTACTGGGATTTCGACACCCTGTTCGGCACCGAGGAAGCCACCGCCGCGGTGCTGCCGCCGGCCGAACTGCTGCGTGCGGTCGACGCGCTGGTCGCCGCCGGCGGCGAGCAGTTCTACGTGGAGATCCGCAGCCGCGCGTGCACGCGGCCGCCGCGGGCCAAGGGCGGCCAGGACGAAAGCGAGCACGATCCCTTCGAGGACTGAGCGCGATTCGGCGTGCCTGTCGCGCCGTGGGGCGGCGCCGTGGCAGCGACGTGCGACGCCAGGCCACTGCCCGCGCCCTTTGGCATTGCCGCAGCGCTTGCCGCGGTGCGCCAGGCCTTCCGGCGTTTCTGGCCGGAGGGCCGACTGCGGCACGCGTTGGCGCGGACGCTCCCGGCGTTCTTGGTCGGATCCGTCCGACAAGCCCGCGTCGCATGGCGACGCGGTCGTCCTGATGTTCTGGCCGGAAACGTGCCTGATCTCGGCACGCGTCTGTGTGGCGACGGATGCCGCAGCAAAGCGTGGTACAGCCCGCGCGGCGGCGCTCAGCCGCTCGCGGGTGGCTCCCCGTCCTGCGCACGCGCCGCGCGCAGCCGGTCCTTCTTGCTCGGCCGCTTGCCCTTGATGCCGCCGGTGGAGGCGGCCGCCTCTGTGGCCGGCGCGGCGGCCGGGGGTGGCGCTTGCTTCGGCTCGAAGCCGGGAATGCGTTCGCGCGGCACGCGCACGCCTTGCCGCTTTTCGATCAGGCGCAGATGCGCCGCACTGGCCGCGTCGACGAAGCTCAGCGCCTGGCCCTCGGCACCGGCGCGTGCGCTGCGGCCGATGCGATGGGTGTAGTCCGCGGTGGAACGCGGCAGGTCGTAGTTCACCACCACCGGCAGCGCGGCGATGTCGATGCCGCGCGCGGCCAGGTCGGTGGTCACCAGCACCCGCACCTGCTGCTGGCGGAACGCCTCCAGGGTGCGCAGGCGCCGCCCTTGTGCGAGGTCGCCGTGCAGTGGCTGCGCGGCGATGCCGGCCTTGGCCAGCGCCGTGGCGACCTGCTCGGCGCTACGCCGACTGGCGACGAACACCAGTGCGCGTGGCCATGCTTCCTGTTCCAGCAAATGCTGCAGCAACGCCAGGCGACGCCCGTCGTCGACCTCGATCGCGCGCTGGCGCAGCGTCGCCGGGATCGGTGCGGCGTCGGCGGCGTCGCCGATGCGTCGCGGCGCGCGCAGCAGGCGCGTGGCCAGCGCCGCGATCGGGGCTGGCAGGGTGGCCGAGAACAACAGGGTCTGCCGCGTCGGCGGCAGCAGTTGCAGTAGCCGCTCCAGTTCGGCGCCGAAGCCCAGGTCGAGCAGGCGGTCGGCCTCGTCCAGCACCAGGTGCGCCACCGCGTCCAGTTGTAGCGCGCGCTGCGCCAGCAGGTCGAGCAGACGCCCGGGCGTGGCCACCACCACGTCGGCGCCGCCGCGCAGCGCCAGCATCTGCGGATTGATCGAGACGCCGCCGACCGCCACCACCACCCGCGGCCGCCGCGGCAATTCCAGGCCCAGCGCGACGAAGGTATCGGCGACCTGCACCGCCAGTTCGCGGGTCGGCAACAGCACCAGCACGCGGGTGGAGCGCGCCGGCCTGGCCGCCTGCGCGCAGGCCTGCAGCAACGGCAGCGCGAACGCCGCGGTCTTGCCGGAACCGGTCTGCGCCATGGCCAGCAGATCGTGGCCGGCGACGATCTGCGGCACCGCCTGCTGCTGGATCGGCGTGGGCGTCTGCCAGCCGACGCGCGCGAGCGCGGCGGCGAAGGCGGGATACAGCGCGGGCGACAGACCGAGGGAAGCGAACGGCATCGGGAGGGGCAGCAAAGGTGAGACTGGACAGTATCGCCGACCTGGCGTGCGCGCGGCTTCCGTCGTGACGCGTCTGGCCATCGCGCGTCGCGGCTGATCCCGAAAAGGGGACAAGCGCCGCTCCCACAAGGGCGTGCGGCGAGCTCGCCGAGTGCACTGTGGGAGGGACTTCAGTCCCGACGCATTGCGGCATCGGAAAGCACGCCGCTTCGCCCGTCGCGGCTGATCCCGAAAAGGGGACAAGCGCCGCTCCCACAAGGGCGTGCGGCGAGCTCGCCGGGTGCACTGTGGGAGGGACTTCAGTCCCGACGCATTGCGGCATCGGAACGCACGCCACTTCGCCCGTCGCGGCTGATCCCGAAAAGGGGACAAGCGCCGCTCCTACGCGACGATCGGCGAGAGCAGCTGTTGCCAATCCCCAATCCCCAATCCCGAACTGCAACGCACGGCCATCCACGCGGATGGCCGTGCGCGTCTTCGCGGACCTTACTGCGGGCAACTCACGCCAACGGCGGCGAAGGCATTGCGCACCGCGGTTACCGAGCGGCTCAGGTCGCTCGCGGCGGTCTGCACGCCGCAGGCGCCGCTGTTGAAGCTGGTGCTGGGCGTCCAGTACAGCTGGTTGGCGCGAGCGAACACTTCGAAGGCGCTGCGCGTGTTCCAGCCGGAGGTGGTGGCCAGGGTGTAGAACGCCTTGTTGTAGACGCCCGAGGAGTAATGCACGTCCAGGCCGCTGCGGTAGTTGGCGGCGTTGTCGATCGAGCTGCCGTCCTGGGTCGGGGTGGCCATGTAGCGCAGCGCACCGTTGGCCTTGAAGATCTCGGTGCCGACCTTGAAGTCGTTCGTGCCCTTGAGGTAGTACTCGGTGGCCTCGCCGGCCATGTCCGAGAACGCCTCGTTGATGCCGCCGGACTGGCCGGAATAGGTGAGATTGGAATGCTGCTCGGTGAAGCCGTGCGAGACCTCGTGGCCGGCGACGTCGGCGCTGACCAGCGGATAGAACCGCGTGTTGCCGTCGCCGAAGTTCATCGTCGAACCGTTCCAGAACGCGTTCTCGTAGCGCGTGCCGTAATGCACGCGCATCACCAGCTGGAAGGTCAGCGGCGCCACGCCGACGTAGCTGCGGTACATCTTCTCGATCACGCCGCCGAAGTAGTGCGCGTCGTTGATCGGCGAGTAGGCGCCGTTGATGGCCTTGTAGGTGTTGCGTGGGCAGGTGAACTGGTACGCGGTGGTGCCGGAGCTGCCGCCGTTGAGGTTCACCGACTTGACGTTGCTGTTCTGCATGCGGCAGTTGTCGTCCACCTCCAGGAAGCCGTGGATGCTGTCGCTGCCGTATTCGTACTGGCCGGTCTTGGCGTTGCCGCCGGGGCCGGTGGCGTCGCGCGTGGTCAGCGCGTCCCACTGCTTGAGGATGGCGCCGCTGCGCGCATCCACGATCACGAACGGCCTGCTCGGCGCGCCGCCGTTCGGCGCATCGGCGAAGAACGACACCACGTAGGCCAGGTGCGCGCGGTCGCTGTCGTCGAGGTAGATCATCTGCGGCGCCTGCGCGCGTTCGATGCGGCGCTCGGCCTGGGCGGTGCCAAGCGCGACGCGCTGGGCCAGCAGCAACGCACGGTCGGCAGTCAGCGTGGCGCTGGGCGCATTGGCGGCAGTCGCCGGCAACTCGCTGGCCAGCCCAGCCACCGAGCGGCCGAACAGGCTGCGCACGCTGCCGTCGGCGCGCTCGCTGACGATCACTTGCTCGCCCCATACCGGAATGCCGCGGAAAGTCTGCTGGTAGCGGCGGTGCACGGTGCCGTCGGCATCTTCGCTGCTGCCGAGCAGGGTCAGCGCGGACTCGGCGTCCAGCCCGATCAGTTCGGCATGGCGCACCGCGGCCGCGGCCGGTATGCCGCCGACGCGCGCGGCGGCGCTGCGGTACTGGGTACCGAGCGTGTCCGGGTTCTTGGCGTGCAGATCCACGCGTTGCGCGGCGCTGGCGGAGGTGGCGGCGAGCGCAATCAGCAGGGAGGGCAGCAGCACCGACGGACGATGATGACGTGGCAGAGTCATGAGCGGAATCCTCGAACGCAAGAAGGAAGGGCGCGCCGTCGCGGCAGCGGAGCGGCCGTGGCGCGATGCGTGGCATGACGTTCAGGGCAGTGCGGCCGATCGGCGCAGTGCCTCCCCCTGTGCAGCGACCATAACGGCGGCGTCGCGTCGCGTGGTAGACAGGTTGCGTTCAGGGTTTTTGCATCGAACAGATGCGGTATCGCCGTAGCTGCGACGTGTGACGCGCAATCGAGCCAAGCGGTTCGCCATCACGATGCATGCAGGTCGGCGGATGTGCACCGAATGCATGCGAAGCGATCGCAGCACCAATGCTGGACCGCCGGTAGCACTTGGTCCCTGCACTGTGGGAGGGGCTTCAGCCCCGACGCGCTGTGCAGGAATTGCTCGGGAGAGCATCCCGTAGTGTGTAGAAGACTGCAGAGACCACGCGCGCCTCTGCGTGGCCTCCGAGGCATCCAATGCAGAACGGCCTCAATCGCGGTGCTTTTAGTTCGTCGCGTCGGGACTGAAGTCCCTCCCACACGGGACGCATCTGCTGTACCTGGTGCGCAGATGCACCGTCTGGTTCTATGCAGATCGGCTGATGTGCACCGAATGCATGCGGAGTGATCGGCAGCACCAATCCCGGACCGCCGGTAGCGCTTGGTCACTTCCCTGTGGGAGGGGCTTCAGCCCCGACGCGCTGTGCTGGAATTGCTCGGGAGAGCATCCCGAAGTGTGTAGAAGACCGTAGAGAACACGCGCCCCTCTATGTCGCCGTTGAGGCCTGCGCTGCAGAACGGGCTCAATCCCAATGCCTTTAGTTCGTCGCGTCGGGACTGAAGTCCCTCCCGCAATGGGGGTGCATACCACCATGGCGGTGCATCTACTGCATCAGCGCAGCAGATGCACCGTCTGGCGTCAGGCAGGTCGGCTGATCTGCAAGACGGCCGGCGCTCAGCCCGGCAGCGCCAGGTCGTCGATCATCGCGCGCAGGAAGCGCGCCGCTTCGCCGCCGGTGCAGGCGCGGTGGTCGAAGCTCAGCGACAGCGGCAGGATCTTGTGCGTCTCCACGCCGCCCATCACCGGCACCAGCTGGTGGCGGGCGCGGCCTGCGGCGACGATGGCCACGCACGGCGGCACCACGATCGGGGTGGCGTAGCGGCCGGCGAACATGCCGAAGTTGGACAGCGAGATGGTGTAGCCGCTCAGCTCCGAGGCCGGAATGCTGCGCGCCTCCACCTGCTGGCGCAGGCGGTTGATGCCTTCGCGCACGCCGCGCGCATCGAGCATGTCGGCGTTGCGCAAGGCCGGCACGAACAGGCCGTCGTCGGTGTCCACGGCGATGCCGATGTCCACGTGCGCGTGCAGGGTGCGGGTCAGCGCCTCGCCGTCGAACCAGGCGTTGAGCGCCGGCACCGCCTGGCAGGCGGCGACGATCGCGCGCACCAGGCGCCCGGTGGTGTCGTTGCCCGGCGTCCATGCGTGCAGGTCGGCATCGTCGTTGAGCGTGGTCAGCACCACCTGGCGCTGCGCCTCGGCCATCACCCGCGCCATGTTGCGGCGCACGCCTTTCAGCGGCTCGGGCTGGCCCTGCACGGCCACGCCCGGCGGCTGCGTGCGCATCGGCTTGCCGGCGGCGGAGAGCGGGGTGCGCGCAGGTGCGGCTTGGGATGTGCGGGCCGGCGCAGGAGCGGCTTCAGCCGCGACGGCAGGGCTCCGTGCAGTCGCGGCCGAAGCCGTTCCTGCAGCGGCGCCGGCTTTCGCCGAACCATCGGCCGCGGCCTGCTTGACGTCGGCCAGGGTGACTGCGCCGTCGGCGCCGCTGGCACGCACCCGGCCCAGGTCCACGCCCAGCTTCTTGGCCAGGGCGCGTACCGCCGGCATCGCGCGTACGCCGCCTACCGACACGGCCTGCTCGCTGTGCACGGTGTTGGAGCTCTGCATCGCGCCGACCACGGTGCCGGCATCGTCGCGCTCGCCTGCGGACTGCGCGTTGTCGGCGTCGTGCAGTTCGCCGCCGTCGTCGGAGGCGACCACGCGGTCATCGGCCGCAGCGGTGTCCGCGCCGGCACCCTTGCCGGATGCGGCTGGTGCCGCGCCGCCATGGTGATGGCCGGTGTCCTGGCCTTCGGCGCGCTGCGGCAGGTTCGGGTCGGGCGCGAACTGCGCCAGCATGCTGCCGGTGACGACGATGTCGCCCGGCGCGCCGGCCAGCTTCAGCACCTTGCCGGAGACCGGCGACGGCACTTCGACCACCGCCTTGGCGGTTTCCATCGACACCAGCGGCTCGTCCAGCCGGATGGTGTCGCCTTCCTTGACGAACCACTCGACGATGGTGGCGTCGGGCAGGCCTTCGCCCAGGTCGGGCAGATTGAAATTCTTGGTTTGGCTCATGTGGTCTCTTCCAGCAGTTCCAGGTCGCGTGCCGGCAGCCAGCCCTGCGTGCCGTCGGCGCGCTCGGCCCACCACCAGTCGCCGTATTCGTGATGCAGGACGACGGTGTCGCCCTGCGCGGCATCGAGTTCGCGCGCGTCGTAGTCGCGCATCGCCACGGCATGGCCGTCGCCGGTCGGCTGCAGCCAGGCCAGCGGCGCCCAGCCGGCGCTGCCGGCGGTGCCGGTGATCCAGACGAACGCCGGCCACTCCTCGTCGCGCACGCCCAGCGCGACCCGCTCGCCGGCGGCGATGCGGATCGGATGCGGATAGGCGGCGCGGTAATCGCTGATCAGACGTGCCTGCATATCAACCCGCGGCCATCGCCCGCTTGGCCGCGGCGACGATCTTGTCGGTGCTCGGCAGGTACTTCATTTCCAGCCGGAACAGCGGGATGTGGGTGTCGTAGCCGGTCACGCGCTGCACCGGCGCGACCAGGTCGTACATCGACTGCTCGGCCAGGCGCGCGGCGATCTCGGCGCCGAAGCCGGCGCTGCGCGGGGCTTCCTGCACGATCACGCAGCGGCCGGTGCGCGCCACCGACTCGGCGATGGTGTCGAAGTCCAGCGGGCGCAGCGTGGCCACGTCGATCACTTCGGCGCTGATGCCGTCGGCGGCGAGGCGGTCGGCGGCCTCCAGCGCTTCCTTGACCTGCGCGCCCCAGGCGACCAGGGTCACGTCGGTGCCGTCGCGCAGCACGAAGCACACGTCCAGCGGCAGCGCCTCGCCATCGTCGGCGACCACTTCCTTGTACTGCCGGTAGATGCGCTTGGGCTCCATGTAGATCACCGGATCCGGCTCGCGGATCGCCGCCAGCAGCAGGCCGTAGGCGCGCTGCGGCGAGGACGGCAGCACCACGCGCAGGCCCGGCACGTTGGTGAAGATGGATTCGTTGGCTTCGCTGTGGTGCTCCGGCGCGCGGATGCCGCCGCCCCACGGCACGCGCAGCACCATCGGGCAGTGCAGGCGGCCGCGGGTGCGGGTGCGCAGGCGCGCGGCGTGGCAGATCAGGTGATCGACCATCGGGTACACGAAGCCGTCGAACTGCGCCTCGGCCACCGGCTTCATGCCCTGCGCGGCGAGGCCGACGCTAAGCCCGGCGATGGTGGTCTCGTCCAGCGGGGTGTCGAGCACGCGCTGCGCGCCGAAGCGCTGCTGCAGGCCGGCGGTGGCGCGGAACACGCCGCCGTTGACGCCCACGTCCTCGCCCAGCACCAGCACCGACGGGTCGTGCTGCAGTTCCCAGGCCAGCGCCTGGGTCACCGCTTCGATCAGGGTAATGGGCGTGCTGGTCATCGGGCTGTCTCCGCGCGCGGTGGCGGCGCTGTGGGCGGTGCCGGCCGCAGGCGCGGCCGTGTGATCGGCGAGGCGGGGGCTCAACTCATCCATGGCGCTGCTCCAGGGCGATGGCCTCGGCGCGCTGCGCGAGCAGGTCCGGCGGCGGGTCGGCGTACAGGTAGTCGAACATTGCTTCCACCGGCTGCACCGGGGTTTCCAGGTAGGCGTTGAGCTCGATGTCGGCCAGGCGCGCGCATTCCTGCTTCCACGCCGCTTCCTCTTCCTCGCTCCACAGGCCCTGTGCGCTCAGCCAGGTGCGCAGGCGCAGCAGCGGCTCGCGTTCCCAGGCCTGCTTGACCTCGGCATCGTCGCGGTAGCGGCGCGCGTCGTCGGCGGTGGTGTGGTCGGACAGGCGGTAGGTCATGAACTCGATCACCGTGCCGCCCTGGCCGGCCAGCGCGCGCTCGCGCGCCTGGCGCATCGCTTCGAGCACGGCGATCAGGTCGTTGCCGTCCACCTGCAGGCAGTGCAGGCCGCCGGCCAGGCCCTTCTGCGCCAGTGTCTGCGCACCGGTCTGCGCGTTGCGCGGCACCGAGATCGCCCAGCCGTTGTTGATCACGCACAGGATCAGCGGCAGCTGGTAGGCGCCGGCGGAGTTGAGCGCGGCATAGAAGTCGGTCTTGGACGAGCCGCCGTCGCCGCAGGTGGCCACTGCCACCTGAGGTTCGCCGCGCAGCTTGAACGCCAGTGCGGCGCCGGCGGCGTGCAGGCACTGGGTGGAGATCGGCACGCAGATCGGGAAGTCGCGGGCGGCGTCGGAATCGCGCTGGAAGTCGCTGCCGCGCTCGTCGCCGCCCCAGTACAGCAGGATCTCGCGCGGGCGCACGCCGCGCATGAACATGGCGCCGTACTCGCGGTAGCTGGGCGCCAGCACGTCGCCGCGGCGCATCGACGCGCCGATGCCGATGTGGGTGGCCTCGTGGCCCAGGCAGGAGGCGTAGGTGCCCAGCTTGCCGGTGCGCTGCAGGGCCACCGCCTTGCTGTCGAAGGTGCGCACGTAGAGCATCTGCTTGAACAGCGCCAGCAGCGTCTGCGGGTTGGCCGAGTCGGCCGGAAGCGCGTCGCGGACCGGCTGGCCGCCCGCGTCGAGGTACTGCAGGAACTCAATTTCGAACTGGGCGGCGATGCTCATGGCGATGGCGCTCTCGACAACAAGTTTCAAATGATATGAGTCGGCATGTTAAGGAAGCCGTGCACAAAAGCCGTCGTGCACCGCAGCACGCGGCGATGCCGTATCGCACAAGAAAAGCGTGGTCGCGCCGCGTTGCCGATTGATGGCGTTGGGTATCGCCGATGTTGCACTGCGATGCATGCCGTTCATGTGCGCGTGGGTGTCCACCGGTGGCGGTGGTCCATGCCGGCGGTGCGGTGCGCGCTGGAGGCGAGAGTGTCGGACAAGGACAGAAGGCGCACGCGTGCAGCAGCAGCGCAAGGGCATCGCGCATCGCCCGCTACGCACCCTCAAGCCGCATGGACGTCGCCTCGTAGCAGCGGCTTCAGCCGCGACGGGCGTTACCGGGGATCCCCCATCGCGGCTGACGCCGCTCCTGCGCGATAGCGCTTTCGGCAGCGCGTGATCGGCGCCGGGTGGCGTTGCCCCAAGCAAAAAGGGCGTGGCCTTGCGGCCACGCCCTTTCGTCTGCACCGCTTGCCGCGATCAGCGGCCGAATAGGCGCAGCCCCTCCACGCGGGTGCTCAAGCGCGCGCTGTTGTCGCTCGGGTCGGCATCGGCCGAGGTCGAGCCGGCGCTGGCGCCGATCACGATCTGGCGGTCGGCCGGCAGCGGCCGTGTCGCCAGGCTCAGGCGGAACGCGGCGCTGGCGCCCGGCGCCAGGTCGGCGCCGCTGCGGCACTGGAAGCGCGCGCTGCGCAGGCCGTGGTTCTGCCGCACGCACTGCCAGCCGCGCGGCGGCACCAGCGCGGTGAGCGCCGACAGGGTGCTGCCGTCGATCTCCAGGCTGGCGCCCTGCACCGGTGCATTGCCGTGGTTGCGCACGTCGATGCGGTAGTCGGCGAAGAAGGCGAAGAACGGCAGGGTGGCCGGGCCGTCGATCGACACCGCCAGGTCGCCGGCCGGACGCGCCTGCACCGCCACCGTGGCGCCGCCGCCGTTGTCGCCGGGGTTGGGGTCCTCGGTCTGCGAGGCCACCGACGCGGCCAGGCTCAGGCTGCGCCCGACCAGGGCGGTGCCGGCCGGCACCGCCAGTTCGAAGCGCGGCGTGGTGCCGGCGGCGAACTGCGCGGTGCTGCAGGTGACCACGGTCTGCGCAGCCACCTCCGGCGCGGCGCAGTCCCAGCCCGGGGCGGCGGTCACGCTCGGGGCCACCGCCGCGTCCAGGGCGAAGGCGACTGCCGCCGCACGCGCCGCGTCCGGACCGGCGTTGGCCAGTTCCACGCTGTAGCGGATGGTGTCGCCGGCATAGACCGACGCGTTGGCGGCGCTCACGCGCAGGCTCAGGTCGGCGCGCTCCAGCGGCTTGAGCTTGATCAGCACCACCGCCGGGTCGTGGTCGGACAGCCGCGCCGGCGAGTTGGCGTCGTTGCGGGCCACGGCCGGGAAGTCGGCGTTGAGCCGCGCATGGGCTTCGCTGAGACCGGCGATCTGCGCCGAGCGCATCAGCGCACGGTTGGCCAGGATGTGGTCCAGCGACTGCACGTTGCCGTCGTAGGCGTAGGAGTAGCTCTGGTCCGGCGTCGACAGCAGGGTCAGGTTGTACAGCGCCGGATCGACCAGGGTGGCGCCGTCGCCGCCGACCACGGTCTGCGCGTCGGGCGCCGGCAGGCCGGTGATGGTGCCCATGGCATCGACATAGCCGTCGTTGAACTCGAAGGCGTTGAAGTCGCCCATCACCAGCAACTGCTCGGTCGGATCGGCGGCCTGACGCGCCTGCAGCAGGTTGGCCAGGAACACCGCCTGCGCCTGGCGCTTGGCGCGGATGCGCTGGCCGCTGGCGTCGTCGGTCTCGGCGCCGTTGAGCGAACGCTGGTGCACCTCGACCACGGTCAGCGGCAGCGCGCGGCCGTCGGCGAAATGCACCACCGCCTTCAGCAGCAGCGGCGGGCGGTCGTTGAGCAGGCTGACGGTGCCGCTGGGCTCGGTCCAGGTGGCGGCCTTGCCTTCCTGGCTCACCGAGACCACCTCGACGCGGGCGATGCCGGCGCCGATCTGCGCGGTCTTGACCAGGAAGCCGACGTCGATGCCGCCCACGTCGTTGCCTTCCTGCAGGTAGGCCACGTACTGCGGATCGGGCTGGCCGGCGGCCACCGCGTCGCGGTTGACGCGGTCGGCCAGGGTCTGCAGCACGCTCAGGTTCTCGATCTCCACCGTGCCGAGGATGTCGGGGGTGTTGAGGTAGTTGCGGATCGCCAGCGAGGCCTTGTTGAGGCGCGCCTGGTAGGCGGCCGCGGTCAGCACCGGTTCGCCGATCGCCGGATCGTTCTGGTCGTCGAAGAAGCGCTCCATGTTGTAGGTGGCGATGTTGACGTCGTCGGCCTGCGGCGCGGGGGCGGCCTTGGGCTGGTCGGCGCCGTCGCACTGCACGCTGGGCGCGGTTTCCGGGTAGATGGTGTAGCGGCGGAAGCTGTAGTCCAGCGGGCCGCTGACGCCGAGCACGGTGCAGCCGGCGGCCACGTCGATGCGCTGGCCGCCGAGGCCGGCGCTGCCGACCGCGATCACCTGCGGGCTGGTGTTCCAGCGCGGCACATCGGCCGGCGAGCCGGCCGGCAGCGCGTCGGGCTGCTGCACGCCGGCGGTGCGCCAGGCGCGCGGCAGGCCGGTGACCACGGCATGAAACACGCCATTGCTGGTGGCGCTGGCGTTGGTCTCGTTGACGTTGCCCAGGGTCGGCGTGTTGACGGTCAGGCTGGGCACGGTGACGCGCATGCCTTCCAGGCGCTCGAGCTGGTCGTAGGCGCCGTTCGGGTCGGGGAAGCGGGTGGTCAGCTCGACCGCGGCCGGCAGCGGATTGCCGGTGGACTGCAGCAGCACCGTCGGCGAGGTCAGTTCGGTCAGCGGCGGCTGGCTGGGGTCGGTGCTGGGCACGTATTCGACCACCGTGGCCTGCACCCGCACCGAATTGCCCACCGCGGCCTCGGCCGGCGGCGCACTGCCGGTGTAGACGTAGATGCCCTCGGAGGTGAGCGGGTCGGCGTCGGCCTGGGCGTCGGGCGTCTGCAGGAAGAAGCCGGCGCTGCGCCGCGCGGTGACGATGCCGCTGGTGGCGACCACCTGGCCGACCAGCGGCGAGCGCGCGCCGCTGCCCTGGATGCTGTGGATCGGCACCAGGTTGAAGTCGTCGTTGAGGATCACCCCGCTGGCGGTCAGCGTGGACGGCAGCGCACCGCTGACGCCGGTGATGTCGAGGTAGAAGGTCTCGTCGGGTTCGTTGCTGGTGTCGCCGTTGACCAGCACGCGCACCTCGGCGCTGCTTTCGCCGGCCGGGATGGTCACCTGGGTCGCGGCCAGTGCCTGGTAGTCGCTGCCGGCAGTGGCGGTGCCGTCGCGGGTGGCGACGGTGAAAGTCACACCGGCGCTACCGGCCGGCTGGCTCAGCGTCACCGTGAACACGAATGCGCTGCTGCCGCTGTCGCCTTCGGCGCGGCTGACGTTGGCCACGCTGGCCACCGGCTGGTTGCCGCCGCCGCACAGGCTGACCGGCGCGGCGCTGTTGCGCGGGGTCGGCGCGCCGGTGGCGAAGTCGGCGTTGTTGTTGTCGCTGTCGCTGCAGCCGCCGTTGCCGCGCAGCACCGCCAGGGTGTTGCTGGGCGCGGCGGTCGGGGCGCTGCCCTCGGCGCAGCTGGCGCTGCTGCCGTAGCCGACGAAGTCGGCGTTGCCGGCCGGGCAGGCGCCGCTCAGCGCGGCGCTGCTCTTGCTCAGCGCGATCTTGCCGGCGCTGCCGCTCATGGCGATGGTGCCGGTGGCGTCGGGCGTGGGCAGCGCGGTGCTGCCGCCGCTGCCGTCGGCCTGTTTGACCAGGTAGTAGCCGCCCGGCGCGATGCTGCCGCTGAGCGTGGTGACCTGCCAGCTGCTGCCGGCGGCCGAGGCGTACTGCACCGACCAGCCGGCCAGGCTCACCGCCTCGCTGCCGTTGTTGTGCAATTCGACGAAATCGCTTTTGTAGGTGGCGCCGCTGTTGCCGCCACCGCCATAGACCTGGCTGATGACCACCTGGGCCTGGGCGTAACCGGCACCACCCAGCGCGCACGACAATACTGCAGCTCGAAGCAGCATGGTTCGCATGAACAAGATCTCCCCAATCCTTGAAGACGTGGACTTAAGAGTGGCGAACGAAACGTAGCGAGCAGTCGCCAGGTGGGTGCGGACGGCGCGGAGGAACCGCAGTGTACGAGTGGTACATGAGGATTCCGAGCACCGTCCGCGCCCGCCTGGTGGCTGCGCAGTAGTTTGGTTTGCCGCTCTTACGCAGATAACGTGACGGCGCCCCCCAGGCGCCGCCGACGATTGTGCCGGAGTTTGTCAGCCGGTGCTGACGAATGTGTGACATTCGTCGCTGCGGTACCCTTGCCGGCCCGGAACGCCCACGCCGCCCATGCCCGTCGAACAGAACCAGCGCCCGCTCGAAGCCGGCATCCACACCGACCTGGAAGGCCGCCTGACCTACGGCGGCTACCTGCGCCTGGACCGGCTGCTGTCGGCGCAGCAGCCGCTGTCGAACCCCCCGCACCACGACGAACTGCTGTTCATCGTCCAGCACCAGACCTCGGAACTGTGGCTGAAGCTGCTGGCGCACGAGCTGGGCGCGGCGATCGCGCACCTGCAGCGCGACCAGGTGTGGCAGTGCCGCAAGGTGCTGGCGCGCAGCAAGCAGGTGCTGCGCCTGCTGACCGAGCAGTGGTCGGTGCTGGAGACCCTGACCCCGTCCGAGTACATGGGCTTCCGCGACGTGCTGGGTCCGTCCTCCGGCTTCCAGTCGCTGCAGTACCGCACCATCGAATTCATGCTCGGCAACAAGAACGCGCAGATGCTGCCGGTGTTCGACCACGACCCGCAGGGCCAGGCGGCGCTGCAGGCGGTGCTGGAGGCGCCCAGCCTGTACGAGGAGTTCCTGCGCTACCTGGCCCGCTTCGGCCACGCGGTGCCGGCGCCGTACCACGCCCGCGACTGGCGCCAGCCGCACGTCAGCGACCCGCTGCTGCGCCCGGTGTTCGAGCGCATCTACGAGAACACCGACCGCTACTGGCGCGAGTACGCGCTGTGCGAGGACCTGGTGGACCTGGAGACCCAGTTCCAGCTGTGGCGCTTCCGCCACATGCGCACGGTGATGCGGGTGATCGGCTTCAAGCGCGGCACCGGCGGCTCCAGCGGCGTCGGCTTCCTGCAGCAGGCGCTGGCGCTGACCTTCTTTCCGGAGCTGTTCGAGGTGCGGACCTCGGTGGGGCTGGAGAGCCGGGACCCGGGACTCGGGACCCGGGACCCGGGTGGGGCGTCGCAAGCGCCGTAGTGGAGCGCGCGGGCAGGCGCCGCTCGGCCTTGCTGCGCTGCGTCGTGGTCGGAGGCGTTGGTCTTTCCGCGTGGCGCGCCGCGCGGAGGCTGGCGTACCGCATGCGCACATCGCCTTCTCGCCCGGAATCCCTGGCCTTCGAGCGCCCGCCTTTCCGGGTCCCGGGCTCCGGGTCCCGAGTCCCGGCCCCACCACGCATTTGACGCCACGCCGTCGCTCGGTGATCCTCGCCCGTTGCCCGGCCTGGCCGGACGCACCGCCCCAGCCCATCCTGAATACGCAAGGGAACACCGCATGAGCGTTGACGTCGTCGCGTCGAATCACCCCGCCTCACCGCAGCCGCCGTCAGCGCAACCGCCCGAATTCAAGACCCTGCTGGGGCATCCGCGTCCGCTGTGGATGCTGTTCATGACCGAGTTCTGGGAGCGCTTCGCGTTCTACGGCATTCGCTGGGCGCTGGTGCTGTACATCGTGGCGCAGTTCTACAACGGCAATGCCGACGGCGAAGGCGACGCCAGCCGCATCTACGGGGCCTACCTGGCACTGGTGTACGCCGCGGCGATCTTCGGCGGTTACGTGGCCGACCGGGTGCTGGGCTACCAGCGCTCGATCCTGACAGGCGCGATCATCATGGCCGCCGGGCTGTTCATGATCTCGCTGCCGCAACAGCACGTCTTCAAGCTCGGCCTGGCCACGATCATCGTCGGCAATGGCCTGTTCAAACCGAACATCTCCACCATGGTAGGTAAGCTCTACGGCCTCCAGGACGCGCGCCGCGATTCGGGGTTCACCATCTTCTACATGGGCATCAACATCGGCGCGATGATCGCCCCGGTGTTCACCGAGTACCTGGCGCGCAAGGTGTTCGGCAGCGACAGCACGCCGTCCTACAAGGTCGTGTTCATCGCGTCGGGCGTGGGCATGCTGATCTCACTGGTTTGGTTCTACATCGGCCGGGCCGGCCTGAAGGGGATCGGCGCTGCGCCAGTGGGCGCCGAAGGACTCGGTCGCGTCGCCATGGTGCTGGTCGGTGCGGTGGTCGCCATTCCGGTGGCGTACTTCCTGCTGGCCTCCGGTGCCACCGCGTTGGCCTGGATCCTGGGCGCGATGTTCACCGCGCTGTCGGTCCTGTTGCTGATCGAGGGCATCCGCGAGGGCAAGGTGCAGCGTGACCGCGTGATTGCCATGCTGATCATCTTCGCCTTCAACGTGATGTTCTGGATGTTCTTCGAGCAGGCCGGCAGTTCATTCACCTTCCTGGCCGAGAACATCGTCAACCGCCAGTTCGGCGCCTGGACCTTCCCGACGGCATGGTTCCAGTCTGTGAACTCGGTGGCGATCATCATCCTGGCGCCGATCATCGCCTGGATCTGGGTGGCGATGGGCCGCGCCAATCCGTCCATCCCGCGCAAGTTCGGCCTCGGCCTGCTGTTCAACGGTGCAGCCTTTGCACTGCTGATGTACGCGCTGTCGTCAATGGTGGTGGACGGCAAGATCCCGTTCTGGACCCTGTTCATGGTCTACGTCATCCAGTCTATCGGCGAGTTGTGCCTGTCGCCGATCGGGTTGTCGATGGTGACCAAGCTGGCGCCGGTGCGGCTGGTCGGCTTCGGCATGGGCGGCTGGTTCCTGTCCACCGGCATCGGCAACAACCTGTCGGGCATCTTTGCCGGTATCGTCAGCGGCGAAGGGGGCATGACCGTGGCCTCGGCGCTGAAGGGGTATACGTTCGGCTTCTGGGCGCTGATCGTTTCCGGGGTGATCCTTTTCCTAGTGGCGCCGCTGATCAACAAACTGATGCACGGCGTCAAATGACCTGAGGACCTGGCAATGGCGATGAACAAAACGATCTGCGCTGCCCTGGCGGCGATGCTGGCGCTGAGCGCGTGCGGGCAGACCGCGGCGCCGCCCGACGCGCAGGCGCCGGCCAAGCCGCTGGACACCTCGGTGCAGAAGCCGCCGGTGGCCGACCCCAGCCAGCCGGTGGCCTCGGGCAATACCCCGGCCGCCGCCGACGTGGCCGCGGCCAAGGCCCTGGGCGCGCAGTTCGATCCGCAGCGCAATCCGGCCGACGACCTGGACACCGCCATGGTCGAGGCCAAGCGCGGCGGCAAGCGCATCCTGCTCGACGTGGGCAACGAGGCGTGCGACTGGTGCCACACCCTGGACAACTTCATCGAGGGCGATGCGGAACTGCGCAGCTTCCGCGACGCCAACTTCGTCTGGGTCAAGGTCAACGTCAGCGACGCCAACAAGAACGAGGCGTTCATGGCGCAGTACCCGAAGATCGTCGACTTCCCGCACCTGCTGGTGCTCGACGCCGACGGCAAGCTGCTGCACTCGCAGGTGCTCGCCGACCTGCAGAAGGGCAAGGACTACGACCGCAGGAAGTTCTCGGACTTCCTCAAGGAATGGGCGCCGCCGAAGGCCTGAGCGGCCGCGAAGCGCAGTTCTCGTAGGAGCGGGTCTTGTCCCCTTTTGTGGGATCAGCCGCGACCGGGCTTCCAAGGAATGCCCGGTCGCGGA
>NZ_JAXGGI010000025.1:0-21859 GCF_034105445.1 Xanthomonas sp. LF07-6
CGGCACGCTGTGGCGGATGCAGGTGATGCGAGGTGCCCTACAGCCGCAGTTCGAACCCGAGATAGGCCGAACGCCCGGGCGCTGGCGAGAACATCGCCTGATTGTTGCCACCCCAGAAGAAGCTGTCGTACCAGACGTAGGCGTAGCGAGCGTCGGTGAGGTTCTTGACCTGCAGGTCGAGGCTGGTGCGCGGACCGAGCTGATAGCGCACGCTGGCATCGACCACGCGGAAGCCGCCGTACTTGCCCTGCGCATTGCGCTCGTCGATGTAGTAGTCGCCTTGCGCGCGCGCCTGCACGCCCAAGGTCCAGCGCGCATCGGGCCGGTAGTCGACGCCGGCGTTGCTAATGTAGCGCGGCACCGAGAACACCTCGCGGCCGCGCAGCGATTCGCCCGAGGCGTTGTAGGCGCTGACCACCTTGGCCTCCTGCAGCGCCTGCGACAGCCACAGCGTCCAGTGCTCGCCCAGTTGCGTGCTCAGTTGCAGGTCCACGCCCTGGCGCCGGGTCTGGCCCAGGCCCACGGTGGTGCCGGAGCTGACGTTGTTGGCCACCTCGTCGGTGGCGTCCTGGCGCCAGACCGCCACCCGCGCCTCGGTGCCGGTGGCCGGCTGCAGTTTCAGGCCCAGTTCCTTGCCGGTGTTGATCGACGGCCGCACGCCGGGCTGGCCCGGCGTCAGGTAGGCCGGCGCGGTGGAGCCGGTGAGGATCTGGAAGGTGCGGCCCCAGTTGGCGTACACGCTCAGCTGCGGCGTCAGCGCGTAGATCACGCTGAGCTTGGGCTGGTCGATCCAGCCGTAGCGCTGCAGCGGCGCGTGCCCGCCGCCGGGCAGCGTGGTGTCGCCGGAAAAGCGGTCGACGCGGAACGCCGGCACGATCTTCAGCGCGTCGGTCGGCTGCAATACCGCCTGCAGGTACAGGCCGAGGTTGTCGAGCGTGTAGCGGTCGTCGTTCTGCACGCGCGCCGGCGCGCTCCAGAAATCGGTCGGCACCGCGTAGGCATAGCGGTAGCGGCGATAGCGGTTGTTCTGGTGCTCGGCGTTGAGGCCGCCTTCCACGCTCAGCAGGTCGCTGGCCTGCCAGGTGACGGTGCTGAGCAGGCCGGTCTGGGTTTCGTCCCATTGCCGGCGCTGCCGCGGTGCGTTGCCGATCGGGTAGGGGGTGAAGGTGACGCGGCGCTCCTCGTCGTAGCGGTTGACGTACAGCGTGTTGCGCAGCTGCACACCGTCGCCGAGCTTGAAGTCGGCATGCACGCTGGCCTGACGCAGGGTGCGCTCGCCGCCGTCGTTGGCATTCTGTGGCGGCGACTGGTCGCGGTCGTCGTCCCATTGCGCGGCGGTGAGGAAGCCGGGCGCATCGGCCTTCAGATGGTAGGCGCGGGCGATCAGGCCGATGCGCGCGGTGTCGTCGTCTTCGCCGTAGAACCACTTGCCGCCGAGCGTGTACTTGCGCGCGCTGTCGTGCGCGCGCTCGCCTTGTGTGGCCTGGGCGCCGACGAAATAGTTCTGCGCCAGGCCGCCGGCCTCATGGCCGACGGCGTACTGCAGTGCGCGCGTGGCGAAGCTGCCGTAGCTCAGCCGCAGGTCCTGGTAGTCGCCGCCCTGGCGGGTGGCGATGTTGAGGTTGCCGCCGATGTTGTGCAGGCCGTAGCGCGGGTCGTTGGTGCCACGGACCACTTCGATGTAGGCGATCTCCAGCGGGAAGATCATGTCGGTGAAGCGCTGGTTGCCGCTGTTGGCATCGCTGGGCACGCCATCGATCAGGATCTTGATGCCGTTGAGGTAGCCCTCGCCGTTGAAAGCGCGGAAGGTGGCCTTGCCGGATTCGGCGCCCTGGCGGATCTCGGTGAGCTGCACGCCGGGCATCATGCCCAACAGCTCCCAGCCGTTCATGACCTGCTTGTCGCCGATCTGCTCGCTGCCGAGCACGTCGACCGAACTGAGGATGTTGCGGGTGGACAGCGAGGCGGCGGTCTCGCGCCGCGCCTCCACGGTACCCAGGGTGGTGGTGGTCTCGGAGGTGAGGGTCTGCGCGGCGGCATGGCCGGCGGCAAGCCCGGCCAGTACGGCCAGGACAAGGGAGTCGATCTTCATGGGGTCTGCAAGCAAGTGGGGACAGCGGAGGGCTGGCGGCAACGGCGAGGTTGCGGGGCTTGCTTGTTCGGTACGCTGGGCGTACCTCGCTCCGTGAAGGCGATGTTATGCGATTTCGCGGGGAAAATCGCGCGGTTGTCTGCGCCACGCAGGCAACCGCGCCGTGGCACCTGCGTGGCCCGGACGGCGCCGGGGAGGCAGAGGCGCGGCCGCAGCGGACCGCGCCGACGTCGGCGATGGCTACAGGCGCAGTTCGAAGCCGAGATAGGCCGCGCGTCCGGGCGCCGGCGAGAACATCGGCTGGTCGTTGCCGCCCCAGAAGAAGTTGTCGTACCAGACGTAGGCGTAGCGGGCGTCGGTGAGATTCTTGACCTGCAGGTCGAGGCTGGTGCGCGGGCTGAGCTGGTAGCGCACGCTGGCATCGACCACGCGGAAGCCGCCGTACTTGCCCTGGGTATTGCGTTCGTCGATGTAGTAGTCGCCTTGCGCGCGCGCCTGCAGCCCCAGCTTCCAGCGTGCATCGGGCCGGTAGTCGACACCGGCGTTGCTGATGTAGCGCGGGGTGGAGAACACCTCGCGCCCGCGCAGCGACTCGCCGCTCGCGGTAAAGGCGCTGACCACCTTGGCTTCCTGGATCGCGTGCGACAGCCACAGCGTCCAGCGCTCGCCCAGTTGCGTGCTCAGTTGCAGGTCCACGCCCTGCCGGCGGGTTTGGCCGAGCCCGACCGTGGTGCCGGTGCTGGGCATGTTGGCCACTTCGTCGGTGGCATCCTGGCGCCAGACCGCCACGCGCGCCTCGGTGCCGACGACCGGCTGCAGTTTCAGGCCCAGCTCCTTGCCGGTATTGATCGATGGCCGGAACGTGCTCTGCCCTGGCGTCAGGTAGGCCGGGGCGGTCGAGCCGGTGAGGATCTGGAAGGTGCGGCCCCAGTTGGCGTACACGCTCAGCTGCGGGCTCAGCGCGTAGATCACGCTGAGCTTGGGCTGGTCGATCCAGCCGTAGCGCTGCAGCGGTGCATGCACGCCGCCGGGCAGCGCGGTCTCGCCGGAGAAGCGGTCGGCACGGAATGCGGGAACGATCTTCAGCGCATCGCTCGGTTGGATCACCGCCTGCAGGTACAGGCCGAGGTTATCCAGGCTGTAGCGGTCGTCGTTCTGCACGCGTGCCGGCGCACGGTCGAAATCGGTCGGCACGCTGTAGGCGTAGCGCGAGCGCCGGTAACGGTTGTCCTGGTGCTCGGCGTTGAAGCCGCCTTCCATGCTCAGCAAATCGCTGGCCTGCCAGGTGACGGTGCTGAGCAATCCGGTCTGGGTTTCGTCCCATTGCCGACGCTGCCGTGGCGCGTTGCCCAGCGGATAGCGGGTGAAGGTGATCCGGCGGTCGTCCTGGTAACGGTTGAGGTACAGGGTGTTGCGCAATTGCAAGCCGCCGCCGAGCTTGAAGTCGGCGTGCACGCTGGCCTGGCGCATGTCGCGGTCGTCGCCGTCGTTGGCGTTCTTCGGCGGCGACTGGTCGCGGTCCTCGGCCAACTCGGTGGCGGTGAGGAAGCCCGATTCGTCGGCCTCGTGGTGGTAGGCGCGTGCGATCAGACCGATGCGTGCGGCATCGTCGTCTTCGCCGTAGAACCATTTGCCGCCGAGCGTGTACTTGCGCGAGCTGTCGTGCTGGCGATAGCCATGCGCGGCCTGCGCGCCGACGAAATAGTTCTGCGCCAGGCCATCGGCCTCATGGCCGACGGCGTACTGCAGTTCGCGGGTGGCGAAACTGCCGTAGCTCAGCCGCAGGTCCTGGTAGTCGCCGCCCTGGCGGGTGGCGATGTTGAAGTTGCCGCCGATGTTGTGCAGGCCGTAACGCGGATCGTTGGTGCCGCGCACCACCTCGATGTAGGCGATCTCCAGCGGGAAGATCATGTCGATGAAGCGTTGGTTGCCGCTGTTGACGTTGCTCGGCACGCCGTCGATCAGCACCTTGATGCCGTTGATGTAGCCCTCGCCGTTGAAAGCGCGGAAGGTGACCTTGCCGGACTCGGCACCCTGCCGGGTTTCGGTGAGCTGCATGCCGGGCATCTGCCCCAGCAACTCCCAGCTGTTCATGACCTGCTTGTCGGCGATCTGCTCGCTGCCGAGCACGTCGACCGAGCTGAGGATGTTGCGCGTGGACAGCGAGGCGGCGCTGTGGCGCCGCGCTTCCACGGTGCCGAGCGTGGTAGTGGTGTCGGGTGTCGTCTGCGCGGCGCCGTCGCCGGCCGCGAGCCCGGCCAGCACGGCGAGGGCATGGGTGTAGGTCTTCATGATGGCTGCGGACAAGGGGAGTGGAGACTGGCGGCAGCGGCTGGGCTGCGGGCGAGCGGGTGGTGCGCGGTCCGACGTACGAACGCGGCTCCGATTGTGCGATGTTATATCATTTCGTTAAGGAGTTGTCGGAATCGCCAGCCGGCCGGCGCGACAAGCGTCCGTCCCGACCGTGCGGCAGAGGGCCTTCGCCGCACGGGCGCGAGAGAGACGGGACGTGGCGGGGCCCCGCGGAGCGGCCCCGCGGCCGTTCAGGCCGGTTGCCGCGCGACCTGGAAGCCGGCGAAGGACTGCGTCACCGGCATGATTTCCAATCGATTGATGTTCAGATGCGGCGGCAGCGTCGCCACCCAGAAGATCTGTTCGGCGATGTCCTCGGCGGTCATCGGCTGCGCACCCTGGTAGAGCGTGTCCGAGGCCTTCTGGTCGCCATGGGTGCGGACCAGGGTGAACTCGGTCTCGGCCATGCCGGGTTCGATCGCGGTGACGCGCACGCCGGTGCCATGCAGATCCGAGCGCAGGCCCAGCGAGAACTGGCTGACGAAGGCCTTGGTGCCGCCGTAGGTGTTGCCGCCGGGGTAGGGATACAGCGCGGCGACCGAGCTGATGTTGATGATCGCGCCGCGGCGCTGGATCAGCGTCGGCAGCAGGCGATGGGTCAGCGTCACCAGCGCGGTGATGTTGGTGTCGATCATCGTGCGCCAGTCGTCCAGTTGCGCGGCCTGCGCCGGCGCGGTGCCCTGGGCCAGGCCAGCGTTGTTGACCAGCAGGTCGATGCCGCGGAACGCCTCGGGCAGCGCCGCCAGCATCGCGTCCAGCGCATCGGTGTCGCGGATGTCGAAGGCGGCGATGTGCACGCGTTCGGCACCGAAGGCGTCCAGCAGCGGCTGCAGGCGCTCGGCGCGGCGGCCGGTGGCGATCACGCGCCAGCCCGCATCGACGAAGCGGCGCACGGCGGCGGCGCCAAAACCGGAGGTGGCACCGGTGATCAGGGCAGTCTGGGTCATTGGGGGAGCCGGGAATGGGGAGGGGGGAATCGGGAATGGTAAAAGCAAAACCCGGTCGCGCGCGTCGACAGCGCGTGTGCCCGTGGGGGAAGTCGGCTTCGATGATTGAGACGGGCCAGCGCGGCGCGACAGCGCGTGGATCCGAAGCGTCTTCAGGCCTCGTCGCGCGGAACGGGACGTGCTCGCCTCCCCATTCCAGATTCCCTGGCTGCTAATTCTTTTGCGTAGTCGCCGGCAGCACGCTGCCGTGGAACTGCAACGTCATATCAAGCCAACGCGGCCCAATGTCAGCAGCGACAACGCTTCCACGCAAGTACAGGTGAAAACGGCAAGAAAGCCGCTTCACCCATTCCCCAATCCCGATTCCCGATTCCCGGCCTCACTGCGCCTTGATCGCGATCGCCGACAGCCCGCTGCCGTTCAACTTCTGCTTGGCCTCGGCCAGTTCGCTGGCGGTGCCGTACGGCCCCATGCGCACGCGATAGACGGTCTTGCCGCTGATCTGCGCCGATTCCACGCGCGCCGACAGGCCCAGCATCGCCAGCTTGGCCTTGGTCGACTCGGCATCGCCGGAGGCGCCGAACGAGCCGGCCTGCAGGATGTAGCGCGCGTTGTCGGGCGCGGCCGCCGCCGCGGCAGTCGCCGGTGCGGTGGTCGCGGCCGGCGTTGCCGTGGTGGCCGCCGGTTTGGCGGCGGCGGGGGCGCTGGCGGCCGCGCTCGGCGTCTCCGGCAGCGGGGTCGGGTTGGCCGCCGTCGCGGTCGGTGCGGTGGCGACCGCGGCCGGAGTGGTGCCGGTGGCGGCCGTGCCTGCAGCGGCCTGCGCCTTGGCCTGGCGAATGGCCTCGGCGCGCGCGCTGGCGGCCAGTTCGGCGTCGGACATCTGCACTTCCTTGCCGGGCAGCAGGGTGTAGAAGTCGTACTGGGTCTGCGCGTCCTTCTTCGCTTCCGGCTTGGTGCTGCCGGCCGCGTTGGCGGCGGGCTTGGGCAGGTCCGGGGCCGCATCGACGTCGGCATCGGCCACCGGCGCCGGTTGCGCATCCGGATTGGCGCGCGGGCCGCCCACGCGCAGGAAGTCGCCGTCCTTCTTGAACAGCCCTGGCGCGCCGAGGAACACCACCGCGGCGATCGCCGCGCCGGCGATCAGCCACACCCACCCGGGCGTGCCGTTGCCGCTGTTGCGCCGGGCCTGGGTCTTACCGCGTCGTGCTGCCATTTACCGCTTCTCCACTCACATTTTTTCCGGGGCCGAGACGCCCAGGAGATTCAGACCGTTCGCCAGCACCTGCTGCGCCGCCACCGCCAGGGTCAGCTTGGCGTTGCGTTCGCCGGCGTCGTCCACCAGCACCGGGGTGCCGTGGTACCAGGTGTGGAAGGCCGTCGCCAGTTCGCGCAGGTATTGCGCGATCAGGTGCGGCTCCAGCGCATGCCCCGCATTCTCCACCACTTCCGGGTAGCGCGAGAGTTCCTGCATCAGTTCCAGCGAGGTCGCGTCGCTGAGCCGGTTCAGTTGCGCCTGGCCATCGGCCTGGTCGTAGTCCAGCTTCTTCTCCTGCGCCTGGCGCAGCAGGCTGCACACCCGGGCATGCGCGTACTGCACGTAGAACACCGGGTTGTCGTTGCTCTGTTGGCGCGCCAGGTCGATGTCGAAGGTGAGCTGGGAATCGGGCTTGCGCGCGATCAGGAACCAGCGCGTGGCGTCGCGGCCGGCTTCCTCGATCAGGTCGCGCAGGGTCAGGTAGCTGCCGGCGCGCTTGGACAGCTTCACTTCCTCGCCGCCGCGCATCACCGTGACCATCTGGTGCAGCACGTACTCCGGCCAACCCTTGGGGATGCCCAGGTCCATCGCCTGCAGGCCGGCACGCACGCGCGCCAGCGAGCCGTGGTGGTCGGCGCCCAGTTCGGTGATGGCACGCACGTAGCCGCGCTGCCACTTGCTCAGGTGGTAGGCCACGTCCGGCACGAAGTAGGTGTAGCTGCCGTCGGACTTGCGCATCACGCGGTCCTTGTCGTCGCCGAAATCGGTGGATTTCAGCCACAGCGCGCCGCCCTCTTCGTAGGTATGGCCGGAGGTGATCAGCTTCTGCACCGCCTCCTCGACCTTGCCGTCGCGGTACAGCGAGCTTTCCAGGAAGTAGATATCGAAATCCACGCCGAACGCGGCCAGGTCGTGGTTCTGCTCGTTGCGCAGATAGGCCACGGCGAAGCGGCGGATCGCATCGAGGTCCTGCGGATCCTTGGCGCCGGTGACCACATGGCCTTCCAGGTCGACCGCAGCGCCGGCCATGTAGGCGTCGGCCACGTCCTGGATGTAGTCGCCGCGGTAGCCTTCTTCCGGCCAGTCGGGGCTGTCGGGCGTCTTGCCCAAAGCGCGCGCCTGCACCGAGCGCGCCAGGTTCTCGATCTGGTTGCCGCCGTCGTTGTAGTAGAACTCGCGCTTGGCGTTCCAGCCGTTGGCCTCGAGCAGGCGCGCCAGGCAGTCGCCGATGGCCGCAGCGCGGCCGTGGCCGACGTGCAGCGGCCCGGTCGGGTTGGCCGAGACGTACTCCACACCCACGGTGCGGCCGTTGCCGACCAGGCTGCGGCCGTAGTCCTCGCCCTGCTTGAGCACCGCCAGCACCTCGCGCTGGTAGGCGCCGGGACCGAGATGGAAATTGATGAAGCCGGGGCCGGCGATCTCGACCTTGCTGACGTCGTCGTTGGCCGGCAGCGCGTCCACCAGCTGCTGGGCCAGGGCGCGCGGATTGGTGCGCGCGGCCTTGGCCAGCAGCATCGCCGCGTTGGTGGCGAAGTCGCCGTGCTCGCGGGTCTTGGGCCGCTCGACCACGAAGTCCGGCGGCAGGGTGTCGGCCGGCAGGGTGCCATTGGCGCGCAAGGCTTCGATGCCTTGACCGATCAGGGCGCGGAGTTGGGATTTCACGAGATCTCTGCTTGAAGCGCGGAACCGGCGATTTTACCCGACCCGCCGCCTCCCGGCCCGTCCCGGGTTCAGCCCGACCTCAGCCGCGACGCCGCGACCAGCACGCGCCTGCGCCCCTGGGGCTTGGCCGGCTGACCGCCGGCGTGGCCCGGGGCCGGCCTCGCCGGGATCGGCGTCCCGCGACATGGCACGCCCGGCCGCCGCCTCGGTTCAGGCCCAGCCGCGCGATGCCATCGAGACAGGCACGCCGTCGCCGACGATGAAGTGGTCGAGCAGGCGCACGTCGATCAGGTCCAGCGCCTGTTTCAGCCGGTCGGTGACGGCGCGGTCGGCGGGCGAGGGTTCCGGGTTTCCGGACGGGTGATTGTGGCCGATGATCACCGCGGCGGCGTTGAGCGTGAGCGCACGCCGCACCACCTCGCGCGGATGCACCTCGGCGCCGTCCAGCGTGCCCTGGAACAGTTCCTCGAACGCCAGCCAGCGGTGCCGGGTGTCCAGGAACAGCGCGGCGAACACCTCGTACGGCCGCGCCCGCAGGCGTTGCGCGAAGTAGCGGCCGGCGGTGATCGGATTGCTGAGGGTGTCGCCGCGCTGCAGTTCCGCGGCCAGGTGGCGCTGGCCCAGTTCCAGCGCCGCCGACAGCTGGCAGGCCCGCGCCGGGCCCAGCCCGGGCAGGCGCACCAGGTCGCCGGGCGATCGGTCCAGCAGCGTGCGCAACGGCCCGTGCCGCTGCAGCAGGTCGCGCGAGGTGCGTACCGCGTCGCTGCCGGGCAGGCCGGAGCCGAGAAAGATCGCCAGCAGTTCGGCGTCGGAAAGGGCCCGGGGACCGCGTGCCAGCAGCTTTTCCCGGGGACGTTCTTCGCAGGGCCAGTCGGAGATGTGCATATCGCCAGGGTGCCGGCCGACATGGCGCAACGGTATCAGGCCGCCAAAAACCATCGGGTAAGCTAATCGTCCTTGTATGGGTAGGACATTCCCGACGTGACCGCGATTTTCGAGAGGCCCCTGCCGGGGCGACGTGTGCTGTTGTGCGTCGGCGGGGGAATCGCCGCCTACAAGGCGCTGGAACTGGTGCGGCGCCTGCGCGACGCCGGCGCCGAGGTGCAGGTGGCGATGACCGCCGGCGCGCAGCAGTTCGTCACCCCGCTGAGCTTCCAGGCGCTGTCCGGCCATCTCACCCGCACCACGCTGTGGGACAGTGGCGCCGAGCAGGCGATGGGTCACCTGGAACTGGCCCGCTGGGCCGAGCAGGTGGTGGTGGCCCCGGCCACTGCCGACCTGCTGGCGCGCCTGGCGCACGGGCTGGCCGACGACCTGGTGGGCACGCTGTGCCTGGCCAGCACCGCACCGCTCACCGTGTGCCCGGCGATGAACCACCGCATGTGGCTGCACCCGGCCACCCAGGCCAACATCGCCACCCTGCGCGCGCGCGGTGCACAGGTGGTCGGCCCGAACGATGGCCCGCTGGCCGAAGGCGAGTCCGGCCCCGGTCGCCTGGCCGAACCGGAGCAGATCGTCGCCGCGCTCGTTGGGCGCACCGACCAGAGCGCCGCGTCGGCCAAGCCGGCCGCGGCCGCCGTCCCGGCGCGTTCCGGCGCTGGCACCGGCACTGCCGCCCTGCGCGGCCTGCGCGTGGTGATCAGTGCCGGCCCCACCTACGAAGACCTGGATCCGGTGCGCTACCTGGGCAACCGCAGCAGCGGCAAGATGGGGTACGCGCTGGCCGCGGCCGCGGTCCGGCAAGGCGCCGAGGTGGTGCTGGTCAGCGGCCCGGTGCATTTGTCTACGCCCGACGGCGTGCAGCGCATCGATGTGCGCTCGGCCGCGCAGATGCGCGAGGCGGTGCTCGGCGCGCTGCCGGCGGACATCTACATCGGCACCGCGGCGGTCGCCGATTACACGCCAAAACAGGTGGCGGCGCAGAAGATCAAGAAGAGCGGCGAGACGCTCACCCTCGAACTGACCCGCACTCCGGACATCCTGGCCGAGGTCGCCGCGCAGACCCAGGCGCTGAAGCTGGTGGTCGGCTTCGCCGCCGAGACCCACGACATCGAGCGCTATGCCCGTGGCAAACTCGCCGACAAGCACCTGGACCTGATCGTGGCCAACCGGGTGGGGGTGGCCGGCAACGGCTTCGAGAGCGACCAGAACGCGGCCACCGCCTATTGGCAGGATGGCGAACGCGACTTCCCGGCGGTCTCCAAGACGCAGCTGGCCGAACAACTGCTGGACCTGATCGCGCAGAGGCTGCACGCATGAGCACTCCCACGCCCTATCCGCTGCAGGTGAAGCTGCTGGATCCGCGCTTCGGCGACAGCTGGCCGCTGCCCGACTACGCCACCGAAGCCAGCGCCGGGCTCGACCTGCGCGCGGCCACCGAGGCGCCGCTGACCCTGGCGCCGGGCGACACCGCGCTGATCCCCAGCGGCCTGTCCATCTACATCGCCGATCCGCAGCTGTGCGCGGTGGTGCTGCCGCGCTCGGGCCTGGGCCACCGCCACGGCATCGTGCTCGGCAACGGCACCGGCCTGATCGACGCCGATTACCAGGGGCCGCTGCTGATCAGCGTCTGGAACCGCGGCCGCGAGGACTTCACCATCGCCCCCGGCGACCGCATCGCGCAGCTGGTGGTGATGCCGGTCGTGCGTGTCGCCCTGCAGGTGGTGGATACTTTCGCCGACAGCGCCAGGGGAACGGGTGGATTCGGCCATACCGGAGTGCGCTGACAGGGGATCGTCTGCATGAGCGAGGCAACACAAGCGCGGCCGGTGCCGCAGGGTTTGCGCAAGGTGGCGCCTCTGCTGACGGTGCTGCTGGTGCTGTTGGTGGTCTGGTTCGGCTGGAGCGGGGTCGAGCAATGGCGTGCCGAGCAGGCCGCCACCACCCTGGAGCAGGCGCGCGATGCCGCGGTGACGCAGACCCAGCAGGCGCTGGCGGGCGTGGGCAAACGCCTGTCCGAACGCCTGCAGCAGCCGGCCGTGCAGGCGGCCCTGAGCCGCGGCGACGCCGCGGCCGCCGCCCAGGCGCTGCGTGCGGACTGGGCGCAGGCCGAGGACGCGCAGGTGCTGCCGGCCGACCTGGAGCCGGGCTACACCGATGCGGCGCACTTCGGCTACGGCCGCCTGGCGCTGCTGGAGAAAGCGCTGATGACCGGCAAGCTCGCCAGCGCGGTGATCCGCGACGGTGGCGGCCCGCGGCTTGGCCTGGCCGCGCCGGTCTCGCTGGGCGGCAACGCCGGGGTGGTGTATCTGCGCCTGCCACTGGCGCTGCTGACCGACCCGGTCGCGCAGGCATCGGTGCCGGGCACCGGCTATCTGGCCCTGCGCCAGGGCGGCTACGACGTGATCGCCGCCGGCGACAATGCGCTGCACGATCGCGCCGACGCGATGTCGCGCCCGGTCGGCGACAGCGGCCTGCGCATGGTCGCCTCGCTGCCGGATACCGAAGCCGGTCCGCTGGGGCTGGGCGCACTGCCCTGCCTGCTGGTCGCCGCCCTGTGCCTGGTGCTGGGCGCGCTGTTGTTGCTGGCCGCGCGCGGGCGCCTGCCGCAGCCGCGGGTGCGCCGCGCCGGCCCGGCGGTGGCCGAAGAACACACCCTGCAGCAGAGCCTGCAACGCCAGGAGCCGCCCCCGCCACCTTCGTCCACCGCCGAGGAAACCGCGCCGGCCAAGCCGGTGCCGGCGTTCACGGTGGCGCCGGAGATCTTCCGCGCCTACGACATCCGCGGCGTGGTCGGCCGCGACCTCAGCCCGCAGGTCGCCGCGCTGATCGGCCAGGCGATCGGCGCGGTGATGCAGGAGCAGGGGCTCAACGAGGTGGTGGTCGGCCGCGATGGCCGCCTGTCCGGGCCGGAGCTGTCGGCCGCACTGATCGAAGGCCTGCGCCGCGCCGGCTGCCACGTCACCGACATCGGCCTGGCGCCGACCCCGGTGGTCTACTTCGCCGCCTACCACCTGCGCGCCGGCAGCTGCGTGGCGGTGACCGGCAGCCACAACCCCGCCGACTACAACGGCTTCAAGATCGTGGTCGGCGGCGAGACCCTGTCCGGCGCCGCCATCGCCGACCTGTACACGCGGATCAGCGCCGGCCGCCTGCCCACGGCCGAGGAGCCGGGCCGGCTGCAACAGCGCGATGTCGGCGACGACTACATCCAGCGCATCGCCGACGACGTGCAACTGGACCGCCCGCTCAAGGTGGTGGCCGATGCCGGCAACGGCGTCGGTGGCGAACTGGCGCCGCGCCTGCTGGAAGCGATCGGTGCCGAGGTCGTGCCGCTGTACTGCGACGTCGACGGCACCTTCCCCAACCACCATCCCGATCCCAGCGAGCCGCACAACCTCGAGGATCTGGTGCAGACGGTGCGGCGCTTCGACGCCGACCTCGGCGTGGCCTTCGACGGCGACGCCGACCGCCTCGGCGTGGTCACCAAGGAAGGCACGGTGATCTACCCGGACCGTCTGCTGATGCTGTTCGCCGCCGACGTGCTGCAACGCAATCCCGGCGCGCTGGTGATCTACGACGTCAAGTGCACCGGCAAGCTGTCCGACTACGTGCTGCGCAACGGCGGCAGCCCGCTGGTGTGGAAGACCGGGCATTCGCTGATCAAGGCGAAGATGCGCGAGACCGACGCCGAACTGGCCGGCGAGATGAGCGGCCACTTCTTCTTCAAGGAGCGTTGGTACGGCTTCGACGACGGCCTGTACGCGGCGGCGCGGTTGCTGGAGATCCTGGCCCAGCGCGAGGAATCGCCGTCGGAAGTGCTGGCCGAACTGCCCGACAGCGTGGCCACGCCGGAGATCAAGCTGCCGGTGGACGGGCAGGACGCGCATGCGCTGGTCGCCGAGCTGGTCGCCCAGGCGCAGCAGGAGGGCTCGCCGTTCGCCGGCGCGCGGCTGCTGACCATCGACGGGCTGCGCGCCGACTTCCCGGATGGCTGGGGCCTGGTGCGCGCCTCCAACACCACGCCGGTGCTGGTGCTGCGCTTCGAAGCCGACAACGCGGCGGCGCTGGAGCGGATCAAGGCGCTGTTCCGCGCCCAGCTGCAGGCCGTGCTGCCGGGCCTGGCGCCGACCTTCTGAGGCGGCGTCGCGCGCCCGGACTGGTCCGGGCGCCGGCGTGTGCGACGGCTCAGCCGCCGGCGGTGGTCGCGGACTGTGCCGGGCCGTTGCCCCGGGCCGCGCGATAGCGCTGCAGCACGTCCTCGATTTCCTGATCCAGGCCGAGCCGCTGCTGTTCGAAGTTCTTCTGCATGCGCAGTTGCCACAGCAGGGCGCGGTGCCGCTGCTGCACGTCGTCGGCGGTCTTGGCCGGCACGCTCTGCCCGGCCAGCTCGCGCGCGCCGGCGCCGGACAGCAGGCCGATCAGGCCCTGGCGCAGGCTCTCCACGTTGTAGCGCGCGGTCTGGATGTTGTTGTCGACGATGCCGATGCGCTCGGCGAACACCCGGCGCAGTTCGTCCTCGGTCTGGTACGACAGCAGCATCGCCTGGTCGGTGCGCTTGCGCGTCTCCAGCGCGGCCTGGTCGGCGCGCTGCTGCGCGGCGTCGGCGGCGGCCGCGGCGCGTTCCTCGGCGTTCAGCGCACGCCCCACCTCGGCGCTGCGCATGCCGCTGGTGGCGTTGAACTCGTCGCGCGCCTGGTTCACTGCTTCCGGCGGCAGCGCGTCGCTGCAGGTGCGTTGGCCGCCCTGGTTCCAGCAGTACAGCTTCTTGGACGGTGCCGACGCCTGTTGCGCGGCGGCCGGCAAGGCGAGCAGCGCAAACAGCGCCGGCAGGACGCGAGTGCGTGGTCGGATCGGCATCGTGGCAGCCCCCTGCTGTCAGCCAGACGAAGCGCAACCGTAGCGGGCCCGGTAGGCCAGCAGCGGTTCGCGGAAGCCGACAAGGTCTGCGTTTCCGTCGATGAATGCAAGCAGGTCACCCAGATGCGCGACCGAGACCACAGGAACGCCGGCCTCGGCGGCCACCGCCTGCGCCGCCGAGCGGCGGTCGTCCTCGGCGGCGATCTCCTGGCGGTCCAGCGCGACCAGGATCGCGGCCGGTTCGCCGCCGGCGGCGCGGATGATGCCCAGCGCCTCGCGGATCGCGGTGCCGGCGGTGATCACGTCGTCCACGATCAGCACCCGGCGGCCGGCCAGCGGCGCGCCGATCAGGCTGCCGCCTTCGCCGTGCGCCTTGGCTTCCTTGCGGTTGAACGCCAGCGGCAAATCGCGCCCGCGCCGCGCGTACTCGCAGGCCACCGCCGTCGCCAGCGGAATGCCCTTGTAGGCAGGGCCGAACAGCAGGTCGAAGTCGAGCCCGGCGGCGTCGGCCGCATCGGCGTAGCACGCCGCCAGCCGCGCCATGCTGGCGCCGGAATCGAAGCGCCCGGCATTGAAGAAATACGGACTGAGGCGCCCGGACTTCAGCGTGAACTCGCCGAAGCGCAGCGCCTCCACGTCCAGGGCCAGTTGCAGGAAACGGTGCCGGTAGTCGGTCATTGGGGGGCCGGGAATGGGGAAACGGGAATAGGGAATCGATAAAGCGTACCCCAGCAGGACCGCGAAGACGGAACAACCGCTATGCTTTTCACCATTCCCTCTTCCCCTTTCCCCATTCCCGGCTCTTCCATGCGCATCATCAGCTTCAACGCCAACGGCCTGCGGTCGGCCGCCACCAAGGGCTTTTTCGAGTGGTTCGCCACCCAGCAGGCGGATGTGCTGTGCGTGCAGGAGACCAAGGCGCAGGAGCATCAGCTGGCCGGGCCGGCGTTCCTGCCGGACGGCTACCGGGTCTGGTTCCGCGACGCCAGCACCAAGAAGGGCTACAGCGGCGTGGCCATCTACAGCAAGCGCGAGCCGGACGAGGTGCGGACCGCGCTGGGCTGGCCCGAGTTCGACGAGGAGGGCCGCTACATCGAGGCGCGCTTCGGCAACCTGAGCGTGGTGTCCTTCTACATTCCCTCCGGGTCCTCCGGCGAGCTGCGCCAGGGCTACAAGTTCCAGGTCATGGACTGGCTGCGGCCGATCCTGGTGGAGTGGCTGCACAGCGGCCGCGACTACGTGCTGTGCGGCGACTGGAACATCGTGCGCTCGGCGCTGGACATCAAGAACTGGAAGTCGAACCAGAAGAACTCCGGCTGCCTGCCGGCCGAGCGCGACTGGCTCAACGGCCTGTGCGCCGACCGCGCCGAGGAGGCCGATGCGGCCAGCGGCCGCGGCTGGGTCGACGCCTACCGCGCGCTGCATCCGGACGGCCAGGACTACACCTGGTGGAGCAACCGCGGCGCGGCGCGCGCCAACGACGTCGGTTGGCGCATCGACTACCAGTTCGTCACCCCGACCCTGCGCGAGCGCCTGCAGGGCTGTTCGATCTATACCGCGCAGCGCTTCTCCGACCACGCGCCGTTCACGGTGGACTACCGCACGTGATCGGAGCACTGGGCGCTTGGTGGCGGTCGCTGGACGTATACGCCAACCCGCGGGTGCGGGCGATGCTGTTTCTGGGATTTTCCTCGGGGCTGCCGTTCGCATTGGTGCTGACCACGCTGTCGGCGCGTCTGCGCCAGGCCGGCATCGACCGGACCACCATCGGCTACTTCAGTCTGGTCGGGCTGGCGTACTCGTTGAAGTACTTCTGGTCGCCGATCGTGGACCGTCTGCCGATCCCGGTTCTCTCGCGACTTGGTCGGCGGCGTAGCTGGATGCTGGTTGCACAGATCGGCGTCGTTGCCGGCCTGGTCGCACTCGCGCTGGCCAATCCCGCGCTGGACGCGCGCGCGGTGGCATTGCTTGCCGTCTGCACTGCTTTCGCCGCGGCAACCCAGGACATTGTCGTGGACGCCTATCGAATCGAGGCGGCTCAGGCCGATACGCAAGGCGCGATGGTCGCCGCCTATCAGGCTGGCTACCAGTTGGCGCTGATCTGTACCGGCGCCGGTGCCCTGACCTTGGCGGCAGAACTGGGCTGGAAGGCGTCCTACCTGATCATGGCGGTCTGCGGATTGGTCGGTCTTGTCACGACGCTCTGCATTGCCGAACCCATGACGGGCACCAGCGGTCCAATACGTCCGATCGAACCCATGGTGGAGGCGTTCCGCACGCGCGCGCAGCGTTGGCCGGCGTGGATCAGAGCGACGGTTGCTTGGTGCATCGGTGCCGTGATCTGCCCGTTCGTCGATTTCTTTGCGCGGATGGGCTGGAAGGTGGGCATCTTGTCCCTTTCCCTGGTGATCACCTACCGACTCAACTACACCACGATGGGCGTTGCGGCCAATACGTTCTATCTGGACATGGGGTTTACGCTGGAACAGATCGCATTGGTCTCCAAAGTCTATGGGATCCTCATGACGATCGTCGGCGCTTTTCTGGCAGGCATCCTGGTCCGTCGTTACGGCATAGCGCGGACGTTGCTGATCGGATTGGTCCTGCTTAGTGGCGCCAACCTGATCTACGCGCATATCGCCAGCATCCACCCCGGGATCGCCTGGCTGGCGACTGCGATCAGCGCCGACAACGTGGCCAACGGTATCGCCGGGACGGCCTTCATCGCCTACATGTCATCGCTGACCAGTCCGAACTACACGGCGACGCAATACGCTCTGTTCGGAACCCTGTGGAGCCTTCCCGCCAAGTCGATCGCCAGTCAATGGGGCAAGATCGTGGACGCCTGGGGCTATCCTCCGTTCTTTGTCTATACCGCTGCGATTGGCATCCTTGCGTTACCGATGATCATCTGGCTCATCTGGCGTGAGCCACGAATGAGGGAAGAGGAGGGCGTGCAGAAAACACCCTGATCGCTGGGTTTCTCGGCCATAGCAGCCGCGTGTGTACGAGGCGCGCATCCGCAACTCCCTCACAGCCATTGCCGTCCAGCGATTGAAAGGCCGTCCCCGGACGGGGATGATGGGCAACGGCGCACGCGTGCGCCGCCGCCCGGGAGTCCGCATGAGCGACCTTGTGTTGCGCGATATCGACCCGTTCCTGCTCGAACGCATCCGCCGCATCGCCGTCGCGCGCGGCTGGACCCAGCGCCAGGCGGTGCTGGCGCTGATCGAGCAGGGCCTGTTCTCCAGCGAGCACGACGTGCGCAGCGGGTTCGAGCACCGCGAGGTGGATGCGCTGTCGGAGGCGATCGCGGCCTTGCGCGCGCTGCCAGCCGGCAGCGGCTTTTGAATCCCGACGCCTCGCTTACGCGGGGTGGATCGCGCCGAGGATGCGCGGCCCGCGCGCGCCGCTGACCGACGGCAGGTTGCCCGGCAGCCCGGCCAGGGTCTGCCGGGCCAGCCAGGCGAAGCCCATCGCTTCGATGTAGTCCGGGTCCAGGCCCTGCGCCTGGGTCGAGTGCACCTGCACCCCCGGCAAGCGCGCCTGCAGCCGCGCCAGCAACAGCGGGTTGTGCACGCCGCCGCCGCACACCAGCAACTGCCGGGTCGCCGGCTGCTGCGCCAGCAGCGCATCGGCGATGGTGGCCGCGGTCAGTTCCAGCAGCGTCGCCTGCACCGCGGCCGGCGCAGGCGACGGGGTGTCCAGGCAGGCCTCCAGCCAGCGCAGGTGGAACTGCTCGCGCCCGGTGCTCTTGGGCGGCTGCAGCACGAACCACGGATCGGCCAGCAGGCGCTGCAACAGGTCGGCGTCGACCGCGCCGCTGGCGGCGAACGCGCCGCCCGCATCGTAGGGCTGGCCGCGATGGCGCTGGCACCAGGCATCGAGCAGCGCGTTGGCCGGGCCGGTGTCGAAGCCGCGCACCGCGCCGTGCGCCGGCAGCAAGGTCAGGTTGCCGATGCCGCCGAGGTTGAGCACGGCCCGGTCCTCGTGCGCCGCCCCCAGCATCGCCGCATGGAAGGCCGGCATCAGCGGTGCGCCATGGCCGCCGGCGGCGACGTCGCGGCGGCGGAAGTCGCAGACCGTGGCGATGCCGGTCAGTTCGGCGATGCGGTTGCCGTCGCCGAGCTGCCAGGTGAAGGCGGGGTCGGCCAGAGGGCGATGGCGCACGGTCTGCCCGTGCGACCCGATCGCGCGCACCGCGGCCGGCGCCACCCCGGCGTCGTCGAGCAGGCGCAGCGCCGCCTCGGCGAAGGCGATCGCGACCTCTGCATCGAGCTGGCCCAGCGCGTCCAGCGAGGCGATGTCGCCGCCTTCGCCCAGCGCGATCAGCACCGCGCGCTGCTGCGGTGCCCACGCATAGGTGCGCCCCAGCTGCAGCTGCGGGTTGCCGTCGTGGTCGAAGCGCACCAGCGCGGCATCGATGCCGTCGGCGCTGGTGCCGGACATCAGGCCCAGGAACAGGGCGTCGTCGGGAACGGCGGAAGGCGAGGGCATGCAAGACACCAGGCGGCGGTCGGCGCCGCAGCGTGGGCCAGGCGCCGCCGCCCGTCAATGCGCGGCGCGGCGGAACCGGCTACCGGCGCTCAGCCGGCGTCGTGCGACGTGGCGGCCTTGGACGACGCGACGACCTTCTTCTTCTTCGCGTCCGGCTCGCCGGCATCGGCGTAGATCAGCTTCTCCACGCGCTGGATGCGCGCCAGCGCCGGCGAGGTCTGCGCACGGAACGCGGCCAGTTCGGCCCCGGCCAGCGGGGTCGGCGGCGGCATCGTCACCGAGGCCGGATTGCGCTGCACCCCGTCCACGCGGAATTCGTAGTGCAGGTGCGGACCGGTGGCCATGCCGGTCATGCCGACATAGCCGATCACCGTGCCCTGGTTGATGCGCTGGCCGGCCTTGATCCCGCCGAAGCGCGACATGTGCCCGTACAGCGTGCTGTAGCCCTTGCCGTGATCCAGGATCACCACGTTGCCGTAGCCGCGCTGGGTGCCGACGAACTGCACCCGCGCATCGCCGGCGGCCATGATCGGGGTGCCGGTCGGCGCCGCGTAGTCGATGCCCTTGTGCATGCGCATGGTGCCCAGCACCGGGTGCTTGCGCGCGCCGAAGGTGGAGCTGATGCGGCTGTAGGACACCGGCATGCGGATGAAGCTCTTCTTCAGCGGCCGCCCGGTCACGTCGAAGTACTCGGCCGGCTTGCCGCCGCGCTCGAAGCGGAAGCCGCTGTAGGTCTTGCCGCGGGTGGTGAAGGTCGCGGCCAGGATCTTGCTGGTGTCGATGCGCTCGCCTTCGCGCCAGGTCTCGTCCATGACCACGCTGAAGCGGTCGCCCGGCTGCAGGTCCTTGTCGAAGTCGATGTCGTACTTGAAGATCTCGTCGGTCATCGTCGCGATCGCCGACGGCGACAGCCCGGCCTTGCGTGCGGCCACGTACAGCGAACTGGTGATCTCGCCGCTGGTGACCACGGTGCGCGTGCTGGTCTCGCGCTCGATCACCTTTTCCTTGATGTCGTCGTCCAGCAGCGACAGCTCCACCCGGTGGGTGGCATCGCGGTCGAAGCGCAGGGCGCGCAGATCGCCCGACGTCGCCAGGTCGAAGCCGATTTCCGCGCCCGGACGCAGCTTGGTCAGCGCGTCGTGCGTGCCCGGATGGTCCAGCACCCGCTGCATCACCGTGGCGGGGAGGCCGAGCTTCTCGAACACCGAGCCCAGGGTCTGCCCGGACTCGATCCGCACCACCTGCCAGTTGTCGGTGATCGCCGCCTGCTGTTGCTGCGCCAGCGAGATCGGCGGCAACGGCAGCGCCAGCGTCGCCTGCGTGGTCTGCAGCGGCACGTCGATGGCGTTGGAAAAGCCCGGGACGATCGTGGCGACCATCGCGCCGATGGTGGCGAACAGGCTGGCGTGGATCCAGTGGCGGCGCGTCCAGCGGCCGGCGGGAAGATGTTCCTTCAACTTGCGATGCAGCGCAGTGTCGTGGAGAACGTGAAGGCGTTGCTGGAACCGCTGCCGGCGCGCGCGTTCCTGATCACTGTTGGGCATCAAGGCTTCCTCACGAGCCCGAAGCGCGAGCTCAAAACTCGGCTACCATAAACATCGTTCCACAGCGCGTCAAACCATTGAGCCGGCTCGAATTTTCACCTGGCTGCACGGTTAACTCGCTCTTAACGCCATTCACGTTTGTTGACGCCATTCGCCGGAGTTACTGTTTTGTCCACGATCGAAGAGTCCCTTGTCCTGATCGGCCGCGGTGCCGACGAAATCCTCAAGCGTGAAGAACTGGAGGCCCGCCTGCGCAGCGGCCGCCCGCTGCGGATCAAGGCCGGCTTCGATCCCACCGCGCCGGACCTGCACATCGGTCACACCGTGCTGTTGAACAAGATGCGCCAGTTCCAGGACCTGGGACACCAGGTGATCTTCCTGATCGGCGACTTCACCGGGATGATCGGCGACCCCACCGGCAAGAACGTCACCCGCAAGCCGCTGACCCGCGAGGACGTGCTGGCCAACGCCCGCACCTACGAGGAGCAGGTGTTCAAGGTGCTGGACCGGGAGCGCACCGAGGTCCGCTTCAACTCCGAATGGTTCGGGCAGATGAGCGCGGCCGACATGATCCGGCTGGCCGGCCAGCACACCGTGGCGCGCATGCTCGAGCGCGACGACTTCGCGAAGCGCTACGCGGCGCAGCAGTCCATTGCCATCCACGAGTTCCTGTACCCGCTGGTGCAGGGCTACGACTCGGTGGCGCTGAAGGCCGACGTCGAGCTGGGCGGCACCGACCAGAAGTTCAACCTGCTGATGGGCCGCGGCCTGCAGGAGCACTACGGGCAGCCGGCGCAGATCGTGCTGACCATGCCGCTGCTGGAGGGCCTGGACGGGGTCAACAAGATGTCCAAGTCGCTGGGCAACTACATCGGCATCAGCGAACCGGCGATCGACATCGTCACCAAGACCATGAAGATCGGCGACGAGCTGATGTGGCGCTGGATCGAACTGCTGTCCTTCGATATCGGCGTGAACGAAGCGCAGGCGCTGCGCCAGCAGGTGCAGGCCGGCAGTCTGCATCCGCGTGAAGTGAAGTTGCGCCTGGCGCGCGAATTGACCACCCGCTTCCAAGATGCCGCCGCCGCCGAGCAGGCCATCGTCGGCTGGCACGCCGTGGTGACCGGGCAGGGCGACACCAGCGCCTTGCCGCTGCAGCAGGTCGCCGTGCCGGCGGAAGGCCTGCGGATCGCCGCGCTGCTTACCGCTGCGGGGCTGACCGCCAGCAACTCCGAGGCAAGCCGCAAGCTCAAGGAGCGGGCGGTGCGCGTGGCTGGCGAGGTGGTCGAGGATCCGCAGCAGAGCTTCGCGCCGGGCTTCGAAGGCGTGCTGCAGGTCGGCAAGCGGACGTTTGCCCGGGTGCAACTGATCGCCGGGTGAGGCCGCACCCGGCCACTGCGGCTGATCCGCAGCGGCGGGAGGGCCGAGGAGATGCTGCGGCGCATGCTCTATATAGATAGAGAGCAGTCGATCTAAGGTCGGTCCGTCTATCCACAGAGCAATCGCTACTTCCCGGCAGTGGATGCTCTGGCGGGGCCGGAAGACCGCCATCAGGCTCGCCGCGAGGGGAGAGTGAAAAAAGTTTTCACACCCTCTTCCCAAGCGCCCGATTTGGGGCCATACTTTCCCTCCCCTGACGCAACGCCTTCACGGCAACGCGGCAAGGGCGTCAGAAACCTCTTCAAAAAGGTGTTGACGAAGTGAAAAAGTT
>NZ_JAXGGI010000026.1:0-11985 GCF_034105445.1 Xanthomonas sp. LF07-6
GCCACGACGGCGTGCTGTGCAATTCACCCCGCCAGCACCCGCCCGATCCCACTGGCATCGATCTCTGCCGCCGCGCCACGCACCGCCCCCGCATCGCTGGCCGGATCGAAGCCGAGCCGAAAATGCAGCTCGCCCGCCTGTGTGCGCGAGGAGTGGATCGAAGCGAGATTCACCCCATGGCGCTCGAACACGTGCAGCAGCGCGCGCAAGGAGCCGGCGCGGTCTTCCGGCAAGTACACGCTGAGCGTGGCCTGCTCGGTCAGATCGGCGAGCAAGTACCCCACCCGTTCGTAGCTGTAGTTGCCCTGCGCGATCGCCGCCTCGCCCAGCGCCTGCCGGTTGGCGTCGAGAAACTCGGCACGAAACTGCGCGCGCGCCGCATCATCGCCACGGCCGACCTGATCGCGCAGCCGCGACAGCTGCGCGATCAGCCCGTCCAGCACATCGCCGACATGCGGATTGCCGAACTGGATGTCTTCGTAGATGGCCGGATTCAAGGCCAGGATGCGCGCGATGATCGCGGTATCCAGTTCGAACGAGGCCGAGCGGTACGGCAGCAGCGCCTGCAACGGCCCCAGCGCTGGCGCATGCTCGCGCAGCACGCCGGCCTGGGCCAGATGCGTGGCGTGGACCATCGCCTGCACCAGCGCCATCACCCGGTCGTGGTGCTCGGGCGTGGTGCGCACGCACTCGCCTTCCAGCGCCGCGTACAGCTGCTGCAGCCAGGCCTGCCACTGCGCCACCCGCGCCTCGCAGACCACCAGCACGCGGCCCTTGAGCGTGGGCGACTTCGGCGGCGCGGTCATCGGATGCAGGCCGGCCACTTCCGCCTGCGAGGCCAGCATCGCCGCCACCGGCGCGGCCTTGACCGAGGTGACGTCCAGCCAGAGATGGTCGCGCTCGCGGCCGCCGGCGCGCTGCACGTACTCGCCGATCAAGGCCGGCGTGTGCCGGATCGGCGCGGAGAAGATCAGCACCTGCGCCTGCTGCAGCAGCGCCTCCGGCGCCAGCGACTGCGGGTCGGCCGGATCGTGGCCGATCACCTGCAACTGCATGCGCTCGCGGAAGAAGCGGCTCAGCCAGCGGCCATAGGCGCCGGCACTGCCGACGATGCCGACGACCGGGCGCAGGCTCACGCCAGGCGCTCGGCGACGAAGCGCAGCGGCGTGGCCAGCGCAGCCGGCGCCGCCGCCAGCACGTCCAGTTCTTCCACATCTGCGGCCAGGGTCGCCTCCAGCGCCGCATGCACGCCGGCGATGGCGCAACCGATCGCCGCCTCGAAGCTGTCGCCGCGCAGCAGGAAGGCCACCAGCAGCGCCATCAACACATCGCCGGTGCCGGCGACATCCACCGGCAGCAATGGCGAGCACCAGCGGTAGACCGCCTCGCGGCTCACCGCCAGCGTCACCAATTGCCCGGCATCGCCGCCGACGCTGTGTGCGAGCACCCACTGCGGACCGCGCGCCAGCAACACACGCGCCGCGGCGATCGCCTCGTCCTGCGCCAGTGCCGGCATGCCGGTCAGCCGGCCGAGTTCGAACGCATTCGGTGTCACCAGCCACGCGTGCGGCAGCAGGCGTTCGGCGAAGATCGCTTCCAGGCCCGGTTCCACGTAGGGACCGGTATGCGTATCGCCGATCACCGGGTCCAGGCAGTAGCGCAGCGTCGGGCACTGCGGCAGCGTGGCGTCGAGCCAGTCGGCGAAGGCGGCGCCATTGCCGACGCTGCCGAAGTAGCCGGATACCAGCATGCGCGCGCGTTGCGGCAGGCCGCGTTCGCTGGCGCCGAGCAGCAGATCGGCGAACCAGTCCGACGGCAGCACCTTGCCGCGCAAGGTCGCATAGAACGGCGCATTGCTCAGCAGCGTGGTCGGGATCTCGGCCACGCGCAGGCCCAGCGCGCGCAACGGCGGCACCGCCGCGCTATTGCCGGCGTGGCCATAGACCAGTTGCGACTGCACGGAAATGACGTCGACCGGCACCGGCCCGTCGGGGCGCTGGCGGCGGCCATGGATGAGATGACTTGCAGCGGAGCTGTCGGCGGAAGCGTTCATCGCCGTAGTGTAGCGCCGGCGCAAGAGCGCCAAGAGGCGCGTGCATGCGCCGTGTTGCGGGGGCTTTCAGCAACAACGGCCTCAGCTGCGACGCTCCGACGAGAAAGCGTCGCGGCTGAAGCCGCTCCTGCAACAGGGGCCAGGATGCGGGAGAAGTCCAAACAACATCCGGAATCAAGAATTTCTATTTCTCACTCCGCTCAGCGGCGAAGCATTCCACTTGTAGGAGCGGCTTCAGCCGCGACGCTTTAACGGTAAAGCGTCGGGGCTGAAGCCCCTCCCACAAAAGCACTGCGGGAAACAACACCGGGACCATCACGAATCCCGGCTTCCAACAGTCGCAGGCTGGTCATCCCTAATCCCGAATCCCTAATCCCGGCTCACCTCACGACGTCATCCGGTCCCAGAACCCCTTCACGCCATCGATGAAGGTCGCCGACTTCGGCGAATGCTTGCGCGCGTCCTCGCCGGTGAAGGTGGATTCGAACTGTTCCAGCAGTTTGCGCTGGTCGGCAGTGAGGTTGATCGGCGTCTCCACCACCACGCGGCAGTACAGGTCGCCTTCGCTGCGGCTGCGCACCGAGCGCACGCCCTTGCCGCGCAAGCGGAACAGCTTGCCGGTCTGGGTCTCGGCCGGAATGCGGATCTCCGCCTCGCCGCCGAGGGTGGCCACGCGCACGGTGTCGCCCAGCGCCGCCTGCGAGATGCGGATCGGCACCTCGCAGTGCAGGTCGTCGCCGTCGCGCTGGAAGATCGGGTGCTCGCGCACGCGCACTTCCACGTACAGATCGCCCGGCGGAGTGCCGGCCGGACCGGCCTCGCCCTCGCCCGACAGGCGGATGCGATCGCCGTTGTCGACGCCGGCGGGAATCTTCACCGACAGCACCTTGGTCTCTTCCACGCGCCCGGCGCCATGGCACACGCCGCACGGGTTCTGCACGATCTGTCCGCGGCCGGCGCACTGCGGGCAGGTCTGCTGCATGGCGAAGATGCCACGCTGGATGCGCACCTGACCGCGCCCGTGGCAGGTGCCACAGGTCTCGACCTTGCCGTCCTCCGAGCCGCTGCCGTGGCAGTGCTCGCATTCGCTCAGGGTCGGAATCTCGATGCGGCGCTCGATGCCGGCCACCGCTTCTTCCAAGTCCAGCTCCAGCACGTAGCCGATGTCGGCGCCACGCCGTGGCGCACGCCCGCCACCGCCGGCGCCACCGAAGATGTTGCCGAAGATGTCGCCGAAGATATCGCCCATGTCCGGGCCGCCAGGGCCGCCGCCCATCCCGCCCATGCCGTGCTCGAATGCGGCGTGGCCATGCGCGTCGTACATGCGCCGGCGGTTGCCGTCGGACAGCACCTCATAGGCTTCCTTGCATTCCTTGAACGCGGCCTCGGCGGCTTGGTCGCCGGGATTGCGGTCCGGGTGGTACTTCATCGCGCAACGGCGATAGGCCTTCTTCAGCTCGTCGTCGCTGGCGGTGCGGGCCACACCCAGCACTTCGTAATAATCGCGTTTGCTCATGGCTGGGAATCGGCGATGGGGAATGGGGAATGGTTCAAAACGGGCATCCTGTAGCGATCGGTCATAGCGGCGATGAAACCGGGAACCTTAAAACGGCGAAGGAGCGGAGCCTGAGCACCGCTCCTTCGAAAACCGATTCCTTAAGGCTGGATCACGCCTTCTTGTCGTCCTTGACCTCGGTGAACTCGGCGTCGACCACGTCGTCAGCGTGGGCCGAGGACGCATGCGCGCCGCCGGCGTTGCCGCCCGACTGCTGCTCGCCCGCCGCCGCGGCCGCATACAGCGACTGACCGGCCTCTTCCAGCGCCTTGGTCTTGGCCTCGATCTGGCCCTTGTCGTCGCCCTTCATCGCGGTTTCCAGGTCCGCCAGCGCCGACTCGACCTTGCCGATCACGTCGCCGCCGACCTTGCTGCCGTGCTCGGTGATCGCGCTGCGGGTGGCGTGGATCAGGCCGTCGGCCTGGTTGCGCGCCTGCACCAGCTCATGGAACTTCTTGTCTTCCTCGCGGTTGGCTTCCGCGTCGGCGACCATCCGCTGGATCTCGTCGTCCGACAGGCCGGAGCCGGCCTTGATCTCGACCTTCTGTTCCTTGTTGGTCTTCTTGTCCTTGGCCGACACGTGCAGGATGCCGTTGGCGTCGATGTCGAAGGACACCTCCACCTGCGGCAGGCCGCGCGGCGCCGGCTCGATGCCGGACAGATCGAACTTGGCCAGCGACTTGTTGTAGCGGGCCTGCTCGCGCTCGCCCTGCAGCACGTGCACGGTCACCGCCGACTGGTTGTCCTCGGCGGTGGAGAACACCTGCGAGGCCTTGGTCGGGATGGTGGTGTTCTTCTCGATGATCTTGGTGAACACGCCGCCCAGGGTCTCGATGCCCAGGCTCAGCGGGGTCACGTCGAGCAGCAGCACGTCCTTGACGTCGCCGGCCAGCACGCCGCCCTGGATCGCCGCGCCCAGCGCCACGGCCTCGTCGGGGTTGACGTCCTTGCGCGGCTCCTTGCCGAAGAACTCGGCCACCGCCTGCTGCACCTTCGGCATGCGGGTCTGGCCACCGACCAGGATCACCTCGGTGATGTCGCTGGCGCGCAGGCCGGCGTCGTTCAGCGCGGTGCGGCACGGGTCGATGGTGCGCTTGACCAGGTCTTCCACCAGCGCCTCGAGCTTGGCCCGGGTCAGCTTGATGTTGAGGTGCTTCGGGCCCGACGCGTCGGCGGTGACGTACGGCAGGTTGACTTCGGTCTGCTGCGAGGACGACAACTCGATCTTGGCGCGCTCGGCGGCGTCCTTCAGGCGCTGCAGCGCCAGCGGATCCTTGCGCAGGTCGATGCCCTGGTCCTTGTTGAACTCTTCGACGAGGTAGTCGATGACGCGCTTGTCGAAGTCTTCGCCGCCCAGGAAGGTGTCGCCGTTGGTGGCCAGCACTTCGAACTGCTTCTCGCCGTCGACGTTGGCGATCTCGATGATCGACACGTCGAAGGTGCCGCCGCCCAGGTCGTACACCGCGATCTTGCGGTCGCCGCCCTGGCCCTTGTCCAGGCCGTAGGCCAGCGCGGCCGCGGTCGGCTCGTTGATGATGCGCTTGACGTCCAGGCCGGCGATGCGGCCGGCATCCTTGGTCGCCTGGCGCTGGCTGTCGTTGAAGTACGCCGGCACGGTGATGACCGCCTCGGTGACGGTCTCGCCCAGGAACGCCTCGGCGGTCTTCTTCATCTTCTCCAGCACCTGCGCGGAGATTTCCTGCGAGGCCAGCTTGCGCCCGTCGGCGGTGGCCACCCAGGCGTCGCCGTTGTCGTGCTGGACGATGCTGTACGGCACCAGGCCGATGTCCTTCTGCACTTCGGCGTCGGTGAACTTGCGGCCGATCAGGCGCTTGACCGCGTAGAAGGTGTTCTTGGGGTTGGTGACGGCCTGGCGCTTGGCCGAGGCGCCCACCAGCACTTCGCCGTCCTTGGTATAGGCGACGATCGAAGGCGTGGTGCGGTCACCCTCGGAATTCTCGATGACGCGGGCCTTGCCGCCGTCCATGATCGCCACGCACGAATTGGTCGTGCCCAGGTCGATGCCGATGATCTTGCCCATTGCAATGACTCCTGAAAGGTCGTGTAGCCGGCCAGTGCCGGGATCTGGTTCGGATATAGGGATGGCTGCAGGTCATTCAAGCCATCGCCGCAAATTAGCGTTCCACCGCCGCCGCGCCGGGTTCAGGCGCGGGCGGCCGGCGCGCTCAGTCGTGCTTGGCCACCACCACCAGGGCGGGCCGCAGCAGGCGGTCGTTGAGCAGGTAGCCCTTCTGGAACACCTGGATCACATGCCCCGGGGCCACGCCCTCGGCCTCGGCCTGGCTGATCGCCTGGTGATGCTCGGGGTTGAACGGCTCGCCGGTCGGGTCGAGCAGGGTCAGGCCGTTGTCGGCGGCGACCTTGAGCAACTGCTTGTAGGTCAGTTCCAGGCCGTCGCGCAGCGGGCTGGGCTCGCTGCCGGCGGCGCTCAGCCCCGCGTCCAGACTGTCGAACACCGGCAGCAGGTCGCCGAGCAGGCGCTCGTTGGCGAACTTGCGCGCCTGCTCCACGTCGCGGGCGATGCGCTTGCGCTGGTTCTCCAGGTCGGCGCGCTCGCGCAGGGCGTCGGCCTTGACCAGGGCCAGTTCGCTGCGCAGCGTCTCGATCTCCGCCTGCAGCGGATCGGTCGAGGGCTGCTGCGCCTCGGTCAGGTGTTCGGAATCGAATTCGGGGTGCTCTTGCGTCATGTCCGGGTCCCTGGCGGGGTACGTCCCGCCTTACCGGACCACCTATGTGGGCGGTGCGGGCGGATTCAAGTGAATCCGGGATGATCAGCCATTCGGCTGCTGAAAAGCCGGGGAGTCGGGATTGGGGATTCGCCTGGTACGGCGGGACGGTCGGCTGGCGGAGGGCGCTGCGGACGCCCCCTGCGCGTGACTCAGCGGTCGCCGGGCGGGGATGGGTCCAGACGGGCGCCGAGGACGTCGGCGGCGGTCTGGACCAGGGGGATGACCCGGTCGTAGTCCATGCGCTTGGGGCCGATCACGCCCAGCACGCCCAGCACTTGGCCGCCGGCCATGTACGGGGCGGTCACCAGCGACACGCTCTCCAGCGGCACCATGCCGGTTTCCTCGCCAATGAAGATGCGCACGCCCGGCGCGCGGATGGTGCGTTCGAGCAGTTGCAGGAGTTCGCGCTTGCTGGCGAAGACCTCGAACAACTCGCGCAGCCGCTCCAGGTCCGACAGGTCCTGCACGCCCATCAACTTGGTCTGCCCGGCCAGCACCATGTCGTCGCCGGCCGGGGCCAGCGCCTGCTCGGCCAGTTCGACGCTGTGCGCCAGCAGCTGCTCCATCTCGTCGCGCGCGTGGCGCAGGTCGCGCAGCAGGCTGGCACGGATGTCGGCCAGGGCGCGCCCGGCGAAATGCCGGTTCAGATAGTTGGCCACGCGCTCCAGTTCGGCCGGCTCGTAAGCCTTGCGCGGTTCGATGACCCGGTTCTGCACCTCGTTGTCGGCGAACACCAGGATCGCCAGCACCCGCCGCGCGTCCAGCGGCACGAAGTCGATGTGCCGGAACGCGAACTGCTCGCGCTTGGGCGCGCTGACCACGCCGACGAAGTGGGTCATCGCCGACAGCAGCTCCGAAGCGCTGCCCAGCAAGGCCTGGGTGCCGGCGGCATTGGCCATCTCCGCGCGCAGCCGTGCCACCTCGCCTTCGGCCGGCGGGCGCATCTGCACCAGGCTGTCGACGAACACCCGGTAGCCGGTGGCGGTGGGCACGCGTCCGGCCGAGGTATGCGGCGAGCTGAGCAACCCGGCATCCTCCAGGTCGGCCAGGATGTTGCGGATCGTCGCCGGGCTCACGTCCAGCCCGGCATGCCGGGCCAGGGTCTGCGAGCCGACCGGCTCGCCGTCGCGGATATAGCGCGAGATCAGCGTGCGCAGCAGCTGCCGGGCACGCGGATCGAGGCTGGAATGGACCGGGGAAGCGCGCATGGAATCAACCCGTGAGACTGGTCCTTAGATAATGTCTGCACGCCGGCTTGGCAAGTCATTGGCCCACCTACCCGCGCATGCTAGCGTTGCGCGGCTCCGGATGCAGACCCCATGCTCAGACATCTCTCGATCAAGGATTTCGCCGTCGTACGCGGCACCGAACTGGAATTCGGCCCCGGCATGACCGTGGTGTCCGGCGAAACCGGCGCCGGCAAGTCGCTGATGGTGGACGCGCTCGGCTTCCTGTCCGGGCTGCGTGCCGACAGCGGCGTGGTCCGCCACGGCGCCGACCGCGCCGAGCTGTCGGCCGAGTTCGTCGCCCCCGCCCAGGCCCGCGCCTGGCTGCGCGAGAACGAACTCGACGACGAAGACCACTGCCAGCTGCGGCGCGTGATCCGCGCCGACGGCGGCTCGCGCGCCTGGATCAACGGGCGCCCGGTGACCCTGTCGCAACTGGCCGAGCTGGCCGGCCACCTGGTCGAGATCCACGGCCAGCACGAACACCAGGCCTTGCTCTCGCGCGGCAGCCAGCTCGGCCTGCTCGATGCCTACGCCCGCAACGACGCCGAGCGGGCGGCGGTGCGCGCCGCCGCCGCCCGCTGGCAGGGCCTGCTCAGCGAGCGCGAGACCCTGCTGGCGCAGGGCGACGTCAGCGACCGCATCGGCTTCCTGCAGCACCAGCTGGCCGAACTGCAGCGCGAGGACCTGGACCCGGCGGCGATCGCCGCCCTGGACGCCAACCACCGCCGCCAGGCCCACGCCGCCGCGCTGATCGGCGCCTGCGAGGGCGCGGCGCAGCGGCTCAACGGCGACGAGGCGCCGGCGGTGCTGGACCTGCTGCAGCAGACCCGCCACGAACTCGGCAAGGTCGGCGAGTACGACCCGCGCCTGGCCGAGGTGCAGGCGCTGATCGACAGCGCCGGCATCCAGCTGGAGGAAGCGCTGGCGCTGATCGACCGGGTCCGCGACGACCTGGATGCCGACCCGGCGCAGTTCGACGAGATGGAACGCAAGCTCGGCCGCCTGCACGACCTGGCGCGCAAGCACCGGATCGGCGTGGACGCGCTGGCCGACCACCGCGACGCCCTGCTCGCCGAAGTGGAGAGCCTGCGCGGCGCCGGCGAGCGGCTGGACGTGCTCGACGCCGAGATCGCCCAGGCCACCCAGGCTTGGCGCGACGCCGCGGCCGCCCTGACCGCCACCCGCGACCGCGGCGCGCAGGCGCTCTCGCACGACACCACCGCGCTGATCGGCGAACTGGGCATGGGCGGCGGGCGCTTCCTGATCCAGCTCGAGCCGCACGACACCGAACGGCCGGACCCGGCCGGCGCCGAGCGGGTCGAGTTCCTGGTCGCCGCCAACGCCGGGCAGCCGCCGCGCGCCCTGCGCAAGGTCGCCTCCGGCGGCGAACTGTCGCGCATCTCGCTGGCGATCGAGGTCGCCGCGCTGGGCCTGGACGCGGTCCCGACCATGGTCTTCGACGAAGTGGACTCGGGCATCGGCGGCGCCGTCGCCGACATCGTCGGCAAGAAGCTGCGCGCGCTCGGCGAGCAGCGCCAGGTGCTGTGCGTGACCCACCTGCCGCAGGTCGCCGCCCAGGGCCACGCCCACTACCGGGTCAGCAAGGCGCCGGTCGAAGGCATGACCCAGAGCTCGGTGGAACTGCTGGCCCCGCGCCAGCGCGAGGAAGAACTGGCACGGATGCTGGGCGGGGTCGAGGTCAGCAAGGAAGCCCGCGCCGCGGCCAAGCGGCTGCTGCTCAGCGCGGGCTGAGTGGCTGGCGATCGGGCAGCGCCTGGCAGTGCAGCCCTGCCCAGGCGCCACAGGTCACAGAAAGCATCAAAAGCCCCTCTCCCACCGGGAGAGGGGTTGGGGTGAGGGTTCGGCGCAGAGCGACCAGCTGACCGATCCACCAGGCGACACCCTTACCCTCATCCGCCCCTGCGGGGCACCTTCTCCCGACGGGAGAAGGGAGAATCCTTAGCCCCTCTACCACCGGGAGAGGGGTTGGGGTGAGGGTACGTGGCGAAGCCCCAGTGCATCTGGCGCACAGGAAGGGGCGACACGCTGACCGGATTCACCCGGCAGCGGAAAACTCAGCCCTTCTTGCCGCTCGGCCGCTTGCTGCGCACGTACAGCACCAGCGAGTGCTCTTCAAGTTCGTAGCCGTGATCGGCGGCGATCTTGCGCTGCAATTCCTCGATCTCCGCGCTTTCGAACTCGATGATCTTGCCGGTATCCACGTCCACCATGTGGTCGTGGTGGCCGCCGCGGTCCAGCTCATACACCGCCTGGCCGCCCTCGAAGTTGTGCTTGAGCACCAGCCCGGCCGCCTCGAACTGCGTCAGCACCCGGTACACGGTGGCCAGACCGATCTCGTCGCCGTGGTCCAGCAACTGCCGGTAGATCTCCTCGGCGGTCATGTGGTGCCGCGCCGACTTCTGCTCCAGCAGCTCGAGGATGCGCATCCGGGGGTGCGTGACCTTCAGGCCGACTTTGCGCAGATCGTGGGATTCCATGGCGTCTCCGTTCATAGCTGGTTTATCGCCAGCTGCCTGGGAATGGGTCGCGGCGGTCGCCGGGAGTGTATCATCGACGTGATTTCATTCAGCCCTGTCCCCGATGCGCAATCTCCTGCTGGTCGCCGCTGTTGCCCTGTCCACCGCTGGCTGCGGCATCATTTACAAGCAGCCCATCTACCAGGGCAATCTGATCAAGCCGTCGGCCGTCGAACAGCTGAAGGTCGGACAGAGCAAGCAGCAGGTCAGCGCGCTGCTGGGCAGCCCCTCGATCCCGGATCCGTTCCATGCGCAGCGCTGGGACTACACCTCCACCGAGCGTGTCGATCGCGTGGGCCGTACCGAGATCAAGAACTTCGTCGTGTTCTTCGACAACGACATGGTCACCCGCTGGGAAGGCGACTACTTCCCGGACCAGGACGAAGAGCTGGCCAAGAACAGCGTGCGCCAGTTCGGCCGCAACCTGGCCAAGGACAAGAAGAAGCAGCGCCGCGGCGAATGAGCCGGCGGCCGCGTCGCGCCCCGCCGCTCAGCGCGGCTTGGCGCGGCGTCGCCTGGCGTCCTTCGGGTCGATCAGCAACGGCCTGAGCAGTTCCACCCGGTCGCCGTCCTGCAACAGCCGCGTCGGCGCGGCGACTTCGCCGTAGACCGCGCATGGCATGCCGGGCGTCGCTTCGGGCAACGCGGCGGCGGCCAGCGCATCGGCGACGGTCGCGCCTTCCGGCAGATCCAGCCGCTGCGACACGAAGCGCTCCGGCCAGGCCAGCACCACCTCGATCTGCATGGCGGCTAGGCCTGTTCCCGGTCGGCCACGCGCACGAAGTCGTTGACCATGCGGTCGGCGAGGCTCTGGAAGCCCAGCGCCAGCGCCGGCCCCAGCAGGCGCGAGGCGGGTTCGAAGTCGAGCATCAGGCTGACCTTGCTGGCGTGCTCGTTGAAGCCCTGGAAGGTCCACTGCCCCTGCAGGCGCTTGAACGGACCGTCGCGCAGCTGCATATCGATGCGATCCGGGCGCTGCAGGCTGTTCTCGGTGGTGAACCAGGTGCGGAACGAACCCAGACCCAGGTCCAGCCGCGCCACCAGGACGCGGTCGTTCTGCTCGAGGATATGCGCCGCATCGCACCAGGCGAACCGGCGCGGATAGGCGGCGACGTCGTTGACCAGATCGAACATGCGCGTTGCGGCGTGTTCGACCAGAGCGCTGCGGCGGATGATAGGCATTCGGGACGGAAGTGGGACCAAGACGTTCGGGAGGCCCCGAATCGGAGACAATAGCAAGATGAGCAAGAAACCCGCCAAGGATAAAGCAAACGGCGCGACGGCCAACAAGACCATCGCCCTGAACAAGCGCGCGCGCCACGAATACCACCTGGAGGACCGCTACGAGGCCGGCCTGGCCCTGCAGGGCTGGGAGGTGAAGTCGATCCGCGCCGGCCGCGCCAACATCGGCGAGAGCTACGCCTTCGTGCGCCAGGGCGAGCTGTTCCTGTTCGGCGCGCAGATCACCCCGTTGATCCAGGCCTCCACCCACGTGGTGGCCGACGACCGCCGCACGCGCAAGCTGCTGCTGCACCGGAACGAGATCGACAAGCTGATCGGCCGCGTCGAACGCGACGGCTACACCCTCGTACCCACCGCGATGTACTGGAGCAAGAACAAGATCAAGCTCGAGATCGCGCTGGCCAAGGGCAAGCAGGACCACGACAAACGCAACGCGGCCAAGGACCGCGACTGGGCCCGCGACAAGCAGCGCATCATGCGCCGGCACAACAAGAATGCCTGAGGAGCTGGGATTTGGGATTCGGGATTGGGGATTCGCAACAGCGAATCTCCTGCCCGCCCCAGCGGCCCTGCCCGCCTCGCCTTTCCCGCAGATACCGTCTTGCCCCCTAGCAGGCAG
>NZ_JAXGGI010000027.1:0-7561 GCF_034105445.1 Xanthomonas sp. LF07-6
AAGGCCAGGCGCTCGTCCGGATAACCAGGGTCCAGCGGCACATACACCGCACCGGCTTTCATGGTGCCGAGCACGCTGGCGACCATGTCCAGGCTGCGTGGCTGGCACACGCCGACGTGGTCGCCGGGAACCACCCCGGCCGCCAGCAGGGCGCGCGCCAGCTGGTTGCTGCGCGCCTCCAGTCCGGCATGGTCCAGCACCCGGCCCTCCAGCAACAGCGCCGGGGCGGCCCCGCGCTGCTGCGCCTGGGTCGCCAGCCACTGCGGCAGCAGCGGCGCCGGCCGCTGCAGTGGCTGCGCCTCGGCTAGCGACGCCAGTTCGGCCAGTTCCGCCGGTGTGTACAGGTCGATATCACCCACCATCCGCGTGGCTGGCGCTACCAATGCACGCAGCACGATCTGCAGGTGATCGCGTAGCCGCAGCATGGCCTCACGGCTGAAGCGCGACGTTTCGTAGGTCAACGTGAAGTGCAGGCCGCCGTGCGGCGATACGCCCAGCACCAGCGGATAGTGCGTGTTCTCGTTGGCAACTCCGCCTTTCACGCCGCTGCGGCGCATCGCCGACGCCGCCTGCTCCACCGGTTGGCTGTGGAAGCCGAGCACACTGGAGAACAGCGACCCATCCGGCGCGAGATCGGCCAGCTTCACGATCTCGGCCAACGGCAGGTGGCCATGTCCTTCACGCAGCTGCTGGCGCTGCTGCAAGGTTTGCAGCCAGCCGGCAACCTCTTGCGCAGACGGAATCCTGGCGACCAGTGGCACCGTGTTGACGAGCATGCCGACCACCGACTCGACGTCGGCGAGCTCGGCGGGACGACCGGAAAGCGTGATCCCGGTAACGGCGACGTCCGTTCCCCGATAGCGCGACAACAGATACAGCCAGGCAGCCTGGACCAGGGTACTGATGGCGAGCTCGTGCGCCGCCGCATAGCGGCGTAACGCCTCGAGATCGTTGGCCGGCAACGACCATCCGATCGCGTCCTTGCCCGGCGCCATCGGTGGCACCGGCGGCTCGATGCCGATGGCGCTGTCCGTCGCCAGTCCGGACAGTTCCTCTGTCCAGAACGCAACGGCCGCTTGCCGGTCGCGTGCATTCGCCCATTCCACATAGCGACGGAACCCGCTGGCCGCTTGCGACCGCGGCGGCCGGCCGGCTCGCAGGCTTTCGTAGGCATCGATCACTTCGCGATAGACGATGCCCAGGCTCCAGCCGTCCAGAATCGCATGCGAACAGGTCCAGGCGAACACCGCGCGCCCTTCCATGGTTCGCAACAGGGTGAAGCGCGCCAGTGGTGCGCGCTTGTCGTCCAGCGGCGCCAGATAGTCCTGACGCAGCCGTTCGTCGATGACGCGCTGCTGGACTTGCATGTCCGCCGACTCCAGCACCTGTTCCTGCCAGTCCAGCGAAGCCTGGGCCAGGACCAGCTGCAGTGGCTGTTCGCGGTCGAGCCCGACGAATACCGTCCGCAATGCAGCGTGGCGCGTCACCACCCACTGCCAGGCTTGGCGAAACGCCGATGGATCGAAATCGTGTTCGAATCGCATGACGTTCTGCGTGAGGTAGCCGGTGCCTCCTTGCAACTGCGCGTGGTAGAGCATGCCCAACTGGTTTCCGGTCGCAGGATAGATATCCTCCAGCTCGCCGAACTGCGCCTGCCAACGATCGATGTCGTGCTGGGTGAGCGCGCACAGCGCGAAGTCCGACGGTGTCGACCGGCTCAGCCGTTGGCTGCCGCAATGCGCCACGACCCGCTGCAGCGCGCTCTCGAAGCAGGCCGCCAGCGCGTTCATATCCTCGCGCGTGAATCGCAGTCCGCTGGCGTCGATATGGAAGACCAGCTCTCCATTCGCCACACGACCGTTGAACACCAGCAGCGCATCGAGGTGGCGCCGGCGATCGACGTCATGGCCGGTGAATTCCGATGCGCGGGCGAAGTCGTGGCCTGCGCCCAGTTGCTGGTCGAACTGGCCCAGATAATTGAACAGGATTTCCGGCCTTGCCTGCAGACTGGCTCCCTGGAGGAATCCAAGCCCGAGATGCGCCACCCTGCGACGCGCCTCCTTCACATGGCGGATGAGGTCGGCCAACGCGTTCCCGTCGCTTCCTCCCACATGCAGACGCAACGGATACAGCGAGGTGAACCAGCCCAGGCAGTGGCCCAGATCGGTGCCGGCAGCCAGTTCTTCGTCGCGGCCATGCGATTCCAGGAACACATCCTGCTCGGTGACTCCGCGCCACTCGTGCAGCGCGACCGCCAGTGCGGCCAGGAGCAGATCGTCGATCCGGGTACGGTACGCGCGATTGCAATCCTGCAGCAGCGCACGGGTCGGGTCGGCGCCCAGCGTCGCGGTCACGGCCACACTGTCGGCAAGCGTTTCGCGCCCGGATGCGGTGCCTATCCATGTGCTGTCGGTCGCCACCGCCGCCGTGCCGGGCGGCGGTGGCGGCGTCAGCTCCTGCCAGGCGGCGACCTGTTGCGCCCATTGCTGGTAGCGCGTGCCCGCTGGCGGCAACAGCAACGGTTCGGCGCGCACGTGCTGTGCGAACGCCAATTTCAGGTCATCGAGAAAAATCCGCCAACTGACACCATCGACGATGAAGTGATGGAACACCACCAACAGGCGACGGTGGACTGCCTGCTCGGCATCGAACAGGAGCATGGCGAACAGCGGGCCGCCCTCCAGGCGGATGCCGTCCTTGCATACCTCGGCGGCCTCCGCGATGTGGCGCGAACGGCGTTCCGCATCGGCTTCATCGAGTCGCAGCACGGTCAGCGCAGACTCCGGATCGACCGTTTCCGATTCCTGGAACCATACCGTTGCGGCCGCACTGTCGGCGCCATCCACGCGCAGGCGCAGTACGTCGTGCCGGGCATACAGTGCGTGCAGGAACTGCGTGAAGAAACGCGCATCGGCGGCCGCCGGTACATGCAGCAGCAGCGATTGCAGGTAACGGTCGTCGAAGCCCTCGCGCATGGCCAGGAAACGTCGCTGGATCGGCAATGGACGCAACGCGCCGCGGCTGGGACCTGCATCCTCCTGGCGGGTATCGCCGACGGCTGCATCCAGGGCGGCGGCGATACCCTCCACGGTCCTGGCATCGAAGAATTGGCGTGAGCTCAGACGGTGGCCGTGTGCGTTGATCCTGGCCACCGCACGGATCGACAGGATGGAGTCGCCGCCCAGCGCGAAGAAACTGTCGCGGATGCCGACACGCGGATTGCCCAGCAGTTCGCCCAGCACCGCGCACACCAGTTGTTGCGTGGCGGTCGCGGGAGGCACGTACCCATCTTGCGCCAAGTCGGCTTCCGCCGGAAACGGCAGCGCAGCCGCATCGATCTTGCCGTGCGCCGTCAGCGGCAACGCCATCAGGGGAATATAGGCCAACGGGACCATGTAGTCCGGCAGACGGTCTTCGAGGAATTGGCGAATGCGTGCGCGGCTGTCAACCTGGCCATCGACATCGCCAGACAGTTGGTAATAGATGGCAATGCGGACGCTGCCGCTGTGCGAGTCTTCCCATGTGCGTGCGTGCGCGGCAGCGATATCCGGATACTCGGCGAGCGCGGTTTCGATTTCGCCCAGTTCGATCCGGAAGCCACGGATTTTGACCTGGTTGTCACGCCGGCCGACGTATTCCAGATTGCCCGACGGCAACCAGCGCACCAGATCCCCAGTGCGGTACCAACGCTCTGGCGGCGCTCCGTCGACGCCGAGCATCACGAACCGTTCCACGGTGAGCGCCGGTCGGTCGTGGTAGCCGCGGGCCAGGCCGATGCCCGCGATGTGCAGTTCGCCCAGAACGCCCACCGGCACTCGCTTGCCCTGGTCGTCGAGAACGGCGCAGCGGTAGTTGGGCAGCGGACGCCCCATGTGCACGCGATCCTCGCCGGTGTAGACGCCGAGCGTCGCGCACACCGTGGCCTCGGTCGGACCATAGGCGTTGTAGAAGGTGCGTCCGTGCATCCAGCGGCGGGCATCGGCGCGGCCGATCGCCTCTCCGCCGACCAGCAGGTGGGTCAGTCCGTCTAATGCGCCATCCTGCAACGAGGACAGATAGGCCGGCGGCAGGGTCGCATGGGTGACGCCCTGTCCTGCGATCAAAGCGGCCAGCGCGGGCGGATCCTGCTTGACCGCGGGATCGGGAATCACCAACGCGCCGCCGTTGCACAACGCCATCAGCAGTTCCCAGGTCGCCGCGTCGAAGCTGATCGATGAGAACTGCAATACCCGCGCATGCCTGCCCGCTTTTCCATCAAGGTCGAGCAGCGCACGCTGGCCGATGGCGAGGTTCACCGCGCCCGCGTGCTCCAGCAAGGTGCCCTTGGGCATGCCCGTGGACCCCGAGGTATAGATGACGTAGGCCAGGTCGTCGGCGCGGATGTCCCGATCCGGGGCAGGCCGTGGCGTCGTCTGACCGGTATCGCATGCGGCGCCGATGTCCAGCAATTTCGCATGGCCGGCATTGGCGGCCAGCGCAGCGCTGTCGACGAGCCACAGCCGGGCGCGGCTGTCGTCGATCATGTGCGCGATACGTCGTGCGGGAAGGCGCGGGTCCAGCGGCAGGTAGGCCGCGCCCGCCTTCATGATCGCCAAGGCGGCCAGCGGAAACAGGCGCGGATGTTCGAGACAGATGCCGACGATATCGCCACGGCCGATGCCGCGATCAATCAACTGCCACGCCAATGCGTCGGCTGATGCGTTCAGCGTTGCATAGGTCACGCACCCACTGGAGTGAATCACGGCGGCCGCATGCGGAGCTTGGCGAACATACTGTTCGAACAGGCCGTGCACGGAACTGGCGGGAATGCTCAGTTCCGGCCCCGCACCGGCCGCGGCCAGGAAGACGCCCTCCTGTTCGGCCAGCAATTGCAGCTGGCCCACCGCCGTCTCCGGTGCCTCGGCGATGGAATGCAGAAGACGCAGGAAATTCGCTGCCAGACGTTGCGGTGTGCCCGCTTCGAACAGCGCAGACGCATATTCCCACGCAAAGCTCAATCCTGACTGGTCATGGCGCGCGATCAGCGCCAGATCGAACTTACTTCCGGTTTCGCTACGCTTCACGGCCGTGCGCGTCAGCGTCGCCACATGCTTTTCGGCGGGTGCGGCGGCACCGCTCTCTTCGTACACCAGCACCAGTTGCAACAAAGGATTGGCATTGGGTTGGCGCACGACTCCGAGCGCATCCACGATCATGCCGGTGGGCACATGATGGTGCGCCATGTCGTCGACGAACCGAGCGCCGACGCTGGCCAGCACCTGGGTGAAGGGCGTCGAGCCGTCGAGCCGGACGCGAACTGGCACCAGTTGCGCGAAGTAGCCAATCAGGCCGGCCGCTCCTGGCGGGTGCCGGTTCGCGACAGGCGTGCCGAACAATACGTCGTCCGTATCGCTATAGCGCGCGATGAACACGGCGAAGACAGCCTGGATCAGCAAGAACAAGGTGGTGCCCTGGGCCGATGCCAGCCGCTCGAGACGTTCGCTGGTTTCCGTGTCGAGGCCGAAGCGATGCCGGTCCCCGGCATGGTCGGGGGCCTGCGGACGCGAGTTGTCGAGCGGAAAGCGGTGCATGAACGGGACGCCGGTCAAGCGCTGCCGCCAGTGGTCCAGATGACGCTGCAAACGCTCGCCTTGCAGTTGCTCGCGCTCCCAGGAAGCGTGGTCGGAGAAGCGTTGCGCCAACGGCGCCAGCGCAGGTGTTTCGCCACCGGCGAACGCGAGGTAGGCGTGGTTCAGCTCTTCCAGCAACAGATGGATCGAGCCGCCGTCGGCGGCGATATGGTGAAGCGTCAAGTACAGCATCGACCCTGCGCCGGGGCGGTGCAGCAACGCTGCGCGGATCATGAAGTCGGCGCACAGGTCGAACGGCTTGCGGGTTTGTGCGTCGGCCAGCTGCAGATGCAGCGCTGCATCGTCGGGCACTTCGCCATGGCATACCATGGCGAAATCGGCGACATCCAGCAACTGCGCATCGGCGATGCCGTCCCGATTGACGATCACGGTACGCAGCGGCTCATGCCGATCGATGACGTGACGCAGCGCCGCCAGCATCGCGTCTTCGCCGACGGGCACGGCGCTTTCCAGGACCAGCGGGATGTTGTAGACCGCACTATCGCCATCGTAGAGGTGCTGGAACCACAGCCGCTCCTGGGCCAGCGACAGCACGACACTGCCGCCCGCGTGCGCTGTTGCAGCCAGCGCTTGCGGCTGTTGCGATTGCAGCAGATCGACCAACGCGTGCTTGTTGTCCCGGACCAGCTGCTTGAGCTGATCGTCGAGCCGGCCATGTGTGGCCACGATCCGCAGGTCTGCGCCATGCAGGTGCAAGCGGATGCTACGTTCCTGGCACGTCTTGAGGATGTCGACAGCGTTCATCGTTTCGGTCCTTTTTGCGATCACGCCAGGATTTCGCCGCGCGCGCGCGCGAGCTTGAGCAGGCTGCGGTCGTACTCTTCCGTCAGGTCATGGAAGAACTCTTCCTTGAACTCGCTCAGCTTGCGGACCACGGTCAGGCTGCGCTGGGTGAACTTGTGCGGTTCCAGCAAGGTCAGCAATTCGGCCTTGCGCGCATCCAGCAACGGGCGCAGCCCGTCGAAGACCTGGTCCAGGTCGGCCTTGTGGTCCTTCTCGCTGCTGGTGGTGTTGTGGAACGCCATCACCCCGCCGTCGCTGCGCACGTGGGCGAAGGTCTCGTCGAAGAAGCGCTTCTTGTTGCCGAAGTCGTTCCATGCGAAATCGATGGGCAGGCGCTCGGCCGGCAGGTGCGCCACGTAATCGCTGACCCGGCAACCGGCATGCAGCGAAAACAGTCCGTCCAGGTTCAGATCGGCAACCAGCCGGGCCAGGCGCTGCACATAGCCGTCGTTTTCCGGCAACACCTCGAAGGTGTACAGGCGCGGACGGTACGGCTTGGCGTAGAACGACGGGATCGGCACCACCGGCTCCTGCCCGTAGATGTCCTGGGTGGTGGGATCCAGCAGCCAATCATCCGGCGACAGCGCACGGCGATCCGCCGCGCCCAAGGCAGCGAAATGGCGGGCTACCCGCTCGCGCAGCAGGCGCTGGTTGAGCTTGAAGTCCTCATCGTTGTCCTTCAGCGCCTGCAGGATGTACGGCGTGGTATAGCCGCTGCCGAACTCCACCACCGTCTGCGGCTTGAGCATGCGGATCAACGAATACAGCAGCGGCGCGACATGCTCGGTCCCAGAAAGATGCTGGAACGGCGTGATCTCGGCGATGACACTGCGCGCGAATTCCTCGGAATACCCCAACTTCATCGATGTCCCCGTCTTCCCTGTTGTGAGCACGACTGCTCCCCGAAGGCCGGGTGGCCAACGGGGCACGACCGATACGCCTTCCGCTGGCCCTAGATGAGCACTTCGTCGCTCGCCTGCGTTGTGGCGTCGTCGGCCGCGGTGACCAGCAATCGCGCGACCTGTAGCCATTCGCCCAGGGCGCGCACCGTCGGACGATCGAAGATCACGCGTACCGGCAACTGCACTTGCCACTCGGCTGCCACGCGGGCGGCCATGCGTGCGGCGAGCAACGAGTGGCCGCCGAGT